>JAFWEW010000032.1 GCA_017512725.1 Solobacterium sp.
GAAATGGCGGAGCTCCTGATACGTTCCATCAAAAAATACCACTGTAGAATCACACGTGCGTCGTTAAGGAAGAGTCATTTGTTCGCAGTTTGAAAGGATTTAGCCAGCTAAATCTACTATCTGGTTTAAAATAGCGAAAATTTTTAAATATAAAAACCGGCCCCGAAGGACCGGCATGTGAAACTGATTCAGGATCTTGCGTGTGCTGCTTTGCTCTGGATCTCGGCGATCGCTGCTTTCTGGTTAAGGATGACCGGGATGACGATCGGATTGCGGTTGGTCTTCTGGAACAGGAACGGTTCCAGGGCAGACCGGATGCAGTTCTTCAGTTCTCCGAAGGTCGTCCGCTGCTGCATCTTTTTCTTCAGCGCATTGTATACGACCAGTTCCGCTTCCTTTAACAGTGTCTGGGATTCCTTGATGTAGACAAATCCGCGGGAGACGATATTCGGACGGCAGAGGATCTTGTTGTAGCGGCTGTCGATCGTAACGATGACTGCGACAAGACCGGAATCCGCAAGGATCTGACGGTCTTTGATGACGCTGGTCGAAAGACCGGTCGCATCATTTCCGTCGACGTAGATCGCATCGGTCTGGATCCGCTCATTTGCGATGAAGCAGGTTTCATCCCGCATGACGACAATATCTCCGTTGGAACAGATAATGCAGTTCTCTTCCGGCACACCGGTTTCCTGAGCTGTGGCAGAATGCTGGACCAGCATCTTGTATTCGCCGTGATTGGGCATGAAGTACTTTGGCTTGATCAGATTCAGCATCAGCTTCTGCTCTTCTTTCGGTGCGTGTCCGGTGGTATGGAAGCTGGTAAGCGGGGAGTCGGTAATGACATTTGCGCCGACCCTGGTCAGTTGGTTGATGACGGCACTGACACTGACGCCGTTTCCCGGAATCGGGTTGGAGGAGAACAGAACCGTATCGCCCGGAATGATATGCAGGTAACGGTGGGTGCCGTTGGCAATCCGGGAAAGGGCAGCCATCGGTTCTCCCTGGGATCCGGTACAGACGATGCAGATGCGGTTGGCCGGCAGGGTATTCAGATCGTTTCCGGTGATGAAGCTGCTGTCATCGATTTTGATGACGCCGATCTTCCGACCGATCTCCAGCACGTTTTCCATCGAACGCCCGAATACCGCGACTTTCCGGTCACAGGCAACCGCAGCCATCAGGATCTGATTGAGACGGTTGACGTTGGATGCGAAGGTGGATACCAGCAGTCTTCCCGGCGTGCGGCGGATCGCTTCGATAATCGAGTTTGCGACCTGCTTTTCCGATACGGAGAAGCCGGGAACGCTGGAGTTGGTGGAATCCGACAGCAGCAGGGTAACCCCTACCTGTCCGATATAAGCCATCTTCTGATAATCGCTGTTGGTGCCGACCGGGGTCAGATCAAACTTGAAGTCTCCGGTTTCCACGATCCTTCCGTTCGGTGTATTGATGAGCACGCCAAGGGAATCCGGAATGGAGTGCACGGTATCGAAGAAGCCGATGCTGAAGTGTTCGGTCTTGATCCGGCTGTCACCGTTGATCTCAACGATCATGCAGGCTTTGGAAAGGTGATGTTCTTCCAGTTTCTTTTCGATCAGGGCCTTTGCGAACCGCGGGGCGTAGATCTGTTTCAGGTGCACGGAACGCAGAAAAAACGGAATGCCTCCGATATGGTCTTCATGTCCGTGGGTGATGATCAGTGCCTTGATCTTGGACTGGTTGCGGGCAAGATAGGTGTAGTCGGGAATGACATAGTCGATGCCCAGGAGTTCATCTTCCGGAAACAGTACACCGCAGTCGATGATGATGATCTCATCTTCATGCTCGATGCAGTACATATTCTTTCCGATCTCGCCTAAACCGCCCATCGCATAGATCAGCGTATCGGTTTTATGATTGATTTCATTCTGGCTGTAATCCGGTGCCTGAACGCGCGAATGACGTACAGGCCGCGCGGTCTCACTGCCGGCAGCTTTTTTATTCATATATTATTAACCTCTGTTTCATGGGTGAAGCTTTTGTTTGTCACACGCATTATAGCATCTTTCTATTAAAAGAAAAGAAAAAGCGCCGGAATAATTCCGACGCAGTGTGAGTTCTCTGAAAACCGTCTGTGGATTCAGATCACAAGCGCTCCCGGGACCTCCGGTTTCGGGTTGGACGGGTCGATGTGATCATAGAAAAGAACCCCGTTGAAATGGTCCAGTTCATGCTGGAGAACGATCGCAAAATACCCGCGGGCCCGGATCGTAACTTCCTGATCGGTCAGCAGATCATAGCCTTTTACGGTTACTCTTGCGTTGCGTACGACATAGCCTTCGTGTTCTTCCGGTACGGAGAGACAGCCTTCTCCGTTTTCAAGATAGGCTTTCTGAACCGAGCGGGACGTGATGCGCGGATTGGCAAGCATATAAGAGTAGGTGACTTCCTGGTCATTCTTGTCAATCTCATGGACAATGACCGCAGTCAGCTGTTTCGGGATGCCGATCTGAATGGCAGAAATGCCGACGGCAGGGCGAAGGTTCTGCTCCTTTGCCTTTTCCTCATCGGTGCTGTCCAGCACATACTGGTACATTTCCCGCAGGATCGTCTGATCTTCTTCCGAAAGGGGAAGCGGTACCGGAACGCTTTTCCGGCGCACCGAAGGATCGGTATCTTTTACGATCGTATCGTTGTTAATCATCATAGTTCTCACCTGATTTCCATTGCCTATTGTAACAAAGAACCGCCGCTTTTCCCATTATGCGCTCTTCTTCCAAAACGCCGGGCTGTGCTAGAATCATCTTCAGATGACTGCGATGAACCTTACTGAAGAACAGTCTGTCAGGGAAACGAAACCGGTCAAACGGCGGTTTTTCCTGCGGATGCCGAAATATGCGGACCGTGCGGTATTTTTCAGTGTGATCGTTCTGGCGTTCTATGGCCTTCTGATGATCGCAAGTTCTTCCATGGGCCTGACGGTTGGAAAACCGCTGCGTCTGGCCCTGATCCTGATCAAGCAGGTCGTTTTCATTGCGGGCGGCTATTACGTCATGGTGCGCCTTGCCAACCGGTTCACGCTCGACTTTCTGAAAAGCTCGCATTTCCCGACCTGGGCGATTGCCGTTATCTTTCTGCTTCTGGCGTGTCTTGCCTTTCCGGCAGCCGGCGGTGCCCGGGCATGGATCCGTCTGCCGATCTCCGGAATGGATATCTCCATTCAGCCTTCCGAATTTGCCAAGGTCATGGTCATCCTGATCGTTGCGGCATACTGCGGCGATGTCAGGCGCATCTTCCGTACGAATACCGACATGATCAAGCGGCCGCTGATCTTTATCGGCATCTATATCGGCGTCGTTCTGATCCTGCAGTCGGACATGGGCAGTGCGGTCGTAATCTTTCTGATCTTTGCGGCCTGTTCCCTGATTCCCCAGCACCCGCAGATGCAGCTGTTCCAGCATGGAATGCGTCTGTTCCTGACAGCAGGGGCGGCGTTTGCGATCTTTCTGATCTCCCCGTATGGAGAATCGCTGATCCGGAACCTTCCGCTCAAGCAATATCAGATCAACCGCTTCCTGTCTTCCATCAACCCGTTCTATGACATGTACGATACCGGCTTCCAGCTGGTAAATGGTCTGGTCAGTTTTGCGACCGGCGGCTGGTTCGGGCTGGGCTATGGCAACAGCGTACGGAAATATACGCAGTTCCCGGCCGCCAATACCGACTTTATTCTTGCGATCGTCGTCGAGGAGATGGGAATCATGGGGTTCCTGATTATCTTTATTCCTTATATGATTATCATCGTCCAGCTGTTCCGCTATGCCCTGAAGATCCAGAGCGAACAGGCACGTATCATTCTCGTCGGTACTGCCATCTATCTGATGATTCACTGTTTCTTCAACATCGGCGGGGTAACCGGAATGATCCCGCTGACCGGCGTCCCGCTGCTGATGATCTCGTCCGGCGGTTCGTCCACGCTGGCGTTCATGGCGGCAGTCGGTCTTGCCCAGGCAGTCATTGATCAGTACCGGAAGGGGCTGATCCAATGAGGATCATTGCCGGAACCTGCCGCAGCCGCAGGATTGAATCCCCCAGCGGCCGCAATACGAGACCGACCCTCGACAAAGTCAGGGAGGCAGTCTTTTCCTCCCTTGGCGGATTCTTTGACGGCGGGGTGGTACTGGATCTCTATGCCGGAAGCGGAGCGATCGGCTTTGAGGCACTCAGCCGCGGAATGGACCATGCCATCTTTGCGGACAGTGACCGCAATGCCGTAAGTGTGATCCGGAAAAATGCAGAAACACTGAACCTTACCGATCAGTGTACGATCTATCCGATGAAGGCAGAGAAGGTACTGTCGCTGCTGGCCAAAGAGGGCACCGCGTTTGATCTGGTCTATCTGGACCCGCCGTACCGGCGGCAGGAGAATGAGCGGATCGCGCAGCGGCTTTCGGATGAAGGGCTCCTAAAACCGGATGCGGTTGTCGTCATGGAATCGCTGAAGGAAGAGCAGTTCTCGGAAACGATCGGCCGTCTGGTGCGGTATAAAGAGGCTGTTTATGGCATCAGCCGGATCAGTTACTATAAAATGCGTGAAGAGTGATAAAAAATCGCCTGTCACTTTCTTCGAATGAATGATTGACAAATAGCTGAAAACCGCATAACCAAGCGGTTTCCGGCTGTTTTTATTTTTTAGCACACTCCTATTGACAGTGCTAAAATGACGGGCTATACTGTTAGCAGTCACAGAGCGTGATTGCTAAAAGGAGGTGAGCGGGGAATGCTGACGCCAAGACGAATCGAGATATTCAAAGCGATCGTTGACGAGTATATCAAGACAGCTGATCCGGTTGGGTCCAAAACACTGCAGACAAAATACAAACTTCCGTATTCATCCGCTACGATCCGAAATGACATGCAGGTCCTTGAGGAGATGGGGTATCTGGAAAAGACACATACGTCATCCGGACGGATCCCGTCCACGCAGGGCTATAAATTCTACTGTGAGAACCTGCTGAAGAACGCTTCTGTGGATAAAAAGATGGAAGTTGCGATCCGGAACGCCTTCGAGGTTTCGAACCTGAATATCTCTGAGGCGGTGGAACACAGCTGCCGCATCCTGTCGGAAATGACGAACATGACGACCGGTGCGATCGGCCCGGACAGTTCATCCCAGCGTCTGGAACACCTGAAGCTGTTCCCGATCGATGAGCGGAATGCGGTGGTGGTTATGATTACCAACACCGGCCATACTGAAACGAAGAACTTCCGGTTCGAGGAAGCGGTGCCGCTTAAGGATCTGGAAACCTGTACGGATATTCTGAACAAGCATCTGCACAATGTGCCGATCACAGAGCTTCCGGACAAGATGGAAGAGATCCGGCCGGAACTTGCATCGGTAGTACAGCGCCATGATCTGCTGTTCACCGCATTTGTACAGGCATTCGTACGGTTCGCTTCGGAAAATGTGTACTTCAGCGGCAAGGACCGGATGCTGTACCAGCCGGAGTTCGAAGATATCAACAAGCTCAAGGAGCTGATGATGATGCTCGATGACTCAACGGTCTGGAGGCGGCTCGGATCCAATGAACATGCAGTTGTAACAACGACCAAAGGCGCAGAGCTTACCTGGGTAAACGATGTTGCGATCGTACGCAGTACCTTCCGGGTCAATGACAGCGAAAGCGGCCAGCTGATGGTCGTCGGACCAAGCAGAATGAATTATGAACAGATCGTCGGAATGCTGGATTATGTAGCACAGATGATCGAGAAGATGTATCGGAAAACAGGCGGAGGGCGAACATGAATGAAGAAACGATAAAGGAAACGGAAGAACTTCCTGAAACAGAGGCGGAAGGAACCGAACCGAAGGCTGAGGAAGAAACTGTTACGGAGGAACCCTCTGCAGCAGAGGCAGAACCGAACGCGGAAGAACCTCAGAAGGAAAACGAAGTAAAAGAACCTTCACCGGAAGAGAAGATCGCGGAACTGGAAACGCAGGTCGCAAAACTGAAGAATGCCTATGCGATGGCATATGCGGATACTGAGAATACCCGCAAGCGGCTGACGAAGGAATATGAAAGCAACATGAAATACCATATTCAGAGTTTCGCACTTGAGATCCTTCCGGTCATAGACAACTGTGAGCGGGCGCTGGCGCTGAAAGCGGAAGACAGCAATGATGAAACCTACCGCAAGGGCTTCGAAATGGTACTGAAGCAGCTGACTGCGGCGCTCAAAAAGGAAGGCGTAGAGGAAATCGAAGCGCTGGATCAGGAATATGATCCAAACTGGATGCAGGCAATGATGACCGAGTCGGTCGAAGGAGTCGAACCTGGAATGGTCGTCGCCGTGCTCCAGAAAGGCTATAAATTGAAAGACCGTCTGCTTAGGGCGGCAATGGTAAAAGTAAGCGAATAGGAGGAAATCAATTATGAGCAAGATTATTGGTATTGACTTAGGTACTACAAACAGCTGCGCAGCGGTCATGGAAGGCAAGGAAGCCAAGGTTATCACAAATCCGGAAGGCAACCGCACCACACCGTCCGTTGTCGCATTCAAAAATGGTGACCGCATTATCGGTGATGCCGCAAAGCGTCAGATGATTACCAACAAGAATACGGTTTATTCCATCAAGCGTCTGATGGGCACCGATGAGAAGGTGACCCTGGAAGGCAAGCAGTATACACCGCAGGAGATTTCTGCAATGATCCTCGGTTACATCAAGTCCTATGCGGAAGCCTATCTTGGTGAGAAGGTCGAGAAAGCGGTCATTACCGTTCCGGCATACTTCAACGACGCACAGCGTCAGGCAACCAAGGATGCAGGCCGGATCGCCGGACTCGATGTTGTCCGCATCATCAACGAACCGACTGCTTCTGCACTCGCGTTCGGCATGGACAAGAACAACGCAAAGGAACAGAAGATTCTGGTTTATGACCTGGGCGGCGGAACCTTCGATGTTTCCATTCTCGATATCGCAGACGGAACCTTCGAAGTGCTCTCCACAGCAGGCGATACAAGACTCGGCGGCGATGATTTCGACAACGTCATCATCGACTGGCTCAACGACAACTTCAAGAAGGAACACGGAATTGACCTCAAGGCTGACAACATGACCCTGCAGCGTCTGAAGGATGCGGCAGAGAAGGCCAAGAAGGACCTTTCCGGAATGCTGGAGGTTGAGATCTCCCTCCCGTTCATTGCCATGGCAAAAGACGGCAGCGGCGCACTGAACCTCGAGACAAAGCTCACCAGAGCACAGTTTGACAACATGACCAAGTTCCTGGTCGACAAGACCATGGGTCCGGTCCGTCAGGCACTCAAGGACGCAAAGCTCAGCACCGGCGACATTGACAATGTCCTGCTTGTCGGCGGTTCCACCCGTATCCCGGCCGTTCAGGAAGCGGTCCGCAGAGAACTCGGCAAGGAACCGAACAAGAGCGTCAACCCGGATGAATGCGTTGCACTCGGTGCCGCAATTCAGGGCGGCGTTATCGCAGGTGATGTCAACGACGTTCTCCTGCTTGATGTCACACCGCTTTCCCTCGGTATTGAGACACTCGGCGGCGTCATGACAACCCTCATCCCGCGCAACACCACGATCCCGACTTCCAAGTCGCAGATCTTCTCCACCGCAGCGGACAACCAGCCGGCAGTTGACATTCACGTCCTGCAGGGTGAGCGTCCGATGGCAAACGACAACAAGACCCTCGGCAACTTCCAGCTTGACGGAATTGCCCCGGCACGCCGCGGTGTACCGCAGATCGAAGTCACCTTCGATATCGACGTAAACGGCATCGTTCACGTCAGTGCCAAGGACAAGGGCACCGGCAAGGAACAGTCCATTACGATCACCAACTCTTCCGGTCTTTCCGAAGATGAGATCGACCGTATGGTGAAGGAAGCCGAACTGCACAAGGCAGAAGACGACAAGAAGAAGGCGGATATCGAGACCCGCAACCGGGCAGAATCCTTCATCAACCAGATTGATGAAACCCTGAAGACCGACAATGCCAATGTCACACCGGAACAGAAGGCCGAAGTACAGAAACTTCGTGACGAACTGCAGAAGGCACTCGATGACAATGACATGGACGGCCTGAAGACCAAACTCGATGCTCTGGAACAGGCTGCCAACGCAATGGCTCAGCAGATGTACCAGAACGGCTCAGCTGCCGGCGCCGGGGATGCCGGAGCAGCATCCGGCAATGCCGGTGATGATGTAGTCGATGCCGACTTCACCGAAAAGAACTAAAAAACGCAGAAAGCTCAGGTTCCCGGTTGTCATACCGGGAATCTGCATTCTCGCGGCAGTCATCGTTCTTCTGATTGTTCTCATCCGAGGATGTACCGCAAAAAAAGACAGTTCCCCGATGTCTCCGGACGCATCTGCCAGCCCTGCCGCTGTCGAGAACCTGGAAAACGATGACAAAGATTACAGCAGTTTCTTCGGCCACAAAGCAGTGGTAACGGAAACCTGTAACTTATATGTAGAGACCGATGACGGACTGGTTCCGTCCGGAACCTTTGAAGGCGGAGCGATTCTCGATATTGCAGACGATCAGCAGATGGGTCTGGTTGCCGTCGCAGATTCACCGTTCTACATTCACGGTGATTCGCTTGCGGCAAGCGACCGCTGGTACCGGAATGAGACACATCTCATCCCATACGCAGCGGAGATTGTAACGGCAGATGCGTACCATCTTCAGGATGAACGCGGAAACCGGATTGCAGAACTGGACCGTTCGGACCGCTGGCAGGTTTATGTAAAGCCTTCGCAGGACGACAGCCGCTACGGCGTCAAACTGCAGAATGCGATCTATTATATCGATGCCTCAGAAGTCGTCTCGGAAGAGGCAGGAGGAACAGAACCATCCGTATCGCTGGCTCAGGAAGTGCCAGTACTGATGTACCACTTCTTCTACAGCGAAGCAGAAGGCGGAAGCCGGATTGACGGAAACTATGTGGAAGTCAATGAACTCGATGAGCAGCTGCAGTATATTTCGGAAAACGGATTTACGGCCTGCACGATGCGGGAACTGCAGTACTGGATGGAACAGCGTGCACAGCTTCCTTCCCACACCATCGCAATTACGATCGATGATGCGGATCCGAGCGTCCATCAGTATGCGATGCCGGTATTCATGAAATACGGCATCCATGCGACAAACTTCGTCATCTGCGGATGGCAGCCGGCAGAGATGCCGTACGAACTCTGGGAGATGCGGGAAAACGGCATGGAACTGCAGTCGCACGGTTTCCTGACTCATACCGGCGGATGTTCGGGCATGGGCCACGGCGGAATTCTGATGTGCATGAATCATGAGGAAGGCGTAGAAGATACGAAGCGCTCGTTTGATTATGTCGACGGCGGATTTGTATACTGCTATCCATTCGGGGATATTAACGAAAATGCCGAGTCGATCGTCCGGGACGGCGGCGCAAAACTTGCGTTTACGACAGAAGGCGGCCGGATCACACAGGCAATGGATCCGCTGGCTCTGCCGCGGGTGCGCGTGACCGGCGGAAACGGACTGAAGGCCTTTGCGGCCAGCATCGGCTAGGAGGATATAGAACATGGCAGAAAAACGGGATTACTACGAGGTGCTTGGCATTGCCAAAGGTGCCTCGGAGGATGAAATCAAAAAGGCATACCGGAAACTGGCGAAGAAGTACCATCCGGATGTCAATAAAGCTCCGGATGCGGAGGACAAATTCAAGGAGATCAACGAAGCGTATGAAGTTCTGAGTGATCCGCAGAAGCGTGCAACCTACGATCAGTTCGGCTTTGCCGGAATGGACGGCGCAGGCTTTGGCCAGGGATTCTCAGGGTTCACCGGCGGATTTGATGATCTCGGGGATATCTTCTCCTCGTTTTTCGGCGGTGATATGGGCGGCTTCAGCAGCTCCCGCGGACGGGCAAATACCGGCCCGATGCGCGGGGATGACATTCTGAAGCGGCTTGAGATCGGCTTTATGGAAGCGTGCTTCGGCACGACCAAGACGATCCGCATCAATGTGGATGAGACCTGTACTGCCTGCAATGGCAGCGGCGCAGCTTCTCCTTCGGATGTAGAAACCTGTCCGACCTGCAAAGGCCGCGGTACGGTGATCACGCAGCAGCGCTCGATTCTTGGCGTTGTGCAGAGTCAGAGACCGTGTCCGGACTGCGGCGGCAGCGGCAAGAAGATCCGCAAGGTATGTCCGCAGTGCGCCGGCAGAGGCTATCAGACCAAGACGCAGAACGTAGAAGTAAAGATTCCGGTCGGAATCAATTCCGGTCAGCGTTTGAGAGTTGCCGGCAAGGGCGGAAGAGGCGCAAACGGCGGCCCGAACGGCGATCTCTATCTGGAGATCCTGGTACGCCCGCATGACAAGTTCATCCGGGACGGCAAGAACATTCTGCTGGAGATTCCGGTCACTGCCGTTGATGCGACGCTCGGTACAACCGTAGATGTACCGACGATTAACGGAGAAGTAACGATGAAGATTCCTGCCGGTACGCAGGAAGGCACCCAGCTCCGTCTGCGCGGAGAAGGGGTTCCGGACAGCCGCGGCGGAAAAGCCGGCGATCAACTGTGTACGGTAAGGATCAAGATCGACAAGAAACTGACCGCAAAAGAAAAGAAGCTGTATGAAGAGCTTCGTGAACTCGAGGGGAAACCGGGGAAAGAAAATATCTGGGATCGATTTGTAAATTCGTTCAAGTGATAAAAGGGGTATTCATTTCTGCCTACAGAGCGGAAAGAGGAGGACTTCTTAATGGATATTGAAAAAATGACAGAAGCGCTGCAGGCGATTATTCTTGCGGCGATGACAAAAGCACAGGAATGCAACCATGTGGAGATCGCTCCGGAACATGTGTTGCTTGCGATGCTGGATGACAACGGACTGGACGGTATCTGGAGCCGGCTGAACTGCGACAAGCAGAAAATGATTGCCTTTGTGGAAGGCTATCTGAACCGGCTTGCGGTCGTGCCGGATTCGGACGGCCAGCCGATCATCAACCGGTATGTGATTGAGGCCTATTCCAAAGGACTCAAGCGCATGAAGGAAACCGGCGATACTTACATGAGCACGGCAGTTCTGTTAATGGGACTGCTGGAGACCAACAGTGAGGTATGCCGGCAGCTGAAAAAGGAATTTCGATTCAGTGAAAAAGATGTCGAAAAGGCGGAAGCAGACCGCCGGGGTGGTATCAAAATGGATGGAAAGACCAATGAAAGCCAGCTTGATGCCCTGCAGAAGTACGGACATGATCTGGTACAGGATGTAAAAGACGGAAGGATCGATCCGGTCATCGGAAGAGATGAAGAGATCCGCCGGGTGATCGAGATCCTTTCCAGAAAGACAAAGAACAATCCGGTTCTGATCGGTGAACCGGGCGTTGGTAAAACCGCAATCGTAGAGGGTCTCGCATGGCGGATCATGGAAAATGATGTACCGCTGGGACTTTCCAACAAGCGTCTGATTGAACTGGATATGGGCGCAATGATTGCCGGTGCAAAATACCGCGGTGAATTTGAAGAACGTCTCAAAGGCGTACTGGATCAGGTAAAGAAGGCAGACGGAGAGATCATTCTCTTCATCGATGAACTTCATAACCTGGTCGGAGCCGGAAAGACCGAAGGTTCCATGGATGCGGCAAATCTGCTCAAGCCGATGCTGGCAAGAGGGGAACTCAAGTGCATCGGTGCGACCACATTTGATGAGTACCGTAAGTATATTGAAAAAGACCGTGCCCTGGAACGCCGTTTCCAGAAGGTCATGGTTACCGAACCGACGGTTGAAGATACGATTGCGATTCTTCGCGGACTGAAGTCCCGGTTTGAAAGCCATCATGGCGTTCAGATCAAGGATGATGCCATCATCGCAGCAGCGACACTCTCCAATCGTTATATTACCGACCGTTATCTGCCGGATAAGGCAATCGACCTGGTCGATGAGGCCTGTGCCGGACTGCGTGTCGAGATCGATTCCAAGCCGGAAGAACTCGAAGAGATCTACCGGAAGATCATGACCCTGGAAATCGAGTTGAAGTCTCTTGATAAAGAGAAAGATGAACGTACGAAAGAACGCCGTGATGAGATCGAACGGGATCTTGCCAACCTGAAAGAACAGGAGACCAAGCTGAACGATCAGTGGCAGAGTGAAAAGAAATCGCTCGATCAGCTTAAGAAAGACCGTGAGGATCTCGAGAAGGCAAAGCTCCAGCTGACGCAGGCACAGAATGATACGAATTATGAGCTTGCGGCAAAGCTACAGTATGATACGATTCCGAGTCTGGAAAAACGGATTCAGGAAGCGGAAAAAATGAAGAGCAGCGATCTGATGATCCAGCAGGCGGTCGATGAAGAACTGATTGCGAAGGTCGTCAGCCGCTGGACCCATATCGAGGTATCCAGACTGATGTCGACCGAACGGCAGAAGATCCTGCACCTTGAAGATTATCTGAAAGCCCGTGTTATGGGTCAGGATGAAGCACTCAAACTCGTCAGTGAATCCATCATGCGTTCCAAGGCACAGATCCAGGATGAGAACCGTCCGCTTGGAAGCTTCCTGTTCCTCGGCCCGACCGGCGTCGGTAAGACTGAAGTCGCCAAGGCATTGGCACAGCAGCTGTTCGACGATGAATCCAAGATCGTACGGATCGATATGTCGGAATACATGGAGAAATTCAGCGTATCCCGTCTCATCGGAGCGCCTCCGGGATATGTCGGTTATGATGAGGGCGGTCAGCTGACGGAAGCGATCCGCCGCAACCCGTATTCCATTATTCTTCTGGATGAGGTGGAGAAGGCACACCCGGATGTATTCAACGTTCTGCTTCAGATTCTGGATGACGGCCGTGTGACTGACTCCAAGGGTGTGGTCGTAGACTTCAAGAATACGATCATCATCATGACGAGCAACCTCGGCAGTGATTATGCGTTTGAACCGGATCCGGATGTACGGGAGGAGAAATACCGCAATGAGGTATCGCATTTCTTCAAACCGGAATTCGTCAACCGTATCGATGAAGTGATTGTATTCAATTCACTGTCCAACGATACGATGAAGCTGATTGCGGACAAGTTCCTGAACCAGCTTGCGAAGCGTCTGGAAGAGAAGGATGTTCATCTGGAGGTTACCGACGCCGCCAAGAACAGCATCATCCTCTACGGTACCGATCCGACCTTCGGCGCCCGTCCGATGAAGCGTCATATCCAGCGCAATATTGAAACGCTGATTGCCCGTAAGATCCTGGAGAACCCGGATATCATGGGCAGGACATTGATTGTCGATGCGGAAGAAAACGGTGATTACACCGTCTCCATCAAGCAGGCATCTGCGATGGCTTAATAAATAAGGGGTACACCAAAATGAGGTGTATCTCTTATTTTTTTGTTTTCTGCATGCATGAGCAGTTTTATAATATTTGTCGGAAGAAACAGAAAGGAATTCTTACAAATGTATAAAATCACTGAACTGTATGATCTCGAACATACACTGGCAAAACCGTATCTGGAACAGTTCGAGTATCCATGGGAAGCTCTGAAGGGATTGAAAGATTATATCGTCGAACTCGGAAGCACCCTTGGAGAAGAATATGAGCAGCGCGAGGAAAACGTCTGGGTTCACAAAACGGCAACCGTATTCCCGACAGCCTATCTTGGAAGTCCGTGCATCATCGGACCGAACACCGAAGTCCGTCACTGTGCGTTCATCCGCGGCAGTGCATTAGTCGGAGCGGATTGTGTCGTCGGCAACTCCGTAGAGCTGAAGAACGTAATTCTCTTTGACCATGTTCAGGTACCGCATTACAACTATGTCGGGGATTCGATTCTTGGTTATTACAGTCATATGGGTGCCGGATCGATTACCAGCAATGTCAAGAGTGATAAGACACTGGTTAAGGTTCATTCCCAGGAAGCAGATGATATTGAGACCGGCCTGAAGAAATTCGGTGCCATGCTGGGAGATCATGTCGAAGTCGGCTGCAACTCCGTTCTGAACCCGGGAACCGTGATCGGCCGCAACTCCAACATCTATCCGACCAGCTGCGTCCGCGGCTATGTGCCGGAAGGTTCGATCTGGAAGACGCATACCGGAGAGATCGTCACAAAAGAACCGTAAGGAACAGACGCTTTCGTGAAAACGGAAGCGTTTTTCTATGGCGATTATCATATAATTAAAAAAAGAAGAGGAGACAAGCAGTCTATGAAAGAAGCTGTCAAGGAGATCAACCGGCAGCGTATTGCCCGTCTTGCAAAAAAACTGGAAGAACATAATTTTGGTGTTACGGTAACGGAAACCGCACAGGAGGCTTTTGAGTTTCTGAAACGGGAGATCCCGAAACACAGTACGATCGGTACCGGCGGCAGCGTGACGCTGGATGAACTCGGCGTGATCGAATGGCTTACCGGCAATCCGGACTATCAGTTTCTGGACCGGTTCCATACCGATGACCGGAAAAAGATCTTTCGGGAGAGTCTGCTTGCGGATGTATATCTGACCAGCACCAACGCCATTACGATGGATGGAATGCTGTATAACGTTGATGGAACCGGGAACCGCCTTGCGGCACTGATTTACGGACCGGACAAGGTATATGTAATTGCCGGTGTAAACAAGATCGTTCCCGATCTTGAAGCGGCGAAGAAGCGGGTGGAAAAC
Organism: Solobacterium sp.; assembly: GCA_017512725.1. GTDB lineage: Bacteria > Bacillota_I > Bacilli_A > Erysipelotrichales > Erysipelotrichaceae > Bulleidia. The sequence goes on from JAFWEW010000032.1 coordinate 14,641, forward strand.
CATACGGCACCGGCGAACTGCGTGCGTCTGAAAAAGGACAACCCGTGTGTCAAAATCGGCGAGTGCGCCCACTGCAATCACGCCACAACCATCTGCAATCAATATGTAACCACCCGCAGAAGCGGGGAAAAGGGCAGGATCCATGTGATCCTGGTCAATGAGGAACTTGGATATTAAGGGGGATCGAAGCTATGGACCAGTTAAGTAATATCATTCTGACAATTATGTTTTCAGCCATCGCAGTATGGCTGTTCTACGGTTACTCGAAGACAAGGAACCTGATTTACAAGGACAAGCTCTGGAGTATGACCCGGATCTTCTTTCTGATCGCCGGAGTATTCTGTATTCTTTCCGCGCTGGTTTATACCAGTGCGCTGGACTGGATAAGGCTTACGGCGATGCTGCTGTGCGTGATCGCGTTCTTCCTTGTCCGGGATGGAATCGGTGAAGACGGGTTCGGCGTCATGGGCCGGTTCTATCCGTTTGAGAAAGTCCGTGCATATGATTACGGCGATTACAAAAAGGATCAGTTCAAGGTCTTCTTTATTCCGGAAGGGGATGATACTCCGGTATCGGTTGCACTGCTGAATTCCCAGAAGGATGAGATTCTTGCGTTTCTGAAATCAAAGATCGGGAAAAAGTATACCCGCATGAAGAAGAAAGGATAATGAAGTTATGAGTGAGATCAAAGTTCAGGCGTATGTACCGGATGAGGATTATGACAATCCTGCAATGGTGACGGATTTCTATGAATTTACCATGGCGAACTGTCTGTTTCTCCATGGGTACAAGGATACCGTCATGGTATTCGACATGTTTTTCCGGGAGAACCCCGATGATCAGGGTTATGCGATCTCCTGCGGACAGCACAAGCTGGTCAAGTTCCTGCTGAATTATCATTTCAACGAACAGGATCTGATCTGGCTGCGCTCCAAGGGAATGAGCCAGGAATTCTGCGATTATCTGCGTACCTACAAGTGGAAGGGCGATGTATACATGTTGAGAGAAGGCACGGTATGTTACCCGCAGGTACCGATGGTCCGGATCGAGTGCGATATGGTCGGTGCGATCCTGATTGAGACGTATCTCCTGCAGACAATGAATTTCCATTCCCTGATTGCCACAAAGGCAACCAAGATTTCCGGTCTGTCGATCCATCAGCCGAGAAACGTCATGGAATTCGGCACAAGACGTGCCCAGGGTGCCAGTGCCGGCAATGACGGTGCCTATGCCGCAGTGCTGGGCGGCTGTATCGGAACCGCAAACTGTCTTGCGGAAATGAAGTATGGACCGGACGTCAAGGCAGTGGGAACGATTGCCCACAGCTTCATTGAATTCTATCCGACGGAACTGGATGCGTTCCGTGCCTATGCGGAAACCTATCCGGACAGTGTTTCACTGCTGCTGGATACCTACAACATCTTTGAATCCGGTCTTCCGAACATGATCCAGCTGGATAATGAGCTGATTGCCAAGTATCCGGATGATCCGAACAAACGCGTCAAGAGCGCCCGGATCGATTCCGGTGACCTTGCCCGCGGATACAAGCGTCTGAGAAAGGCACTGGACAAAGCCGGCAAGCCATACATCAAGCTCGTTGCCTCCAACAGCCTGGATGAAAAGAAGATGGCAAACATGGAATTGTATGAAGATGCGCACTTTGATTCCTATGGGGTCGGCGAGAAGCTGATCACCAGCGCTACCGATCCGGTATTCGGCGGTGTATACAAACTGGTCGCAGTCAAGGAAGCAGATGGCACCTACACCCCGAAGATGAAATGTTCCGATACCGTATCCAAGGCAATCATCCCGGGCAAACTGATGGCATGGCGTGTCTTTGATGAAGACGGGAAGGGACAGTGCGATATTATCGCCATGGATGATGAAGTCATTGAAAATGGTGTCCCGATCACGGTAGTCAATCTTGATCCGGATGCGTTTGATCCTCTGCAGACGATTATTCCGGTTCATGTGGAACGGATCCTGGTCCCGCATATCCTCAATGGCGAACTGGTAATCGATCTTCCGACCATCGCCCAGAAAAAGGATTATATCCGGGAACAGCTGGAAAACCGTGTATGGGAATCCGAACTCCGTCCGGAATTCCCGCATAAGCATTACGTTGACCTGACGCAGAAGGTGGCCAAGTGCAGGGAAGACATGTACAAGAAGCTGCACGGAGGAAAGATTTGAGCAGGGCACTTGTATTCGGCGGTGCGTTCAATCCGCCGACCCGCGCACATATTGAACTTGCGGAATTTGCGATGAAGGAAACCGGCTTTGACAAGGTAATCTTTGTGCCGACAAAGCAGACCTATATTGCGGATGAGCAGGGAAAAGAATATGTGTTTTCCGACGAAGAACGGCTGAAGATGCTGGATGCGGTAGCGGCAGATCATCCCTGGATGGAAGTTTCGCGGTTTGAAATAGAATCGGAGACCCAGCCGCGCACTTACAAAACCCTGTGCCATTTCCGGGAGGGCGGCGATACGTGTTCGCTGCTGTTTGGCTCCGACAAGCTGCCGGAGCTGGAAACGGTATGGCGCTATGTGGAAGAAATCGCAAACGAATTCGGCATTGTCTGCATGAAGCGCAGCGATGATGACCCGGAAGCACTGATCGACAGCGATCCGTATCTGAGAACACTGAAACCGTATATCCGGCTGATTGAGACACCGGCATCGACCCGGTTCGTGTCCAGTACGAAGATCCGTGTACGTCTGGCAGAAATGAACCGGGAATTTCAGCAGCTGAGCAATGATACGCCAACAGAACTTCATGACATACTGCTTGAAGTAATCGGCGGGAAAGGATTAACGGCATGAAGAATCGGATGATCAAGGCAGGTACTGCAGCAGTACCAATGAAGGTTGGAAATGTTTCCTTCAATACCGATGCGATCATTGAAATGATGAATACCGCAAAGGACTGCGGTATTCTCGTATTTCCGGAGATGTGTATTTCCGGCTATACCTGCGGCGATCTCTTCAACCAGGAAGCGTTATTAAGCGCCTGTGAAGAAGGCCTGCGGAAAATTGCAGAGGCAAGCGCAAAGCGAAAAGGCCTGACGCTAGTTGTTGGTCTCCCGGTAAAATTTCAGAACTGCCTGTACAATACCGCTGCGATCGTATCCGAAGGCGTGATTGCCGGTATTGTTCCGAAGGTCAATGTTCCTTCCTACAGTGAATTCTATGAGACCCGCTGGTTCACTTCCGGAAAAGATGTCATCGGAAGAGAACTGCAGATCGCAGGGCAGCGGGTTCCGTTTGGAATTGATATCCTCGCCGAGGATGAAACGGTATCGGCTGTACTTGGCATTGATATCTGTGAAGACCTCTGGGTACCGGACCGTCCGAGCACGCATGCCTGTCTTGCGGGCGCAAATCTGATTGCCAATCTTTCGGCCAGTGATGAGATCATTGGCAAGGCGGATTACCGCAGGAACCTGGTGCTGCACCAGAGTGCAGACTGTTACTGCGGCTATATCTACTGCAGTTCCACCGTCGATGAATCATCCACGGATCTTGTCTTCTCCGGACATTCGATGATCGCCTCCAACGGAAAGATGCTCGCGGAGATGATCTATCCTTCCAGGCCGACCCTGAAGACCGGCGTCATTGATCTTGACGCTCTGGAATATAACCGGATCCACCAGAATACGTTTGTGACGGAATCGGATGACTGGTACCGTCGGGTAAAGGTTCATGTAAAGCCGCTTGGCGGCAAGCCGGAAACCTCTGTTGATCTTCTGGTCAAAAACCTGAAGAAAGAGTCCTATACCGTTGCCCGCATGCCGTTTGTGCCGAAGGATGATACGGAGCTGGCAAAGCGCTGTGCACGGATCCTTGAGATTCAGGCAAACGGACTGGCAACCCGGATCCGGGCAACGAATATTAAAACTCTGGTGATCGGTGTGTCGGGAGGGCTCGACAGTACACTGGCACTGCTGGTATGCAATGAAGCCAGAAAGCTGGTCGATGGAGTCCGTATCATTGCCTACACCATGCCAAGCAAAGGCAATACCAGTGATCGTACATACAAGAATGCGGTCGATCTGATGAAGAGCCTGAAGGCAGAGATCCGGGAAGTGGAAATCGGAGCTCCGGTAAAGGATCATCTGATCACGCTTGGTCATGGTGGAGAATACAAGGGCGATGGGGATACGACTTATGAAAACGCTCAGGCAAGAATGCGTACGTATATCCTGATGGATGCGGCAAATATGGAAAATGGTCTGGTTGTCGGTACCGGAGATCTTTCGGAACTGGCACTTGGCTGGTGTACCTATAACGGAGACCATATGTCCATGTATGGAGTCAACGGTTCCGTTCCCAAGACACTGGTCCAGTATATCTGCCGCGCGTATGCGTTGACCTGCGGGGATAAGAAGCTGAAGAACGTCCTGTTGGATATTGTTGGTACACCGATCTCACCGGAACTGACACCGAACAAAAAGGGAGTCATTGCCCAGAAGACAGAAGAAAAGATCGGCAAATACGATCTGAACGATTTCTTCCTCTACTATGTGATGCGCTGGGGATTTGGTCCGGAAAAGATCATGACATTGGCAATGCTTGCCTATGATGATCTGGATAAAGAGGCGATTCGCACTGCATTATCCCGCTTCTATAACCGGTTCTTCTACCAGCAGTTCAAACGGAGCTGTCTGCCGGATGGACCGAAGGTCGGTACGGTTACCCTCAGCCCGAGAGGCGACTGGCGCATGCCGAGTGATGCCTCCGTCAGTCTCTGGCAGGAAATTCTGAAAAAGGCGTAAGAGATAGAAGCTTTCCGTAGAAGGAGAGCTTCTTTTCTTTTATAATAAGCATCGCTATGAAAACGATTATCTGGGACTACAACGGAACGATTATTGATGATGTAAAGCTTTGTCTGGATGTGGAAAAATTTATGCTCAAGGAGCGGGAAATGTTTTCCGAATACACGCTTGAAGATTATAAGGATCTGTTCTGTTTCCCGGTGATCGATTACTACAAGAAGCTCGGATATACATTTGAACGGGAATCCTATGAAGAGGTTTCCGTGGAATTCAATTACTTATATGATCTCGGTTTCAATACCTGCACGCTGATTGACGGGGTAATGGAGAAGATACAGGAATCTTCGTCGCTTGGATATCGGAATGTGATCCTTTCTGCCTGCCGCCACGATAAACTCGAAAAACAGACGGAACAGCTCAAGATAGCCAAGTATTTTGAAGAGATCATGGGAATCGACAATGATCTGGCGCATTCCAAGATCGATCTGGCAAAAGGGTGGATGGATTCCAGCAGTGTCAGACCGGAGGACTGTATGTTCATCGGTGACAGTATTCATGATATGGAAACCGCTCAGGCAATCGGAGTTGAAAACTATCTTCTTGTAGCCTGCGGTCATCAAAGCTATAAAGTACTGAAGGGTGCAACTGACAAAGTCGTAAAGACCATGTATGAGGTGATTCTTTGAAGTGTCCGGTACAGAAACAGTGCGGCGCCTGCACAATGATTACCACTTCCTATCCGGAAACACTGCATAAAAAACGAAAAAAGATTATGCGTCTCTATCCGGACAAGAAGGTGGAAATGGTTCTCGGAATGGAGGATCCTTTTCATTATCGTCATAAGGTTTATGCCTCATTCCGCAGAACGAAAGACGGTCATTTGATCGCTGGACTGTATGAAGAGGGGACACACCGCATCGTACCGACCTCAGACTGCCTGATCCAGAATGAAACCGCCAATGCCATTATCCGAGACTTTACGGAAATTGCAGACGGCATGAAACTTACTGCTTATCATGAAGATACCGGTTTCGGTATCCTGAGACATTTGTATGTACGGGTATCCAGAAGTGACGGTTCCGTTCTGCTGGTGATCGTTATTGGAAGCAGAGAACTGCCGGGATCGAAGAAGCTTGTTTCAAAACTGCTTCAGATCCATCCGGAGATCAAAACCATTATCGTAAATCAGAATCACCGAAAGACATCTATGGTTTTGGGAGACCGGGAAAAAGTGATCTATGGACCGGGCTATATCTTTGATGAGATTTCTGGGATTCGCTTCCGGATTTCTTGCCATTCGTTTTTTCAGGTAAATCCGGTTCAGACCGAGGTGCTGTATCGGACTGCACTTGATCTCGCTCAGCTTAAGAGCAGTGATGAAGTGGTGGATCTTTGTTGTGGAATCGGTACGATCACACTGCTTGCGGCAGAAACGGTGAAACATGTGACCGGCGTAGAAGTCGTGCCCCAGGCAATCAAAGACGCTAAAGAAAATGCGAAACAGAACGGAATCAAAAATGCTTCATTTATCTGTGATGATATAGCGCATTATCTGTACAAGAATGAAATAAATCCAGATGTTGTAATTGCGGATCCGCCTAGAAGTGGTTTGGGCAAGACCGTTTCCGAAGCACTTGGCCGTAGCGAGGTAAAGAAAATCGTATATGTTTCCTGCAATCCGGAAACACAGAAGACAGACTGTGAAATTTTAAGCAGGTATGGGTATGAAATAAAAAGAATTATACCCGTTGATATGTTCTGTTTTACGGATCACGTCGAGTGCGTAGTATTGATGTCAAGACAAAATACATAAGGTAGCTGAAAAGCCCAGTATACAAGGCGTTTCCGCGAGCAGGGAGAGGAATTGAAAAGGTCTGCTTACGGAAATGCCTTGTTTTTTATTGCTCAAAACGACTCTGCGGAAACTGCTCCAGGAGGGCAGGTCGAGTTGACAACATTGTTAAAGGACAGGGTTGAGTTGATAAGATGGTTATACGGGTGGGTTGAGTTGACAGAATTCTTAATACTCTCATCTATAAAAAAAACAGCCGGAATTAAACCGACTGCTCCTTCGTCAGCGCTGATATAGATCAACGGTAATTCTTATCCCAGATCTCTTTTGCGATGACCTGAACCTTTTTGATAAACGCGTAGCTCTGGGTCTTCTCGGTCCCGAGGTCTACCTCCGTCAGGATCTCGCCTTTCTTGGCTCCGTCACGCAGCATCTGGATGATGTGAGCGTAGGTCGGGTCCAACTTAGCCAGGTCTTCCAGCAGCGAATTGAAGCACATCTCCAGCATGAAGTTATCCTCGTGCTCGGTTGTGCCGGTGGGATCGAAGCCTTTGCGGTCATCGTCTTCTGCCGCTTCCAGCATCTCCTCGATGGAGGCGAATTCGCTCCACTCATCCTTCTGAAAACGCTTGAGGTAGCGGCTGACCTGATCGTTGAAGTATTTCATGGACTGGTCCAGCTCGTATTTCTTGACCTGGATGAAGGCGACCGGAACACCTTCTCCGCATCTCGGGAAGTGCCAGGTTTCTGCATTATCCCAGATCAGCCCCAGCTCCTTCAGATAGTCATGGAAGTCGTCATCAATGACGACCGGTGCCAAGGTCTCGTCAGGGCGGCAAGGAACATTGTTGAAAGGTTTACGGTTACTAAAGTCTCTGTAATGATTGTCTTTGTTTTGCACGAAAAAGCCCTCCTTCGGCTTTGCCGAAACAGAGAGCTCTTTACATGCAGAACCAGACCACACGGGGTGAGGGCAGCTTGATGGATATCTCCATTTCGGCTGCACCTCACTTCCGGTGATCGGCACAGAATCTATTTTTCAGTTATAGTCACGCGGAAGCGGAAACACCCTGCGCAGATGGTTCCCGCGTGCTAAGGCCATACTACCTGAAGCATTCGGAATCCCAAAAACTCGGTAAGTTCAGGTCTGTACTATCGGAAAATGGCTTAAAATGGCACTTTCTGAGGAATTGAGAAATAAAAAAGGCAGGCCCTTAAGCCTGCCGGAGTGGGTATTCTGAACTTACCAAGTTCAAAATGTTTTCAAAAAAAGAGCCGCACATCTCAAATGAGGTGTGCGGCGTAGAAAAAAATTGGCCCAGTCATCTGACTAAGCCATGCATGTATGGGTTCGTATCGTTTATCTCTTGCAGTTCAGCAATTCTGATTCCCGCTGATATGAGTCAGTAATTATACTTTTTTTGCATCTCGACAACGTAGTTCCACAACTCATCTTTTGCAGCATCATATTCAGCTTTGCTTGCGTCTCCATTGAGATAATCGACTCCAACATCTACGAAGCGTTTATGCAGCTTATTATAATGTTCCTTCTCTTCGGCGTTCATTCTGTCCTGAAGAATATCGCCGCCCGCTATGGATTCAAGTTCCTCGAGACTCAACGTTATCTTATCTTCCATGACGATTCTCCTTTCTCATCTTCTTTGTCTTTTGTTTTCCATACTATATATGGTTATATACTATGAAGGGAGACCTGTCCAGATTTTAAGTAGGTTTAAGCATCAGCGTGTATCTTATAGTTGTCAGAGCAAAGACAACAAAACTTCTTCATAAGACAGTTTATTGGCGGTGTTCATCTCTGGGGTAAGCGCAAAGCTGCAACAGGAAGGTTGATGGCTCACATGGGTGATCTTAATACCTACTTCGGGAACGAGGATCTGAAGGTTAGGTTCCTGGATCACTTCTGCTCGTGTTTTGATGACGGTATGCCAAGAAAAATGGTACTCGAGGTCAATAGCAATAATGATGACATGATCTCGATTATTAGAGATTTGCAGTCGGCAGGCATTCAGTTTGTATGATCGGCTAAGCGTCGAACAGTTACCGTGAACGGAAGAAACGCGATTTTTGCCATTGAGCAGTTCTCGCGAACGAGAGTAGGAGTAAAAAATGCTATTGAGCAGTTACCATGAACGACCGGTAGCATTAGACGTACTTCATATCAACTCAAGCCATGTCGAGTGCGTGACATTGATGACGAAGAAATGAACAAATCGAGATTTGTGAGAGCAAAACAGATATGATACATCTTGAAAAAATCGATTCAACTAACATATGGGAGATTGTTGATCTGAAGGTATTCAAATCTCAGAAAAAATTCGTTGCGGTAAACTGGGTAAGTATCGTCCAAGCTTACGGTGTGCGGGATTCGGCCACAGCTGCGTTTCCATTTGCCATTTATAACGACAAAAGACCGGTTGGGTTCCTGATGATCGGTTTTAACGAGGCCGCGATGTATGAGAATTGGGATGACGTTGAAGCCCCAAAGTCACTGGTCAACAATTACTCCCTCTGGCGTTTGATGATTGACAAGCGATATCAAAAACGCGGTTACGGCAGAGAGGCGATAAAACTGGCTCTTGACTTTATCAGAACGTGGCCCTGCGGAAAAGCTGAGTATTGCTCCCTTTCTTACGAGCCTGAGAACGAGGTGGCAAGAGCGTTATACCGCTCCTTCGGCTTTATGGAAAATGGCGAAATGGATGGCGACGAAATCGTCGCAGTATTGAAGCTGTAATACAGAGCGCGTTAAATTCCGGTTTATCGAGGCCATAATATCGATTCGAATACCCTGACTTAACCGGTCAACGGCATATTCCTGACGTCGAGGGTCGTGTGGGCAGCGTAGATAGCGGCGTTTTTATTCACGCTATTGTCCCAAGGCATGTCGAAACCTGCATTCTACTGTCACTCTGATCGTTCAACCGAGTTTGTTCGAAAACTATCATGGAGAATTCGTATAACAATGTATAAATATGGAAATTCTGCAGCAGAAACAGTACTTATCCAGCCTGTGGATAAGCAGGATTTGTCTGTTATTGAAAATGAAATAAATGAAATAAAGCGGCTTTCAAAGACGGATTTTCATCTTATTGCAATCAAAATTGACATGTGGAATGACCAGCTTTCTCCATGGACTGCTCCCGCAGTATTCGGGAAGGACAATTTCGGAGGCGGTGCAAAGGATACCCTTGAAGAAATACTGAATATTTGTACTGATAAGAGAAAAAAATATATTATCGGCGGGTATTCTTTGGCCGCATTGTTCTCGTTGTGGGCGGCATATCAGACAGATACATTCGATTCGGTGGCAGCGGCATCACCATCCATCTGGTTTCCGGGTTTTGTTGATTACATGAAGAGCCATGAAATATTGACGGAAAAGGTGTATTTAAGCCTTGGAGACAAAGAGGAAAAGACACGAAATCCCATCATGGCATCTGTCGGAGACTGCATTCGCAGCGCAAACCTGTTACTCAAGGAAAAAGGAATTATTACGGAACTGGAATGGAATCAGGGCAATCATTTTCAGGACTCTGATCTCAGAACAGCAAAGGCATTTGCGTGGGCTTTAAATTAAATGTATAAGTTAAAAATTATAATTTTATAGAATATAAGGCATGTTTTAATCCGGATTTGTTATGATTAACTATATTAAGTTTACTCTAACAGTCTCATGACAGATTTACGACGGCACTATGCTGTAACGGAGGATTATTATGAGCGAAACACCTAACACCAATAAAACAACCGAATTAAAGCCCTATCTCTCGCCACTTGCGGTTTGGGCTCTGTCGGTAGGCTCGGCCATAGGCTGGGGTTCGCTGGTTGTTACCAGCAGTACCTATCTTTCCCAGGCAGGACCGATGGGTTCTATTATTGGTCTGCTGATTGGTTTTGCCATGATGGTAATGGTATCAAGTCATTATCATTTCTTGGCGAATCGCTACCCGGGTGTAGGCGGACTGTACAACTATGTCAAGGAAATCTTCGGTTATGACTTTGCCTTTCTGATTGCGTGGTTCATGTTCCTGATCTATATCTCAATCTTCTGGGCGAATGCCACGAGTATTCCACTGTTTGCACGTTACTTCCTGCATGGAGTCTTCAAAGTTGGATATCTCTTTACGGTTTTCGGTTATGAAGTCTATCTTGGTGAAGCGCTCGTGACACTGATTGGAATGTGGCTTGTCGGCTTCTTGTGCATGAAGAGCAAAAAGATGACCGCATACGCAATGGAAGTGATGGTACTGCTGTTTACCATCGGTATAACGGTTTGCTTTGCAGTTGCGATGATCGGTCACAAGAGTTCCGGGATGTCGATGAGTCCGGCCTTTATTCCGGACACAAGTGTCTTACGGCAGGTGATTCGAATTGCCTTTATCTCACCGTGGGCGTTTATCGGTTTTGAAAGTGTATCGCATTCTTCGGAAGAATATCATTTTAATCACAATAAATTGTTTCGTATTCTGGTTATTTCGGTAGCAGTCACGACCGCTTTGTATATTTTCATCGTTCTAATGAGTGTTTCCGCTTATCCGGAAGGATGCACCAGCTGGCTTGATTACATCAGCCGACTGAATGAGTTTGAAGGGATCCAGGGTCTTCCTGCGTTCTATGCCGCTTACTATTATCTTGGAGATACTGGCGTTTATATCCTGATGGCATCTCTGATGTCACTGGTACTGACAAGTCTGATCGGTATGCTTCGTACTGTCAGCCGTCTTTGTTATGCCGTTGCACGGGATGGCATCCTGCCCAAACGCTATGCGGAGCTTAATGAAAAACAAATTCCCGCCAAAGCAATTCTTCTGGTACTTCTGGTCTCTTTGCCCATACCGTTCCTTGGCAGAACGGCGATTGGCTGGATCGTAGACACCACGACAATTGGAGCGACCATCATCTATGGTTTTGTATCCGTTGCGGTATTCAAGGTATCTGGAAAGGAGGGTGTGAAAAAGAATCACTTCATCAGTGGTATCTGTCTTTTCATACTGGTTGCTTTCCTGGTCTTCTTACTTTTCCCAAGTGCGTTCTCTGACTACACCATTGAGACCGAAACCTATGTTCTCATGGCTGTCTGGTCAATTCTTGGTCTGATTTATTTCAACTTCGTTATTCGAAAAGATCATGAACGGAAATTTGGTAAATCGGTCTTCGTCTGGATCGTTCTGCTTGCCTTTGTCGTCCTGAATGGAATGACCTGGGCAGAACGTCTGAATGAAGAACGGGAAAATGTCGTTATGGCAGAGATCTCGGAATATATAGAAAATGTGGCTAGTGGCGAGATTTCTGGTGAAGATAAACAAGAGTTTCTGAATGAGCGGCTTCTTCGGCTCCATGCTGCAGATAATACAAGTGCGCTTGTAATTGCGGTTTTGTTTGGTATGTCAATCGGTGTAATGCTCATTAATTACTCCACAAGCAATAAGTGGGAAAAGAAGGCTACGCTGGAACGAGATGAAGCACGTACTGCCGCGCTTACGGATCCTATGACCGGTGTCAAGAGTAAGCATGCCTTCCTCTTAAATCAGAATCAGATCGACGCCACCATTCAGGAAAAAACAGCAGAGAAATTTGCGGTCGTTGTATGCGATGTAAATGGCCTGAAAGTTATCAATGATACGCTTGGCCATAAAGCGGGTGATGAGTACATTATTAAAGCAAGCAGGATGATCTGCGACATTTTCCAGCACAGTCCGGTTTACCGGACAGGCGGAGATGAGTTTGTCGTTGTATTAACTGGCCGTGATTTTATTATCCGTAAGGAGTTAGTTCTGACACTGCATGATCGCTCTGTAGAGCATATTAGTAAAAAGGATGTTGTCATTTCCGGTGGTATGTCTGATTATGAACCAGAAACAGACAACTGCTTCCATGACGTGTTTGAACGTGCTGACTCCCTGATGTATGAAGAAAAGAAATTGCTGAAGGGCATGGGTGCGATCTCGCGTGAAGATGCAGAGACAGAAGGGAAACCGATGTTCCCGATGGATGAAGATGCGGAAATTCTGCATCTCAAACGTCACATCCTCATCGTAGAAGATGAACATATCAATCAGGTCATTCTTGGCAATATGCTCAATGAAGGCTATGATCTCCTGTACGCTTCGGACGGTATTGAAGCTCTGGAACAGGTCAAAACACATAAAGATGACATTGCCCTTGTAATGCTGGATCTTCAGATGCCTCAGATGAGCGGCATGGAAGTACTGAAAGTAATGAAAGAAGAAGATGAGCTCAAAGGTATACCGGTCATCGTCATGACGGCAGACCAGACGGCAGAAGTCGACTGTCTCAAGATCGGTGCAATTGACTTCATTCCGAAACCTTATCCTTCTGCTGAAATCATTCAGGCCCGTGTCACCCGGTGTATTGAACTTACTGAAAAGCGCAGTATCATCGAATCCACAGAACGTGACAGTCTTACAAACCTTCTTAACCTGGATTACTTCCTGCGTTATGTTCGGATGTATGACCAGCACTATCATGATATGGCGATGGATGCGATTGTTCTGGACGTTAACAATTTCCATATGCTTAACGAACGTTATGGTAAGCAGTATGGTGACAGCGTACTTGCCCGTATCGGACGACAGGTTCGTCAGATCTCCCGTGAAGTCGGCGGTGTGGCATGCCGGCGTGGGGCAGATACCTTCATGATCTACTGCCCGCACAGGGATGATTATGAAAGTATTCTGGACAAGGCATCAGAAGGCCTGGTGGATGATGATGTATCTTCAAACCGTGTCCGTCTGCGTATGGGCGTCTATTCCCAGGTAGACAAGTCACTGCCGATCGAACGCCGTTTCGATTATGCAAAGATTGCCGCAAACATGGTCAGAAGCGGATATCGGAAAGCCATTGGTATTTACGATACCGAAATGCATGAGGCGGAACTTTACCGGGAACGCCTGCTGGAAGACTTCAAGCCTTCCCTGGAAAACAACAACTTTGTGGTTTACTTCCAGCCCAAGTATGACATTCGTCCTGACAAGCCGATCTTGTCCAGTGCGGAAGCGCTAGTGCGTTGGAATCATCCTGAGCTTGGCATGATCAGCCCGGGTGTGTTTATCCCGTTGCTTGAGGACAATGGTCTGATTCTCGATCTCGACCAGTTCGTATGGCGTGAAGCTGCCGCAAGAATTCGGGATTGGAAAGACCGGTTCGGCTACTCTGTTCCGGTATCCGTGAATGTATCCCGTATTGATATGCTGACACCAAACCTGAAGAGCATCTTTAAAGAGATTCTGGAGGAATACAGACTCAATCCGGAGGATCTGGTTCTGGAAATCACGGAGTCGGCTTATACCGGCGATTCGGATCAGGTTATTTCTACCGCCAAGGATCTGCGCGGTATGGGTATGGGCTTCCGTATCGAAATGGACGACTTTGGTACCGGCTACTCGTCATTGGGTATGCTGTCACATCTGCCAATCGATGCTCTGAAGCTGGATATGAGCTTTATCCGTAGTGCATTCGGTGAAAACCGGGATGTCCGCATGATCGAATTGATCATCGACATTGCAGACTACCTGCATGTACCGGTTGTTGCTGAGGGTGTTGAAACCGAAGAACAGTATCTCGTCCTGAAGGCAATGGGCTGTGATCTCGTACAAGGTTACTACTTCTCGAAGCCGGTACCGCCGGAAGAATTCGATCGGTTCCTGATCGAGCGTGCCGAAGCAAAAGATGTAGTTACACCAGCGACCAAGAAAACCTATATGAGTATTTCCAAGGCGCTGACGAGTGACTTTGAGAGCATCTTCTATGTAGATGTAGTCACCGACTTCTATCTTGAGTTCTACACCGGCAAGGAAGGAGAACTTGAAATCCGTCCAGGCGGATCGAACTTCTTTACCGAAGCCCGTGAGAAACTGGTGGAAGGTGTAATCGAAGAAGATGTTTCGAAGGTCAGAGAAGCAACCAGCAAATCGAACCTGATCAAGCTGGCTGGACAGGAAGAGGCAGTTACCGTATCGTTCCGCAAACTGAAGAACGGAGAGGCGACGCCTTATTCCCTGCAAACCATCAAGACACGTGAAAGTGACAACAACCACATTGTCATTGGTGTAAGACAGGATTAATCCGACAGCCGTTCCAGAAAGAACAAAACAGAAAAGGGGAACTGATCCAGTGGATCGGTTCCTTTCTTTTCGCCTTGAATGATAAAAGCCCGGACATTCCGGGCATAGACAGGTGGGGTTACAAGATAAAGATCTGTATAGATAGATTATCGCATTCAATCGGTAACTTCATCGAGCAGAAGATCGGATTCATAGCACATGGAAGTGCTGGTTCCTCCATCAAAGCGAAGGGCATTATACACATCCATACTCAGCAGAAAATCCTGTACGGATTCATCCCGCATGCCGTTCCAGAAAGTGATCAGAAAATAGGTGCCGTCTTCTTTCTGGGCAAGACAGCAGAAGGCATAGTCGTTGCTGTGATAGGCGTACCATCCGTAACCGCCGGTGAGATCCTTCCGCTCCCCATCTACGATATAAGTATAGGAGCCGGAAACCGCGCATTCTGATTCTACTTTTTCACCGATCCATCCCGTGTCGTTGACCGCATCTTCTCCGCTGTATACCAGCCGCATCAGTCCGGCCCGATCCCAGTAAGCTGTAACATAGCCGCTGCCATAATCCGGCAGATTCGGCTCTCCTTGGAAGCTGGTCCATTTCCCGGCCATCCGTAGACCACCTACGGGCTGACCATAATTGGGATTCGTGATCCAGGAATAGTAATTCGCGTTGATTCCGCCGGCACGTACATATCCTTCACTGATCATTCCCCAGTCATAAATGTCATTGAGCCATTCCGCATGCCCCATATAATCCATTTTGATGAATGTCGTTTCTGAGGGTTTGACTTCCAGCATATCGTAGTTGATGCCATTGTAATTACCGGTATGGTGAATGATCGACGGTTCGGATCCCTGCAGTGTATAGACATTGATTGCTGAGCCGACGGCATTATTCAGACCAAGGATATACGTATTGGAACTGCCCTGACCCCAGGCTTTCGTTATCATTTCTGCATCGGCATTCAGGGTGTAAGGAATTGCCGTAAGCACTGCAATGCCCAAAACTGCAATGTTTTTGACTGATTTCTTCATATGTCATTAATGCTAACTAAATTTCCGGGAAAAAGACAGTCTGACATGTATGCTCGTGCTGATATAAAATAGACAACATGAAAAAACACATTCCCCTGATTCTCTCAATAGTGCTGCTTGCCGGCTGTACTGCCAAAAACATGGAAACCGAGATCACCGTTTTTCAAAGTACCGTTCCTGCGGTCTATACCGGCAAAGTAAAGCGGAAACTGCCGGACGGAGAGGGCACGGCATTGTTGGATCAGAATGCCAGTGTAAAAGGTCTGTTTGAAAAAGGCGTCTGGATTTCCGGAGAAGCAGAGAATGTGCCTTACCGTGTTACCTATCAGGATCAGACGTACAGCGGCAGCTATACCGGGGAAGCTGCGGATCAGCTCCCATCCGGCAATGGTGTTTTTGAATCGGAGTCCTTTTCTTACAACGGCACCTGGAACAATGGCCTGCCGGAAGGAACCGGCACGATCACAGCCGATTCGTTTCGTATAAATACTACTTCGGAAATGCTGGAAGGCAGCTACACCGGCGAAGTCCGTCAGGGACTGGCAGAAGGCAGCGGAACCTTTGTTTATGAGGAAAGCGGTCACGAAGTTCAGATGACCGGAGTGTTTGCCGGCAATCAGTTCGACGGTAGGATGATCAGAACGATCCGCTATTCGGATACCGTCCGTTCTTATCCTGTGTTTTATCAGAAGGGCTCTTTGGTACCTTCTGCGGCGGCAATGATCAGTTATATGGAAGGGATGCGGAACGAGTCCTACTGCCTCAGTGAGGCAGAGACTTCCTTTATCCTGGATCATTCAGATCTCTTTGAAGGAAACGAAACGGATGGCAAAACGGAATATAACCAGAATTTTGACTATGATGGGTTTCAGGAAGGGAAGGAACCGTCGCTGTTCCTGATCCGCCAGGCAGAGATCCGGTCCATCCAGCGCTATAAACCCTATGCGGGTTCGGATACCGTCACATCGATGATTGTTCAGAATGCGGACGGATGGTACCACCTTGTATTTGCTTATTCGGTGGACGAGGCAGACCGGGGGGATACGGTTGATATTGGAATCCTGCCATTCTGCCGCAGTACGCTGACTTCTCCGGAACAGGATTATCCGGCAATCGATGCGGCAGGCACAGCGGTCTGGATCAGGTAACGATAAGGAATCACAGATATGGGAAAATACGAAGCATTGTGGAAGTGGATTAGCGAGAACGGAACCGAGCGGTTTTCCCTTCGGTTTTCAGAGATTGAAAAAATCGCAGGCGTTCCCCTGGACCATTCCTTTCTGAAGTATAAGAAAGAACTTCCCGAATATGGATTCAAAGTTGGGAAGATATCGATGAAAGAACAGACCGTTTTGTTTGAGAAGATCCCGGAAAAGGACTGCTGAACCAGGATAACGAGGATTGTATGACTGACGTTACGGAAAAAAACCGTCGCTTTTATGAAACCGCGGTTGCGGATCTCATCCATACCAGGTTTTCGGAATATGAAGACCGGATCGCAGTCGGAATTGCCGGAGAAGGCTCCGACTGTTTCGGATATGATGATGAGATTTCCCGGGACCATGATTTTGGTACGGGCGTCTGTCTCTGGGTGACCGATGAAGATCTCAAACGGTTCGGATACCAGCTTTCGATTGCCTATAACGAGCTGGTGGACCGTGAAGAACGATCGTATTATACGGAACGCCTGCGAGAGCGGAGAGGGGTCATGACGATCCATAATTTCTATTCCGATATTCTTCAGGTGGACTGTGATATTGAACACTGCAGGCTGAGCGAAGAAGACTGGCAGAGGCTGGATCATTCCTGCCTGAAAACCGCAACAAACGGAGTCGTTTTCCGAGATGATTTGGGAGTCTTTACGGCATTTCGAAATATGCTGCTGGAGTATTACCCAGAACGGGTATGGAGAATTCGGATCTCTCAGCAGCTTCATGAATATGCCTCTGCGTTACAGGTGAATTACGCAAGATGTATGACCCGTAGGGATACGGTGGCTGCCGAGCTTTGCCGCTCACAGGGGATCCGCTCAGCGATGGAACTGTATTTCCTGTTAAAGAGAACCTACCCACCATATTACAAATGGACGTTCCGTGCCCTGAAAGAACTGGATGAAGAAGGACTCTTTACTGCAAAAATTCAGGAACTTGCCGAAACGGTGATCCGCCCGGATGCCTGGAACGGGACCAAATATCATCCGAACCGGCCTAATTTTAAAGACAGCATCATCTGTCTTGCGGAAGAGATTGCCTCCTTGCTTGAAGAACTGCTGATCGAACAACAGCTGACGAGTGTAAGAAGCCGCTATATGGAAATTCATGTCAATGAGGTTTTGAACGGCTAGAAAACAGAACCGTTTATGGATTCTGGACAGAGAACAAAAACTGATGGGTTTCATTCATTTTCAAATATTTTTTATAATAAGAAAAGCTTGAATGGTATTCTGCTGCGGCAGAATCAAGAATAGAACCACGGGGATAACTTATGAAGGAACGAATCAAGTCAAAGCAAACTCCGAAATATCTGGTGTTGATGATTGCTTTTCTGCTGATCGTAATGATCACACTTGGATATCTGTTAGTACGTCAGGCAAAAAAATCGTTGATCACGCTGATGCAGACACGTATGCTCGACATTTCCAATACTGCGGCAGCGATGATCGACGGAGATGTACTGAAAACCGTTTCGCCTGCAGATAAGGGGACGGAAGGATACGAGTCTATCATGCGGACTCTGACCTATTTCCAGGATAATATCGATCTCAAGTATATTTACTGTATTCGCGATGAGGGAAACGGTAACTTCACATTTGGCCTGGATCCTACCGTAGATGATCCGGGTGAATTCGGATCCCCGATTGTTTATACAGAGGCTTTGGATAAAGCAAGCAAGGGAACTCCTTCCGCGGATAACACCTACTACGAAGATTCCTGGGGAAAATTCTACAGCGCATACAGCCCGGTTTATGATTCAGATGGAAACGTCGCGGGAATTATTGCTGTAGACTTCAGTGCGGAATGGTATGATGAACAACTTGCAAATTTGACCAGAACAACGTTAATTATCGCATTCCTGTCTCTGTTAATTGGTGCAGCGATCGTTGTTACCATTGTTTCCAGAACAGAGCAGAAGATCGGAACGATTCATAATCAGCTGAATGAGCTTTCCAGTACGCTGATGCATGAAATGGGAAATGATCTTGAAGATTCGAAAGCGGATCAAAACGAATCGGATCCGAATGAAGAACCTGTTTCAATTGAATCGCTGGGGGCTCATATCCAGTCCATGCAGACGGAACTCAAAACACAGATTGCCCAGGTACACGGTCATGCCTACCAGGATGGTCTTACTGGTGTTAAGAGTAAACAATCTTATCTGGAAATGGAAAAAGCTCTGAATGACAAAATGGCCAAAGGGACACTTCCGGATTTTGGTATTGTCGTCTGTGATGTGAATGATCTTAAGACAATAAATGATACACTCGGTCATCATGCGGGAGATGAGCATATCCGCAAATCGTGCAAGATGATCTGTGATATTTTCGGGCACAGCCCGGTATACCGTATCGGTGGGGATGAGTTTGTGGTAATTCTGACCGGCAGGGACTATGAAAATCGGAAAATGCTCATGCATGAACTTCACAGACGTTCTGCTGCAAATATCGAAACGGACGATGCGGTTGTTTCAGGCGGTCTGGGTGATTATGTTCCTAAGCAGGATCAGAATGTTCATGAAGTATTTGAACGCGCGGATTCTGCGATGTATGAAGAAAAGAACCTGCTTAAGACCCTTGGCGCGGTAAGCAGAGGGGAAGAACCGGATCTTTCCGACAGTGAAGATATAACCGATGATCTTCCGATGATCAATATACGGAAACATGTCCTGATTGCCGATGATGTCACATCCAACCGGGAGATTCTCGGAGACCTTCTCTCGGATGACTATGATATCTTCTATGCGGCTGACGGTCAGGAGGCTATGGAAATTCTTCGGGAACATAAAGATGAGATCGCACTCGTTCTGCTCGATCTCTACATGCCGAAGATGACCGGCCGTGAAGTCATGACCGCAATGCAGGTAGATAAGGATCTGGTATCCATTCCGGTAATTGTTCTGACGATCGATCAGAATGCAGAACTCGACAGTCTGAAGGTCGGCGCGATGGATTTTATTCCGAAACCCTATCCCGATGTTGATATCATAAAAGCCCGTATCGCCAAATGCATTGAGTTATCGGAAACACGTGATCTGATCCGTCATACGGAGAAAGATACTCTGACCGGACTGTTCAATATCAATTATTTCATTCGTTATGTAAACCGCTTTGATCAGCAGTTCAAGGATACCATTTACGATGCGGTTGTATGTGAAGTGAAACGATCGGATGATACCGATGAGGAATTTGGGAAGTCGTTTGGCGATCTTCTGGCCCGCCGCGTCGGTATGAGTATAAAGATGCTTGCCCGTAAGACCAGTGGAATCGGCTGCCGACAGAGAGAAAATACATTCCTGCTCTATTGCCAGCATCAGGATGACTATGGTCCGCTGTTCCAAAAGGTTATTGATGAAGTGAACGCGGAACCGGAAACTCGGGACAATGTCCGCCTGCGGTTTGGCGTATTTGTCAACGCACGACAGGAAGAGAATATTGAAGAACGCTTTGCCTGCGCGAAGGCTGCAGCTGAAAGTATTTCCAATGAAGGAAAGACAATCTGCGGCTACTATGAATACATTGGCGGCTGAATGAATTGAACAAAAGGAATTGAGGAATCTTTGCCCGGAAAATGGTGAAAGGTCTCAATTCCTTTTTTGTATTCTCTTGAAAATGGGACCCTATATCATAGAGAATTATGAACGGCTGTATTTCAGCAGTATAGGGCACCCTGGTACGGATTGCTCAGAAATGCTTCTTAACGAGAAGTCGTTTTTTTCATCATTCACTGGAGTAGATAACTGATAATATTTAGATATCTACAGAATTACTAATTAAAATGGTAAAGCTGAATTAGATATGAAAGAACTACAATAATCTTACGGAGGCAGAACAAATGCGCGTTTCGGAAAGAGTAAAGCGGATGACCCTGTTGTCCCTGTTTTTTACGTTACTTGTACAGATGATTTTTCCGATTTCTGTACATGGAGAAGAAGAGGATCATAAGGTTGTCCGAGTTGGATGGTACGATTCGACTTATAACCACCTGGATGGATACGGAAGACGCTCCGGTTATGCCTATGAGTATCAGCTAAAGCTGGCTGCTTATAACGGCTGGACCTATGAATACGTAGAAGGCAGCTGGCCGGATCTTTTGGACATGCTGAAAAACGGGGAGATCGACCTGATGAGCGATATCTCCTATCTGCCGGAACGGGAAGAATTTATGCTGTATTCCACGCTGCCGATGGGTACAGAGGAATACTACATTTTCAAGGCACCCGGCAACG
The DNA here is from genome assembly GCA_017512725.1 of Solobacterium sp. Taxonomy (GTDB): domain Bacteria; phylum Bacillota_I; class Bacilli_A; order Erysipelotrichales; family Erysipelotrichaceae; genus Bulleidia. The sequence goes on from JAFWEW010000032.1 coordinate 35,791, forward strand.
AAGAAATCTCGCTTACCGATTATTCCACCCTGAACGGAAAGCAGGTCGGTGTGAGTTACGGCAGTTTGCAGGCAGAACTGTACAAAGAATGGGAAGCAGAAAACAACGTTCATTCTGAAATCACGGAACTCTCCTGTACCGAAGAAGAAGCACTGGAGAAGATGCAGAACGGGGAACTGGATGCCTATGTCACGGTGGATTCTTTTCTGGATCCGACCTGTGCGGTCCCGGTTCATAAAATCGGAGCTTCTGATTACTATTTCGCAGTGAACATAAACCGGCCGGATCTTCTTGAAGACCTGAACTTTGCGATGAACCAGATCCAGGACGAAAACCGGTTCTATAATTCACAGATGTTTGAAAAGTATCTTCGCGGATCCGGCGCAAATGGTTTTCTTTCTGCGAAGGAGACCGGTTGGCTTGCGGATCACGGAGCGATTCGTGTCGGATATCAGGATGACTATCTTGCATTCTGCAAGGAAGACAAGACGACCGGAGAACTGACCGGTGTATTAAAAGACTATCTGGATCTTGCGTCGGACTGTATTCCAAATGCCCATATTGATTTTGAGGCAGTTTCCTATCCGACAGCGGAAGAGGCAATGAATGCGCTGCAGAGAGGGGAAGTGGACTGTGTGTTCCCGGCCAATCTCAGCGGGTATGAGGCGGAACAGCAGAATGTGTTCATGACGCCGCCCTTAATGGATACCGAGATGTATGCGGTCGTACGCACGGCAGATCCCAACATCCTTGTGGAAGGCAGAAGTGTAACTGCTGCCGTCAATAAAGGGAACCCGAACTACGATGCATTCCTTTCGAAACATTTTCCTGCCTGGGAACGGAAATACTTTGAAAATACAGATGAATGTCTGAAGGCGGTAGCGAATGGTTCTGCCGACTGCATAATCATCAGCAACTACCGGTACAACAACATCGCCAGAAAATGTGAAAAATACCATCTGACCACATTCTCCATCGGTGTGGAAATGGATTACTGTTTTGCGGTTAAAAAGGGAATGACGGATCTGTATTCCATACTGGCAAAAATCACCAGCATCATTCCCGATTCTTCCGTGGATGCGTCACTGTCGTACTATATTACGGCGGATGCCAAACTGACGCTGAAAGACTTTCTGATTGATAATCTGGCAATCGTGCTGACGGTTGCAGGTGTCATATTTCTGGTGATCCTCTATCTGCTGATCCAGAATATCAAGGCAGTCCGCACGGCGAACCGGCTGATTTCCGCTACGGAAACCGATGATCTAACCGGACTTTATAACCGCAAGTACTTCTTCCAGTATGCCGAACGCATGTACCGGGAACATCCGGACCAGCCGATGGATGCGATTGTTCTCAATATCGAGCAGTTCCATTCCATCAATGCACTGCACGGAAGGGACCTTGGAGATCAGGTTCTCAGAACGCTTGGAGATGAGATTCACCTGATCGCAAAGGAAAACCAGGGAATCGCAGGAAGATTTGAAGCGGACCGCTTTGATATCTACTGCCGTCACATGACGGACTATAAAGCGGCATTTGACCGGATCCAGGCAAGACTGGATAAGATTCTGCCGAATGCGATTATTCAGCTGCGAATGGGTGTCATGCCATGGCGGGAGAAGATGGAACCGGAACAGATGTTTGACCGGGCCCGTACCGCCTGCAAGATGGCCCGCGGTCACTATAAAGAACATCTGATTATTTACGACGAAACGGTCAGTGAGCGGGAAAGCTATGAACAGCGGCTGATTCACGATCTTCGCCATGCCCTGGATGCTGAGGAATTCGAAGTGTTCTATCAGCCCAAATATGATATTCAGGCAGAACCGCCGAAACTTGTCAGTGCTGAAGCCCTGATCCGCTGGAAACATCCGGAGCTGGGCATGATTCCGCCGGGGGACTTTATTCCGCTGTTTGAAAAGAACGGACAGATCGGTCTGCTGGATAAATATGTCTGGTCGCATGTTGCAGAACAGATCGCATTATGGAGAGATCGGTACGGCATAACACTTCCGGTTTCCGTCAATCTCTCACGGATCGATGTCTTTGACCCGCAGCTGGAAGAGACCCTGGAAAGCATACTGGAACGGAACCATTTAGATCATGATGCCTTCAAGCTCGAAGTGACAGAATCTGCCTATACGGAAAATGCCGATCAGGTCATCCAGGTTGTCGGGAACCTGCGCAATAAGGGATATGAAGTGGAAATGGATGACTTCGGTACCGGGTATTCTTCTCTGAACATGCTGTCGGCGATGCCGATCGATGTTCTGAAGATGGACCGGACGTTTATCCGCAACATCGAATTCGATGAAAAGGACAAGCAATTGGTCGCCCTTATTCTCGGTATCGCAAAAAATCTCAAACTGCTGGTCATTGCCGAAGGCGTTGAAACCGAAGCGCAGCTGGAAGAACTGAAAAAGCAGGGGTGTGAACTGGTTCAGGGATATTATTTCTCACGTCCGCTCCCGTCCGAGGAATTTGAACGGATCTATCTGTCCGGTTCCAAGTCCGGCAGCTGAAAGCAGCAGGGACTTCTAATCATTTACTAAGCTTAATGCCGGCCTGAAATGCCGGCTTTTCAAATGAAAAAAACGAACACCGTGTGTCCGTTCCGTAAATGTATTCTGCTGTTTCCGGATTACGCCGCGGGCACCTGTTCTTTGTGGTGCTCTGCTTTCATCTCGTACATGCGGGAATCCATTTCTTTCATGAAGGAATCGATTTCACCGTTCTGGAAGAAGCCAGTGCCATACGAGAACGAAAGCGGACAGAGGGGAGCAGACTGGTTGTAGGCATCGGTGTTCTGCTTCAGATTCGCAAGATACTCCTGCAGTCCTTCCTTGTCGTTCGTCAGCCGCAAAACGATAAATTCATCGCCGGCAAAGCGGAACACCAGTTCATTTCCGGTACGCGATGCCTTCAGAAGATCGGTTGCGGTTTTCAGGGCACGGTCGCCTTCGGTATGGCCGTAGGTATCGTTGATCTGCTTGAAGCGGTCAATATCGAGCATCACTCCGGCAAACGAATACCCCCGGGCCGACCAGGCAGAGAGGATATTGTTCAGATACTGCCGGTTGTAGGTACCGACCAGCGGGTCAATATAAGCTATCTCGTTCTGCTGCATCATAAACAGTCCGACCAGTCCGATGGCAGCAGAAAGCCAGGCAAGGGAGAGACCATAAAAGACAAACTGCAGCGTCGTTCCCGTGATGATCGGGAACAGGAACATCCGGATGCTGAAAAAGGATCGGGTTCCGTTGGCTTTTTTCATACCGTTTTGTCACAATCACCGCAGTTGTGCAGTAATAGATGATCAGTATGTAGAACACATAGCTTAACGGCATCCGGGAATACGTATTCTGTTCTGAAATCCGATAGATAAGCGGAACAAAGAGATTCACAATGTTCAGGACAAACATGATTCCTGCACTGATTTTCTGCGGCAGATAAAGCTTCCTGAGCCGTTTGGGATCTTCATAGAGGCCAAGATCCACGTAAAACAGCAGGGCCAGCGGAAGCAGCAGATTGATTGTGAACAGATAGGTATTTGCGATGTAATTCAGAACAATGGAACCGGGAAACAGCTTTCCGTCGATCGCATAGGAAAACGCTTCAAAGAAACAGCCGATCATGACACCGAACACCATGAACGCAAAGATCTTATCTTCCGGACCGGCACGCTGGATCCGGATCCTGGATACGTAACGAAGGATCAGCAGTATAAAAATCCCAACCCCGTTTGCCAGAAAGATCGATTGAAGATTCATGATATTTACCATACTCAGACTCCTTCTGAACCACCCGTATTCCTGAATGCAGTGCCGTTTCAATTCAAGACGGCAGAACAATAGCTGTTTCCTATTATACCCTTTGGAAACTTTCGCTGAACAGTCCATAAACACCCGGACATTCATGCAGATAACCGGGTCATGCAGGAAGGCTGATGCGGGCTACTTGGCGAAATGCTTTTCTTATTGTACAGTTTTTATGTAATATAGAATCAACAATAACGCAGAAAGGAGAGAAAAATGGCTGAGGAAAAACACGGATACTGGAAACATACAAAGATAAAATCAGATCAGTATGTTGTCGGTTATTATTATGCGCGGGAATGCAAGTGCAGCAACTGCGGCAGCATCAGCATGTATGAAAATCAGAAATGCTCTTTCTGCGGAGCAGTCATGGATCTGAAAGAGCCGAAGGAATAAATCGAACTTACAGAAAGGGAACGGCTGTGCGCTGTTCTTTTTGTTTTGCCGGACTATGCATATAATTACAGTAAGGAAACCGATTTCTCATATGTGTACTTTGCCATTGATTGACTGGGACGGTAACGGAAGGATCGATCCCTCTGATGTTGCGGTCGGACTTGCGATTGCCGAAGAGGAAAAACGGAACCGGGAAGCGGATGATGACGGTGAGGAAGAGTAAACTGCCGCATCAGCCGAAAACGGACCGGTTCAGCTTTTTGCGTATTAGGATTGGAAACAGATTATGAAGAACTATGTGATCACAGACGAACAGCGGGCGGCGATGGAAGCACTCCCACAGCCGATTGCCATCTATCAGTATGTGGACGGACAGATTGTTCCGCTCCTGCTTTCGGATGGCTTCTGTGATCTGTTTGATTATGCGAACCGGGAAGATGCGTATCGTGACCTCACCGAGAATCTCTACCGGGATCTTCATCCGGATGATGCTGCACGAATAAAAGAGGCAGCCAGGCGCCTGATCAACGGCGAACCCTATGAAGTGATCTATCGCTCGGGAAGGGCTTCTCAGTCCGGGTACCGGATCATCCACGCCATCGGCAAGCGCATCAAGACCGAAGACAATACCATAATTGCGCATGTCTGGTACATGGACGAAGGTACCTATACCGAAAAGTACAGTTCGGAAGGAATTGAGCTGAATGCGGCGATGCGGAATGCGCTGTATGGAGAGAGTGTTCTGAAAGCCAATAACTATGATTATCTGACCGGTCTTCCGAACATGAACTACTTCTTTGAACTGGCCTCTGCTGCGAGAGCCGACTTCCGGAAAAACGGCCGCGATGCGGTTCTGCTGTATATGGATCTGGTTGGTCTCAAATACTACAACCAGAAATACGGGTTCGCGGAAGGCGACCGGCTTCTGATCGTGTTTGCAGAGCTTCTTGAAGGGATTTTCCATAAGGACTGCTGCAGTCATTTCGGGCAGGGCCATTTTGCGGCATTCATGGAAGATCAGGGTGTTGAAGACGTTCTGCGCCATCTGTTTGATGAATGGCAGAAACGAAACGGTCTGGATTCTCTGCCGGTCCATGTCGGCATCTATCAGAGCAGCTATGAAAATGCACCGGTCAGTACCGCCTTTGACCGTGCAGTGCTTGCCCGGGATAAACTGAAGGGATCGTATATCTCTTCCTATGAATACTATGCGGAAGAGATGGGCGAAGGCATCGCCAAGAGCCACTATATTCTGGAACATTTCGACGAAGCCATCCAGCACGGATGGATTCAGGTCTGGTACCAGCCGATCATCCGGGCAGTCAGCGGATTTGTCTGTGATGAAGAAGCACTGTCCCGCTGGATCGATCCGGAGCGGGGAATTCTTTCTCCGGCGGATTTCATTCCGGTGCTGGAAGATGCCGGACTGATCTATAAGCTGGATCTCTATGTACTGGAACAGGTACTGATCAAGATTCAGGAACAGATTGATGGCGGTCTTGTCGTTGTTCCGCAGTCCGTGAACCTGTCCCGGTCCGACTTCCATTCCTGTGACATTGTGGAAGAAATCCGCAAACGGGTCGATGATTCTGGAATCCGCCGGGAGATGATCACGATTGAACTTACCGAAAGTATTGTCGGTTCGGACTTTGACTTCATGTCGAAACAGATCAAACGCTTCCAGGATCTTGGCTTTCCGGTATGGATGGACGACTTTGGCAGCGGGTATTCTTCCCTCGATGTTCTTCAGAGCATCAAGTTTGATCTGATCAAATTCGATATGAGTTTCATGCGCAAGCTGGAAGAGGGAGATGATGGCAAGATCATTCTCACTGAGCTGATCAAGATGACCAAGGCACTTGGAGTCGACACCGTCTGTGAAGGCGTAGAAACCCTTGCGCAGGTACAGTTCCTGCAGGAAATCGGATGTTCCAAACTGCAGGGTTATTACTACTGCAAGCCCATCCCGAAAGAAGAAATCTGGAACCGGTACCAGAAAGGGATCCAGATCGGGTTTGAGAATCCGGAGGAATCCAGATACTTTGATGAAGTCGGACGGCTGAATCTGTATGACCTTGAGATGATCGCAGCGGATGAAAACGACAGTGCCTTCCAGAATTTCTTTGATACGCTCCCGATGGGCGTGATCGAAGTAAAGGATGACAAGACCCGGTTCGTCCGTTCCAACAAGTCCTATCGGGATTTCATCAGCCGGTATTTCCATATGAATCTTTCCCATGAAGGATCCTCGTTTGAGAAATACTCCGACACGTTCATGAATAACATTGTCCGGACCTGCTGCGAGCAGGGGATCCGTTCGTTCTATGATGAAACGATGCCGGATGGCTCCGTCGTTCATTCCTTTGCCAGAAGGATCGCAATCAATCCGGTGACCGGTACGATTGCGGTCGCCGTTACCGTTCTTTCAATCTCCGAACAGGGAGAAGGAACAACCTATGCCAGCATCGCAAGAGCACTGGCGGCAGACTATTACAATATCTACTACATCGATCTCGATACCGAAAAGTTCATCGAATACTCTTCCCCGATCGGCGGAGAAGAAATCGCCATGGAACGGCATGGGGAGGATTTCTTTGAATCGGTCAAAAAGGATGCCTTATCACGGATCTATGAGGAAGATCTGCCTCGTTTCCTGGCCCAGTTCACAAAAGAAAACATTATCCGGGAACTGGATGAGCAGGGCGTATTCACCATTACATACCGTCTCGTTCAAACCGATGGTCCGATTTATGCGAATATGAAGATCACCCGGATGCCGGGAGGCAATCACATTATCCTCGGTGTCAGTATCATCGATCTGCAGATGAAACAGCAGGCGATGTACGAAGGAATCCGCAAGGAACGGGATGCGCTGGCCAGGGTCATCGCGCTTTCGGAAGACTATCTGATGCTGTATTCCGTGGAAATCAATACCGGATCGTATATTGAATACAGTTCTTCGGAGGTGGTGGAACAGTTCGGAATTGGCAAGGAAGGGGAAGACTTCTTCCTGGATTCTAGAATCAATGCGGAAAAGATGATCTGCGTCGAAGATCAGCCGGAATTCCTCCGCCAGTTCACAAAGAAAAACATTCTGGCGCAGGTACGGGAGAATGGCCTGTTCAAGATTCATTACCATCTGATGGTCAATGGCGAGCGGAAGCCGGTCAGCCTGCGGATCGCAATGGTAAAAAGCGGTGATGAAGAACGGCTTGTGGCAGGTGTCCGCGCCTGGAAAGAACGGAAATAAGGTTCGCACTTAAGACATTCGGGAAACTTTGTACCGGATGTTTTATCATCCGCTACACTTAAGGTGCTGAAAGGAAGAACAAAACATGGAACCAGTTGTACTGAATGAGGAACTGACTTTAAACCTGCCGGAAGGATTCCGGATCCTGAGTGAGGAAGAACGAAAGGCGATGCCATCCACAGATGAGCCGCCCGCCTGGTGTGCCCGGGACGATCAGCGGCACCTTGTGATTGTGGCTTACTGGAAAAAAATCGGCGGATTATCGGCGATGCTGATCAATGAGAAAGATGTTATCCGGCATGTGGAACAGACGGTCTCAAAACCGATGGCGCAGTATGGGTACCATCTGGAAAACTGGGAAAGCATTCTGATCGGGGACCGCAAGGCCCAGGGGATCTGTTACAGCTATCAGGCGGAAGGGATCGGAATGATGGCAGACTCCTTTGTCGTCAAGAGCCGCAGAACACTTTATTATTTTCATGCCTACAGCCGCTCGGTTCTCCATGAAGAAAACCGGATCCTGTGGAGCGACCTGTTCCTGAGAGCTGTATGGAATGACTGATGAAGGAACGATTGTCATAGAATCAGACGTATTATTGAGGGAGGAGAAATCTTCCTTTTTTCGGATTACCGAAAAATGCCGTTCTTTTCGGAATTGTTTGTGGCTATGATAAAGAAGAACAAGTTATAAATAACGGAGGCTATATGAACAGAAAACAGACCCCGGCAGTTTTCGCTGCATTTTGTGCGCTGCTGTTTGGCGCATGCGTTTCGGCGCTGAAGTGTTCGGATACGAAAGACGGCATTACGGTTGAGCTGAACAATGCGGTCTTTACGAATAACGGAATCGAAACGGTAACACCGGATATCACGATTACCAACTCCTCCCAGGAGGATATCACCGGCGTTACCTATGAAGTGACATTTTTCGGCGATCAGGAAACGGAACTGGAAACCATCCGGATGTTCTGGCGGTGCGATGAAGAACCGCTGAAAGCAGGCAGCTCCATTCGCGACAAGGATTCCCGATACAACAGTCACGACGCAAAACAGGCAAAATCGGTAAAACTGGTGATTACCGAAATCAAAACCGCAAAAGAGTTCCCGCCGGACCGGGTCCCGAAGAAGGGAGAGTATCTCTATCAGGCAATGGGAGATGAGAAACTTGCGGCTATTCAGGAACACAAACCGGAAAAGATCGTAGCGGGCATCGATCAGAGCGGATACGTACGCACGGCAACCTTTGAAGGGGACCTGCTGGATGAGGCAGTTGATGCGTTTGTGAAGATCAGGCTCGGGGATGATGATGCACCGATGGTGACGGATAATTACAATTATGTTGTGTTCTACTGGGATGACGGTACGACCAGCGGTATTAATCTGAATCTGCAGAACCTGGAAGTTATGGCAAACGGCAGATATCACAGCTACTATCTTGAAGATCTCGGCCCGTTCTGGGGACTGGTGAATGACCATCTGGTCGATCCGGAACCTTCGGAAGAAGATCTGCAGGTATCCTGTGAACTGAATCATGTCAAAGCTGTGCTGGCAGATGTTGTGTACCGCGAATCCGATGGAACGATTCTGCCGGAACCGTATGTGAAATTCGCAAATGAATCCAAGACAGAATATCTGGGCGTGATTTATGAAATTGAATATTACGATGCCAACAACAGCCTGCTTGGCCGGCAGCTGGCCTTTACCGACGAAAGCGCTCCCTATTCCGCAGGCGAAACGTGGGAAGAGCGCCCAAAGGAAAAACGGCCGCAGATGAAGGAAATGCCGGCTTCCACATCGATCCGGATCCTGGATACGATCGGCGGTTCAACAACGCCTTCCCTGAAACAGACAGACGCGGAATATCTGTATCAGAAGATTGACAATGAACAGATCCAGTCCCTTCCGAAAACCGTCCCGGTCCTGACAGATATTACGGTGGATTCCGATTCCAACTCGTTCAACGCAGTCTTCTTTGACGTGAACGGAAAAGACATCGCAGAGGCGTTTACCGGAATCAAGATCCGGAGTGATGCAGAAGAAGCGGAAGAGACAAGTTACAAGTCCATCATGATGACGTTTGAAGACGGGGAAGAGATCCATCTGAATATTGTGAACGGCTGTCTGATTGCACTGCAGGATGGGGAAGTTGTCAAAATCGGCATCGGGGATGAAAACGGATTTTTCGAGCTGGCAGAAGAGACCGGCAGCTGATTCCAATCAGAGTTTAAGTTTCTTCTGGAAAACCGTCTTATTTTGAGTATGATGAACTGGTATTACGGAAAGACAGAACTATGACAGATCGCAAGGAAATCAATCGGAAAGAATCAGGACATTTAGCGTTTTTAAGTGTCCTTTTCATTGCCGGCGGCATTCTCCTCAATATCGGAGGGGCACAGCTGGCATCTTTCCTGAAGCTTCCGATCTATTTTGATTCGCTTGGAACGATCCTGATTTCAGCGATCGGCGGATTTCTGCCGGGTGTAATCGTCGGATTCTTTTCCAATCTTATAAACGGTCTTTCCAATCCGACCAATGCCTACTATGCCGTTTTGAATGAACTGATCGCGTTAATCGTTGCCTATTATGCATCGCGGGGTTATTTCCATTCCTTTCCGAAGGCGATGCTGCTGGTATTCCCGCTTTCTCTGGTCGGCGGTGCGCTGGGATCGATTCTGACTTATTTCATCAATGGATTTGGTATCGGAGACGGCATCTCTTCTTCGCTTGCGATGACGATCATGAGCGAGGGAAGGTTCGGCGTGTTCCTTTCCCAGCTTTCTTCCGACATGCTCTATGACATTGCGGATAAAGCCATTATCATCTTCATTGCGTATTTCATTCTGAAGCTGCTGCCGGAGAATACAAAGAAGAAAATGCAGGTTCAGGGCTGGAGGCAGACGCCGCTTGGGGAAGAAGAACAGAAACTTGCGCAGAAAAGCACAAACTCCCCGGTATCTCTGCGTTCCAAGATCCTGATGATGATCGGAATTGCGACGCTGTTCATTGCGACGGTTACGACCGGAATCTGTTTTACGCTGTACCGCCGCGCTACGGTTCAGGAACATACACAGATGGGACAGGGCGCTGCCCGGCTGGTTGAAACGGTCATTGACGGCGACCGGGTTAATGAATATATGGAACTCGGGGAAGCGGCCGAAGGATACCAGGATGTAGAACGGCAGCTGGAACAGATCCGTTCGAGCTCCGATGAGATTTTATATGTCTATGTATACAAGATCCTGGAAGACGGCTGTCATGTCGTATTTGATCTGGATACGGAAGATTTGCAGGGCAATCCCCCGGGGGATGTCATTGAATTTGATGAAGGCTTTGAACCATACCTGGATGATCTGCTGGCCGGTAAACCAATTGAACCGGTTGTAACGGATGAGAAGTTTGGCTGGCTTTTGACCATGTATGAGCCGATCAAAGACCGTGCCGGCGTCACGCAGGCCTATGCGTGTGTTGATATCTCCATGGTTCAGGTAACCCTTAATGAAATCAGCTTCCTGACAAAGGTTGCTGCGCTGTTCTTCGGATTCTTTATCATGATCGTATCGATCGGTCTCTGGATGGCGGAATACAACCTGATTCTGCCGATCAATACAATGGCAATCGCAGCCAATCAGTTCGCCTGTCAGACGGAAGCCAGCCGGGAAGAAAGTGTGGAGCACTTCCGGGATCTTGGGATCCATACCGGAGATGAGATTGAAAACCTGTACGAATCCTTTGAGATGACGATTGAAGAAACCGTACGGTATATCGCAGATATTCAGGAACAGTCGCTTGTCATTAACAAGATGCAGAACGGCCTGATCCTCGTTCTGGCAGATATGGTTGAAAGCCGGGACAAGTGCACCGGGGACCATGTCCGCAAGACGGCTGCTTACTGCCGCATCATTCTGGAAGAACTCCGGAAAGAAGGGCTCTTTACAGATCAGCTGACCGATGCGTATATCAATGACGTTGTGAATTCCGCGCCACTCCATGATATCGGCAAGATTAAGGTATCCGATGCAATCCTGAACAAGCCGGGCAAGCTGACGGACGAAGAGTTTGAAGAGATGAAAAAACATACGCTTGCCGGCAATGAGATCATCCAGCAGGCAATGGAGCTTGTCTCTTCGGATACCGGATATCTGAAAGAGGCGAAAAATCTTGCGACCTATCACCATGAAAAGTGGAACGGAACCGGCTATCCGATGGGCCTCAAGGGTGACGAGATCCCGCTTTCGGCAAGGGTCATGGCCGTTGCGGATGTATTCGATGCCCTGGTGTCCCAGCGCAGCTACAAGAAGCCGTTTACGTTTGAAAAGGCGATTGAGATCATCGAGGAAGGCTCGGGAAGTCATTTTGATCCACAGGTTGCCGGAGCATTCCTGAAGGTCAAGGAACAGGCAAGAGTAATTGCCGAAACCTTTATGGGAGATGCCGGCGGACTGGGGCAGACTGCCCTGATGCCGAAGATCCGGGAAGCGGAACCTGCATAAATTTCAGAAAGGGCAGTTTGCTCTTTCTTTTCTTTTGCCGTTTTGTTTGTGGTTCGTGGTACTATTTTTGTAACAACAATCCAACAGGAGAACTAATTTCATGAAATTTGAACGCAGAATCAGACGATCTGATATGATTCGCTGCGTACTTTGCGCGGATGCGCCATGTACGAATGCGTGTCCATCTATAAAGCCGGATAAACTGCTCAGAAGCATCTGGTTCGACAATGAAGATCACGCGGCACTTGCACTTCCAGACACCAATCCATGCGTGAACTGCAGTGCGCCATGCGAAAAAGCGTGCTTACGCCCGCAGGAAGTTCCGGTTCAGAGACTTGTGAAACGTCTGTATGAAGAAGTGAGGCCGATGGTCATTGAGGACGGCAGTCCTAAGGATGAAGAACGGCTGAAGTGTGACCTGTGCGGGGTTAAGATGGAAAACCCGTTCCTGCTTTCCTCGTCGGTCGTTTCCAGCACGTATGACATGTGCGCAAGGGCTCTTGAAGCGGGGTGGGCCGGCGTTGCGTTCAAGACGATCTGCACGCTGCCGATTCATGAATCTTCACCGCGCTTTTCCGCCATTACCGGAGACAACGGATCGATCATCGGCTTTAAGAATATCGAACAGCTGTCCGACCATTCTCTGAAGGAGAATATGGAAGTGTTCCAAAGGCTGAAGAAAAACTATCCGTCCAAAATCATTCTGGCTTCCATAATGGGACAGAACGAAGAAGAATGGACAGAGCTCTCGGCGATGTGTGATGAAAACGGCGCCGATGTGATCGAGCTGAATTTTTCCTGCCCCAATATGACGGAAGAAGGCCTGGGCTCCGATATCGGCCAGGTCCCGGAACTGGTGGAACGCTATACGGCAGCTGCCCGGCGCGGTACCAGAAAGCCGATTCTTGCCAAACTGACGCCGAATGTAGCATCGCTCGTCGATGCGGCAGGAGCTGCGAAAGCAGGCGGTGCGGATGGAATCGCCGCAATCAATACGATCAAGAGCGTTATGAATATCAACCCGTATACGTATGTTTCCGCTCCGGAAGTACATGGTATGTCGGCCGTTGGCGGATACAGCGGAAATGCGGTCAAACCGATTGCACTCCGGCTGATTTCCGAAATCAGCAAATATCCGGACTTCTACGGAATGCATATCAGCGGGATGGGCGGCATTGAAACCTGGAAAGATGCGCTGGAATTCATCATGGCCGGCTCCGGAACGGTTCAGGTTACGACTGCCGTTATGCAGTATGGCTACCGGATCATTGATGATCTCAAAGCCGGACTGAACCATTACCTCTATCTGCGCGGCAGTGAATCCGTCTCAGAGGTAGTCGGAATTGCGATGGATTCGATCAGTCTTACCACAGATGTACTGGAACGGGATACCATTCTGTATCCGAAGTTCAATCATAAAACCTGCATCGGCTGCGGCCGCTGCAGGATCTCCTGCATGGACGGGGGACATCAGGCAATTCAGCTGAATGATGCGAGAAGACCGGTAATGGACCCGAAGAAGTGTGTCGGCTGTCATCTCTGTGTACTGATCTGTCCGACCCATTCCATCGTCTCTTCCGGCCACCGGACCAAAAAGAAGACGGATGCGGAATGAACGGAAGAATCGATTTGTTACTTGATGAAATGACTTTTAATGGTTTTTAATTAAAGATAGGTTTTAATCCCGCAGGGGAACTGTCAAGGAGGACAGAATATCATGTTAAGAATAGGTATGTTGACGAGCGGCGGTGACTGTCAGGCTCTGAACGCGGCGATGCGCGGCGTCTTTAAGTCGGTCACAAAGAATTCAAAGGAACCGGTTGAATTTTATGGTTTTGAAGATGGTTATAAGGGACTGATCTACGGGAAGTTCCGGATCCTGACGGAATCGGATTTCTCCAATATCCTGACGGTCGGCGGAACCATGCTCGGAACCTCACGGTGCCCGTTTAAGACGATCCGGGAACCGGATGAAAAGGGACTCGACAAGGTAGAGGCGATGAAGCAGACCTACTACAAGCTTCAGCTGAACTGTCTGGTCATGCTGGGCGGCAACGGCTCTCATAAGACCGCTAACCTGCTGAGTGAAGAAGGACTCAATGTCGTAACGCTTCCGAAGACCATCGACAACGATCTCTGGGGAACTGATATGACCTTCGGCTTCCAGTCGGCAGTGGATATTGCGACCCGAGCAATCGATGAGATCCATACCACCGCTTCTTCCCATGGCCGCGTATTTATCGTAGAGATCATGGGCCACAAGGTAGGCTGGCTGCCGCTGAACGCTGGTCTTGCGGGCGGTGCCGACATCATTCTTCTGCCGGAGATCCCGTATGATCTGAAGAAGATCGTCGATGTGATCGAACAGCGTGATAAGGAAGGCCACCGGTTCACGATCATTGCGGTTGCGGAAGGTGCCATCTCGAAGGAAGACGCCAAGCTCTCCAAGAAGGAATACAAGAAGAAGCTGGCCAACTATACCTATCCGTCCGTTTCCTATGAACTCGCTGATCAGATTACGAAAAAGACCGGCCGTGAAGTCCGTGTCACCGTTCCGGGACATGTACAGCGCGGCGGCGCACCGGTACCGTATGACCGTGTATTTGCCAGCCGTCTTGGCGTAGAGGCAGGCAACCTGATCCTCAAGGGTGAATACGGCTATATGGTCGGTTACCGGAACCGCGAGATGGTCAAAGTACCGCTGGAAGAAGTAGCCGGCAAACTCAAGACCGTCGATCCGAAAGCCCGTATCATTAAGGAAGCCAAGATGATGGGTGTCTGCTTCGGAGACTGATCGTCATATTAAAATATCCCTTAAGAATATTTTGCAGGGTGTAAAAAAGGCTAAAAATGCACAAGGAATCCATGTTCGAATTGAATTCCCTGTGCTTTTTTTAAGTGAAACAGACTCATGGATATGTCTTTCTTGAGGAAGGCATATTGCTGGATATCTTAACACCGATGTGGGAAGATTATTCTCAACAGGATATGAACAAGTTGTCTGATGAAATCACTCTGTACCATACCGGTTATGATGAGATTCGGAAACCGGATGTGCACTACGGCCGCATGAATGCTGACTTCGGGCAGGGGTTTTATACCACTGCAGATTCGGATTTTTCATTACGCTGGGCACGAGAGAAAAAAGGATCCGATACGATCGTAAATCAGTATGTACTGCATTCGGCCGGCCTTACGATTCAGTATTTCAAGCGCAATCAGCAATGGTTTGATTATATCTACAGCAATCGGAACCGCATGCCCGATCTGTATCCGGATGCGGATGTCATTGTCGGTCCGATTGCGAATGATACGATCTTTGATACGATGGGCGTTATCACAAGCGGAATGCTGAGCAGGGAAGATTCCCTGAAACTGCTGCTGGCAGGACCGGAGTATTCTCAGGCTGTGTTAAAGAGTGAGAAAGCAGTATCGCAGCTGGACTGGATCTGTTCACGTGTTCTTTCCGGTGCTGAACTTGAGCAGTATAAACCTCTTGTGGCTGCGGAAGAAGAACGGTATCTGAACGAATTTGCGGAAACCATGAAAAATTTGTAATGCATGGATCTGTTTGAACCGGGCTCTGTAAGAAATGAGAACATCTTGTTTTATGACAGGAACAGTCCAGGCAGAATTGAAATACTGGCGATACTGGTTTCGGGCATAACAATAGGTGCACATCGTATGGGATGGTATTCTGATCACCGAATGATGGAGAAAAGCAATGCAATACAGAACAGATAAAAATAGAAACAGGCTGTCCATCCTCGGATTTGGATGCATGCGGTTTACCAAAAAGGGAAATGCAATTGATGTCGACAAAGCGGAACGTGAAATCATGGCCGCATACAACAATGGCGTGAATTATTTTGATACCGCTTATGTATATCCGGGGAGTGAAGCTGCGATCGGTGAAATCTTTGAACGCAATCATATCCGGGACAAAATCAACATTGCGACAAAGCTGCCGCAGTATCTGATTTCCAGTGCAGCTGCGATTGACCGGTACTTTAATGAAGAGCTTGCCCGTTTGCGTACGGACCATGTGGATTATTATCTGATGCATCACGTAACCGATGTTGCGATGTGGGAAAAACTGAAGGCAGTCGGAATTCTGGACTGGATCAAAGAGAAGAAAGCATCCGGGGCGATCCGGAATATCGGATTTTCCTATCATGGCAATACCGAAAACTTCCTGAAAGTTCTGAATGACTACGACTGGGATATCTGCCAGATTCAGTATAACTATCTGGATGAAGTGACACAGGCCGGGAAAGATGGTCTCAAAGCAGCTTATGAAAAAGGAATTCCGGTTGTGATCATGGAGCCGCTGCGAGGCGGAAAGCTCGTGAATATGCTGCCGGAAGGAGCGAAGAAAGCCATGGAAGCGAGTGAGCATAACTGGAGTCCGGCAGAATGGGGTCTGCGCTGGCTTTACAATCAGCCGGAAGTGACGGTTGTTCTTTCCGGCATGAACTCGGAAGAGATGGTTCTGGAAAACTGCCGCACGGCTTCGGAAACACCGGAGGGAAGTCTAACACCGGATGACTTTGCAGTGCTGGAAGTCGTTAAGGAAAAGATCCGGGAAAAAGAAAAAGTCGGATGCACCGGCTGCCGTTACTGCATGCCGTGTCCGAAAGGGGTTGATATTCCGGGTATCTTCCGCTGTTACAATGCGATGTATACCGAGTCCAAAAGTCAGGGAAGATTTCAGTTTGCCCAGACAGTCGGTCTTACGAAAGAACCTGCTTTTGCGACACAATGCATTCAGTGCGGAAAATGTGAACAGCACTGCCCGCAGAGTCTGCCGATCCGGGAAAAACTGAAGGAAGCAGATAAGGCACTGAGGCCTCTGCCATATAAAATCGGTATCGATATTGTTCGTGCATTCATGTTCCGGAATCCTTCTGCGAAACCAAAACCCCGCTAAGGGCTGTCAGCTGAAAATCCATTACAAACAATCAAATGTTTGAAACGAAAGGGAAATCCGCAAACCATACTAAGAGTAGAGTGAGCGCTCCCTTTTTTCTTACGAACAGGGAAACACAGAAATACCGAATAGCCCGATGTACGCAGAAGATGCAGAAAACAGGGATTCTTTACATCATTCAGCATAGGTAAAGGGTTCATTTCAAAGGTGAAATACACAAAAAAACATAGGGATTCCGGGCAGGAAAAAACTTTCATGAATTATAACGGGCAGAGTGCTTGCGTTTTGGTTTCGGGCAGGTATAATCATACTGCAGATGAGAATAGTTGGAAGTCCAACTACTCTGGAATCCGATGAACTGCAGAGAAGGGAAAATGTATGAATGTAATTAAAAGAAGCGGCGAAGAAGTCATATTCAATGCCGAAAAGATTGAAAATGCGGTCCGCAAGGCAAATGCGGCAACCGTTGAGAGCGCACAGGTAGATGAAAGCCAGATCAAGGCAATTACCCAGCGTGTCATTGATGAATGCAATAAGATGAACCGTGCGCTTGCGGTCGAAGAGATCCAGGATATGGTCGAGACGGAGATCATGGCGGAAAAGGCCTTCCAGCTGGCGCATAACTATATAACATACCGGTATGAACGTGCCCTTGTCCGTAAGGCCAACACAACCGACAAGCAGATCCTTTCCCTGATCGGCCGTTATAACGAAGAAGCCAAACAGGAGAATTCCAATAAGAATCCGACGGTGAACAGCACCCAGCGCGACTATATGGCGGGTGAGGTTTCCAAGGATATCACCAGACGTTTTCTGCTTCCGCAGGATATCATCGATGCCCATGAGAAGGGCGTGATCCACTTCCATGACGCCGACTACTTTGCCCAGCCGATGTACAACTGCTGCCTCGTCAACCTGGATGACATGCTGCAGAACGGCACCGTCATCAGTGAGACAGCAATTGATAAACCGCACAGCTTTGCGACTGCCTGCAACATCGCAACCCAGATCATCGCTCAGGTAGCTTCCAACCAGTACGGGGGCCAGACCATTACCCTTGCACATCTGGCACCGTTTGTTGAGGTCTCCCGTCAGAAGCTCCGCCGTGCCGTCGCAGAAGAACTTGCGTCTGCCGGTATTGATGTCGACAGCGACCGCATCAACAAGATTGCGGAAGAACGTGTCCGCAAGGAAATCCAGACCGGCGTACAGACGATTCAGTACCAGATCATCACACTGATGACCACCAATGGTCAGGCACCGTTTGTCACAGTCTATATGTATCTGGATGAAGTACCGGAAGGCCAGACCCGGGATGACCTTGCACTCATCATTGAAGAAATGCTGAGACAGCGCATGAAGGGCGTCAAGAATGAAAAGGGCGTCTATATCACCCCGGCATTCCCGAAACTGATCTACACCCTCGATGAAGACAACATTCATGAGGATTCCAAGTATTACTATCTGACGAAGCTGGCTGCGGAATGCACCGCAAAGCGCATGGTTCCGGACTACATCTCCGCCAAGATCATGAAGGAGCTCAAAGGGGATATCTATCCGTGCATGGGCTGCCGTTCCTTCCTGACACCGGACCGCTTTACGGATGTCGGCGTCGGCAATATTGCCAATGCCAAGGATTACCAGGAAGGCAAGCACCGTTATTACGGCCGCTTCAACCAGGGTGTCGTAACACTCAACCTGGTTGACATCGCATGTTCTTCCGGAAAAGATATGGACAGCTTCTGGAAGATCTTCGATGACCGTCTCGAACTCTGCCACAGAGCGCTTCTGATCCGTCACAACCGACTTAAGGGAACACCGAGCGATGTCGCTCCGATTCTCTGGCAGAATGGTGCGATCGCCCGTCTGGAAAAGGGTGAAGTCATTGACAAACTGCTTTATGACGGCTATTCCACGATCAGCCTTGGCTATGCGGGTCTTGCGGAATGTGTTTATTACATGCTGAACAAGTCCCACACGAGTGAGGAAGGCAGAGAATTTGGTCTTGCGGTCATGCAGCATATGAATGATGCGTGCAAGAAGTGGAAGGCTGAAAGCAATATCGATTTCTCGGTATACGGAACACCAATCGAGAGCACGACCTACAAGTTTGCCAAGTGCCTGCAGGAACGCTTCGGCATTATTCCGAATGTCACGGACCGCAACTACATCACCAACAGCTACCACATTCATGTAACCGAAGAGATCAATGCCTTTGACAAGCTTTCCCAGGAGGCAAAGTTCCAGCACCTGTCCCCGGGCGGAGCGATCTCTTATGTGGAAGTACCGAACATGCAGAACAACATTCCTGCGGTTCTTGCGGTCATCAAGCACATCTACAATACGATCATGTATGCAGAGCTCAACACCAAGAGCGATTACTGCCAGAAGTGCGGATATGACGGAGAAATCCAGATCGTTGAAGATGAAAACAGGAAACTGATCTGGAAGTGCCCGTGCTGCGGCAATACCGATCAGGACACGATGAATGTCGCAAGAAGAACCTGCGGCTACATCGGAACGCAGTTCTGGAATCAGGGCAGAACCCAGGAAATCAAGGAGCGTGTCCTGCACCTGTAAGCATGATTTTACGGCCGGAGAAATCCGGTCTTTTTTCTTGCGTTTTCACCAATGTTCGGATTGACTTTGTAAACGTTCACGAGCATAATGAAAACAGTAAGTGAAAGCGTTAACATAATGGTTTTTTAGGAAGGCAGAAAGATAGAAATATCTGCATATACAAAATAATTGGAGGAAAGTTATGAAAAAGTTTTTGCGTATGATCCTTGCTGGTGTTCTCGCATCCAGCATGATCGCCTGCGGCGGAACAGGCGGTCAGTCCACCGACGGCGGATCCACCGATGACGGCGGATCTACAACCCTGGTTATCTACTCTCCGAACTCCGACACGGAAGTAGAAATGGTCAAGCCGGCATTTGAAGAAGCAACCGGCATCAAGATCGAACTTGTTTCTGCAGGCACCGGTGAGTGCGTTGAGCGTATCGATGCGGAAAAGGAAAATCCGCAGGCTGACGTTCTCTGGGGCGGTATGAACTATGGTGTTTATGTTCAGCATCCGGATCTCTGGGAAGATTACACATCCCCGAATGAGTCTCTGATCGATGAAGCTTATCGTCAGGGCGATGTAAAGTGCTATACAAACTACACACTGTCCGGTTCCGGCGCTCTGATTCTCAACAATGAGCTCATGAAGGAACTCGGCGTTGAAGTCAAGGGATACAAAGATCTTCTGAACCCGGCACTCAAGGGCAAGATCGCTTCCGGTGACCCGACAAAATCCTCTTCTGCATGGGCAGAACTGACAAACATGCTGCTGGTCATGGGTGATAAAGCATATGATGAGAAGGCATGGGATTATGTCACAGAATTCGTCGCTCAGCTCGATGGCATTCAGCTCGATTCCTCTTCTGCAATCTACAAAGGCGTTGCAGATGGTGAGTATGCAGTTGGTGTCTCCTATGAAGATCCGTGCATCAAGATGCTCTCGGATGGTGCAGATGTAACTGTCGTTTATCCGGAAGAAGGCGCTGTATGGCTGCCGGCAGCGGTCGCAATCGTCAAGAATGCTCCGCATAAGGATGCTGCACAGAAGTTCGTTGACTTCCTGATCTCCGATGAATGCCAGGCTCTGTATGCAGCTACAACGGCTCGTCCGGCCAACACATCGCTCCCGCTGACAAACGAATACATGAAGCCGTTCAGCGAGATCAATGTTGCTTACGAAGATATTCCGTTCTGCGCAGAGAACAAGTCTGACTGGCAGGCTCGCTATGCCGAGATCCGCGATAAATAATCTGTAATTATCGCTTCCGAACCATGGGCTGGTCTTGTGATCAGCCCATGTTTTACTAAGTAAAGAAAAAAGGGGTAAACCATCATATGAGTGTAAATATTGGCATTAAAAATGTGGTGAAAAAATACGGAGACAACATTGTTATTCCGGATCTGTCTCTGACCATCAATGAAGGGGAGTTCTTTACGCTGTTAGGCCCGTCCGGCTGCGGCAAAACTACACTTCTCAGAATGATTGCCGGTTTCAACAGTATTGAAGGCGGCGATATCTACTTTAACGATAAGCGGATCAATGATCTGGATCCGGCAAAGCGCAACATCGGTATGGTGTTCCAGAACTATGCGATCTTCCCGCACCTGACCGTAAGGGACAACGTTGCGTTTGGTCTGAAGCAGAAGAAGATGGACAAGAAGACGATTGCTGAGCAGACCGACAAGTTCATGAAGCTCATGCATATCGATGAATATGCGGACCGGATGCCGGAACGTCTTTCCGGCGGTCAGCAGCAGCGTGTTGCGCTTGCCCGTGCGCTGGTCATCCAGCCGGATGTTCTGCTCATGGATGAACCGCTTTCCAACCTCGATGCCAAGCTTCGCGTGGAAATGCGTACTGTCATCAAGGAAATCCAGCACAGCGTCGGCATTACAACCGTTTATGTCACACACGATCAGGAAGAGGCGATGGCCGTTTCGGATCGGATCGCAGTTATGAATCTCGGTGAGATTCAGCACATCGGAACGCCGAAGACCCTGTATCAGCGGCCGGCAAATCTGTTTGTATCCTCATTCATCGGCCGGACCAACATCTTCGATGGAAAACTGAAAGTCACTGGCGGAAAGACCATGCTCTGCCTTGAAAACGGCTATGAAGTGGAACTGAAGAATGTCCTGGAACCGTACCGCAAGGATCAGGATGTCAAGGTTTCGATCCGTCCGGAAGAATTCGTGATCAATGTAGAAGGAAAGGGAATCCCCGCAAGGATCGATGATTCCGTATTCCTTGGTCTGAATACCCATTACTTTGTAACGACTGCCGCAGGCGTCAAGGCAGAGATCGTTCAGGAATCTCAGATTGACAGTATCCTTCCGCAGGGAATGGATATCTTCATGACCGTCAAGAGCGAAAAGATCAACGTTCTGACTGCGGATGGTTCAAAGAATATCCTGACTGGGGTAATTAACGACAAACCGGAGTAATCAGAAATGAAAAAGACCGGTAAACGAATGGATATCTGGACCGTCATATCGCTTTCGATCCTTGCGCTGTATGGCCTGTTCCTGCTGTATCCGCTGTTTAAACTGCTGATGGAATCGGTTTACAAAAACGGAGCCTTTACCTGGCAGTACTTTGCAAAATTCTTCTCCAATCCATATTACGGAATAACACTTTCCCATTCCTTCCAGCTTTCGATTGTATCGACGATATTCGCTCTGGTTCTTGGTGTTCCGCTGGCGTATTTCTACAACATGTATGAGATCAAAGGCAGAACGCTGATTCAGATCATCATCGTTCTCTGCTGCATGTCCGCACCGTTCATCGGTGCCTATGCCTGGGTCCAGCTGCGCGGCAACAATGGAATTATTACCCGGTTTATTGCGGATATCATCGGTCACAAACCGCCGAGCATTTACGGGTTCCGCGGTATCGTTGTAGTTCTGACACTGCAGCTGTTCCCGCTCGTACACATGCTCGTATCGGGTGCTCTGAAGAATGTCGACAACTCACTGCTGGAGGCGTCGGAAAACATGGGTGTCACCGGAGTGAAGCGGTTCTTCAAGGTCGTCATTCCGCTGTGTATGCCGACGATCCTTGCGGCAGCGCTGCTCGTATTCATGCGTGCATTCGCAGATTACGGTACACCGCTGTTGATCGGACAGGGTTATCAGACCTTCCCGGTCATCATCTATAACGAGTATTTCGGTGAAACCGGAACGGACCATAACTTTGCGGCAGCCGTCGCAGTCATTGCGATCATCATCACCGCAATTATCTTCCTGTTCCAGAAGTGGCTCAGCAACCGTTTTGAGTTCCATATGAACGCACTTCACCCGATTGAGATGAAGAAGGCGAAGGGAATTAAAAACGTTCTGATCCATCTGTATACCTATATCATCGTCGGGCTTGCCTTCATGCCGCAGGTATACGTCATGTACTGCAGCTTCCGTGCGACCAGCGGCAAGATCTTTGTCCCTGGCTTTGCATTAACAAGCTATAAGAAAATTGCCGAAGATGTTCCGCTGGCCATCAAGAATACCTTTGTCATCGGTCTGATAGCACTTGCCGCGGTTATCCTGCTGGCAATTCTGATCGCTTATCTTGTTGTACGCAGACGTTCGAAGCTCAATGATGCGATCGACACCGCATCCATGATCCCGTATATTATTCCGGGTTCGGTTGTCGGTATCGCACTGGTCATCGCGTTCAACCGCAAGCCGCTGATCCTGACTGGAACGGCATTTATCATGATCGTTGCGCTGTGTATCCGGCGTATTCCGTATACGATCCGTTCTTCCGTTGCGATCCTGCAGCAGATTCCGATTACGGTAGAAGAAGCGGCGATCTCGCTTGGATGTTCAAAACTGGAAGCGTTCTTCAAGGCTACCGTACCAATGATGGCAAACGGTGTGCTCTCCGGCGCGATCCTGAGCTGGGTCACGATTATTACCGAGCTCTCCACCGGTGTCATCCTGTATAACCGGAGCACCATCACCCTGACGCTTTCCATCTATACGATGGTATCGCGAGGTTCCGATGGTCCGGCCGCCGCATATGCGACGATCCTGAATGTGCTCACGGTCATCTCGATGCTCGTCTTCCTGCGCTTCTCCAAGAACAAGGACATCTCGTTCTAAATGGCATAAAACAAAAAACGTATTCTCACAGGAACAGTTCGTTCAATTGGGAATACGTTTTCTGATTGTCTTATTCCGGATCGCCGGGGTAACGGATTCCTGCGTCTTTGCGAAGGGCACACATCGTATGAACCGTGTCGAGGATCAGCGCGTGTCTCGCATCGATCTCTTCCTTGCGGTCTTCCAGGAACAGCCGTGTCAGCTCCTGTACTTCATAGTACCAGCGGTCGGTTTCAGGCTGTTCATTGAAGGTTTCATCACTTTTCTTTGTCACGACCCTAACATCGAGGATCGCCTGCGGGCCTCCGGAAACATAGATATATCCGTTCTCTCCCTGAATCTGGAAGCTGTTTTCACCCCAGGTATCCTTGGCACCGCAGAGTTCTGCCTTGAAATCCGGATAGCGGAGCAGGGCGATTCCGGAGGTATCGCATCCGACTGATTCCAGAATATTGGCAGAATACGATGCGTGTTCCGGTGCACCGAAGAGGGCACAGCACAGGATCACATTGTAGAAGTTGATATCCATGAGCGAGCCGCCGGCCATCTTTGGATTAAAGATATTCGTTACTTCACCCCGAAGCAGGGCATCATAACGGCTGGAATACTGACAGAAGCTTCCCTGAATCAGGCGTATGCGGCCGACTTTCGGAAGCTGTTCCTTCAGGATCTTATAGTTGGGCAGGAATGTAGTAGGGGCTGTTTCTACCAGATACAGTCCTTTTTCTTCCGCAATTTTCACAAGTTCTTCTGCCTGCGCTTCGGTTGTGCAGAACGGTTTTTCGCACCAGACATGCTTTCCGGCAAGCAGTGCTTTTTTTGCCTGTTCATAATGGAGCAGATTGGGAGAAGCGACATACACTGTATTGACGTTTTCATCTCTCATCAGCTGATCGAGATCGGTATAAACCGTATAACAGCCATATTCCGATGCCAGCTCTCTGCCTTTTTCCTGTGTGCGGGAATACACGGCCGCAAGTGAAACACCTTCCGTGCGTTTCACATTGTTGAGAATGTAGTGAACGATAAAACCCGATCCGATCGTTCCAAGCCGTACTTCGTTCATCAGCCAAACCTCCTGTGACTTTCTTTTGCCGCGGCTGTCGCTTCTTCCAGAATTTCTAGCACGCGGACCACTTCTTCATCTTTGATGCATTTTTCGTCGGTTCCTTCCATTGCCGCAAACAGGCTGTCATAGACCCGCTCGTAATGCGCACATCCGACCGGCCAGCGTTCCGTAACGGTATTGCCGTTTTCATCTTTATAAGCCAGTGTTCCCCAGCGTTCTTCCGGAGCCGGGTCACGGCTGATCACGTGGCGGCCGATGACCTTCTTCTTCCCGGAGTTATGCAGTACCGGCGGCAGGGAGAAGCTGCCGTTGGTTCCGTGTAGGATGAATCTAGGCTGATCGATCAGCACGCACATTGAAGTGCTGATGGTTACTTTCGAATTGCCATAGAAGAAATCAATATCGAAGTAGTCATCTCCGCTAGATGGATGCGCGATAGAGCGGACATCATAGCGGACCTGATCCGGCATGCCGAAGTAGCCGATGATCTGATCGGTCGTATGAACGCCCAGGTTATACAGGGTGCCGAGCGTATCGTACCAGCCGTTTGGACGGAAGTAGTCATAATGGCCTTCCAGCCGGACCACATTTCCGATTTTTCCGCTTTCGATCACTTCTTTCAATGCGAGGAAGTCTGCGTCAAATCTGCGGTTCTGGTTCGGCATACAGACAAGACCTTTTTCCTTTGCAAGGGCAAATACTTCACGTGCTTCTGCGGCGGTCGGCGCAAACGGCTTTTCAATCAGGGCATGTTTCCCGGCATTCAGGATCTCTTTTGCATACGGTACATGGAACGCATCCGGTGCACTGACGACGACAAGATCCACTTCCGGATCCTTCAGCACGTCATTGAAATCTGTAGTGAATGTGATTTCCGGATAGAACGGTTCATAGTCCGCAAACTGGGGAATGTCCTGTTCCCGGCGGAATACATACTTGATGCGGGCATCTTCCCGGTTCTCAACATACGGGATGTGATATTCCCGAACACTGACTCCAAAGCCGACATAGGCAATTGTTATCATTTCAAATAATCTCCTTCACTGCTGTTGTTTCAATTAAGTATATTCACAGAAACCGAAAAAGCGCAGAAACATTTGCATATATGTGTTACATTCAAGGTATTCAAAAGAAGAGGAACCATGTATTACGGAAATATCAAAAAATTCGATATCGCTGACGGAGAAGGGGTCCGGGTATCCCTCTTTGTCAGCGGCTGTACCAATCGCTGTAAAAACTGCTTTCAGCCGGAGACCTGGGATTTTCATTATGGAAACCCCTATACGGAAGAAACGGAACAGGAGATTATGGATGCCCTGAACAGTCCGAATATTCAGGGACTGTCGCTGCTCGGCGGGGAACCGTTTGAACCGGAAAACCAGAGGGAACTGGTGAAGCTGCTGCGGCGGGTAAAAACCGAACTGCCGGAAAAGGATATCTGGTGCTATACCGGATTTGTCTACGATAACGATCTTGTGGAAGGCGGCCGGAAGCACTGTGAAGTTACGGATGAAATGCTGTCGTACCTGGATGTGCTGGTTGACGGACCGTTTATGGAAGAGAAAAAGGATATCCGGCTGATCTTCCGTGGTTCTTCCAACCAGCGGGTGCTGAACATGAAGGAAACCCTGAAACAGAAGAAGGCTGTAAACTATATTGACTGATGGATACGATCCCGGGTGATTTTGAAAAACTGGTATTTGAAAAAAGCCGTGTGAACGAGGAGAAGCTGCTCGCATACGGTTTTCATCCTGTCAAAAACGGATGGAAGATCTCCATTCCGTTCCATGACGGAGCGTTTACCGCAGTGATCCGTGTCCGAACAGACGGAACCGTAACCGGCAGGGTGATCGAGACCGAAATGGAGGAAGAATATCTGCCGCTGCGGGTCGCTTCACAGACCAGTGCGTTTGTCAGTACGATCCGGCAGGAATACTTTGATCTACTGATTGAGATCCGGGAAAAGGCATTTGATGAACAGCTGTTTGTCTCCGATCAGGCCAACCGCATTGCAGCACAGATCGAACAGGAGTTCCACGATGTCAGTGACCGGCCGTTTGCCAAAAGCGACCACGCCGTTTTCCGGGTGCCGGGATCCAATAAATGGTACGCACTTGTCATGCGAGTCGAGCGGGCAAAGGTTCAGTCCGATGAATCGGAAGGCATGGTAGATGTCATCAATCTCAAATCCGAAGACCATGAGCACGAAAAACTGATCTGTGAGCAGGGGATCTGGCCGGCCTGGCATATGAACAAGAAAAAATGGATCTCGGTTGTTCTCGACGATACCCTGAAGGATGAGCGGATCATGGCACTGATCCGGGCCAGCCGGAAACAGATTTCCGGCGATGAAGTGGCCAAGACGGCGAATGAATATATCGTTCCGTCCAATCCAAACTACTACGATATCAAGCGTCACTTTAGGATCGGTCATATTTCCGAATGGAAACAGACGGTCCGCGCAAAACCGGGAGATATTGTTTATATCTATTCCGGAGCACCGGATTCCTGCATTCTCTTCCGGACGGAAGTTGTGGAAACCGATATCCCGTACCATTACCAGGATGCCAATCTGAAAATGACAAAAGTCATGCGGCTCAA
Organism: Solobacterium sp.; assembly: GCA_017512725.1. Taxonomy (GTDB): domain Bacteria; phylum Bacillota_I; class Bacilli_A; order Erysipelotrichales; family Erysipelotrichaceae; genus Bulleidia. Next base: position 63,011 of record JAFWEW010000032.1, read on the forward strand.
AGTTCTGAAGCGGTACCCGCCGGAACTGCTTACCATGAAAGTGCTGCGGACCTTTGGTATCCGCTCCATGCATGGGGCCAGGAAAGTTCCAGTGGAACTGAAAAAGGTAATCGACAGTCTGTCTGAGATCGACTAAAAAACTGCCGCAAAGGGCAGTTTTACTTTCGATGGTACAGTTTCTTGTGCTGGTAGACCGGATCAAACGTGACATTGATGCCGAGCTTCCGGTACATGTTGGCATCTTCTGCCGGCAAGATCACGGTGCTGTGTGCTTCGGATCCCTTCAGGGAAGAGAGCTGCTTCATCGCTTCGGCACAGACTTCACTGGATTTGGCGACAATGCTGAGGGCAATCAGAAGTTCATCGGTATGGAGCCGCGGATTATGGTTGCCGAGATTCTTTACTTTCAGATCCTGGATCGGCTTGACGAATGCCGGTTCGATCAGATGCTTGTTTTTTGAGATGCCGGCCATCGCCTTGATCGCATTGATGATTGCGGCAGAACTTGGACCGAAGAGGCTGGACGTCTTGCCGGTAACGATCTTGCCGTTGGGCAGTTCGATCGCCATGGCAGGAGCACCGGTCGCTTCTGCTTTTTTCCGGGCAACATTCACGCATTTCCGGTCTTCCGGAGTTACATCGGCCTTGTTCATCAGGACCTTGATCTTTTCAACGCTTTCCGGATTGATTTCCTCATGCCATGCGTCAACCAGTGTCTTGTAATACCGGCGGATGATCTCCTGCTTGGATGCCTCCTTGGCCGCTTCATCATTGACAATGCAGTAGCCGACCATATTGACGCCCATATCGGTCGGAGACTTGTAGGGACTCTCGTTCTGAATTGCCTCAAACAGACGGTTCAGTACTGGGAAGATCTCAACATCACGGTTGTAGTTGATCGCAGTGATGCCATATGCCTCAAGGTGGAACGGGTCGATCATGTTGACGTCGTTGAGATCTGCGGTAGCTGCTTCATAGGCGAGGTTGACCGGATGGTTCAGCGGCAGGTTCCAGACCGGGAAGGTTTCAAACTTGGCGTAGCCGGATTTGATTCCCTTGCGGCTGTCGTTATAGAGCTGTGAGATACAGGTTGCCATCTTGCCGGAACCGGGTCCCGGAGCGGTGACGACGACCAGCTGACGGCTGGTCTTGACATGTTCATTCTTGCCGAGGCCTTCCGGAGATACGATGAAGTCCACATCCGTCGGATAGCCGGGAATCGGGTAGTGGAGATAGGATTTGATGCCGTCTGCCTTCAGCTGCCGTCGGAACGCATCCGCAGCCGGCTGGTGGGCATACTGTGTGATGACGACCGAACCGACATAGAGATCCAGTGCCTTGAGGGCGTCCACGATGCGGAGCAGTTCCTGATCATAGGAAATGCCGGTATCGCCGCGGAGCTTGGAATGTTCGATATTATTTGCGTTGATGCAGATAATGATCTCGACCTTGTCCTTCAGTTCCGTCAGGAGCCGGATTTTGTTGTTCGGCTCATACCCCGGCAATACGCGTGCTGCATGATAGTCTTCAAACATTTTGCCGCCGAATTCCAGATAGAGCTTACCGTCGAACATCTGGATCCGCTCGAGGATCTTGTCTCTCTGCATCTGCAGGTATTTCTTGGAGTCAAATGCGATTTCTGTCATAATCCGCCTCTTTCGTATGAAATTTGTGACTAAAACAAAACATACTTTATCAGATAACAATAAGAAAAGGGAATAGCAATTTTTGAACCAAATCAGGGACGGGGTCGTATAATATGAAAATACGAGAGGTTTTTGCATGGAAGTATGGCTTTCCCATCCAATTGAAGTATCAATGGATCTTTGGACACTGATCATCAGCCTTCTGATCTGTTTCTTTATGATCATGCAGCGGCTGATTTTTGTACGTCAGAATATTCTGTATTTTTTCTGGTTCATGATGGATGCGGTATTCATGGTCCTGCAGCTGGAATCGTACCGTTCGGAAGCATTAATGAAAATCATGCCTGCGGTTTCCCTGATCTTTGTGATTGCCACGATCATTCTCCTGCTGGTGCTTGCCTGTTCCAGGCGCGGCGGCATCAAAAAGGCATTTAACCTGAGCGTGCGGGAATGGGCCTATATCGGCGTCAACATGTTCGGCATCTTTTTCTTCTCGCTGACCCTTCTTACGCTGATGGATCTGTTTGCGGCCGGAGAGGCCAGCGGAAAAGCACTGCTGCGCACGATGTTCGGCTTTCTGCCGGCACTTCTGAATATCATTGCCGACCTGACGTATTTCAGTGATTATCACGAGCGCCTGCGCCGTTCCTCTCCGCATATGACCTATGTGTTTATGATTGCAGTGTTCATTGCAATGTATCTGATCATCTTGCTGAAAGGGACATCCTACGCCGGCGGACTGCTGACGATCGGCATGTGTCTTTCTCTGCTCTTCAGCATCCTTTCGCTCTCCCGCAGCACTGCAGCACCGGTCCCTGAACCGGAAGCGGCACCTCAGGAGAATGAGAAGATCGAGAAGATCCTTCCGAAGGAAGACCCGAAAGAGCTGAACAAGCTGGATGAGATTCTGGATCTTAAAGAAGAGAAAAAGCCTGAACCTGCTGCTTCCGTCAGCGCGAAGGCAACGGGGAATACAACGCTGCTCAACCTTGATCCGAATCTGATGAACAGCACGCTGAATGCCGTCTACTATCTGATCGACAGTGATCCGGCAAAGGCGAAGACTGCTGTCGATGATCTTTCCGGATTCATGAACGGAAAGCTGAATATGGCGAATACCGATCATGTGATCCCGTTTGAGAAGGAAATGGAACTGGTACGGAAGTATCTTTCGATCCAGGAGATGCGGTATGACGATGTTCTCCATGTGAACTACGATCTCAAGGAAAACGGCTTCTTTGTGCCGCCGCTTTCCGTGAGTACGCTGGTCCAGCATGCGGCAGAAAGCATTATTGAACGGGACCTTGAACAGGGTGAACTTTCGATTGTATCCGACAAGGATGATCTCTGCTGCAAAGTCTTAGTCTCCTATTCCGTCAAACCGGATGAACATATCGAAAAGACGGCGCTCTATAAAGTAAATCCCCAGCTTGCCGAGGTGAAGGAAAACCTTGAGACCTACTGCCGGGGAGCGATGGAAATTCTGAGTGAACCGGACCGGGTGATCCTGGCAATGTATGTTCCGATGAAAGTCCAGGAAGACTGATCAGCGGCTGCGTCTTCTGCGTCTGCGGATGCGGTTGATCTGCCGCTCATAATCCCCGCTGTGAATCAGTTCATACAGGATCAGCTGGGAAAACGTAGAAACCGTGCAGGAGTAAAATCCTGCTTTTTCTTCGAACGCTTCCAGCCGGTCTTTCGGCAGGATCATATAGCCGATCCGTACGGAAGGCGCAATCGTTTTGGAGAAGGTGCTGAGATAGATGACATAGTGATCCGGCGCCATGCCAAACAGGGTGTCTGCCGGTTTGCCGGAGAGAGTAAACTCACTGTCATAGTCATCTTCGATCAGCACGGCATTGCGCTGTTCCGCCCAGCGAAGATATTCTCTTCGCTTGGAAGCGTCGGCGGTGATGCCGGTCGGCCAGCTGTGGAACGGCGTGATGTGCAGGACATCCGCATGGGACTGTTCCAGTTCGCCGGAGCGGATGCCGTTGCTGCCGAGTTTTAATTTTTCAACCTGGACACCGTTAGCCTCATACATCTTCAGGATCGTTTCATAGGAGGGATCCTCAACGCCATAGACTTTGTCTCTTCCAAGCATCGTCACGATCAGCCCGTAGAGGTATTCCGCTCCGCTTCCGATCAGTATCTGTTCGGGCTGTACATGAATGCCACGACTGGCAGACAGGTGGGAAGCGATTGCTCCCTGCAGCAGCGGGAGCCCATGCGGAGGGCTTTTGATCAGGATCTCTTCCTGATATTCGGAAAGCACCCGGCGGATCGTGCGGGCAAGAACACTGAACGGGAAGCTGTCTTTTGGAACATCATCCGGCAGGATGAACTCCGAATCCAGTTCTTCCTGTACATTCAGCACGGTATCGGAACGGTAGGTGACAAACAGACCTGCCCGTTCCTTCGGTTCGATATAGCCTTCTTCATTGAGCAGTTCGAGCGCATGCTCGATTGTAACAAGCGACAGATTAAACTGACTGCTCAGTGACCGTTTGCTGGGCAGTTTGGTTCCATATGGGTAAACACCTTCGGTAATCGCATTGCGAAGGGTCTGATAGATATCAATATATGCTGGTTTTTTCTTTTTCATCTGGTCTTATAAAATTCTCCTGATCTGGTCTTTTACATAATACCACCTTGTGCGTATCATGGTTGGAAAAGAGGGGGATTCATTATGAGTGAAACAACGAAGAAGAGCGATACGGACCGTACCAAGATCCTGACACTGACGGCGCTGTTTACGGGGATGAACATTGCGCTGAGCTCCTTTGGGCTCCCGGTACCGGGCGGACATCTGTACCTGAATGATATTGTGATCACGGCAGCGGCACTGCTGCTGGACCCGCTGGACGCATTTATCGTCGGCGGCATCGGTGCCTTTCTGGGAGACCTGCTGTTCTATCCGACTCCGATGTTCGTATCGCTGGTGACCCATGGCATCCAGGCTGCGGTCGTTTCCTATCTGGCGAAGAAGGGGAATCCGGAAAACCCGCCGCGTACGATGTCGGTTGCCGCGGGAGTCGGTGCTCTGATCAATATCGTCGGCTACACGATCGGAAGAGCTTTTATCTACGCGACGCCGCAGGCCGCAATGCTCAAGCTGCCGTTCCAGATCCTGCAGGCCGTTGTAGGAGCAGTTCTTGGCGTTCTTCTGGTAGACCGTCTTGGACTCAAAAGCCAGTTTGAACGTCTGCTTCACAAATGAGTTTGACAGCCATCCAATCTGTTCTACAATGTCTTCATGAAAAAAGCGTTGATGATCGGTTCAACCGTCGCAGATATTATGATCTATGTGGACCATCTTCCTTCCGTGGAAGAAGATGTTGAACCTACGGGACAGACGATGTCGATTGGCGGCTGCTGCTTTAACGTTTCAAATATGCTGTCGTTTTTCAAAGTGCCGTATACCTTGTTTTCCCCGGTGGGAAGCGGAATCTACGGCACTTTTATTCTGGAAGAACTGAAGAAGCGGGGGATTGAACCGTTTCTTACCCGCAGTGACGCAAACGGATGCTGCTACTGCATTGTTGACAAGAACGGGAACCGTTCGTTTCTTGCCCTGCATGGCGCAGAATATCTCTTTGAAAAAGAGTGGTTCGAGGCACTGGACAGTTCAGAATACTCGGATGTCTATGTCTGCGGACTGGAGATCGAAGATAAGACAGGGGATGTGATCGTCGATTTTATCAAGCGGAATCCGCAGCTGAATGTTTACTTTGCGCCGAGTGCACGGCTCCTTCACATCCCGGAAAACCTGATGGAAGAACTGCTGGACTGTTCTCCGATTCTGCATCTCAACCGGGAGGAAGCCTGCATGTATCTTCGCTCCAGAGGAGAGCTGCAGGAAGCGGAACCGGAAGTGCCGCAGCTCTGCCGCCAGCTGTATGAACGGACAAAGAATATCGTCTTTGTGACAGACGGCGCAAACGGTGCCTATGCCTTTGACGGGGAACAGGAATACGGGGTTCCTGCTTTTCCGGCAACGGCCCGGGACGGGACCGGAGCAGGCGACAGTCACATCGGGACCCTGATGGCATTACGGATGCTGGGTTACCCGCTTCAGACCGCAATGCGGATCGCGGCATTTGCGTCGGCTAGAGTCGTCTCACAGAGCGGCGGCATCCTGAATGATTAATAAAGTACAAAAACAACGGACATTTTTTTCACGGATCCTCTGAAATGAGGTATGATAGAGTACAGAAAACAAAAGGGGTGGAACAATATGAATATGCGTAAGGTTATCGTTGCGGTTGCTGCTGCAGTACTGGTATTCAGCGGATCGCTGAGACAGGTAAAGGCAGATGGTTACTGGCAGGAAGGCTATTGGGATGATGCCAGTCAGACATGGGTTGATGGTCAGTGGATCGAAACCGGAACTTCCACCGGCGGATGGACCGGTCAGCCCTATCAGGAATTTGCCAACGGCGGCACGATCAATTATGACGCCAACGGGAACTGGACCTCTACCGTGGTCGGAAATGTTCCGCTCTTTTCCCAGCATAACGGTGCCTGGGCAGGGGTTACGATCGGTGAAGGAGGCAACTTCGGTTCTACCGGCTGTGTACCGACTGCGATGGCCATTATCATGAACCATTTTGGGATGGGCGGCTCTCCACTGGATTACGGCTATATGATGAATGCCTGCGGGAACTATAACTCCTGGATGGGGCATGGCGCAGACAGTGCAGCGCTTACCAATACCGGTGCTGCATATGGTCTTGCTGTGAATGCGTTCAGTGATTATGATTCCATGTACTATGCACTGCAGAGAGGCAAGCTCGTCGCCGCCTGCATCGGAGGCAATGCGGCTTATACCCACTGCGTCGTTCTGTATGGACTGGATGCCTGGGGCAATACCAATGTCGCTGATCCTTCCGGAAGATACTACCGCACCAACATCGCCAGCATCATCGGCAATATCTCGTATAACCCGATGGACTGGACGGCCGGCGGACCGTTTGTCGCATTTGGCTACGAGTGGTAATGAAGGATTCCGAACCTGCTGAAACATGCAGGTTTTTTTGTTTTTGTTTAGAAGTATTGCGATAAAATGATGGATATGAATATTTGTAAGAAGAACGGTCTGTTTTGGATTCTGCTGGTAATGCCGGTTGTTTTCTTTCTGCTTGTTTCGAATCTGCTTACGATCCATGCGGATACGGAAAAGCCGGAAGACATCCGGTATCTGAAAGCAGTTTATCCGTCGGTTACGACCGGACAGCTGGCGGCCGTGAACGTTCCTTATTCGGATTCCTGGTTCCTGCGCTCCTCAATGGAATACAACCACCTGCTTGCACAGGCTTCCATGGGACTTGCGGTATCATCGTTCCGTTATTACAGTACCGATGATACTCCGCAGGATACCAATGTCAGAGACTTTATGACGCAGGCCGGGTTCCGGGATATTCGTTCCTATGATTATGACCGTCCTTCCGGCCGCTATACGATTGCCTGTTCCATCGGCCACAAGGAAATCATTTCGGAAGACGGAAACAGTTATGAACTGGTTTCCGTGGGGATTGCCGGCCAGGGTTACCGTGACGAATGGCTTTCCAATTTTTCCATTGGTGATGAGACGGTCCATACCGGGTTCGCTGATGCCGCAGATGATATCTATGACCGGTTCTTCGGTTATATCGCCGCAAACAATCTGGATGAGAAAAACATCCGGGTCTGGGTCTCCGGCTTTTCCCGTTCCGCAGCGGTAGCCAATATCTTTTCCGCTCAACTGATCGATACCGAGTGGTTTGATCCGGCGGATATCTTTGCATATACGTTTGCGACTCCGGCAACGACCAAAGACCCGAAGAAAGGGGAATACCCAAGCATTTTCAATATTGTCGGCCGGATGGATCCGGTGCCGATGGTGCCGTTCCATGTCTGGGGCTATGACCGGTACGGTACAACGTATTCGACGCCCTGTCAGGAAACCGACAGTGACTGGAGCCAGAAAAAGGAAAAAGCCAATGTTGTCTTCCGGCAGCTGACCGGCATCGAGTTCTGGAATAATCCGGGAATGGATTCAACGCTTCACCAGTGCATGGAATACCTGATGCAGATCGTGCCGTCTTCGACGATCTATTATCTGTACCTGCAGGACAAGGTAATCGATCTCTGGAAGGATAAATCGCCGATCAATATCCTCCGCAAGCTGTTTGATCTTTCCGAAGATCCCAATCTCATCAATGATTCCAACCGTGACATGGCAAATGAACTGCTGGATTTTATCTGTTTCAACGGCCTGTTTGCGGTCAGCGGCGACAGTGAGTTCAGCGACTGGGAAGCACAGGCAACCGCCGGTGCCAATATCATGCATGAACATACGCCGGATGTTTATATGGCATGGCTGATGTCGGATGATGACCCGGAAAAAATCTACAGCAACAATCCGGACTATTCGATCGTCAGTGTGAACGGGCAGGGAGACGTTACCGTTTTTGATGACTCGGGAGCCTCGTTTACGGTGTTTGAGCAGTATGACAGGCCTGCTGAGGAGACGGATCTGAAATTGTATTATGATCGGTCCGGTTATCAGAAGACGATCACCATTCCGAATGACCGTTCTTATTCGATCCGCATTCATGCCACGGAAGATCAGACCTTTACCGTTGTACGAAATGTCAGTGCGGCAGAAAACTTTACCGTGATGAAGAGCGATGCGTGCCGGATCGAACTGAAACAGGATGAAGAAACAGTTCTGAAACTGGAGGCTGACGGGACCCTGAGCGGTGAGAAGAAGGAAACGGCGGAGAATGCGAAGGAGATTGAAGCCGCCGCCAGTCCGGATGAACTCGAAGGCGATGACATGGTGACTGTTCAGGATTTCAATGTGTTCCATGTGAGCTGGAAGGTAATGGTTCTGGGACTGATTACGTTTAACGTCGTGACCGTTGGTTTTGTCATCTTCCTGATGATGGCGCTGTATAAAAAACTTCGGCTTACCCTTAAAATCCGCAGGAAGGAAGCTCCTCAGAATGCTAAAATCCATGCCTTCATTCTGCTGGGACTGATTACGGTTTATGAACTGTATCTGCTGATGGAACTGTTCTGTGCAATTTACCCGAACGATGCGGCGATGCACCTGCAGTTCAAGGTGCCGATCATGGCTATTCTGGTAATGATCGCCTATTACTCCTATCTCAGAGTTCCGACGGAGCTGCACATGCGTACGTTCATGGCCCTGACGTTCCTGACGGCAGGCGATGTCATGATCAACGTGAATGAATATGCAGGCATTGCGCTGGAATGGACTGGTCTTTTGATCCTGATTTATGCATTCTGGAAGTTCAACCGGCCGTCGACTGCCCAGTTTGTCGGATTCTTAATGGCTTCTGCGATCGGTCTTCTGATGATCAGCGGAATCAAAGGAGATTACGGCGTGCTTCGCTACATTGCGATGGGCTACTATGTCACGCTCGTGTTCCTGCTGTTTGTTTCGCTGAAAACGCCGAGTCTCTTTATGAAAGGCTCGGTATGCCTGCTGATTACCGGCATTATGATGATTTTCCTTGGCGTATTCCTGTCGGATGTACTGACCGATCTCGTACTGCATCTGATTATGATCGGTATCTTCTATACCGGACTGGTACTGATGGAGAAGGGAATGCTGAAAGTGATCGATCTGCCGTATCAGGCACTGAAACCGGAACCTGCGGAAGAAACTGCGAGAGAGCCTGCGGGAGAACCTGCTACCTGAAAGTTCACATTGCAGTTTCGATTGCCATGGGATAAAATGACCCTGTTGTGATGACAAAGAAGCAGTAGCCGGCAATCATCTTCCAAAGAGAGCAGCGGTATGGTGAGACGCGCAGGGTGCCCCGGTGAACTCATCTTTTGAACAGCCGCTTTTCCGGCGTTAACGGATCTCAATAAGCGCATGACTTGTCATGAACTAAGGTGGTACCGCGTGATGAACGTCCTTAGACCAAAGGACGTTTTTAATTTATTAAGGAGTGGGGATGATTATGGCTTACAATCACAGAAAAACAGAAGAGAAATGGCGTACGTACTGGGAGACAAACAAGACATTCAAGACCAATGTCTGGGATTTCTCCAAGCCCAAGTACTACGTGCTGGACATGTTTCCGTATCCGAGCGGAGCCGGTCTGCATGTCGGCCATCCGGAGGGTTATACCGCAACGGATATCGTATCCAGAAAGAAGCGGATGGAAGGCTATAACGTGCTCCATCCGATGGGATTTGATTCCTTCGGTCTTCCGGCAGAACAGTATGCGATCAATACCGGGAACCATCCGGATCAGTTTACGAAGAACAACATCGAGATCTTCACAAAGCAGCTGAAGAATATCGGTTTTTCCTATGACTGGGACCGGGTCGTTTCAACCTGCGATCCGTCGTTCTACAAATGGACCCAGTTCATCTTCAAGCTTCTGTTTGAAGACGGACTGGCTAAGTGCGTCGATATGCCGGTCAACTGGTGCGAAGAACTCGGTACGGTACTGGCCAATGACGAAGTGATCGACGGAAAGAGCGAACGTGGCGGTTATCCGGTCGTCCGCAAGAATATGAAACAGTGGGTCATTGACATCGTTGCCTATGCGGAACGGCTGCTGGAAGGCCTGGAAGAAATCGACTGGCCGGAAAGCACAAAGGAAATGCAGCGGAACTGGATTGGCAAATCCATCGGTGCCCATGTCATCTTCAAGATAGACGGACATGAGGAATCCTTTACGGTATTTACGACCCGCAGCGATACGCTGTTCGGTGCTACTTATTGCGTGCTTGCGCCGGAACACAAGCTGGTCGAACAGATCACGACCCCGGAACAGAAAGCCGCAGTGGAAGAATATGTACGGATCTGCTCCACAAAGTCGGATCTTGAGCGTACAGAGCTGAACAAGGAAAAGACCGGTGTCTTTACCGGTGCATATGCGATCAACCCCGTCAACGGCAAAAAGATTCCGATCTGGATCAGTGACTACGTACTGGCAACTTATGGTACCGGTGCAATCATGGCAGTTCCTGCACATGATACCCGTGACTATGAATTCGCGAAGAAGTTTGGTCTCGAGATCATTCCGGTTCTCGAAGGCGGAAATGTGGAAGAAGAAGCCTGGACCGAAGACGGCATTCATATCAACAGCGGTTTCCTCGACGGCATGAACAAGGAAGATGCGATCGCTGCCATGACCGCATGGCTGGAAGAGAAGGGCCTTGGTGAGAAGAAGGTCAATTACCGGATCCGGGAATGGATCTTTGCCCGTCAGCGCTACTGGGGCGAACCGATCCCGATCATTCATTTTGAAAATGACGAGCTGGTCGCACTGCGGCTGGAAGACCTGCCGCTGATCCTGCCGGAGCTGGATGACTACAAGCCGTCTGCCAGCGGTGCTTCTCCGCTTGAAAAGGCAACGGACTGGGTCAATGTCGAATATGACGGCCGCAAGGGCAAACGGGAGACCAGCACGATGCCGGGAAGCGCCGGCAGTTCCTGGTACTTCCTGCGCTATATCGATCCGGACAATGACAATATGATTGCAGATCCGAAACTGCTTGAACACTGGCTGCCGGTCGATCTGTATGTCGGCGGCCCGGAACATGCGGTCGGACATCTCCTGTACAGCCGTATGTGGAACAATTTCCTGTATGACAAGGGCTATGTGCCGGTGAAGGAACCGTTCCACAAGCTTGTTCACCAGGGCATGATCCTGGGTGCCAACGGCATCAAGATGGGCAAGCGTTACCCGGAATACATCGTTGACCCGAATGTGATCGTGGACCGCTATGGTGCGGATACCCTGCGTCTTTATGAAATGTTCATGGGACCGCTGGAAGCTTCCAAGCCATGGAGCGAGCAGGGTGTCGAAGGTGCCCGCAGATGGATCGAGCGGGTATGGCGCCTGTGCATGGAGACGCCCGAAAAGATTACGGAAGAGGCGACACCGGAACTGGATTATGTATATAACTGCACGATCAAGAAGGTCACAGAGGATATTGACACCCTGAACTTCAATACCGCCATCAGTCAGATGATGATCTTTATCAATGACTGCTATAAAGCGGACCGCGTGAACCGGGATATGATCATCAACTTCATCAAGGTGCTCAGCCCGTTTACCCCGCATGTCTGTGAGGAAATCTACCATCACTATACCGGCGAGGAGACACTGGCTTATACCGCATGGCCAGCCTATGATCCGGAAAAACTGGAGATGAATGCCGTAACGATTGTGGTACAGGTCAATGGCAAAGTGCGCACTAAGTTTGATATCCGCAAGGATGAAGACAAGGCAGTCGTTGAAGAGACCGCACTTGCTCAGGAAGCGCTGAAGCCGTTCCTGGAAGGCAAGACCGTACGCAAGGTCATCGTCGTACCCAACAAGATCGTAAACATCGTTGCCAACTGATTTTGATGCCCCGGAAACGGGGCATTTTCAGTGCGATTTTCAGATGCAGGGAGACGGTACTTTTTGATATAATCTGATGTGGCTATGAATGAGTTTAAAGTGACGATCGAGCAGTTTGAAGGTCCTCTGGATCTGATGCTGCACCTGATCAAGGAAAAGGAACTGGATCTGTTTGATCTGGATGTCAATGTTCTGACAGATCAGTATATTTCCTACCTGAATGCAATGAGTGAAATGCATCTGGAAGTCGCCAGTGAATACCTGGTGGAACTCGCAGAGCTGATCGAATACAAATCCAAGAAGCTGCTTCCCCGTGACAATTCCGAACTGGAAGATGACTACGAGGAAGATCCGAAGGACCGTCTTGTCCGCAGGCTGCTGGAGTATCAGCAGTTCAAAGAGATTTCTCAGACCCTCAATATGATGTATGAGGAGCGTCAGGAGATGCTAACCAAACCGATGTCCGGTGTTGTGGATGAGTGGATCAAGAGTGAACCGGAAGATCAGCACTATGACGGCAATCCGTATGATCTGATGCGGGCCATGCGCAAGGTACTGATGCGGATCCAGCTTCAGAAGCCGATCGAAACAAAATATACGCATCGTGAGATCTCAATGGAAGACCGGGAACTAGAAGTCCGGGCAAAACTGGATCATCTTCCGGAAACGTTCCGGTTTGAAAAACTGCTGGAAGACTGTCATGACATGCCGATGTTTATTGCGACATTCCTGGCAGTGCTCGATCTGGCAAGGCTCCATACCCTTGTATTTACGGTAGACGAAAACGATGTCATCTGGTTTTCCAGAGGGACGGGAATGGCATGAACGACAACGAATATATGACAGAAATGACGGAAACCCCGGAAGAAACAACCCCGGAAGAAACTTCTTCTGCACCTGCTGAGCAGGAATCTAAGGAGACTGTTCATGAAGATGCAGGTGAAGCGGTTCTTTCCGTTGGGTTTTCTGCGGGAGAAGAACCTGCAGAACCGGCATTGGAAGGGATCCATGACGAAGAACCTACGGGCGAAGAGCCGGAAGAATCCAGCGTACCGGTTCTGGAGATCCTTGCGGATGAGAATGAACCGGAAGAACCGGCCGAATCGGAAGAGAAGGAACTGGGCGAAGAGATGGTGGAACAGCTTTCTCTGCTTGACGGTCAGCTGCCGTATCTCGAAGCCGCAAACGCACCGTCTGCCCACCGGGCAAAAGCGGTTCTTGAAGGACTGCTGTTTGTCGTAGGCGACGAAGGCATTACCGCAGAACAGGCTGCGACGGCACTGGATATCACACCGGAGCTTGCGGCGGAATACTTTGACGATCTGATGAAAGAGTATACCGATGATTCCCGCGGGATTGAGATTGCCAGCTTTGGCGGCGTGTACCGCTTTCTCTCGAAGGCATTTGTGCATGAATATGCCAAGCGCCTGTTTCAGATTTCCAAGCAGGCTACGCTCTCGCAGGCTGCCCTGGAAACCCTGGCGATCATCGCCTACAAGCAGCCGATCACCCGTGTTGAGATCGAGGAGATCCGCGGGGTCGGAGTGGATATGATGCTGCGGAAGCTACTGGCCCGTGATCTGATCCGGGAAAGCGGACGTTCGGAAGCTGCCGGAAGACCGATTTTATATGAAGTGACCGAGGAGTTCATGAATTCCTTCAAGCTGCTCAGCCTGAAAGAACTTCCGGAACTGCCTCAGTTTAATACCGAAGAAGAAAGTGAAGAGCTGTTCGGCCAATGAAACGTGCGATTCTGACGGCTCTTGCGGCAGTCCTGCTGCTTGGCTGCAAGAGCGATGCGAAAACGAATACTGTCCCGGAAGAAGGATTTCCGGAACCGGAACCATACGCATGCCGTGTCTATGATTACTACGATTATCAGAATCCGGTACCGGTCAGTGAGGAAATCGAGAAATCCTATTTTGATGATGTCCTGTTTGCCGGGGATTCCCGGATGGGCTGCATGTATCTCTGGGGAGAAATCACCAATGCCAAGGTCGAGTATGTAACTTCGCTCAATCTTTGGCTGATCGATTCGATGCCACTGGACAATCACGCAGACGGCATGACGATGTATGATGCGCTGGCCACAACGGATAAGAACAACATCTATCTGCTGTTTGGCATCAACGAGATCCGCAGCAGCGAACAGTACTTTGACAGCTGGGCGTTTGAACAGTATCAGAGCATTCTGACCATGCTGCGGGAAAACAATCCGGATTCTAATATTTATATTATGTCCACGTATCACCCCCGCAGTATCTCCGGCCTTCCGGAACCGGCGCTGACGGAACATCTTGGCTATGTCAACAGCCGTCTTGCGAAGCTTGCGGCGGATAACTATATGTATTTCCTGAATCTCGATGACGGGATGACAGATGAAGAGGGTCTTATTCGGGATGAGTATGTCGGCGACGGTCTCCATTTCGGGCCGACCGGCACACATGCGCTCGAAGACTATATCAAGACACATGTTGTCAGGAGGAATTGGTATGTTAAAGAAATTTGTGAGTAGTATTCTGTGTGTTTTCTTGCTTGCCGGCTGCGGCGCAACTTCCGCAGGCAGCGCTGTTTCTGCAGAAAAAGAAGCAGAACAGATTGTCAGTGAGCTCGGTCTCTCCGATAAGATCACGGAAATGGACGAGCGTGTCGTCAAGGGACTGTTCTTCTTTGAGGAAGGCCTTGTAGAAGATGCCAAGCTTTATATGGACAGCACCAATCAGAACCCGGATCTCGTCGGCGTATTTAAGACAAGCGATCCGGATGCTGTTAAGAAAAAGGTTGATGATTATCTTGTCACTTTAAAAGAAACCACCCAGATGTATAATCCGGATGCGGTTTTCAAGATTGACAATGCAATTGTAAAAGAGGGTGCTGACCAGGTCGTCGTCATTGTCGCCGATGACATTGAGAAGGCAAACAAGGTCGTTGAATCGATCGTTAAATAATTACTTCTTCAGAAGAATGAAGTGATTTTTGCGGGTGATCAGATATCCCTGCCGGGCCAGCTCCGAGAGCTCTGCGCTCATTGCGGAGCGTTCAACGGAAAGATAATCCGCAAGCTGCTGGCGGCTGTAGGGGATATCAAACTCATTGCTGTGATGATGAAGGGCTTCTTTCGAAAGGAACGAGAGGAGCTTTTCTTTTGTCGTAGTCCGGTCCATGTCGGAAAGGCGGGTATACAGCTGCAGATTCTTCCGGGCCATCTCCCGCATGAAACTCTGGATCAAGACGGTATTATAGGTATGGTTTTCATCCAGGGTGAGGATCTCACGGATGTTGAACCACAAAACCGCAGCGGATGTCGCTGCCGTTACGGAATGAATGGTCACCGATCCGCTGACCGCAAAATTCTCCATCAGCAGTTCGCCGTGTTTCAGCTGATCGATCTGATGCGTGCGTTCCCAGAAGTCCGATTCATACAGATTCAGAGTGCCTTCCAGAATCAGACCGACCCGTTTGATCCTGCGGCCGGCCGTCAGTACCACCTGATCTTTGGAATAGAATTTCAGCTGGGAATCGAGATGTTCCAGAAGGTCTTCCAGCTCTTCTTCCGGCACTCTCCGGAACAGTTTGGACTTCTGTATCGTCTTAATATAATCACTCATTGTTACACCTTGTTGTTTGTTGGAAAACCAACACTGACTTCAATTTTGTTTATCGTACCATTGTTTCCGCTGACTTCGCAATCCTGCATTGGTTGCCCAAACGGACACAGAAATCTGAAAACCCGCATGGTGAAACGACGGGACGCAGCTTCTTTTCTAACATTTCGGACAATGCTAAAATAGGGGATCGTTAGGAGAACAGACAAACATGATTGATCGGTATTCAAAACAGGAAATGCGGGATCTGTGGAGTGAAGAGGCAAAATTCAAGGCTTGGCTCGAAGTCGAAATTCTGATCGACGAGGCCTGGTCAAAGCTTGGCGAGATCCCGGAAGAAGATGTAAAGCGCATCCGGGAAAACGCATCGTTTGATGTGGACCGGATCCTTGAAATCGAGGAAACGACACATCACGATGTGGTCGCATTTACCCGCTGCGTCAGTGAAAGTCTTGGAGATGAGAAGAAATGGATCCACTACGGCGTCACCAGTACGGATGTTGTCGATACTGCCTACGGATACCGGTACAAACTGGCAAATGACATTCTGCATCAGGATATTGTCACCTTCATGGAGATCCTGAAGGAGAATGCCCTCAAATACAAGGATACCGTCATGATGGGAAGAACCCATGGCGTTCATGCGGAGATCACGACGTTTGGAATGAAGTTTGCGCTCTGGTATGAAGAGATGAAACGGAACCTGGGACGCTTTGAGCAGGCCAGAAAAGATGTGGAATGCGGCAAGATTTCCGGTGCAGTCGGAACCTTCGCAAATATCCCGCCGTTTGTGCAGGACTATGTCTGTGAACATCTCGGCATTGAAAGTGCTGCGATTTCCACTCAGATCCTGCAGCGGGACCGGCATGCCCATTATTTTGCGACCCTGGCGCTGATCGGTTCCACCCTGGAACAGATGGCTACCGAGATTCGTCACCTGCAGCGTACAGAGGTACGGGAAGCGGAAGAAAAGTTCCGCAAGGGACAGAAGGGCTCCAGTGCCATGCCCCATAAGCGCAATCCGATCGGTTCTGAAAACATCTGCGGCTGTGCCCGGGTGCTGCGCGGCTATATGATCACGGCTTATGAAGATATCCCTCTCTGGCACGAACGGGATATCTCCCATTCCAGCGCGGAACGGATCATCGCTCCGGATGCGACGGCGCTGCTGGATTACATGCTTGCCAGATTCGGAAATATTCTGAAGAACCTGACGGTATTCCCCGAAAACATGAAGGCCAATATCTGGAAGACCAACGGCGTCATCTTCAGTCAGCGGTTCATGCTGAAACTGGTTGAAAAGGGCTGGAGCCGCGAACAGGCCTATGATACGGTCCAGCCGCAGGCAATCAAGGCCTGGGAAAACAATCTGGATTTCCGGACGCTGATGGAATCCCTTCCGGAGGTGACTGCAGTTCTTTCCAAAGAAGAGATCGATGACTGCTTTGATACGTCCTATCATACGCACCGCATCGATGAGATCTATCACCGGGTCGGTCTGTTATAAAAGAATTCACGTATGGGCGGTGGCTGAATGGCTGCCGCCCATTTATAATGGGCTTAGACAAGAAGAAATGGAGACAATTGCTATGAGTGAAACGAAACATCTGACATTGCTTCATTCCAATGATATGCATGGCGACTTTCTGGAAGAGGAGTGCGACGGCGTACGTACCGGCGGACTGGCCCGTCTTTCGGGGTATGTGAATCAGGTACGGGAAACAGATGAATCGGTCATATATGTGATCGCAGGGGATATGTTCCGGGGTTCGATCATTGACAGTGAATACCTTGGTCTTTCGACGATCGAACTGGTGAATCTTCTGAATCCGGATGTCACCTGTATCGGCAACCATGAGGTGGATTACGGCATTGCACATCTTCTGTTCCTGGAAAAATGCGCCCGCTTTCCGATCATCAATGCGAACCTGTTTGTAACACTGAATAATACCCGGCTGTTTACCCCGTTTCTCAACGTAACGGTCAACGGCATGAAGGTGCTGTTTATCGGGATCCTGACGGAAGAGGTCATAGCATCCACAAAGAGTGAAAAGGTTATCGGAACCTTTATCAACGTCGATGAAGCAGCCCGGGAAGTAGCGGTTATCTGTGACAACTACCGGACCAAGGATACGGATATCACCGTGCTTCTGACTCATATCGGCATTGAAGAGGACCGGAAACTGGCAGAACTTCTGCCGAAGGAACTGGGCGTTGACTTTATTGTCGGCGGCCACAGCCATACCTGGATGGAAGAACCGGAGATCGTCAACGGCATTCCGATCGTTCAGGCCTATACCGGTACCGATCTGATCGGCCGGTTCGATATTGAATATGATCCGGAAGAGAAGAAGATCGAGAACTGGAAGTGGCAGAACGTAAAGATCAATGAACATACGGCGGAGATCGATCCGATCATGGAAGAGCTGATCGGCCGGTACAAGAATGAGACCGATATCAAATACCGCCGTGTTGTGACCCGATTAAAGCGGAAGCTGACCCATCCCAGCCGGATCGAAGAGACCGAGATGGGGAACCTGTATGCGGATATGCTGCAGGATGAAAGCAGCTTTGACTTAATGATCATCGGAACCGGATCCATCCGGAAACCGGAACTCGGACCGATCGTCGAATATCAGGACATGCTGGAAAACACACCGTTTGATGATGCCCTGTGGATGCTCAGTGCGACCGGCCCCCAGATGAAACAGATGATTACGTATATCTTCCGCGACGATGCCTGGGCTGGCCATACGGAGTTCTATCAGTATTCCAAAGGCATGAAGATCCGCTACCGGAAATCGACGCATGAATTTGAAGAGATGACATTCCATGGAAAACCAATCGAGGAGTATGATCAGATCACCTTTGCCGTACAGAACTATCACTTCGTCAACTTCACGGAATTCTTCGGGGTCGATTTTGAGGAAATCAAGAAGAATTTCAAGCCAAGGATGGTAGCGACTTCCGTGAACAATATCATTGAGGAATATCTGTCCTCCCATCCGGGTCTCGACGGCAGGATCGAGGGAAGGATCGAGATCCTTGACTGATTGTTATTTGAACCGAATGAATGCTTTGATCCCGGGCGGACCCGGGATTTATGATTTTTAAGAAAGGAACCGGAATGCATTTCGTTGACGCAAAGGGAATCCTGCATGGCAGCACCGGATTTCCAAGTATGAATATTTACCGCGGTTGTACCCATGGATGTATTTACTGCGACAGCCGCAGTACCTGTTACCAGTTCCATCATCCGTTTGAGGATATTGAGGTCAAGCAGAATGCCCCGCAGCTGCTGGAACAGACACTTCGTGCCAGACGAAACAAATGCGTGATCAAAACCGGTTCGATGTCCGATCCGTACATGCCATGTGAAGAAGCCCTGCGGATGACCAGGAGCTGCCTGCAGATCATCCTGAAGTATGGATTCGGGGTATCCGTTCAGACCAAATCCGACCGCATCCTGCAGGATATCGAGCTTCTGGAAGAAATCAGCAATACTTCAAAATGCGTCGTCGAGATTACCCTGACAACCTATGAAGATGCCTTGTGCAGGATCGTGGAGCCGAATGTCTCGGATACCTCACATCGGATCAAAGTGCTGCAGGAGATGAAAAAACGCAGGATTCCGACGATCGTCTGGCTGACACCGATCCTGCCATTTATCAATGATACGGAAGAAAACATCCGGGGCATTCTGAATGCCTGCGCGGATGCCGGCGTTAAAGGAATCATCTGTTTTGACATGGGACTTACATTACGGGAAGGGAACCGGGAGTATTATTACGCAGCACTGGACCGTCATTTTCCCGAATTAAAGGAACGCTATATCCGTACGTACGGAAATTCCTATCTGGTACCCAGTCCGGATTCGGAAAAACTGATGCGGATCTTTCATGAGACCTGTGAAAAAAACGGCATCCTGCACCGGCCGGAAGACTGTTTTGGCTTCATGCAGGAAATGCCGAAGAAGTTTGAGCAGTTCACACTGTTTGAATAATCAAAGATCAAATGGCTTTTCGTATTGTTCCTGCTTCAGCAGTTCATCATCTTCTCTGGTAAGCAGGGAAGGTTTTTTTCGGATGGAAGCACCGAGCACATCCATGACCGCCTGAATCCTGCGGGCATCCACTGCGGCATATTCGCCGTCATCCTGCCGCATCGACTTGGCCGTCATATGAAAACACCGGCACCCGCTGACCGACAGCAGCTGTACAACATTCTCTGAACCGATCCCGCAACCGGGCAGGATCTCGATTTCTCTGCCGTAACGTTCCTGAAGGGTTTTCAGCACCGGTGCCCCAAGCGGAGCGGTTTCTGCACATCCGCTGGTCAGCAGCCGGTCGATCCCGCAGGCAATCAGATCCTGAATGGAAGAATCCGGATCGTTTACCAGATCAAAAGCCCGGTGGAAAACGGCTGTTCTGCCATAGGAATGAATGAGTGCAACGAATTCTTCTGTCCGTTTCCGGTCAACCGTATGATCCGGATTCAGAAAGCCAAAGACGATCCCGTCCGCTCCGTTTTCCAGCAGGATCCTAGCATCCTGTTTCATCAGTTCAACTTCCTGTTCGGTATAGACAAAGCCGGCAGGGCGGGGCCGTACCATACACATGATTGGAACCGTACTTTTAGCCTTTGCCTGTTTCAAAGAAGCAATGGAAGGCGTCAGTCCGCCGAGTTCCAGTGCACTGTTCAGTTCGATCCGGTCAATCGGGAATCTGGAGGCAGTAATGACATCTTCGATTCCGCCGGCGCAGATTTCAACGGTAAACGCATGAAACATACAGGCTTTTCCTTTCTGATTCAGTTCTCTTATATGATACCTTAAGTAAAAGGAGTTTCCGATTATGAGTATCCGGCGTGCAGAAAACAGAGATATCGGCAGACTGATTGATCTGCTTCATCAGGTACTGGAAGTACATGCCTCGGGCAGAGGCGATCTCTTTCAGAGCGGTAATACGAAGTACAGTGAGACGGAGCTTTCATCCATGATAACGGATGAAAACACTCCGATCTTTGTACTGGAAGATGAAACAGGAACGGTTCAGGGCTATGCGATGTGTCAGATCGAGGATTTGAACAATTCCAATATGGTAAAGCACCGGAATTTTTATATCGATGACATCTGCGTCGATGAAGCCTGCCGCAGAAAGCACTATGGCAACCGGCTGTATGCGTTTGCTAAGGAGTATGCAAGATCAATTGGTGCCTATCATATTACGCTCAGTGTCTGGAACTGCAATCCCGGTGCAGAGGCATTTTATGAATCACTGGGCATGAAGCCGATGAAGACCGTCATGGAGGAGATCTTATAATGCTGGATCGTTCGTTTGTCAGTGACAGCCCGGAAATCATCACGCCCGAAATGAGTCTCCCAAAGTCCGCAAAAGAACTTGCGGCTCAGTTTCCGATGAAGATCTTTATTCTGATCTTTTCAAAGCTGCTCTATCAGGAACTGCTGGAACGGAAATGGACGGAGGTGCTTCATCCACTGCTGCAGATCGGCGCTGCCTCCTATAAAAACCCCATCTGCAGGGTAACCGATACGGAAATCGGTCTGGCATTATGCGGCGTCGGTGCTCCGACTGCGACAGCCGTAGTGGAAGAGCTCCGCGTATTGTTTCCGGTTGAGAACATTATCGTGTTTGGCTCCTGCGGTGTTCTGCAGGAAATAAAGGAAGGGTGTTTTATTGTACCGGAAGAAGCCTTTCGCGATGAAGGGACGAGTTTTCACTACGCTCCATCATCCGATTGGATCAAACTTTCCAATGCCAAGACAATTCAGAACCTGCTGGATGAAATGGATGTGGAATGGATCGGCGGAAAGACCTGGACAACGGATGCGTTTTACCGGGAAACCGAAGAAGAAGCTGACCGGCACCGGAACGAAGGCTGTATCTGTGTGGACATGGAGGCCAGTGCGCTTCAGGCGGTATGTGATTTTCGCGGACTGCAGATGTATCTGTTCCTCTACAGTGCGGATTCCCTTCAGGGCGGATGGCAGCGGCGGATCCTCGGTTCGCTGGAAACAGACAGCCGGATCCTGTCCTTCCAGCTGGCGCGAAAGATCGCGGAAAGAATATAAAAACATCGGCTGCCGTAATCACGACAGCCGAATTTGTTAAATCAGTTCGTTGAGGATGATGTTGCAGCTGCGTTCGGGACCGACCGATACAAGACAGATCCTTACGCCGCAGTATTCTTCGATGAACCGGACATAATTCTGACACTCGATCGGAAGATCTTCGAACCGTCGGACCTCCGAGATATCTTCTTTCCAGCCCGGGAATTCCTTATACACTGGTTTTGCTTTTTCATAATCGGAAATGGAAGCAGGCACCGTATCGAACACCTTGCCGTCTATCTCATAGCCGATGCATACCGGAAGGGTATCATAGCCGCTGAGGATATCGATCTTGGTAACCGCAAGATCCGTCATGCCGTTGATCGTTACCGCCTGCTTTACGACCGGAAGATCCAGCCAGCCGGTCCGGCGGGGACGTCCGGTTGTTGCGCCATATTCATTGCCGGTCTTTCGCAGCTGCTCACCGGTTTCATCATGAAGCTCGGTAATAAACGGTCCTTCACCGACTCTTGTGCTGTATGCCTTGGCAATACCGATAATGCGGTCCAGCTTCTTCGGACTGACACCGGCACCGGTACAGACGCCGGCCGCAGTCGGAGAAGAAGAGGTGACATACGGATAGGTACCGTAGTTGATATCCAGCATATTGGCCTGTGCACCTTCAAACAGAACGTTCTTACCGTCATCCAGTGCCTTATTGACCTTGTCTACCGCATCGATGATCATCGGCAGCAGGCGGGGACGGATCGCTTCAAACTGAGCGACCATCTCATCATAGTCAAACGGCTTTCCGTTGTAGAGCTTTACGATCTGCCGGTTTTTCTTTTCGAGTATCGTTTTCAGCCGCTCCCGGAACACCTGCGGATCTTTGAGGTCACAGACACGCAGACCGATCCGGTTGTATTTGTCGGCATAGCAGGGGCCGATACCGTTTTTGGTCGTACCGATCTTTCCGGCACCGGCATCGATCTCTTCCAGCTCATCAATATATTTGTGATACGGCATCAAGAGGTGTGCCCGGTCACTGATGCGCACATTGCTGCAGTCAAACCCCATATCCGCCAGCTTATCCATTTCTTCAAACAGTACAAACGGATTGACCACAACGCCCGGGCCGATCACGCACAGTGCGTCTTTGTTGAGAATGCCGCTGGGAAGCAGATGGAGGATCACGGTCTTTCCGTTAACAACGACCGTGTGCCCGGCGTTGTTGCCGCCCTGAAAGCGGACCACCATATCCATATGGGTGCCGAGAAGGTCAACAATCTTTCCTTTTCCTTCATCTCCCCACTGACTGCCTACTACCACATAACCTGCCATAATTGCTATTTCTCCTGAATTCCGCATGTAATCATATCACAAAGGATTGTCCGGGGAGCGTCACACTGTAAAAGGACAGGTTCTTTTGTTAAAATGTGCGTGTTTGAGAAACAGGAGGTATCTGAATCATGAGTGAAGTAAATTCAGGCAATTGTGATCATAACTGTGAAGGGTGCAGTGCCAACTGCGGGGAACGTACCAGTCCGCAGGATTTAAAGATTTCCCTGCATCCGCGCAGTTCGGTAAAACATGTGATCGGTGTTGTATCCGGTAAGGGCGGTGTCGGAAAATCCTTTGTGACAAGTCTTCTGGCATCGGAACTGCAGCGCAGAGGGCACCGTACAGCGGTGCTGGACGGTGATATCACCGGTCCGTCCATGGCAAAGGTATTTGGAATCAAAGAGAAGATGTATGGAGACGGCGAACTGGCATTCCCGGCTAAGACCAAGTCCGGTATCCAGGTCGTCAGTGCAAATATGATGCTCGACAGCGATGACCAGCCGGTCATCTGGAGAGGCCCGATCGTCGGCGGGGTGATCCGTCAGTTCTATCAGGAAGTATTCTGGGAAGACGTCGATTTCATGATCGTCGATATGCCTCCGGGAACCAGTGATGTACCACTGACCGTTTTCCAGTCCCTTCCGGTAGAGGGAATCATTGTTGTGACCTCTCCGCAGGAACTCGTCGGTATGGTCGTTGAAAAAGCCATCAACATGGCAAACATGATGAATATTCCGCTGCTTGGCATCATTGAAAACATGAGCTATGTCGAATGCGGCAAGTGCGGGGAGCACATTGCCATCTTTGGCGAGTCCCATCTCGATGAGATCGCATCCAAATACAGTCTTCCGATCCTCGGAAAGATCCCGATGCGCGAAGGCTATGCGGCTGCAGGGGATCAGGGAACCATTGAAGATCTGGAAGTGCCGGAGATTAAAGCAGCTGCCGATGCGGCTGAAAAACTTGCATAATTCACCGGAAGTTCACAAAGACGGATTATACTGCAGCAGAAGGAGAGAACGGATATGACCAAAATACTGATCGTTGATGATGAAGCAAAGATCCGCGAGATGATCTGCAAATACGCTGCCTATGAAGGGTTTGAGACCGATCAGGCAGTCGATGGCCTGGATGCGGTGGATCATTGCATGAACCATACCTATGATCTGGTGGTGATGGATATCATGATGCCGAATCTGGACGGGTTCTCCGCAGTCAAGGAAATCAAAAAGACACTGCCGGATCTGCCATTCATCATGTTGTCGGCACTCGGGGAAGAGTATGACAAGGTCCATGGTTTTGATCTTGGAGTAGATGATTATGTGGTTAAGCCGTTTTCTTCCAAGGAACTGATGATGCGCATCCATGCGATCCTGAAACGGACCCGTCCGGCAGCTTCTTCCGGTGAAATCTACCGGCTGAAGGATATGGAAATCGATTACGGTGCAAGAACGGTAACGATCCGCGGTCAGCGCGTCAATCTGTCGCCGAAGGAATATGATCTGCTTATCTATCTGGTGCGCAATGCCGGTATCGCCCTGACCCGTGAACAGATTCTCCATACCGTATGGGGTTATGACTTTTACGGGGATGATCGGACACTGGATACACATATCAAACTGCTGCGGAAAAATCTGGGGGATTACAGCAGCTATATTGTTACCCTGAGAGGAGTCGGTTACCGTTTTGAAAAAGAAGAGCAGTCTTAAATGGAAAATTGCCAGATATCTGCTTTCCTTTGCGGTCGGGCTGATTCTTCTGCTTACGATCTTTCAGACCATTCTTCTGGAACCGATGTATGAACGCTACAAGCGGGATACGGTACGGAAGGCCGGGAATGAAGTTGTAGAAGCTCTGACATCCGGGAACCAGGAAGATCTGACCAATACGATCTGGACCGTCAGCACTGCGAATGATACCTGTGTCAGGATCATTGATACTTCCGGTGTTGACCAGGTTACCGGCAACATGGGGTGCGTCCTTTACCGGATGAATACCCGTGAAATCCTCGAGCAGTATACTCTGGCAAGAGACAACGGAAATGAATACTTTTCCTCATCTGAGGGGATCGGGATCCCCGGCGGACCGGGCGTGGAAGGAAGACGCGGCGATGGGGAGATGAAGAATATCACGCTCACCCGCATCGTGGATACGGATGACGGTACGGCAATCGTGATGGTATATGCCGGTCTGTCTCCGGTGAACGCTACGATCGCAACCCTGCGGCTGCAGATCGTATACATTGCCGTGATCGTATTCCTGTCCATGATTCTTCTGACCTGGATCATGAACCGGCGCATTGCGACCCCTCTGGTTAAGATTAATGAAGCGGCCAAGGAGCTTCCAAAAGGCGTCTATCAGACAGATCCCAAGACCAACCAGTACCGGGAGGCACAGGAACTCAATGAGACGCTGTCTGAGGCGGCAGAAGATATTCAGAAAGCGGATCGGGCAAAGCGGGACCTGATTGCGAATGTGTCCCATGACCTGCGGACTCCGCTGACCATGATCAAGGGCTATGGTGAGATGATGCGGGACCTGCCGGGTGAAAAGACCGATGAAAACCTGGAAGTAATTATTAAGGAAAGCGAACGTCTGAAGTATCTGGTGGATGACCTTCTCGATCTTTCCAAACTGGAAGAAGACATGATCGAACTGCACCGCACGGACTTTTTGATGAATGATCTGGTCACGAGAAATGTCAATAAATACCGCAGCTACCATAAGCAGGATGCGTTTGAAATCCGATCGGAATGTGAAGAAGGCCTTCTGGTAAATGCGGATGAAAGCCGGATCGAACAGGTGTTCAACAACTTCATGAGCAATGCCGTCAACTATTCCGGCAGCTCCAAAGTGATCGAAGTACGGTGTTTCCGAAAGGACGGCATGGTTCGGACGGAAGTACAGGACTTTGGAGAAGGAATCGAATCTGATAAAATTGATGACATCTGGGACCGGTATTACAAGATTGACCGGACACATGTACGTCAGTATGATTCCAGTGGACTTGGCCTGAATATCTGCAGGAAGATCCTTGATCTTCATCAGGCACCGTATGGTGTTGTCAACAAACTGAACGAAGGAAGTACATTCTGGTTCGAACTGCCTGCGATTGAACCGGGATCGAAGGAATAAAAAAGAAGGAGAAAAAAACACATGAAAGAACTCAAAGGAACCAAGACGGAACAGAACCTCGCGTATGCATTCGCTGGTGAAAGCCAGGCCCGCAACAAGTATGATTACTGGGCAAGCCGCGCGAAGAAAGACGGATACGAGCAGATCGCTGCTACATTTGCAGAGACTGCACTCAACGAAAAAGAACATGCCAAAATGTGGTTCAAATATCTGCAGGGCGGTTCGATTCAGGATACGGTTTGCAATCTGAAGCAGGCAGCGGAAGGCGAGCATGAGGAATGGACCGAAATGTACCGGTCCTTTGCGGAGATCGCGGATGAAGAAGGCTTTACAGAGATTGCAGAACAGTTCCGTGGTGTTGCAAAGGTTGAAAAGGAACACGAAGATCGTTACAACAAGCTGCTGGCTAATATCGAAAACGGTGAAGTATTTGTCCGTCAGGATGCCGTAACATGGCAGTGCCGTAACTGCGGTGCAGTCGTTGTTGCCAAGGAAGCACCGGAGAAGTGCCCGGTATGTGCTCATCCGCAGGCTTACTTCGAACTGAAGAGAGAGAACTACTAATTCCGCAATGGAAACATTTGTTTACAAACCCAAAGGGGTCTGTTCCACCGAAATGCGGTTTCAGCTGGATGGCGATGTGATTTCTGGTCTTGAAGTCATCAACGGCTGTAACGGGAACCTGAAGGGAATCTCTGCTCTCGTAAAGGGCAGAACCATTGATGAAGTCATTGGCTGTCTTGACGGGATCAAATGCGGATTCAAGCAGACTTCCTGTCCGGATCAGATGGCCCAGGCTCTGAAGGCTTATAAAGCACAGTAATAATTCAAGAATCTTCTGCGTGAAACGACGCGGAAGATTTTTTTGTCAGGCGGTATTTCTTTCATTCTCTGTGCTTTTCGGTACAATAATGGAGTCAGGAAAAGAGAAAACGTATGATTTGGATTCTGATTATTCTACTGATCGTTGCAGATCAGGCAACAAAGGCAATGATCTCGGCCAGTCCCGAGCAGTTTGGAAATCTTGAGGTGATCCATGATTTTTTCTATATCACCTATGTAAAGAATACCGGAGCAGCCTGGAGTATGCTTGCAGGACAGCGTGTGTTTCTGTCGCTGCTGGCGGCTGCAGCCATTCTGGTCATGATTTTCTATCTGAACAAGATGCTTCGGGACAACAATAAGCTTTCCGCGTTTGCGCTGGCTCTTATGATTGCCGGTGCGGCAGGGAACCTGATTGACCGGCTGATGCTTGGGTATGTTCGTGATTTTCTGAATTTCTATATCTTCGGGTATGATTTTCCGGTATTCAATGTGGCGGATATCTGTCTTACGGTTGGGGTATTTTTACTGATCATTTCTACGATCTTTGAAAAAGATCCTGACGCAGATGCGGTTGAACCGGATGTGATTCAGCCGAAGAAGGACCGCACAGGAGTCTGAAGATGGAGACGATCGTACTGATTGCGGAAGAAAACGGTGTCCGGATCGACAAGTATCTTTCGGAAAAGACGGAATTGTCCAGGAGCCGGATCCAGACCCTTTGTGAAGAAGGACGCATTCTTGCGGATGGGAAACCGGCGAAGTCATCTCTGAAGCTTTCGGAAGGGATGGAAATTACCGCGGAAATTCCAGAAGATGAACCGCTGAATGTGGAACCGGAAAACATTCCGCTAGACATTCTGTATGAAGATGCGGATATCATCGTGATCAACAAACCGAGGGGAATGGTCGTTCATCCGGCGGCAGGCGTGCACAGCGGAACGCTGGTCAATGCGCTGCTTTACCACTGCAACGATCTTTCCGGCATCAACGGCGTACTGCGGCCGGGGATCGTTCACCGGATCGACAAGGATACGACCGGGTGCATCGTTGCCTGCAAAAATGACAATGCGCACCGGATGATCGCTGCCCAGCTGGAAAACAAGACCTGTCACCGGGAGTATCTGGCCCTTTGTGACGGAGTGATCGATCACGAAGAAGGGCTGATCGATGCGCCAATCGGAAGGGACCCGAAAGACCGCAAGAAGATGACAGTCATCGATAAAAACAGCAAGCCTGCCCGGACGCATTTTGCGGTCCGGCAGCGGTTCAAAAACCATACGCTTACCGAATGCAGGCTGGAGACCGGACGCACGCATCAGATCCGTGTGCACATGAGTTATATTCATCACCCTGTGACCGGAGATACGGTTTATGGCGGTGCATGCAGGTATATGGATACACAGGGACAGGTGCTTCATGCCTATCGGCTGACGCTGGTTCATCCTGTTACCAATGAAGAAATGACGTTTGAAGCGCCTTTGCCGCAGTATTTTGAACAGCTGCTGGCAATTCTCGAAACGGAAGAACACGAATGAAGGCAAAGCCGAAAATTACCGCGACATTTATCATTACAGTGATCTGTGCCGTTATTACACTTCTGATTGCATTTCTGCCGTTTGGAGAGACCGAAACCGAACGGGCAATCTTTTTTGGTGCCTACTATAAGGCGTTTGTCATCGCCGGGGAATGGTTTCGGCTTCTGACGTGCGGCTTTGTGCATGTCTCAGTGCTGCATCTCCTCATGAACATGTTTTCACTTTCCATACTCGGAAAAGCCATGGAAACATCGCTTGGCGTGCGGAATTATCTGATTCTTCTGCTGAGTTCCATCATCGGCGGATCGGTATTTCTGTTCTGTACCTCCGGCAATACAGTCGGAGTCGGTCTTTCCGGAGGATTGTACGGACTGCTGGCGGCGTATATCCTGCTGGTTGCCAGAGCAGGGGCATTGAAGATCCCTCAGGTACGGAACGGAGTTCTTCAGACCGTACTGATCAACCT
Organism: Solobacterium sp.; assembly: GCA_017512725.1. GTDB lineage: Bacteria > Bacillota_I > Bacilli_A > Erysipelotrichales > Erysipelotrichaceae > Bulleidia. Next base: position 92,016 of record JAFWEW010000032.1, read on the forward strand.
GTTCATTAACTTTATGCCGGGAGTTGCCTGGAGGGCGCATTTTGGCGGTGCAATTACCGGGCTGATCCTGATTCAGATTCTCAAACCGGATGTCAATGACAAAAAACAGCGCCTGCATGCCTCTGCTGCCTTAGTGCTGTTACTGATTGGGGCTGCCGGATTCTGCATGCGAAGCAGTACGGTTGATCCTTCTGAAATGTACCTTCTGACTGATCTCAGAGTTCTGAAAATGGAAGATTCGATCGGACTTCATGAACATGCAGGACATATGGCTTCCAATCTGGACAAGCTGTATGATGTAACATATCTGGAAGACATGCTGGAGGTAAAGCAATAATGGGAAAACGTCTTGATACACTCTCGTGGGATGAATACTTTATGGGCCTGGCCCATCTATCCGCACTCCGATCCAAAGATCCGAATACGCAGGTGGGTGCTGCGATCGTAGATGAAAATCATCGCGTTGTTTCCGTCGGCTATAACGGATTCCCGAAAGGATGTTCCGATGATGTATTTCCGTGGGAACGGGAAGGGGAAGCGCTTCATACGAAGTATTTTTATGTGGTTCATGCAGAACTGAATGCGATCCTGAACAGCCCCCGATCCGTTGCGGGCTGTACGATCTATGTTTCACTGTTTCCGTGCAATGAATGCGCCAAGGCGATTATTCAGTCCGGAATCAAGCGGATTGTCTATGAATCCGACAAATATGCGGAGACCGATGGTACAAAAGCTTCGAAAGCAATGCTGGAAGCAGCCGGTATCGAGCTTGTCCGAATCGAAAATACAATCAAACTGAATGTTGAAAAAGTGCCGAATACAACGGTGTGAAAAAAAGTCCTGATCAGAATCAGGATTTTTTTTTGAAGGGATTTCCTTCCCGCCGCAAAAACAGCAGAGAACGTCAGTACTGTCAATTTTCAGAGTAATGCCTCAAGCTGTTTCCGTATCGGTTCTTTTACCGATTCCTCACAGAAAGCCGCATTGATCGAATTCAAATTCATACGGATCAGATCTTTTTCTGTGAATCCCATTTCAGTAATGCAGTGTTCATATTCGGAATCCAGCGTAACGCCCGCAAGATACTGATTATCCGTATTGATCGTAACCTTCAGACCCATTTCCATCATGTTTTTGGCCGGATGTTTTTCATAGGTCGGTTCGGTCTGACACTGGATGTTGGAGGTCGGGCAGATTTCAAATGCCACATCAGTTTCGGCAATGCGTCTGACCAGATGCGGGTCAAAGTAAACATGATGACCGTGTCCGATTCTTTTTGCACCAAAGGTAAACACAGCGGTTTCTACCGTTTCCGGTCCGGGGGAATCTCCGGCGTGACAGGTAGCCGGTATCTGCTGTTTTCGGATTTCTTCGAAAAGACCGGCAAAATTCTCCAGCGGAACAATACCTTCCGCTCCGGCAAGATCAATCCCGACCAGTCCCTGACCGAGATACTTTTTTGCCGCTTTGATGGTCTCGAGATTCGCATCCCAGTTGATCTGTTCACTTCCGTAAGACATCATGCAGGCCAGGATCCCAAGCCTGATGGGATACTGTTCCATACAGCGCTTTGCCCCGGCAATGACCGCTTCAATCGAGGTTTCCATCGTCAGTTCTCCGGAGATATGCTGCTGCGGGGCAAACCGGATCTCGGCATAGGCAACGCCTTCACGGCAGAGATCTTCACCGAGTTCAAACGTCATCCGCTCCAGCGCTTCCCATGTCTGCATGACCCGGCAGGGCAGATCAAACATTTTCAGATATTCATTCACGCTTCCGCAGTTGGCACGGTGCCGGGTCAGCTCACGGTATTCTTCTACGGTTGGCACTTCGGTTTCAATGCCGTATTTCTTTGCCAGTTCATACATGGTTTCCGGACGGAAACTTCCATCCAGATGGTTGTGAAGATCGATCTTCGGAAAATCAAAGCGTGTCATATTCAGTTCCTTCTTTCTGCTGATAATTTTCAAGATATTGATTCAGCCGGCCGGTGAGCCACTGCCGGGTTTCTTCCTCACAGAAGGCTGCCCGGATCGCATTCCTGGTACACTGCAGCAGGGTTTCATCCGATACCCCGAGCATTTTCAGCTGTGCATGCTCATTCATGAGATTGGTACGGGCAAACATCATATTGTCGGAGTTCAGTGTGACATTGGCTCCTTTTTCCAGCAGCGTCAGAACGGCGTGTTCGGCATAGTTCATGGTCCGCTTGACGTTGGAGGTTACACAGACTTCCAGCGGGATCTGTGTTTCCAGAACCCGGGAAAGATATTCTTCCTTCTGCAAACAGTTGACGCCATGGCCGATCCGCCATGCGCCCATATCCAGTGCATCCATCACATGTTCGCCAATGCCCATTTCTCCGGCATGCATCGTATAGGGAATGCCAAGGTCCCGGGCTTCTTGGAACAGGGGGGCATAGGCCCGGAAATCACCGTTATTCTCAAATCCGGCAAGGTCGATCCCGACGGCCCCTTTGCCAAGCATCTGCTTTGTGACATGGATCGTCTCCAGATTTTCTTCCCAGTTGGAATAAGCATCTTCTCCTTTATGCATCATGCAGTTGATGATGCCGATCCGGATTCCCGGACAGTCGTTCATTGCCTGTTGTGCACCGGCAATGACAGCCTGCAGGGCTTCCAGCTGGGTAAGGCCGTTTTTTTGATGCTGCTGGGAGGCAAAGCGGATCTCCGCATACCAGATACCCTGATCGTGAAGCCTTCGGACAAGATCGTAGGTTGCTTCGGATAAGTCTTCCTGACACTGCAGGATATTGCAGGTCAGATCAAACTTGGTAATACTGACGTTATGCGGTTTGGCATTATTCGCAAACAGCAGATTGTAGTAATCCACAAAGGACGTTCCGGCCGGAATGACACCCCGCATCAATGATTTTTCATATGCCCATTTCAGATTGAAAGAGCCATCCAGATGAAGATGAAGTTCAATTCTTGCGCTGTTCAGCATAGGTTCTCCTGATTTCTGTTGGCTTCATTCTATCAAAAAGAGCCGTAGGGATGGAAAACCTTCAGAACAACCGACATATCCTTTGGAACATTCATGTAGAATAATGGTAATACGGATTTAGAATGGAGGGGTTATCAATGAAAAGGCCATTCATCATTGACTGTGATACCGGTACGGATGATACGATTGCCATTCTTGCGGCACTTGGCTGTGAGGAAATGGAAATCGTCGGAATTACTTCGGTTAATGGAAATGTAGCGGAACAACATACATCGCAGAATAATCTGGATCTGATGGAATATCTGGGGCGGGATATCCCGGTTGCCCACGGTGCCTGGCTGCCGCTCAGCGGACGCCGGGATTCCAATACCGATCCAAAGATCCACGGCAAAACGGGTCTTGGAAATACCGAGCTTCCGCATGCGGTAAAACTGCAGTTTGATCCAAGGATCGCTGCGACGTTTATCTATGAGGAAGCGAAAAAGCGGAACGGGGAACTGGAACTGCTGGTGACCGGGCCAATGACCAATATTGCGGCAGCGCTGGCAGAACATGATGATCTGAAAGACTATATCAAACATATTTATTTCATGGGCGGCTCTACCATCGGCGGCAACGTGAATTCGACAGCCGAGTTTAATATCTGGGCAGATCCGGAAGCCCTTCATGCAGAACTGATGAGCGGTATTCCGACAACCATGGTCGGACTGAACGTTTCAAATCTTGCCGTTATGGCGGAAACCGAGGAACATCTGATACGGTCTTATGGATCCCGTGAAGGAAATCTTGCGGCAGATCTTCTTCTTTATATGATGGGGCGCACCAAGTTCGGTGATTACGCTGCCCGCATGCATGATCCTCTGGCACTTGCGGCGGCAATCTTTCCGGAATGCATGGAGTATGAGAACTATTACGGGGATGCGGAATGCACCGGCACCTATACCCGCGGACATACCGCGATCGATATCTTCCGTAAGTCTCCCAATGAGCATAATGTGACGGTTGCGACGAAAATCAACATCCCGCTGTTTTCGGAATGGCTTTGTGAGCGGATCCGGATCGCGGGTGAGAAGGGTGAGGAACTGCGAAAATGAGAAAGTTTGTATTTGACTGTGATACCGGCACGGATGATGCGATTGCCATCGCAGCGGCACTCGGCAGTGACGATATTGAGATTCTCGGCATTACTTCGGTCAACGGAAATGTCCGGGAAGAGTTTGTTTCCGAGAATAACCGGAACCTCTGTGAGTATCTTGGCGTAAATGTGCCGGTATGTCATGGGGCGGTCTGGCCGCTTTCCTGCGGGTTCCGCAATGAGAGTGACATGACGCACGGAAAGACCGGACTTGGTTCGATCGTTCTTCCGGAAGCGAAGAATCTGAAGTTTGATGAGCGGATCGCATCCCGGTTCCTGTATGAAAAAGCAATGGAATGCGGCGGAGAACTGGAACTGTTTGTGACCGGCCCGATGACCAATATTGCGCTGACGATCATCCAGTACCCGGATTTCAGTGAACAGATCCGCCATCTCTGGTTCATGGGCGGTTCTGTCTGGGGCGGAAATGTTACTACGACTGCGGAATTCAATATCTGGGCAGATCCGGAAGCGGCACATGTCGTGTTTTCCAGCGGTATTCCGATGACCATGGTCGGTCTGGATGTCACGCTGAAGGCAATCATGGAAAAAGAAGATGTGGAAGAACTGCGGAAGGAAGATACGCCGGCCCGCCGATTAACAGCCGATCTGCTGGATTTCATGTTTGACCGTTACCGCAGAGGCGGAGAAAACGTCATCATGCATGATGCGCTGGCAGTTGCGGCGGCATTATACCCGGAATGCATGGAATATCAGGATTACTGGATGGACGTTGAAACCCGCGGCGAATATACCCGGGGACATACCTATGCGGATTTCCGCGGCCGAAGCGGGAAACAGCCGAATGTGAAGGCGGCACTGACGGTCAATGTCGAAATGTTCCGCAAATGGCTTGTCCGCAGTGTTGAGAATTGTGACAGGAAATATAACGGATGATTCAGGACCGCAGTTTCTATCAACATATTTTCCGGCTGATGCTGCCGATTGTTCTGCAGCAGCTGCTTCGCATCTCCGTCGATACCGTCAACTCGATCTTCCTGGGACGTATTGATCAGCTTCAGATGTCGGCAGTTGCCCAGGCCAATCAGATCTTCTTTGTTTTCTATACGATCGTATCCGGCCTGGCTGTTGGCTGCTGTGTACTGGTCTCGCAGTACTGGGGAAAACGGGATCGGGAAAGCATCTCCGTCATTATTTCGCATGCGCTGCGGAACGCATTCCTGATCGGACTGATCGCCACGATACTGATCGCACTGTTCCCGCAGATCTTCATGCGGATCTATTCTTCGGATGTGGAGATCATCCGGATCGGAGCCGGCTATCTGCGGAAAGTAGTTGCCATGTACATTGTGTGCGGGCTTTCGGTCACGCTGTTTGGGGCAAGCAGGGGTGTAGAACAGGTGAAGATCATCCTGTTTACCAATATTCTTTCCTATTCTATTAATATTCTGCTGGATAATATTCTGATCTATGGAAAACTCGGGATGCCGCAGATGGGGGTTACCGGTGTAGCGATCGGTACGGTTGTGGCGAGATTTGTCGAATTTGCGGTATGTGCGTCGTTTTTCCTGAAGGATCCGGACATTCCGTTTGTGATCACGGATCTGAAAAAGAGTGATCCCGAACTGCATCATGCGCTGATCAAGATCAGTACGCCGATCGTAGCGCATGAAATCGTCTGGTCACTGGGTACTTCCAGCGGTGCCATGATTACCGGTCAGCTCGGCAAATCGGCAGTTGCCGGATATAACGTGACAACGGTGCTCTATGATCTCTGTGCAAGTGTCGGCAACGGATTTCTCAGCGCATGTTCAGTTGTCCTTGGCATGACACTGGGCAGGGGGGATACCGAACAGGCAAAGCAGGAATCGGATACGATGCTCATCATGGGGCTTGGAATCGGAATCGGTCTTGGCCTGCTGACCTATCTGGTAAGGAAGCCGTTCCTGAGCATGTATGCACTGGACAGCGATGCGGTATCCTATGCAGAACAGTTCATGACGATTATTTCCTTTATCTGGCCGTTCTCTCTGATTGAAATGGTCGGCATGATTGCAATCCTGCGGGCAGGGGGAGACGGGAAAACCGGTTTCTATACCGATATCGTTGTCATGTGGCTGATCTGCATTCCGCTGGCTGCGTTCTGCGCATTCCGCCTTCATACCGAACCCTGGGTAGTGGTGGCAATCATCAAATCCATCATCGCTCTTGAGGCAATTGTCGGTCTCATCCGGGTCAAGCAGTATCACTGGCTGAATAACCTGACGAGAGCGTAAAGTATTCAAAACCGCTGTTTCCTTCCGGATACCGCAGTTTTTTCGTTAATCCGGCAAAAATTATGTGAAAATTTTGTGAAAATTTCTTTGTGAAAATACCCCGGAATCAATTGAATTCTGGTTTATGAACGGTTATGATTTGACCATAAGGAGAGAAAGAAATGAAAAAGTTAAGCAAATTTATTCTCGCAATGCTTCTGGGTGTTTCTCTGGCAGCATGCGGCGGCTCCAAACCTGCAGAAGAGCCGGCAACTACTGATGATGGCAAAGAAACCACAGAGCCCACCACAGAAGCTGCAAGTGATCTGAAGATCGCGTACATCGTAGGTCATCTGGGCGACAAGTCCTTTGCGGACAGCGGCCAGCGCGGTATTGAAACACTTACCGGCGAAGGGTATGACTGCAAGACGATTGAAGTTGGTGATGATGCTTCCAAGTACAAGGATCAGATTAACGATGCAATCGATGCTGGTTACAACCTGATTCTCGCTTCTTCCACCTATTTCGATGTCTGCCATGAACTTTCCGAAGAATATCCGGAAGTCAAATTCATCATCTTCGATGACAGCAAGTCTCCGGAAGAACTGAACGACAACGAAGCAGTTATCTTCTATGCTCAGAACGAAGGTTCCTACCTTGTTGGATACATGGCAGCTGCTATGTCCAAGAACGGTACGGTTGCTGTTAACTATGGTATGGCTAACCCGGTTATCTTCGACTTCGTTACAGGTTATGTAAACGGCGTCCTGGATTACAATGCTGAAAACGGCACAGACGTTAAGGTTGTTTCCGCTGCTGTCGGCAGCTGGAGCGATCCTGCAACCATGAAGACAATCTGCCTTGACCAGTTCCGCAACAACAACGCTGATGTATTCTATCAGGTTGCCGGCGGTTCCGGTGATGGTCTCTTCGAGGCTTGCGTTGAAAACGGCTCTTGGGCTATCGGTGTTGACTCCGACCAGTATCAGGCTTACAAGGATTCCGAGAACCCTGAAAAGGCTGATGTCATCCTCACATCCATGCTGAAGGAAGTTGGAAACTCCTTCGTTTCCTTCATCCACTCCATCGATAAGGGTGAAGATGTCTGGAAGAAGACAACAACACTTGGTCTTGCTCAGGATTCCGTTGGATATGTAAACAACGATTACTTCAAGGCTAACGTTCCGACTGAAGTACAGGATGCGATGGCTCAGGCTGCTGCGGATATCAAGGCTGGTAAGAAGGATGTTAAGTCTTACTTCGATTTCGCAGACGACAACGAGTTCAACGATTACCTGGCTCAGGCTCAGTAATAGCTGAACCAATCAGATTTACTGCAAGAGAAGCTGGTATTTGCCGCCAGCTTCTTTTCTTGTTTTCCGCTCTGGAAAAATTCGTGATTTCTTGTTCCTGCCTATCGGAAATGAAGTAAAATAGATTCAGAATTTAGTGGTTTTAAAAACCAGTTTTTCATCCGTAAAACAACCGTCTGACGAACGGGGATCGCCCGCGATTGTTTCTTAATGAATGATCCGGGAAGCGCTTACAGTACAGATACTCAGCGTACGTCACCTTGTAGTAAGGGGGGATAACCACAGTGGCAGAAGAAGTACTGCGAATGCAAGGGATCACCAAAATTTATCCGAACGGCTTCATGGCCAACAAGGATATTACTTTTGGAATCGGTGCCAACGAAATTCACGCCCTTGTCGGTGAAAACGGTGCCGGAAAAACAACCCTGATGAAGATTCTTTTTGGTATGGAGGATTGCCAGGAAGGAAAGATCTTCATCAATGGGAATGAAGTAAAAATTGCAAATCCTCTGGACGCAATCGCAAAAGGTGTCGGCATGGTTCACCAGCACTTTATGTTATTGCCGTCTCTGACTGTAGCGGAAAATGTCGTTTTAGGCGTTGAACCAATGAAGAACGGTCTCTTTGATTTTAATACGGCGGTCAAAAACACCCAGGAGATCGCGGACAAGTACAATTTCAAAGTGGATGCGACCGCAAAGGTAAGCACGCTGTCTGTCGGACAGATGCAGAAGGTTGAGATTCTGAAGGCTCTGATCAAAGGCGCCAAGATCCTCATTCTCGATGAGCCTACGGCGGTTCTTACTCCGCAGGAGACAGAGGAACTGTTTGAACAGCTGTTCAATCTCCGTGATTCCGGCGTATCGGTTATCTTTATTTCCCATAAGCTGGAAGAAGTTATGCGGATCTGCTCGAAGGTTACCGTACTGCGCCGCGGCGAATGCATGGGTACCTATGATACTGCGGATCTGGATGAATCCAAGATTTCCAGACTCATGGTCGGCCGTGATGTCATTCTCAAGATTGAAAAAGAAGATCCGAAACCGGCAGAACCGATTCTTGAAATCAAGAATCTACGCCGTTTCAACTCCTTTGGTAAGGCAGTCATTGACGGCATCACATTTACGGTTCGTTCCGGTGAAGTGGTCGGTATTGCCGGTGTTGAAGGAAACGGGCAGACCGAACTTTCTGAAGTTCTTGCCGGACTCGCACCGTTTGCGGAAGGCGATGTCGTGCTCAACGGCAAATCGATCCGCGGCATGTCCGTACGTCAGATCCGGGATGCCGGCATGGCATACATCGCAGAAGACCGTATGGTGGAAGGCTGCTCGGGTGAGATGTCCATTGAAATGAATATCATGGCGGACCGTTTTACCAAGAGTGATTATAAGAACGGACTGTTTATCAATTCCAAGAAGATGCGGGAAGAAACCGAACGGCTCATTGATGAGTTTGAGATCCTCTGTGACAATGCGGATCAGCCGGTACGCATGCTTTCCGGCGGAAACATCCAGAAAGTCGTTGTTGCCCGTGAGTTTACGTCCGGTGCGAACTTTATTCTGGCAAACCAGCCGACCCGAGGCATTGACGTCGGTACGGCAGAAATGATCCGTAAGACCATTGTCCGCAAATCCCGTGAAGAGGGGACCTGTACGGTTCTGATCTCCGCAGACCTCAATGAGGTACTGGAATGTTCGGACCGTCTGCTGGTCATGCGCAAAGGCAAAGTGGTTGCCGCATTCCCGAAAGCGAATGAAGTTTCAGAAGGCGAGCTCGGTGAGTACATGCTCGGACTTAAGACAATGACTCCCGAACAGATGGAGGGTTTGTTATGAGTGAAGTAAAACAGACAACTGAGGCTGTAAAAGAAAAGCCTCAAATGGATCCCCGCCGCTCCGGAGTAATGCAGAGAACCCAGCGTATTGAAGCGATGATGGAAGTCGTCCGTATCATTGCCGGTATGGCGATCGCATATCTCGTCGCGCTGCTGATTCTCATTGCCATCTCCGATGATCCTCTGTTTATCGTCAAACAGTTTATTCTGGGACCGTTCTCTTCTCCCAGACGTATCGGTTCCATCATCAACCTTGCCGTACCGTTCATGCTGTGCGGTCTGTCGATGTGCTTCATGTATGCCGTCAACAAGTTCAACCTGATCGGTGAAAGTATCTTCATGCTTGCCGGCTGTATCGTTACCTGGCTTGGCCTTGCAATCGGCAATTCTCTGCCGATGGCCGTTATGGTTCCGCTGATGCTGATCGTCGGCGCAATCGTCGGTGCGATTCTGTCCTTTATCCCGGCAATCATGGACCGGAAGCTGAACGCCAACGTCGTTGTCGTTTCCCTCATGCTCAATGCCGTGATTGCCCAGCTGGCGATTTATATCCTGCGTTACTTCATGCGGGATCCCGGCATCTCCTTTATCGGATCCTATGAAACTCCGGATTCCATGCAGCTTCCGACGTTATTTGGAAAAATGAAAGTTGGCTCCGGCATTATCATCGCAGTGATCCTCGTTATTGTGATTTCCATCCTGTTCTATAAGACAGCGTTTGGATGGAAGATGCGTCTGGTTGGTTCCAACCCGCGCTTCGCAACGGCAGTCGGTCTCTCCACGCTCGGCATTTCCTTCGCAGCACAGCTGGCAGGCGGCGCGCTTGCCGGTGTTGCAGGCGCAACCGAGATCATGAACAGCTACAAGCGGTTCCAGTGGACCGCTTCCACCGGACACGGATTCGACGGTCTCCTTGTTGCCGTATTGGCAAAGCGTAACCCGATTCTGGTTCCGATCGGTGCACTGTTCCTCGCGTATGTCCGGATCGGTGCAGACGTTGTAAATACATCCGGTGATATCCCGAACGAGTTCATTTCGGTTATCCAGGGTATTATCATTCTTCTCGTTGCGGCGGAATCCTTCCTGTCCGGCTTCAAGAACAAACTCATTTTCCGGTCTGTACAGGCTGAAAAAGCAGCTGCACAGAAGGATACCAAATAGGAGGTTACTTTATGTCAATTGATATTGTTGCGTTTATAGCGGATGCGATCAAGATGGCAACACCTCTTGTATTTGCGGCTCTGGCAGCTCTGATGACACGTCATGCCGGCATGTTCAACATGGGTGTTGAAGGTATGATTCTCTGCTCCGCACTCGGCGCTGTTGCCGGTGCTCATTATCTTGGAAGTGTCTGGGCAGGTCTGCTCTGCGGAATCCTGACCGGCGTTCTTACCGGATTCATCATCGCGTTTGCCCATCTGACCGGCAAAACCGATCTGTATCTGACCTGTATTGCGTTCAACCTGGCGGCCACCGGCGGTACCGTGTTTGTCATGTACCTGCTCACTGGTGAGAAGTCCACGACTTCCGGTGCGTTCCGTTCCTATCAGATTCCAAACATCAATATTCCGATTATCAAGGATATCCCGATTCTCGGAAGAATCATTTCCGGGCAGAGTCTCCTGACCTATGTCGCAGTATTCTGTGTCTGGTTCGTCTGGTTCCTGCTCAAGCGTACCCGCGTCGGTCTGCGGATCCGTTCGGTCGGTGAAAATCCGAAAGCGGCAGAATCCGTAGGAATCAGCGTTACCCAGATCGGCTATATTGCGTTCCTGTTCTGCGGTCTCTTTGCCGGCCTTTCCGGAACCTTCCTCTCCATGAGCTGGGTTACCTTCTTCATGAAGAACATGGTTAACGGCCGAGGCTATATCGGTCTCTCTGCTCAGAACATGGCAAACGGAAGCCCGGTTGGTTCCGCACTTGTTTCACTCCTGTTTGGTGCGACGACTTCGATTGCTACGACCATGAAGTCCCAGTCGAATTTCCCGACGGAATTCCTGGAAATGGTTCCGTATCTCGCGACCATTCTTGCGATCATCTTTACAAGCATTTACAAGATCAACAAGAAGCGCAGACTCGAACAGGGCATCAAATAATCAAGCTTACTGCAGGGCGTTCCGTTCGTATGAATGGAACGCTCTCTTTTACTGAAAGGAGAAAAATACTATGTTACAGCCACATATCCAGCTGGAAACACTGGACGCAAAAGCAGCGATCCTGCCAGGGGATCCGGCCCGTCTGGACCGCATCGCAAAGGAACTGAGTGATGTCCGGGAACTGGCCTACAACCGGGAATTCCGGAGTCTGGAAGGTATTTATAAAGGAATGAAAGTGGTTGCCTGTTCGACCGGCATCGGAGGAAGCTCTGCTTCGATTGCGATCGAGGAACTGCATAATCTCGGAGTCACCTCCATGATCCGCATCGGCTCCTGCGGAGCCCTGCAGAAAGGGATCGGGCTGGGGGATCTTGTGTTTGCCTGCGGAGCCGTACGCGATGAAGGCACCTCCAAAGCCTATGCGGATATCCGTTTCCCGGCCGTACCGGATACGGACCTTTTAAACGCCTGTATTGCGTATGCCAGAAACGAGAACTGGAAGTACCATACCGGGATCGTACACAGCCACGAAAGCTTCTATATCGATACCAATGCGGAAGAGGAAGCCTACTGGTCAAAACTTGGCGTACTGGGTGCAGATATGGAAACTGCCGCATTGTTTACCGTCGGCCGCATTCGCGGGATCCGTACCGCTTCCATCCTGAACAATGTCGTTGTTTACGGAAGTGATACGTCCGAGTCGATCGGAAGCTATGCGGATGGTGCATCTTTGACAGCCGAAGGGGAACGCCGGGAAATCGTAACGGCGCTGGAAGCGCTGAAGGCGGTAACAGCGTAATATGTATCGGATCCAGCCCCGCAGCAGAGCGGAACTTTCCCTGGCCGCTTCCGGTCAGATCACCTGTGATCTGGTTCTTTTGAACACGCGCATCGTCAATGTATTTACCGGTGAGATCCTGCCTGGAGCGATCTATCTCTATGACGGCTTTATCGCCCATGTTGATTATGAACATCCGTATGAGAAAACCCAGCCGGCAGAAACGGAAGAAGATCTCAATGGCAGATATGTAACGCCCGGTCTCATTGATGCTCATATGCATATTGAATCGAGCATGCTGAAGCCGCAGGAATTTGCCCGGACGGTTCTTCCGCTCGGTACGACGACGGTCATTACCGATCCGCATGAGATTGGCAATGTCATGGGAGTCCGGGGTGTGGAATATATGATCCGGATGTCGGAAGATCTTCCGATGCGCCAGCTGATCAATATTCCTAGCTGTGTTCCCGCAGTGCCGGGAAGAGAGTTTTCCGGTGCGGATTTTCTGGCCTATGAGATCAAAACCCTTGCCAGATATGACCGGACCCCGGGACTTGCGGAGATCATGGATTACATGGCTGTGATCAACGGGGAAAAACGGATGGGTGATATCCTGGATGCCGCAGAAGATGCTGGTCTTTATCTGCAGGGGCACTGCCCGAGAGTATCCGGCAATCTGCTGTCGGCCTATCTTGCCGGCGGACCAATGACGGATCATGAAAGTACGCTGGCCGAGGAGGCAATTGAAAAATACCGGCAGGGGATGTTTGTGGATATCAAGGAATCCTCGTTCGGCCGGAACGTAAAAACACTCACCGAAGCACTTTCCAAGTTCCGTTTCCATGACCGGATGTGCTTCTGCACGGATGATATTGAACCGGGTGATCTCATCCATCAGGGACACCTGAACTATGTGGCAATGCGGGCGATTCAGTCCGGAATGGATCCGGTGGATGTAATCCGGTGCTGCACCATTAATGTCGCAAGAGAAGCCGGCATCAACCGGCTTGGTGCCATTGCGCCGGGCTATGCGGCGGATCTGAATGTGTATGATCTTCTGGAAGAATTAAAGCCATACTGTGTTTACTATGCAGGAGACAAAGTTGCTGAGCAGGGAAGACTGACAGTCGAAATCGGGAGATTCCAGGATCCGATCGAACAGGAAAACACGGTGAACCTGCCGGAGCTTTCCGTGGAACGGCTGCGTCTGACCGCGCCAAAGGCAGAGGGAACGGTTTCGGTGAATGTCATTGATTTCGGCAATCCGACCAGCGGCATCTCAAAACAGAAAACGTATGAGTTTCCGGTTCAGGACCACACGCTGATCTTCCCGGATGATACGTTTCAGTATGCGGCGGTGATCAACCGGCATGGCAAAAACCATGTGAGTCTTGCGGTTGTCCGTCATATCGGTTTGAGAAGAGGTGCGATCGCAACAACGGTATCCCATGATTCCCATAACATGACGGTTGTTTATCAAAAACCGGAAGATGCACTGCTCGCTGTCGAAGCACTGAAAGAATGCCGCGGCGGGATGTGTGCCGTCTGTGACGGAACCGTACTGTCGCTGCTGCCGCTGCCCATTGCCGGTCTCATCTATGACGGGACATGCGACGAAGCGGCTCAGGCAGCAGAGGAAATGAAAAAAGCGGACCGGATGCTCGGTCTGACCGAGATCGAAAATCCGCTGCTGCGCTGTGCCTCCATTGCTCTGCCGGTCGTGCCGGAAATCCGGCTCACGGATCTTGGTATGGTAGAGGTTGCGACAAAGAAGTTTGTACCGGTGTTTCCGGATCACTGAACATTCAGCTTTTCCGTATTTTTGAAATGAAGCTTGGCGACTTCGCCGAGCTTTTCTTTTCCATAACGTGCAACGAATTCTGCGGCACTCTGATCTGCCGGTGCACCGGAACCCTTGGCAAAGGTCATATGATATTTGGCATTCATCTCATCCATGAATTCCAGAAATGCATTCCGTGCAATGACGGAAGCGGCACCGACCGCCGGGTATTTGTTTTCTGCCTTCGTCTCGAAGTGCAGGGAACGGATGACTTCCGGTTCTTTTCTCAGATAGCTGTAATAGACCGGCTTCTCGGCAAACTGATCCACAACACAGAATGCGGGAAGCTTCGTCTTTTTGGAAAGATTGATATAAGCCTGGTTGTGGAGCTTGGCCTTGATCGCATTCATGTTGTTGGTGCTGTGAACGGAATTGTATTTGGCAGGCGTAACGATCAGGATCGTATGCGGCAGGAGCTGTTTCAGCTTAGGAGCGATTTTCCGGATCTCAGAATCGGTAAGTGCCTTGGAATCCTTTACCCCGAGTGCCCGGATCTGATCCAGTGTTGAGGCATCAACGACCGCAGCGGAAACACAGACCGGACCGAAATAATCGCCGGTACCGACTTCATCACTGCCGCTCTGGGGAAGAATGACATCGTCATTTTTCTGAAATGCGGCCGCATAGATTTCTGCATCTTTGCCCTGAAACACGACTTTTCCGCTGTTGTAGCAGGTAATGACGCAGTTTTCCGGGCGAAGCTGCCATTTCGCATAGGCAGGAGCGCTGCCTGCAGTATCACAGAACGTCTCAAACAGACGGTTCTGATCGCTTTCCGATAATTTCAGTGTGATCGTACTCATAGCGAAATTATACTCCAGATGATAGACTCAGACATATGATGATCGTACGGCACTTAAGAGAAGAAGACCTTGATGAAGCCATGAAGATTTATGCTTCGGCAAGAGCGTTTATGAAGCGGATCGGTAACGGTACCCAGTGGAAGGATTCCTGGCCACCAAGAGAAATTCTGGAACAGGACATCAAAAACGGAAATGCCTATGCGGTGGAAGAAGATCAGGCTTTGAAGGGGGTATTTGTTTACTGGTATGGGGATCATGCCGAACCTACCTATGATCAGATCTATGAAGGAAGCTGGATGCAGGAAGGACCTTACGGAGTGGTTCATAGGATCGCTGCGAAGGAAGGCTCGCATGCCGGCCGGTTCGCACTGCAGTGGGCAAAGGAACAGTGCGGGCATATGCGCATCGATACGCATGAAAACAATGCGGCAATGATCCATACGCTGGAACAGCTCGGCTTTTCCCGACGAGGGATCATTTATCTCGAAAACGGGGAATCCCGGATTGCCTTTGAAGTGTTTTGAAAATACCTGCCTATTTGTTTCATGAGGCGGTATAATGAAATACAGATAAACGCATTTTTCTATGCGTAACAGACAATTTACAATTAAGGAGATCTGACGTATGGCTGTAAAAGCGAAAACAGGCAGTACTGCTGTGAAAAAGACTGTGAAACCTGCCGCTCCCAAACCTGCTGCGGAGAAGAAAAAACCGGCAGCGAAGAAGAGCGCTGTGAAGAAGCCGCAGACGAAAGCTGCTGTAAAGAAGGCGGAAAAGAAGCCTGAAAAGAGCGCTGCTCTCGATCCTGTATTTCTGACCGAGTATGACCGGTACCTGTTCGGAAAGGGCAGAGACTATAAGGTCTATCAGAAGATGGGTGCACACCCGGCCGTTCTGGATGGAAAGAAGGGCTGGCATTTTGCGGTATGGGCGCCGCATGCCAAAGCTGTTTCGATCGTCTGCGACCGCAATGACTGGAACCCCGAAGCCAACTATATGATTCCGCTGGAAAAGAGCGGCGTATTTGAAGGCTTTATCGAAGGAATGGAAGAGGGCGAAGCATATAAATATGCGATCACCACAAAGAAGGGCGATATCCTCTACAAAGCGGATCCGTATGCGTTCCATGCGGAACTCCGTCCGGCCAATGCCAGCAAAACCGCGGACATCTGCGGCTATACCTGGGACGATCAGAAGTGGATGAAGGAACGTTCGGAAAAGAATACGTTCGAACAGCCGATGGCGATTTATGAAGTGCATCTTGGATCGTGGAAGAAATATGACAAGGATGACAAGGACAGCTTCATGTCCTATACCGACCTTGCCCATGAGCTGGCAGAATACTGCAACTGGATGGGCTATACCCACGTTGAGCTGATGGGTATTGCAGAATATCCGTTTGACGGTTCCTGGGGCTATCAGGTCACAGGATACTACGCACCGACGTCCCGTTACGGTACACCGAAAGAATTCATGTACATGGTCGATTACCTTCATACAAAGGGCATCGGCGTCATTCTTGACTGGGTGCCGGCACACTTCCCGAAGGATGCCCACGGACTTGCCAACTTTGACGGAGAAGCAACCTATGAATATGCAGATCCGAGAATGGGCGAACATCCCGACTGGGGCACAAAGTGCTTTGACTATTCCAAGCATGAAGTTCTGAACTTCATGATCGGCAATGCGCTGTACTGGTACGATGAGTATCACATTGACGGACTGCGTGTCGATGCCGTTGCGTCCATGCTGTATCTGGACTATGGCCGCAAGGACGGCGAGTGGGTGCCGAACAAATACGGCGGAAACGGCAACCTCGATGCGATCGAATTCTTCAAGCATCTGAACTCCGTGATCCGCGGCCGCAAAGACGGAGCGATCATAATCGCGGAGGAATCTACCGCATGGCCGAAGATTACCACCCGTCCGGAAGAGGACGGCCTTGGCTTCACCTATAAGTGGAACATGGGCTGGATGCATGACTTCCTGGATTACATGAAGCTGGATCCGTATTTCCGCAAGGACAACCATAATAAGATGACATTCGGCATGAGCTATGCCACCAGTGAAAAGTTCATCCTGGTGCTCTCGCATGATGAGGTGGTTCATCTGAAGTGTTCCATGATCAACAAGATGCCGGGCTATGAAGTTGACAAGTTTGCCAATCTGAAATGCGGCTACTTCTTCATGTTCGGTCATGCCGGAAAGAAACTGCTGTTTATGGGACAGGATTTTGCCCAGTACCATGAATGGGATGAAAATGTGGAACTGGACTGGTGGCTGTGTGACCAGCCGCTGAACCGCGGTGTTCTGCTGTTTGTCAAAGATCTGCTGCATATCTACCGCACACATCCGGCAATGTATGAGCTGGATGATTCCTGGGAAGGATTTGAATGGGTCAATGCCGATGACCGTGACCGCAGCATCTTCTCCTTCATCCGCAGGGACCGCAGCAAGAAAAAGAGTCTCCTGTTCGTTGTGAACATGACGCCGATGGAGCGTTCGGATTATATGGTCGGTGTTCCGGCAAAGGGCAGCTACAAGCTTCTGCTGGATGAATACGGCGCAGTTGATCCGAAGGGCGTAAAGCAGGCGGTATACAAGGCAGAAAAGGGTGAATGTGACAAGAAGGACTACCACATTTCCTATCCGCTGCCGCCGTACGGCATTGCGATGTTTGAATTCAACGGCTGATTCAATCACAAATTAGGTTAACAAAGGACTGTTCTGTATGTGCGTCAGAGCAGTCTTTTCCTTTGTGGGAATGATTGATCTTCGTATGGATAATCTTCCGCAGCAGCAATTTCATTCCTTTTGATTTTCTTCCTGCATGTATGACATGGGATTTTGACAGAAAGAAGAAATTGCCGCTTTTACCCGGTTGCGCTATGATACTTACATGATTACGATTCCTGAAAACTACCTGATGGGCATTAATATCGGTGTGATTGCACTGTATGTGTTTTTTATATTCCGCGGAGCGAAGAAGGGGTTCCTGCTTCAGATCCTTTCCACGTTTGGTACGTTCCTTGCGTTTTTTGCGGCGTGGCGTTACTGCGGGTTCGCATCGAAATACTATCATCTCTGGCCGGAACAGCTGAATCCGATGAATGCAACGCCGTATCTCAAAGATGCGGTATACGAATATCTGAGTGAGATCGCATGGTTCATTGCGCTGTTTGTCATTATCCTGCTTCTGTGCAAGATTCTTGAAAAGATGGTACAGGGCATTTCCGATCTGCCGGTCATTAAGGAGATCAGCGGTCTGCTCGGAGGTCTGCTCGGCGGGATGGCAGCGACGGTCTGGATCATTGTGATTTCGATGATCATGCGCACACCGCTGTTTGTAAACGGAACCGAAGCGGCGGACAACACGATGGTAGGCATTATCAGCTCCACATCGGCAAGAGTCGTTGAACAGTTTGCCGGTCCGGTAACCTCTTCCGAAACCTTCTCCAAGCTCCTCCATAACGTTCAGGATCTTGACGGCAAGGACAAGGAATATATCGAGAACTGGCTCAGTGATCATGGCTTTGATCCGCTTCCCACACAGGGGCAGGCCGTACCGCAGGCGGGTGAGGGAACAAGCGAATGAGTCTGTTTACCAGATTTGAACTGGACCGGATTCGGGATGAAATAAAAGAAGAATGTCTGACCCTTCCGGGGCAGCGGATCATGATGGCGGTTGAACCGTCTTTTTCTCCGATTGAGATTCGAAGAAGAAGGAACCGTCTGGAAGAAGCGATGGATGCGCAGGTCCGTTTCGGTGCTCCGATGCTGGAAGGAACCGGGGATCCGGAAAGCCTGCTGAACCAGGCTTCCAAGGGCAGAGTGCTGACGGCACAGGAACTGCTTCAGGTTCTCAAGCTGATAAGGACGGTGAGAACCGTTCGGGAATATGAAAATAATCTGAAGGAAATACCGCATGAAGAACTTCATGATCTTTTTTCGACGCTGATCATTCACGAAGCGCTGGAACGAAAGATCGCAGATATTATCAATGACTATGGAGAAGTCAAGGATTCCGCAAGTCCCGCTCTGAAGGATATCCGCAGACAGCTTCGGTCAGCCGATCAGCGTATTGCCGAAGCCGTTGAACAGTTCCGTTCCTCCCATGCGGAGTCCATGGTGGATTCGATCGTAACCGTGCGCAACGGCCGTACTGTCCTTCTGGTACGTGTCAGCGACAAGAACCGCTTTGGCGGCATCGTATACGGTGATTCCCAGAGCCATCAGGCCAGCTATATCGAACCGTCATCTCTGATGCGTGCCAATAACCGGAAGCTGGAGCTTCAGAATGAAGAGGAAGAGGAGATCGCACGGATTCTTGCGGTCATCAGCCAGGAAGTAACTGCGAAAGCGGAAGAGGAACTTTCCAATGTGGAGACACTGGCAATTCTCGATGATCTGTTTGCCAAGGCATCCTGGGGCGTTAAGAACCATGCCTGTGCGGCAAATCTGAATGAAGAGAAACGATTCACGATCCGTCAGGCAAGGCACCCGCTGATATCTGAAAAAGATGCGGTTAAAAATGATTATCATCTGCAGGATCCGTATCACACCCTGCTGATCACCGGTCCCAATACCGGTGGAAAGACCGTATCGATGAAAATCTTCGGTCTGTTTACCCTGATGACCTACTGCGGCATGCCGGTTACGGCAGAGGAAGCGGATATCCCGTTCTTTGACCGGGTATTCGCAGACATCGGCGATGATCAGTCGGTTGCCAGTTCGCTGTCTTCCTTTTCTGCGCATGTGGAAAAACAGGCGGAGATGCTGAGAGAAGCGACGGAACATTCGCTGATCCTGCTCGATGAGATCGGCAGCGGCACAGACCCAAGAGAAGGCGAAAGCCTTGCGATCGCAATTCTCAATGAACTGCGCAAGCGGCAGGCAACGGTAATCGCCACAACGCATTACAGCCGTCTGAAAGCCTATGGCCGAAGACATGATGATATTCTGGTCGCAACCGTTGAATTTGATTTTAAGACCCTGCGTCCGACCTATCGGTATCTGGAAGGGATCACCGGAGAATCCAATGCGCTTTCGGTTGCGGAACGGTGCGGTCTTCCTTCCGGCGTGATCAGTTATGCCCGCTTTCTGAAACAGCAGTCCAAAACGGATGAAGAGGGCATGATGGAGCGTCTGGAAAAACAGCTGATGGAAGCTGAACAGAAAAACCGGAAGCTGGAAGAATCCCTCGCAAAGATCAAGGAATACCAGAAGACTCTGGAAGAAGAACATGCCCGGATCGCTTCCCGCCGGGAAGAACTCCTGGATGAGGCAAGAGGGGAAGCGGAAGAGATCGTTGAACATGCCCGGGAAGAAGCAGATGCGATCTTAAAAGATCTCCGGAACAGCTCGAAATCCGCAAAATATCATGAACTGCTGAAACAGAAAACACAGCTGGATACGATCAATGCCGCTGCTGCAAAAGAAGTGCGGTCTTCCCCGGATGACTTCCGGGAAGGCGATACCGTGGAACTCCGTTCGAGCGGTGCCGTCGCCCGGATCGTCAGTATCCGCAAAAAGGAGATCGTCATTCTGCTTAACGGACGGGAAGTAAAGGTCAAGCCGGCGCAGATCCGCCCGAGCCTGAAACGGCTGCCGAAGGAAAAAGCACCGGAACAGCAGGTATCGTCGTTTACCGTACCGGATTCGGTACCGATGGAATGCAACCTGATTGGGTTATATGTGGATGAAGCACGGGAAGAACTGCTGGATTATATGGATTCTGCGAAGCTTGCCCGTCTGAAAACCTTCCGGATCATCCATGGCGATGGTTCCGGGGCACTGCGCAAGATGGTGCAGGAACTGCTGGCAAAAGACAGCTCGGTCGACAGTTACCGGTACGGGATGCCCAATGAAGGCGGTACCGGCGCAACCGTCGTAACAATGAAAGACTGATGGATAAGGAATACCTGAAAGCGAAACTGGCAAATCTGCCGAATGAACCCGGCAGTTATCAGATGAAAAACGCTGATGATGACATCATCTATGTCGGAAAGGCGAAGAATCTGCATAACCGGGTGAACCAGTATTTCACCGGAGCCCACGATTACAAGACAACAAAACTGGTGTCGGAAATCGAGGACTTCGATTTTATCGTGACCCGGAGTGAGACGGAAGCCCTTGTGCTGGAAATCAATCTGATCAAGAAATACCGGCCGAAATACAACATCCAGTTCATGGATGACAGCTCGTATCCCTACATCAAGCTGACCAATGAAGACTACCCGCGGCTTCTGATCGCACGGGATATGAAGAAGGACCGCAAGGCTAGATACTTCGGGCCGTTCCCGGATGTTTCTGCCGCAAGAACCACCCAGAAACTGCTGCAGTCCCTGTATCCGTTCCGGCGGTGTGCGCATCTGCCGGACAAAGTATGCCTGTATTACCATATGGGCCAGTGTCTTGGACCGTGCCAGTATGACGTGGATCCAAAAACCTATCGGACCATGGCAGAGGAAGCTGCTTCGTTTCTGAACGGAGATACGGAAGACGTGATCCGGGAACTGACAGAGAAAATGCAGGAAGCTTCTTCCAGTCTGGAGTTTGAGAAGGCGATGGAATACCGGAACCTCCTCGACAGCATTCACTCCATCACTGCTTCGACCCAGAATATCGAAAAGGTATCCGGAAACAACTTTGATGTGTTCTCCTGGTATGACGACAAGGGCTATATTGCCGTTACCGGCTTCCTGGTGCGCAGAGGAGTGGTACTGAACAAGGAATTCCGTCTTTCTCCGTTATACGGAGATGCTCAGGAAGAATTCCTGACCTTTGTGATCCGCTATTATGAAAATCACCCGCAGATGAAACTCTGTGTGCCGGCCGCTTTGGATGATGATGCACTGGAACAGCTTTCTTCCGTACTGAAAACCGAAGTCACAAGACCCATGCGCGGCTACCGCAGGCGGCTGATCGAAATGTGTACGGATAATGCCCGAAAACAACTGGAACTGAAGTTTGATGTGGTGGAACAGCAGGAAAGCGCAACGATCCAGGCCCAGGAAGATCTGAACCGGCTTGCCGGGTGCCCGATGAACCGGATCGAACTGTTCGACAACAGCCATACCGCCGGAACCCTGACGGTAGCGGCACTGGTCGTCTATCAGGACGGCATCCCGTCCCGGAAAGACTATCGCCTCTATAAGCTTCATACGGCCAACAGTGATGTGGATTCGATGAAGGAAGTGGTCTACCGGCGGTACTTCCGTCTCCTTAAAGACAACGGCCGGATGCCGGATGGGATCCTCGTGGACGGAGGCTGGACACAGATTTCTGCCGCAAAGGAGATCCTTGACAGCCTTGGCCTTTCCGGGCAGATCCGCATCATGGGCCTGGTCAAGGATGACCGGCATAATACGAATGCACTGATGGATACGAATGGAGATACGTTTGATATCCCCAAGGACAGCCCGCTCTTCTTTCTTCTGACCAGGATGCAGGATGAAGTGCACCGCTCTGCGATCAGCTATCACCGGAAGCTGCGGCAGAAGGCACAGACCCGCTCTGTGCTGGATGAGATCGAAGGAATCGGACCGAAACGGAAAAAACAGCTGCTGAAGGCATTCGGAAGCTTTTCGGCTTTGAAAGAAGCGAGCGAAGAACAGCTGGCGGAAGTGGTGCCGGCCGCTGCCGCAAAGAATGTCTATGAGGCGCTTCATGAAGAATGATATAATGCTGAAGATGCTTGATACGACCGTACTCGAAGGGAAGGAAAAGAAACAGTGGACGATGGTATTTGTATGTGCCGTTGTACTCTTTTCGGTATGCTGTCTTGAGATACTGAATGTCAAATATGACAGCCTTGCAAGATACCCCTATGAAGATGAAAACAGCCGGAAACTGATCCGGCAGTATCTGACGGAAGAAGAGATCGAATATATCATTGAGTACTCCATTCCGCCGAATATGTTCATTGCCTATATTCAGGAAGACGGCTTTTCGATCTATCATGCCGCGGAATACAAAAAGCTGTCCGAAAGCCAGTGGGACAAGAGCCCGGCCATGATCGTCAAGATGGTGGAAGAGACCCGCAATCTGATGACAACCGATCAGCTGGCATCGTATCTTGCCCCGGGCAACTACAAATATGAAGATATCCAGTATTACATCCAGAATGAAATGGATGAGGACTGTTCCCTGATTGCCTATGCGATGAATACAGATGCCTATCCGGACGCCACGCATACGCTCAGTACAAGAAAACCGTCCCTGCAGTATCTCAGTGAAGAAATTCCGACCAAGGACGGTGCGGTCATTGAAGTCAATGAAGCACTGCAGCAGCCTTTGCTCTCCTTATGCGGCGGCATTACCTCCACACTCTCCGATGCCCATGCCTGCGGCGGTCTGCAGATCGAGAGGGGATATGTATCCCATACAAAACAGAAACGGGCTTATGGAGAAGCGGAAGAAACCGATGGGGAAGATGCCGGCTTCTATGTATCGAAGCCCGGTCATGATGAACATCAGCTTGGCCTTGCGGTGGATTTTTCCATCGAAGGGCTCTCCGATGAGGAATTTGAAAAAACGATCCAGTACCAGTGGCTGAAGGAAAATGCCTGGAAGTACGGATTCATGGAGACCTGGAACGAAGACGATGAGGCGCTGGCGGAACATCAGGCCGAGCCGTATCATTTCCGCTATGTCGGTACGGATCTTGCCAAGACCATCCATGACAGCGGCCTGACCTTCGCACGGTACAAAGCACAGACCAAATAAAAACTTCGGGAGCTCCGAAGTTTTTATATTGAGATCTTGGATATTCTGCGGGCAAGTTCCAGATCGTTCTTGTTGATCTCCTGCCGCGCCGTTTTGACGGCAGCACTGCTGACCCCCTTAATGCCTTTGGCTTCATCCTCGGAAGTATAGTTCCTGCGGATCGCATTCAGGATGAGAGCGACGGTGACCGCGGTCTTCAGGGTCTTTCCGGTATTCTTGATCGTATTGCCTGCCGCAATCGACTTGGTGGAAAATGCATCGGCGTTCTTACTGATCGCATTCAGATCCGGCTCCATCGATTTCACCGCTTTCAGAAGCGCACTCAGCGGCTTGATCAGCGCAAGGATCATGATTATAACCGCCGCAATTGCCGCATACAGAATATAGTAGTTCCAGGGATATAGATTGATCATCAGTCTGGTCTCCTTGTGTTCATTATATATTGTTTTCGCCTCTTTTCCACCGTTTGCTTTGCCTGTATAATTCGGATATGGAAAAAGAGCCTCTCATCAAGATCGTTGCGGTCTCGGATAATCACGGAAAGATGGATCCGATTATTCTTCTGCCGTCTCTGTTTCCGGATGCAGACTATTTTTTCCATTGCGGCGACAGCCGGGAACCGGTACGCCGGTACGGGCCGTATGCGCAGGTCCGCGGCAACAATGATTTCTACGATGCACCGGAAGAACTCGTGCTGGAAGTCGGTTCGCACCGCATCTATATGACCCACGGCACACGCCTGGTCTACTTCGGCGAATATCAGTATCTGGCCCAGCGGGCAAAGAAACACAACTGTGATATTGCGCTGTTCGGACATACCCATCTCTATACGGATCAGACGGTAGAAGGGGTGCGCTGTCTGAACCCCGGAAGTATCTGGCACAATCGTGATGGCAGCGATCCTTCCTTCATGATCATTGAACTGGAAGGCAGTGAAATACGCGTCTATCGAAAGAGCGGTCTTGCCTTGAAATAGCAGAGTCGATTTGCTATAGTAATTGCGCTGTCCTTGTAGCTCAGCTGGATAGAGCTTCCGCCTTCTAAGCGGACGGTCAACGGTTCGAGTCCGTTCGAGGACGCCATTTCTGCCATCGGAGACTCCGGTGGCATTCTTATTTTTTTATGAATTATTACGATGAAATCAAAGCTGAAATCGAACAGGCGCTGGATTCCGGGAACCTGGAAGAAGCCCGTTTTCTTCTGAAACGCGAGTTTTCCATGCCGTATATTCCGGAAGAGGATGAACAGGAACTCCGGAAACTGGAGGGCAGGCTGCGGTACCTGGAAGCGGAGAAACGGGATCCCGGTGAAACATCCATGGAACATCTCTTGCACCAGCTGAAAGGAAGACCGGCTTCCCAGCTGGCGGCCGTCAATGCGCTTGCCGATCGGAACCTGCGCACGATCGTACCGGAGATCCAGGACTGGCTGAGCAAAGATCCGGTACCGGAAGCGGCCGCCATGATGATCGAACTGCTTGCAGAACAGGAAATTGCCGAGGAGTTTACGATCCAAAAAAACGGGATCGAATATGAATTCCATGGCGATGCCGTTATACCGGTGACCCGCAGCGAGGGGTTCCGGCTGGCGCTTCAGTGCATGAACCGGTGGCTTGGAAAAGAACCCTCATTACTGGAAATCGCAAAAACCGTTCTGGTATCGAAATGTTATATGGCGCTGCCGCTGAGTTATGAGGCGGCTGAGGCAAAGGAACTGTCACTGGAATCCTGTCTTGAGGCAGCGGATGCGATGGGGATGGAAGCACTGAAAAAGCAGCTGAAAGAAGCGGCAGAACAGGATGGAACCGTGCAGAAATTCGCATAATTACCGGTTTTGAATCGATTAGCACTTGACGGTTGACAGTGCTAAACCGACAGGATATAATGCTTTAGCAGGCTTTAATCGAGAGTGCTAAAAATCGTTATGGCCGGATTCTTCAAAAACTGATATACTGTTTCAGGTTATTTGTATAGATAAAGGAGTATATTATGTCAGAATGGACATTAAAAGAGCATTCCATGGGTGAACTGGTCGTTGTTGTTGACGGCAGTGAATGGAAAACCGTATGTGAAAAGGCATTTAACAAGATTGCCAAACAGGTTGCGATTCCGGGCTTCCGGAAGGGATCGGTCCCGAAGGCAATGCTGAAGAAATATATTACAGGCGAGCAGGTCTGGTATGACGCAATTGAAAAACATGCCAACAAATGGATGTTTGATGCGATGAAGGAACAGAATCTGGAACCGGTAAGCCGTCCGACCCTGGATGTGCGTTCCGTAAACGATGATTCCTGTGAGCTTGTATTTGAGTTCTATGTATCTCCGGAAGTAAAACTTGGACAGTACAAGGATCTGCCGTATGAACTCGGTGATACAACGGTTACCGAAGAAGAAATCGAGAACGAACTGAACCGCATGCGGGAAACCTATGCGGATATGGAATCCACCGAAGAACCGGCAGTGGATGGCGATACCGTCAATATCGACTATGAAGGCTTCAAGGACGGTGTTCCGTTTGAAGGCGGCAAGGCAGACGGCTATGATCTCCGTCTTGGCAGCGGTTCCTTCATTCCGGGATTTGAAGATCAGCTGATCGGCGCAAAGGCCGGCGAAGAAAAAGAACTGAACCTGAAGTTCCCGGAGGATTACCATTCCGAGGATCTTGCCGGTGCAGAGGTTGTCTTCAAGGTTAAGGTAAACGAAGTCAAGCATAAGGTGCTTCCGGAACTCGATGATGATTTTGCGAAGGATATCAATGCTCCGGGCGTGGAGACTGTTGAACAGCTGCGCAAGACTGTCACCGAACGTCTTGAGAACAACAAGAAGACGGCTGCAGAGCGTGAGGCAGATGAAAAGCTGCTTGCGAAGGTTGCAGAGAATGCAGAGGTTGAAATTCCTCAGCCGATGATTGACGATGAGGCGGAACAGATGGTCCGTCAGTTCGAAACACAGATTCGTCAGTATGGCATGGAGCCGAAGCAGTACTACAAGATGCTGAATACCGATCCGGCCAAGATTGCTGAAAATTATAAGGAAGAAGCGGAAAAAGCAGTTCGCATGCGTCTGGTACTGGAACAGATCGCCCGTCAGGAACAGATCGAGGTTACCGACGCAGAGCTCGAACAGGAATTCCATAATCTTGCGGATATGTACCGTCTCGATGCAGAACAGGTACGGAACGCAATTGATGAAGGAATCGTCAAGAAAGACATTGCCAACCGTAAGGCAGTGGAGTTCGTCAAAGAACACGCCGCAAAAGCCTGACATAACAAAACAGAACAATAAGACGCGCCCCTGCGTCTTATTTTGTAAAGAAATGGAGGTATGCAATGACAGCTCATAACAACGTAACAACAAGAGTACCTGTTATCTGCACCCGCGGAATCGTCGTATTCCCTGGTCTGGATGTCATGATTGAAGTCGGACGCCAGAAGTCCATCAATGCCGTCAATGAAGCTTCCGCCAACTATGACGGAATGGTCTGGGTCGTATGCCAGAACGATATCATGGTCGATAATCCGGCAAAGGAGAATCTCTATGATATGGGTACGCTGTCCAAGATCAAGATCGTACGGCGCAAGGAAGGCTTCATGCGCGTCACGTTTACCGGCATGAAGCGGGCCAAGCTGATCGACCTGGAAGACAGTGAAGATATGATGATGGCTACCATCATGCCTATGGATGATATCCAGGGCAATACGATGGAAGAAGTGGCACTGGTCAAGCGGATCATCGCTAGCTTTGAAAAGATGTCCAATCTTTCCAGTGCGTTTCCGGCGGATATCATTTCCCAGCTTTCCAAAGGCGTCAGTGCCCTGACTTTAACAGATCAGTTCGCACAGTACTTCCCGCTGGAAACACCGGTCCGTCAGCGTCTGCTTGAAACGCTGGATGTGAATGAACGCATGGTTCAGATCATCGCCGAGCTTGAAAAGCAGCAGCAGTTCTCCAAACTGGAGTCTTCGATCAATGACAAAGTCAAGGAACACATCGATGACGGCCAGAAGGAGTACTATCTGCGGGAAAAGCTCAAAGCCATCAAGGAAGAGCTTGGCGACGTATCCAATCTGACCGATGATGTTTCGGCGATGCGGGAAATACTGGAAAAGAACCCGTATCCGGAACACGTCAAGGAAAAGGCAAAAGAAGAGATTCAGCGGTATGAACTTCTTCCGCCGGGAAGCGGAGAAGCCAGTGTGGAACGTACGTATCTTGACTGGCTGCTGAAGGTTCCCTGGTGGCAGCAGACGGAGGATAACTCCGATCTCAAGGCCGTCCGCGGAATTCTCGATGAAGACCACTATGGCCTGGAAAAAGTCAAACAGCGGATCATGGAATATCTGGCTGTCAAACAGATGACCGGAAACCTGAATTCCCCGATTCTCTGCCTGGTTGGCCCTCCGGGCGTCGGCAAGACCAGTCTTGCCAAATCCGTTGCGAGATCGCTGGACCGGAAATTCGTCAAGATGTCGCTCGGCGGTGTACGCGATGAAGCGGAGATCCGCGGTCACCGGCGTACGTATCTTGGCTCTCTGCCGGGACGCGTGATCCAGGGAATGAAGAAAGTCCAGGTCATCAACCCGGTATTCCTGATCGATGAAATCGACAAGATGGGTGCGGATTATAAGGGTGATCCGAGCAGCGCACTTCTCGAAGTGCTGGATCCTGAACAGAACCAGTTCTTCTCCGATCATTACCTGGAAGAACCGTATGATCTTTCCAACGTCCTGTTTATTGCCACAGCCAACTATCTGGACAATATTCCGGCACCGCTGCAGGACCGTCTGGAAATCATTGAACTTCCTTCCTATACGGAAGTGGATAAAGTACAGATCGCGATCGATCATCTGATTCCGAAGCAGCTTAAGGCAAACGGTCTTCAGGCTGCGCAGTTCAAACTGAAGGAAAAGGAGATCCTGTACCTGATCCGTCACTATACCCGTGAAGCCGGCGTCCGTCAGCTGGAACGTGTAATCGGCAGTCTCTGCCGCAAGACCGTGCTTGAGATCCTCAATGAGGAAAAGAAGTCCGTCACCGTAAACAAAAAGCTGATCAACGAATGGCTCGGCAAGGAAATGTTTGAATATGGCGTCAAGGAAAAGAAGGATCAGGTCGGTGTCGTTACCGGACTGGCTTATACTTCTTTCGGCGGCGATGTGCTTTCCATTGAAGTGAATTACTTTGAAGGAAAGGGCAAGCTCTCCCTTACCGGAAAACTGGGTGATGTGATGAAGGAATCGGCGGAGATCGCACTGGACTATGTCAAGGCTCATGCAAAGGAACTTGGCATTGATCCGGCGTTCTTCGAGAAGCATGATATTCATATTCACATCCCGGAAGGTGCAGTTCCAAAAGACGGTCCTTCTGCAGGCGTAACGATGACAACCGCATTAGTCAGTGCACTGAGCGACAAGCCGGTACATGCGGATCTTGCGATGACCGGGGAAGTAACGCTGCGCGGCAACGTTCTGCCGATCGGCGGGCTCCGGGAGAAATCCCTTGCGGCCAACCGTGCCGGTATTACCAAGATCCTGATGCCAAAGGCAAATCTGAGGGATCTCGATGATGTGCCGCAGCCGGTAAAAGACAAGGTTACCTTTGTGCCGGTTGAAACCATGGCACAGGTTCTGAAGGAAGCATTGGTGCGCTGATGCAGTATCATGACGTAACGCTTCTGGCCACTGCGGCAGACCGTTCCCAGTGGCCGGAGAGCAGTCTGCCGGAGATCATGTTTGCCGGACGCTCGAATGCGGGCAAAAGCACACTGATCAACACACTGGTGAACCGGAAAAAGCTTGCCTATACCGGCAAGACCCCGGGTAAGACAAGACTGCTGAATTTCTTTGAGATCGACGGCAGGTATGTCTTCTGTGATTCACCGGGATACGGCTATGCGGTCGGAGGCGATTCTTCCGCCGAGACTTTTCAGAAGCTGATCGATCCATACATGCATGAGCGGGAAACCCTGAAGGGCGTCGTGCTGGTGCTGGATATCCGCAGGACTCCGAACGAGGATGATCTTCTGATGCGGGACTTTGCACGGGAAAGCGGCCTGAAACTGCTTCCGGTATGCATGAAGGCAGACAAGCTTTCAAGAGGCGCCGGAATTCAGGCGGCCGCAAAGATCGCAAAGCTGCTGGAAACTTCTTCAGATGAGATCTGTATTGTTTCCGGTACGGAAAAGACCGGAATCGAACAGGTATGGAACCAGATTGAAACACTTGCGGCAGAATAAACCCTGCCGCTTTCTTAAGGAGTACACCTATGAAAGACAACAGCGACAAAGATCTGATCTGGGAAGAGGTCAAAACGGAACATCTGGTTCAGGATGAATGGATCGATTTCCGCCGGCATGCGTACCGGTTCCCGGACGGCACGGTATTCGAGCCGTTTTACAGCTATTCCCGCAGAGACTTTGTGGTAATTGCCGCAACCGATACGGAAGGCCGGTATATCTGTGTAAAGCAGTTCCGCCAGGGGATCCGGGAAGTGACAACGGAGTTCTGTGCCGGAGGCATTGAAACAAAGGACGGATCGGAACAGGACCGGATCGAAACCGCACTGGAAGCTGCCAAGCGGGAGCTGCTCGAAGAAACCGGATATACCTCGTCGGAATGGCGCTTTCTTCTGATGATCCCATCGCACGCTACGATCACTGACAACTATGCCTATCTCTTTGAGGCAAAGAACTGTGTCCGCACTTCGGATCAGCATCTGGATGAAACGGAATTTCTGAAAGTTGAAATCCGTTCGGAACCGGAGATCGAAGCCCTGATCAAAGCAGGAAAATTTCAGCAGGCACTGCATATCCTTGCAATGCTGTGTTCCAAATACCGTTAGGTTCCAATGGCGAAGTACGATGTGCATCGCCATTTTTCATAGGGGGTGTTATGATATCGGATATGGAAGAAAAAGATACATTAAGCAGCAGTATTGAACTTCTGAAAGAATATGGCGTAGAGCCGGATAATATCGTGAATCCCCAGAAAGTAACCTTACAGAAAGGGGATATTCTCTGTGAAGACGGGGAACCGCTGGAATATCTGTACTTTCTGTGGAAAGGAACGGTCAAAACACTGATCCCGGCAGGAAACAAGCCCGGTCTGATTCTGGGCCGCTATGTCAACCGGGGCATGTTTGATGAAAGCGCACTGTTCCGAAATGACGGATGTGCAAATGCAAGAGCGGTATGCGAAACCGACATTGAAGCGGTTTCCATCCCGTTTGAAGCGAACCGGGAAACACTGCTGGGACAGAACAGTTTTCTGCGGAAGGAAGCAGAGAATCTTTCGGCGACCCTCGATCAGTCCATGAATTCCTTCTTCTTTCAGAAATATCCGTTTGAATGCCTGCTGTGTTCGTATATCGCGGTAAAGCGGACGGATGCGGAATGGGTGGCGGATCTGGAAGAGACGGCACAGGATCTCAATGTCAAAAAACAGATCGTCAAGCGCTGCCTGGATCTGCTGGTAAACAAAGGCATCCTGGCAGTCGGTGAAAAAGGATATCTCGTGGAAGATGTCCTGCGGTTCGAGACTTATAACAAGGGGTTGTATAAACCAAGAAGAAAGCGGATCAAGGCAAATGCAGGAAAAGGTAAAACAGCTGGTTGAGCGCTACGGGCTAACCGCAGACAAAGAAAGCCGGTATATCGATCTGATCGCACAGGCAGGGGATCTTGGAAAAGCACTGCTTGGATCGAGTGATTACGGCTTACGGGAACTGACCGTCAGCGAGGATATTAAGGAGGAGGCAGGGAACCTCCTGTTTTCACTGCTTGCACTCTTAAATGATTTTGACATTGATGAAAATGAAGTGCTGGATCAGGTGATCGCCCGCTATGAAGAGCGGATGAAGGAAGTACTCGGAGAAGAAGACTAAAAAAAAGAAGGCTACGCGGCCTTCTCATTTACGTTTCCAATCTTCATGAGGTTCATGATCTTGATGCTTCCATTGCGTTCGCTTGATAAAAGTTTCTGGTAATCAATGGTCGTCATATATTCACGGACCACGGAAGAATCGGTCTCGTAGTCGACCATAAAAATGGTCTTACTGTCGATACTTCTCATATATTGTCCTTTCGTTGTTGCTCTATGCGACACTAATATTTTATGACAGTTTCTCCGTTGTTTCAACGGAAATTTTTTTTCATTTTCCGCACCCTTTTCCGAAGCTTTCTTCCGATGAAACAACGAAAAATCATAACGAAAAGAAATGTCGTTGTGTTCAGATGAAATCATCGGAGGGTCGTCGGAGATCTTAGAACTTGTGTGAAAAAGAAGAGGAATCTTGTTATTATTTTGAATAGAGGGTAGGAAAAAATGAAAACAAAATTGGCATGGAAACTGATATTGGCAGTGATTACTGCAGCAGCCATAACCGGATGTGCGGGAAACGGCAATACAACCAGTACGGTTCCAGAAGAGACACCGGAAAGTGAACCTGCAGAAAACGCAGTCAGCTATCCAACAGCTGTGAATCAGATGCATTTTGAGGCACCGGAGTCTTTTGAGAATATTGTACGTTTCAGCGAGTTTAAGGTTGACGGTACTGTAATTGAAAAGGATGTAATGTTTAAATCCGACGATAAAGATGTCATCGGCTATTCCTATGGTTCCGATATGGATATCAGCGAAGTATTGGGACTGGATGGAATTGAACAGGAAGAGATTGCAGGCAAAACCGTTTACTTTTATGAAGCAAGCGGCTACAGCCTCGGCTTTGTGACGGAGGGGAATGAAGTATATTCTGTTGATTCGGAAGTTTCGATGGAAAACGTGAAAAAGGCGTTTGAAACAATCCGCTTTACCGATGAGAAGGATACCTGGGAAGACGATACCGATCTGGGCAAGATAAAGTACTCATTCGATGATTCCCTCAATCTGCTTGATACATCGATCAAAGTGACTGAAGATACGGAGGGAAATCTGATTAAAAAAGCAGTCAATTATACGTTTGGATCCGACAGTGAGAACCTGACCTGTATTTTTCAGTTTATGAGATTTAAAGATGCAAAAGTCGAAGATGTACTGAATCCGGAAAGGACATATACGGACACAGAGATCAACGGCATCAAATATTCTTCCTATGGCAGTGAAGGCAATCCGCCGTTTGTTTACTATACCCAGCAGGGTGATGATGTTTACATGATTCAGAATGTCGGCATCAGCAACGGCTGGTCTACACGCCGCAGCGATGAGTCTTATCAGCTGCTGGAAACACTTCTGAACTCGGTCGTATTTGAGTAACTGACAGAAAAACGAAGAATATAAAAAACCGTAATGGCCGAACAATACTCCATCGCAGGATATTCGGATGCACATACGGTTTTTAATTTTCATAAGCCTGTGTCAGTCGTTCCAGTTCCTTCCAGGTAACCCGGATGGCATGGCCATGGCTTGGCTTTTCCAGCGGGATCATCAGATCCGCATCATTTACTTCCGTAAACGTACCGGATTCAATATCCGTTGTTTTCAGCACCTTATAGGCGCTTCTGGTATAATCGTCCAGCACAACATACCAGTACTCGTTTTCCAGTGATTTCAGAATCATCGGACCTTCGACCTGATGGCGTTTCCAGATCGGTTCAGAGAACTGATCGATCGCATACCAGGCAGCACCGGTACCTCTGAGTACCTGCGAATAGTCTTCCATCGGTTCCCGCTCATCTTTCAGTATGGCAGTCCATCCGTTTTCGCTGTGAAC
The DNA here is from genome assembly GCA_017512725.1 of Solobacterium sp. Classification (GTDB taxonomy): domain Bacteria; phylum Bacillota_I; class Bacilli_A; order Erysipelotrichales; family Erysipelotrichaceae; genus Bulleidia. Next base: position 125,429 of record JAFWEW010000032.1, read on the forward strand.
GACTGTGATATCAATGACCGGATAACCCGGATCCAGCAGTTTGACCGGATAGGATGCCGTCACTAGGTCCCGGCTGGTGGAACAGAAGATCCCTCCATCGGATGGAGAGGACCAGAGAATCACATAACAGCTTAGATACGGATCAAAGAACGCTTCCGGAGCCCACGCCTGACTTCCGCTCATGGATCCGTCTCTCGAAACATTGAGCAGAAGGGCCCGTTCATTTTCAAAGGTGATCAGGTCCCGGGAATCATACACATAGATCGAGTCATTGTCGTATCCCTGCGTTGCCAGAAGGGCGAACTCTCCGCCGGGCTTGCGTACCAGAGAAGGATCCCGGAGACGTTTGGTGCCGGTGGAAGGCTTCAGGATGCCGCGGTCTTCATTGATCTTGAACCAGTATTCCCCGTTAAACGTATAGGCAAGCTTCAGCTGTTCCTTATTCGTTCCTTCACTTGTAAAGTAGGAGATGACATAGGCTACCGCCGGATCGCCCAGCGTCAGGGAATCAAATGTAACCGTATCTTCTCCATAGGATGCAGACAGTCCGATCGGTTCATATTCCAGTGCTCCCTCCGTCTTGGAAAGAACGGAATCCTGGATTTCGGCATGCCCGTGCGTAACGGACCACTCGATTGGTGTACCGGAAGGTGTTTTTTCCGGAAGCCGGTCACCGTCAAACAAAAATACCTCAATGCTTTCCTGTACAAATGCCGCTTCCTTATCCTGCAGTACCGGTATATTGGCTTCTTCCGAGGGCACAGGCCCATGGACGGCAGACACCGTACAGCCTGCAAGCAGAATTCCTGCAGCAGCGGCAGTAATGATTGATTTCATAGATACCATTATATATGTCAAACAGCACAGCGCGGCTTTTTCCTTCACTATGCTAAAATATTGCCATGAAAAAAGTCATGATCGCTGCCGGCGGTACCGGGGGACATATTTACCCGGCACTGGCACTGGCAGATTATCTCAAACAGGAGAATATAGAAGTTGTCTTTATCGGTTCTTCCCGGCGCCTGGAGGCACAGCTGATCCCGGAAAAGGGATACCGTCTGATCACACAGGATATTGAAACTACTCAGGGCGGCATCTGGAACAAGATAAACTATCTGTTTACGATGATCAAAACCGTACGGGATACGAAACAGCTTCTGAAAGAGGAACAGCCGGATGTCTGTATCGGCTTTGGCAATTATATTTCGGTACCGCTGATCCTTGCGGCCCATCAGCTTCATATTCCGACCATGATCAGTGAACAGAATTCCTTTGCGGGCAAAGCGAATGTCTTCCTTGGCCGTTACGCAGATGCGGTGGAACTGGCCTATGAGCGAAGCGCAAAAGACTTCAACCCTGCAAAGGTAAGAGTGCTGGGAAATCCGCAGGCTTCCGTTTCGGCCAAAAAGAAAGCAGATCCGAACCTGCTGAAGGAATACGGTCTTTCCAATGACAAACCGGTTGTCTTTGTCATGATGGGCAGTCTTGGATCGGTATCGGTTTCTAAGATCATCGATGAAGCCTGTGATAAATTCGACGACGGGTTCCAGGTTCTGATCGCTTCCGGGAAAAAGAATGAATATGAATTCCGGACAACGAATCCGAATGTGATTATTAAGGAATATGTTGACGGAGCGGGAATGCTGATGACGGCGGATCTTGCTATATGCCGGGCAGGTGCTACCACACTTGCGGAAATCGCCGCTTCCGGCGTGCCTTCCATTCTGATTCCAAGTCCGTTTGTGCCGAATAATCATCAGTATTATAATGCTTTGGAACTGAGCGAACATGGTGCTTCCGTTCTCTTGGAAGAAAAGAACCTGACCCCGGATCTCTTGGCAGATACCGTTAATGATCTGATGAAGGATCCGGTCAGGCGCGATAAGATGCGGCTGGCAGCGAAAGAGATGGCGAAACCGAATGCCTGTGAGGATACCGCTGCCTGGCTGAAGGAGATCAGTAAATGAGTGATGATCTGTTGGAGATCCTGAGTGAAATGGCAGAAATCGAATGCGATGTGCCGCTGGCGTCCATGACGACACTTCGCATCGGCGGCCCTGCAAAATATGTTGCCTATCCCGACAGTACCGTGGCCCTGGATGCGCTGGTCCGGTTTCTGAAGGAACGCGGTATTCCATATAAGGTGATCGGCAAAGGGTCCAATCTGCTCTGCTCGGATGAGGTATTTGACGGGGTGATTCTCCGTCTGGATAAATTCAATGATTATTATTTTATCGGCAGCAGCCTGATCGCACAGGCCGGCTGTTCGATCATTGCGCTTGCCTATCAGGCGATGAAGAACGGTATGTCCGGTCTGGAATTTGCGTCCGGTATCCCGGCTTCGGTTGGCGGTGTAACGTTCATGAATGCCGGTGCGTACCGCAGCTCCATGAGTGATGTCATTGACAGTGTTTTCGTATACCGTGACGGCAAGTTTGAATGGATGAACAATGATGAATGCGGCTTTGACTACCGCAAGAGTATTTTTCAGAAACACCCGGACTGGATCGTAATCGCCGCAAAGATGAATCTTGTACCGCAGGATATCAATGAGATCCGTGATCTCATGGATTCGAGAAGAGAACGCCGGATGTCCTCCCAGCCGCTGGATAAGCCAAGTGCCGGATCAGTATTCCGCAACCCGGAAGAGATCCCGGCCTGGAAGCTGATCGAAGGAATCGGGTACCGCGGCAAACGGGTCGGCGGAGCGATGGTAAGCGACAAGCATGTGAATTTCATCGTCAATGAAGATAACGCTACGGCCAGAGATTTTCTGACGCTGGTAGACGATATCAAAGACCGGGTCGAAGAAAAATATCAGATCCGTCTTCATATGGAAGTGGAGCGTTTTAATTGGCCGAACAGGAAGTAAAGAAACCGCAGACACCGGTACCGGGAGTCGAAACGATTTTCGAAGAGCGCGCGGTAACGAGTGACAATCGGGCGTTTGAGAGAGCACGGCCGCATCTCTTTGCCGGCGCGGTTTTTTTTGCGTTTCTGCTGCTGATCCTCATCTACTGCTTTTCTCCGGAAAGCCGGGTAAAGGCCGTATCGGTCAGAGGGCATAATTATCTTTCCAAATCCTATGTGGAAAAACGGGCCGGTGTTTCCGTCAATGACCTGTTCTATCTGCAGTTTCCGTCTGCCGTAGCCGCAATGATCGAAGAAGATCCGATGATCGAGGAAGCGCAGGTACGTCTGCTTCATGACAATATCATTGAGATTACGGTTCATGAAAAACAGCCGTACGGTTACCGTTATGACGAAGAAGAACCAACCGTTCTCTGTACGGATGGTTCGGTGGTCCCTCTGACCAGTGAACTGATGCCCATTCTGGCCAGGATCCCGTTCATCAACGGATTTACGGATGAGAAGGCAACGCATCTGTTAACGAACGGGTTCAAAGAAGTATCTCCTGACCGGATCGAAGAAATGGCAGAAGTGATCCAGTACCCGCTTTCCTATGACCCCGAAGCGATCGAGATCCGGATGCGGGACGGCGGGATCTTTTTCTCGAATTACTTCTCGCTCTCACTGGTCAACCAATATCCGACACTTTCCCGTCTGATCAAGAATAAAGACAACTGTCTCTATGCCGATAACGGGACGACGGTCGCTGCCGCCCGGGCATGCCCGTGGGATGAAGAAGAAATCACTCTGGAATACTGGACCGATGAAGAGGGAAATTACATTTATAATAAATGGGGCGATCGGGCTGTGAAACATTATTACCAGGACAGTGACGGAAACTATTATCTGGATGACAACGGGGACCGCATCATCATACCGATCGATGCCTACGGTCAGGATCAGAAAGATGCGGATTTCCTGAACCATTATTTCCTTGGATGGTATAAAAAAGGATATCTGGATATTCCGGAAGAAGAACTGGAAGAAGGGGAAAACCCGGAAGGAACCGCTGCACCGGAAGATTCTCCGGATACGGAAGAAACAAGTGAAACGGAAGAAGAACAGCAAGAGGGTTAGAACATGGATGACAAACTGAACAGCATAATGGAAGAAATCCGCAGGGCCAGAAAGAATGATCTGAATGCCCCGAAACGGATCAGTGACCGCACCCGTGTCGTTTCTCTGATCAAGAAGATCCAGGTCGTTCTTCTGCCTGGCTATTATCACTACAATGATCTTTCGGCGGAACAGGCACTGATCGAGCTGAAGGAGGATCTTCGGGGTGAACTTTCCGCAGCACTGTGCTTCAGCGGGAAAAACATGATGAAAGCGGAAGAAATTACCAATGAATTTCTTGCAAGGCTCGGTCACATCATGCGGATGATGGATACCGATATTCAGGCGATTTATGAAGGGGACCCGGCTGCCAAATCAAGGGCAGAGGTCATTCTCTGCTATCCCGGCTTCTATGCGATCTCAATCTACCGCTTTGCCCATGAGCTGTATGAACTGGGCGCGCCGTATATTCCCCGCATCATGACCGAATATGCACATGAAAAGACCGGCATCGATATCAACCCCGGTGCCAAGATCGGAGAGTACTTCTGCATTGACCACGGAACCGGTATCGTCATCGGAGAAACCGCCGTAATCGGCAATCATGTCAAGCTGTATCAGGGTGTTACGATCGGCGCCAAGAGCTTTGAAAAAGACAAAGACGGCAATCCGGTCAAAGGTGGAAAGCGGCATCCGAATATCGGGAACAATGTGGTAATCTATGCAAATGCGACGATTCTTGGCGGAGATACCACGATCGGCGACAACTGTGTGATCGGCGGAAACGTCTGGCTGATCGATTCGCTTTCGCCCGGAAGTACGGTTATTCACGAACGCGAAGATACAGTTCTTTCTTCCAAATCCGGCTCAAATCTCTGAAAAGAGACGTTACCTGAGCTATAATAAATACGTTTTAATGAGGATATAAATTTATGACGGTAGAAAAAAAGACAAGATACGGTGCTATCAGTGTCACGGAAAATGCGGTTGCGTCACTGGCCGGCGGTGTCATAACGGAATGCTATGGCGTTGTCGGTATGGCAAGCAAAAAGATCATCCGCGACGGATGGGCTGAACTTCTCAAGATTGAAAATTACTCCCGCGGCGTAGTCGTCAAGGAAACGGATGACGGCCTTGAAATCGATCTCTATATTATCGTCAGTTTCGGTGTGAAGATTTCCGAAGTTGTTCAGGAAGCGCAGAAGAAAGTGAAGTATGTGCTTGAAAAGTCACTTTCGGAACCGATTTCCTGCGTCAATGTCTATGTACAGGGCGTTCAGGTGATGGAGTAAAAGGTGGCAGTCATGGATAAGATCAATGGAAAACAGTTAAAGGAAATGCTGGAAAGCGGCTGCAACAACCTGAATAACCGCAAGAAGGAAGTGGATGCGCTGAACGTATTCCCGGTACCGGATGGCGATACCGGCACCAATATGTCTCTGACCTTTACCAACGGCATCAGTGAAGTAAGAAAGTGCGGAAGCGAAGAGCTGCCGACCATTGCCAAGACCCTCAGCCGGGGTCTTCTGATGGGAGCACGCGGTAATTCCGGTGTTATTACCTCGCAGATCTTCCGCGGGTTCTATCAGGCAGTCGGTGACAAGACCGAACTCAGCGCAAAGGATTTTTCCGCCTGCATGAACAATGGTTCCAAGATGGCATACAAAGCTGTCATGCGCCCGGTAGAAGGAACGATTCTTACAGTCGTACGGGAATCCTGTGACGCGGCTTCCAAATTTATGGAAGAACATCCGGAGGCATCTCTGGAAGAATATATGGATACCCTGTGCAAAGAGGCACAGGCTAGTCTCGATCATACGCCGGAACTGCTTCCGATCTTAAAGGAAGCACGGGTCGTAGACTCCGGCGGATCCGGTCTCGTTGCGATCTTTGACGGCTTCCGTGCCTATCTGACCGGCAACCCGATTGCAGAAGCAGGTGAGGCTGCCGCAAAGGCGGAAGAAGAAGCACGCAGCGGCTACCGTGTTGAATTTATCCTGAAACTGGTGGATCAGGGCATGCATCTGTTCAAGGAATCGAAGTTCCGTGACAAGCTCTCCGGCATCGGTGATCATGTGACGGTTGTCGTAGACGGCGATCACATCAAGACCCGTGTTTCGACACTTTCTCCAGGTGAAGCACTGAATATCGGCCAGCGCTATGGTGAGTTTGAACAGGTTCAGATCGATCCGGAATCCGCAGATATGAAACCGTCAATCCTCGAATCCGATGAACCGGTAGAAGAGGTAAAATACGGCATTATCACGGTATGTGCCGGGGAAGGACTTGAAAAGCTGTTCCGGGATTATCGTGCAGACTATGTCGTATCCGGCGGACAGACCATGAATCCTTCCACGGAAGATTTTGTCAGTGCGATCTCCAAGATCAATGCCAGACATATCTACATTCTGCCGAATAACTCCAATATCATCATGGCAGCCCGTCAGGCCGCGGATGTAACGGAAGGCAAGGATATCATTGTTCTGGAAACCAAGACGATCCCGCAGGGTCTTGCGGCATGTATCCAGTTCAACCCGGAAGCGGACGTCAAGACCAATACCGAGATCATGAAGGAAGCCATTTCTTCCGTAAAGACCGGTCAGGTAACGTATTCCATCAAGGATACGACGATTGACGGACGGGAGATCCATGAAGGCGACTTCATGGGACTGCTCAATCGGGAAATCGTCCTGACCAGCCGTGACAAGGTAGATGCGGTATGCAGACTGCTGGATCAGATGATCGATGAGGAAAGCGGAATCGTAACGCTGATCAAGGGCGCTGATTCCACCGAGGAAGAAACCCAGCAGATCAATGATTATATCGAAAAGAACTTCGAAGTAGACATTGAGATACAGGACGGCGGCCAGCCGGTATACAGCTTTATCATCGGAGTGGAATAATCATCACGGACCCGGTCCAACCACGGATCGGGTTTTTCTTATGCAGTGAATGTTATATCCCGTGATTCATGCATTCATAGTCATCGGAAGCGACAAAGGATACGCTATAATTTAATGCAATGGAACTCAATGACAAACGTCTGAAACTGACCCCGAAACGAATTGAAGCCATGGAGTCCCTCGGCATTCACAATGCTGAGGAACTGCTGACGTATTACCCGTTCCGCTATGACATTTTAAATACGTCCGGTCCTTCCTCCTGGAAGGAAAAGGACCGGGTGACGTTTGAAGGAACGGTTACTGGAAGGGTGACCTCAAACTATTTCAAAGGGAGAAACATTGCCCGCTTCCAGGTACTGTCAGACGATGAAGTGATTGCGGTCACGATCTTTAACCGTCCCTGGGCAAAGACCCTCAAAGACGGAGAAACGATCACGGTAACGGGTATCGTTTCCGGACGAAACAAGGTAACGGCAATCAACTACAATACGAAGTCCCTTGAGGAACAGAGCCGGATCACTCCGGTTTATTCCGTCAAAGCCGGCATCCAGCAAAGAACGGTGCGGGAATGCATCAAAAAGGCATTTGCGGCACTGGAAGATACGATCATTGACCGGGTGCCGATCCGGTACATGCGTGCCTATTGGCTTCTGAACCGGAAAGATGCACTTCACCGGATCCATGAACCCCAGAATGAAAACGATCTGAAGCAGGCCGTACGGACTCTGAAGTATGAAGAGTTTCTGCGTTATTTCGCTTCGATTGAATTACTGAAACAGGATAACCGGATCTATGTTTACAAACCGCCCCGTGTATTTGACCGCTCCCGCATTGACCGGATCATTGCCTCACTGCCGTATACATTAACCGAAGGCCAGCAGAGTGCACTGGACGATATTCTTTCCGATATGGCTTCATCTTCAGTGATGTACCGTCTGATCCAGGGGGATGTCGGCTGCGGAAAGACGGCTGTAGCGGCCATTGCCATGGCAGCGGCGGCGGATGCCGGTTATCAGGCTGCACTGCTTGCGCCGACGGAAGTACTTGCCCGCCAGCACGCCTCCACGATTAATGGAATGCTAAGGCCGTTTGGGATCCGTACGGTGGTGCTGTACAGCGGATTATCGGCGAGTGAAAAACAGTCCGTGCTTGCCGCAATGGCGGATGGCAGTGCAGATGTGATTATCGGTACGCATTCGCTGCTGCAGGAACAGGCCCAGTTTCGGAATCTTGGACTTGTCGTTGCGGATGAACAGCAGCGGTTCGGCGTCAACCAGAGAAAAACGCTGCGTGAAAAGGGAAGTCAGGCGGATTTTCTTCTGATGAGTGCGACACCGATCCCACGTACGCTTGCCTCCGCGCTGTATGGCGACATGAATGTCTCTACGATCGAGACTATGCCCTCCGGCCGGAAACCGGTACAGACCATCCTGATCAAAGAAAACAGTTTCCGTTCCGTTCTGCCGGATATCAATGAACTGCTCCAGCAGGGACGGCAATTATATGTGATTACCGCAGCCATTGAAAAACATGAAGAGACACCGGCAAGAGCTGCAGAAGATGTTTATCCGATACTGGTGAAGCTGTTTCATCCATACAAGGTTGCCTTATTGCATGGACGGATGAGCTCGCAGGAAAAGGAAGCGGTCATGGATCAGTTTGCCCGCAATGAGGCACAGGTTCTGGTCAGTACAACGGTGGTGGAAGTCGGGATGAATGTCGTCAATGCGACCGGCATGATCATCTATGATGCGGATCGTTTTGGTCTTTCTCAGCTTCATCAGCTGCGTGGCCGTGTGCAGCGCGGCAGTGAGCAGGGATACTGCTGGATGCTTACCAAAAGCAAAGACCCGGATACGCTGGAACGGCTTCAGGTTCTGGTAGATACCGATGACGGTTTTCGGATCTCCATGGAAGATTTACGGCTGCGAGGACCGGGTGATATACTGGGGACTAGACAGAGCGGACTGCCGGATCTTGTGCTCGGCAATCTCGCTGAAGATACCGCAATCATGAATACCGCACGCAAAGATGCGGCAGAACTCATGAAAGACCCGGATGATCCGGATGTTATTTTGTTTTTTGACCAGCTGAAAGATGCGGTCCGCTTTGACTAGGAGGAACCAACTTGAAGATCATTGAGTGGCTGAAGACCATTGGCATTGCCTGTGAGAATGAAGAACTGATCGAACAGGCGTTTATTCATTCCAGCTATGCCAATGAACATCAGAGCCGTCACGATAACGAACGTCTGGAGTTCATGGGCGATGCTGTTCTGCAGTTGTGGTCCAGTACGCAGATTTACCCGCTGAATCCGCCTTTGAGCGAAGGGGAAATGACAAGACTCCGTTCCAGTCTGGTCTGTGAGAAAGCACTGGCCGGATATGGAAGGGCACTGAACCTGAACCAGTTTCTGAAACTGGGGGCAGGCGAAGAGAAAACCGGCGGCCGGAACAAGGATGCGATCATCGCGGATATGTTTGAGGCATTTCTCGGTGCACTCTATCTCGATCAGGGCTATGATGCGGCAGACAAATTTCTGCACCTTGCCATGGATCCCTATATCGTGCACCCTGCGGATTCGGAAGTGTTTAAGGATTATAAGACAAAACTGCAGGAATACGTACAGACCGACCGGCGCAAATCGGTGCGCTATGAACTGGTATCGGAAACCGGTCCGGCCAACAGCCCGACCTTTACGATGAATGCGATCGTGGATGATCTGATCATGGGAACCGGAAGCGGTTCTTCAAAAAAACAGGCGGAACAGAATGCGGCAAAGAACGCATTTCAGAAACTGGTGAAATAATGGAGGGATTATGAAAATTACCGAATGGAAACAGCTGATTCAAACCGGTGCGCTGGATAAGCGTCTGGAATTCCTGTATGGAAAAGAACGGATCGATGCACAGAAAGAACGTTATTTGAAGGTGCTGGATCATGCGGAAGCGAGAATTGGCGAAGGGGATGTACGTCTGTTCTCTGCACCTGGCCGTACCGAAGTCGGAGGAAACCATACCGACCATCAGCTTGGACGTGTTCTTGCCGCATCGATCGATCTGGATGTGCTTGCGGTGGTAAGGCCGCATGAGGAACCGGTGATCCGCTACTATGCGGACGCCTTCTCGGTACAGCCGGTTGATATTACGGATCTTGATGTAAATGAAACCGAATACAATACGACCGAATCCCTGATCCGCGGTATCGCCGCAAAGTTTGCCCAGAATCATTACAAACTCGGCGGCTTTGACTGCTATGCGGAATCCGATGTACTGCCCGGCAGCGGCATGTCCAGTTCAGCTGCGTTTGAAATCCTGATCGCAGAGATCTTAAGCGAAGTCTATAACGAAGGACGTGTTTCCCCGGTGGAACAGGCGATGATCGGCCAGTTTGCGGAAAACATCTATTTCGGCAAGGCAAGCGGCCTCATGGATCAGATGGCATGTTCAGTCGGCGGATTTGTAACAATCGATTTCAAAAATAAGAGCAATCCGGTTGTCCGCAACATCCCGTTTGAACTGGACCGGCACGGCTATTCGCTGATCCTCACCGACTGCAAGCAGTCCCATGCGAATCTTTCCGATGAATACTCCCTGATTCCTTCCGAGATGAAAGCGGCCGCGGCAATCATGGGTAAGACGGTTCTTTCCGAAGTAACGATCAGGGATCTGCTTGATCACGCAAAAGAGGTCCGGGAGAAATGCGGCGACCGTGCATTCCTGCGCTCCTATCACTTCCTGAAGGAAACGGACCGGGTCCTCGATGAAGTTTCTGCACTGGAAAACGGTGAGATCAAGAACTTCCTGAAACAGGTAATCGAAAGCGGTCAGTCCAGCTTCATGTATCTTCAGAATGTCTATCCGCCTGCAGAGCGCATGCATCAGTCCCTGGCAGTCGGACTGGCACTCAGCCAGGAACTGTTGGAAGGCAAAGGCGCATGGCGTGTCCACGGCGGCGGATTTGCCGGAACGATCCAGGCGTTTGTGCCGCTTCAGGATACGAATGCCTATGTCGCTGCGATGGAAGCGGTATTTGGAAAGAACTCCTGCTATATTCTGCGCATCCGCAGTGTCGGCGGTTATGAGATCAAAGCCTGAACGGCTCTGAAAGGAAACGGTAATTATGCTGAAAGATGGAAAAATACTGATTGGTAAAGCGGAAGATCTGGAAATCTTCCTGACACCTTCCCAGATGAACCGCCATGGCCTCATCGCCGGAGCCAGCGGCACCGGTAAGACTGTGACCCTGAAAGTCATTGCGGAATCTCTTTCGGAGCTTGGCGTTCCGACCTTTATTGCCGACGTCAAGGGCGATCTCTCCGGCATGATTGTGGAGGGAAACATGGAAGGCATCAGCGGAAGACTGGAGTCCATGGGAATTGAGGACTATGAAGTCCGCAAATATCCGGTCCACTTCTTTGATGTCTATCAGAACTACGGACATCCGGTACGTGCAAAAATGCAGGATATGGGAGTCATGCTGCTGAGCCGTATCATGGGTCTTACAGAAGCCCAGGAAGGTGTTCTGAATATCATTTTCCGTATCGCGGAAGACATGGAACTGGATATTATCGATCTGAAGGATCTCCAGGCCATGGCTACCTATGTCGGTGAACATGCCAAGGAATATACCATCCGCTACGGTAATGTCTCGAAACAGTCAGTAGGCGCAATTCTGCGTCACCTGCTGCAGCTGGAAGAACAGGGCGGAGACCTTTTCTTCGGCATGCCGTCACTGAATATCGATGACTGGCTGGGCACGGAAGGCGGACTTGGCTTAATGAACATGCTGGAGTGCGAAGTACTGTTTCAGCATCCGCTGCTGTATTCTACATTCCTGCTCTGGCTGCTCAATGAGCTCTACAACAAACTGCCGGAAGTAGGGGATGCCGAAAAACCGAAGATCGTGTTCTTCTTTGATGAGGCGCATCTCTTGTTTGACGATGCCCCGAAACAGCTGGTTGATAAGATTGAACAGACGGTCAAGCTGATCCGTTCCAAGGGTGTCGGTGTCTTCTTCTGCACGCAGTCTCCGGCAGATATTCCAAATTCGGTACTGGCACAGTTATCCAACCGCATTCAGCACAGCCTGCGTGCCTATACACCGGCTGAGATCAAGACGGTAAAGATGGCAGCGGATTCCTTCCGTCAGAACCCGGATCTCGATACTGCTGAGACCATTACCAATATGAAGACCGGAACAGCCCTAGTATCCGTTCTGGATGAAGAAGGTGCTCCGACGATCGTACAGAAAACCAAGATCCTGCCGCCGAAGTCTTCCATGGAGATCGCTCCGGAAGAAAAAGTAATGCGGTACATAGAATCCGACAGCATCTACGGCAAATACGAGAAGTCCTTTGATCCGGATTCTGCCTATGAAGCCATGGATGATATCCGTGCGGAGGAAGCGGCTGCCAAGGAAGCAGAGGCAGAAGCGAAGAAACAGGCGAAGCTTCAGGAACAGCAGGAACGCGCCGAAGCCAGGGAACGTGCAAGAAAAGAAAAAGAACAGGCAGAGTGGAGCAACCGTCTTGCCAAGAAAGCCAAGAACAAGCTGGAAAATGAAGCGCTGAATATCGGACTTCGCTCCGCAAAGAAATTCCTCAAGGGATTCCTCAAATAGAGAATCAACCCGAACACCGTAACAGGTGTTCTTTTTTGTCAAGGCTATTATTTCTTTTGCGCCGTGATAGAATGACGGTACAAATTTTTATGGGAATTACATTTGAAAAACTGATGGAAAAATGTCCGGCTCCCGGGCTGGAACATCTCTATGGACTCGAAGTGGAACGGGTCTGTTTTTACCGTGCGGACCGGAAGATCACAGCGGAGTTTTCGGGGAAATCCGTTCTTTCCTTTGCCGATTTTCAGGCACTCCGGGACTGGATGAGCCAGGCCTGCGGCTGTCCGGCCGATCTTTCCTTTAAGGCAAAAAACTGCTCGTTATCCATGAATGAGCTTGAAAAGTACCTTGCAGACTTTTATGCTGCACAGCCGGAACTGTCGGTTCTGAGCGGCAGTACGATCCGCTATGATGAGGCTCTGAAGCGCATTCTGTTTCAGTTTGATGATCAGAAGAAACGGGAAAAGGGCGAATCGTTCGCGATTGAGATCCAGAACTATCTTGCAAAGATCGGTCTTGGCGATGTCACCCCGGAATTTGAAGTGTTTGAAACTGCGGCTCCGGAGATCCAGACGGTGATCAAGCCCAAAGAAGCGGAAGCCCCCAAACCGGAAGAACCGAAATTCAAAAAGCGGTACAAAAGCGCCAAACGGGAATCCTGGCCGCTGGTTCAGCTGAAAGATATTACTGATCCTGCGGATGATATCAAAGTCGTTGCGGATGTGTTTGCCGAAGATGAGGTCACGACCAAACGCGGAACCAAAATAAAGAATCTTTCGGTATACGACGGAACCGATGCGATCATGGTAAAGGTATTTGAAGGCCGCAGTTTTTCGGCTGAAGACATTTCCGCTTTGAAAAAAGGGAAACGGTATACCATCTACGGCTCGGTTGTAATGGATTCCTTCAGTAAGGATCTCACGCTTAACCCGGTACAGATGGATGAAGTTGAAGTCAAACCGGTTACGGATACGGCAGAAGAAAAACGCATCGAAATGCACATGCATACCAATATGTCGGAAATGGACGGTGTATGTTCTGCGGAATCCGTTGTGAAATATGTATGGGGTTTAGGTCATGAAGGCGTCTGTATTACCGATCACGCGGATGTACAGGGCTTTGTAAAAGCTTATAATACCGCGCAGTCACTCAAGAAGGGCGATCCGGAACGTCCATTTAAAGTCGGCCTTGGCTGTGAGATGAATCTTGCCAATGACCGTCTTACGATCGTTCGCAACGGAACCGACAAACCGCTTGAAGACTGTACGTTTATCTGTTTTGACCTTGAGACGACCGGACTGTCCTGTTATTACGATTCGATCATTGAATTCGGTGCGGTAAAGATCGAACGGGACATCATTACGGACCGCATCCAGATGTTTATCAAGCCACCGGTACCGATTCCGGCAGTTATCACCCGCAAGACGAATATCACCAATGAGATGGTAAGCAATGCGCCATCATTTGAAGAAGCAATCGACCGGATTCTCGAATGGATCGGAGATGGTGTTCTCGTTGCGCATAATGCGACCTTTGACTATTACTTTCTGAATGAAGAACTGCGCCGGATCGGCCGGAAACCGCTGACCAATGCAGTAATCGATACCCTCGATCTTTCCCGTACGATATTGAAAGAACGCCGGTTCTACCGGCTTGGCAATGTGGCGAATTTCTACCGCATTACCTATGACGAAGATGTTGCGCACCGTGCGGACTATGATGCCGAAGTGCTTTCTTCCGTCTTTCAGTCCCTGATGAAGGATGCGGCCAAGAAGGGGGCGACAACCCTGAATACCCTGGATGATATCCAGGATGAGGATGCCTTCAAGAAAGTACGGCATTCTCATATCATCGTTCTGGCAAAAGACCAGGAAGGGCTGAGACGTCTGTATGAGATGGTCTCCGAATCCTGTACGTCTTCACTTGTCGTCATGGGCAAATCCGGCAAGGAAGGTTCCGGTGCGGCAGCTGAACCGCGGATCCGTCGCTCGAGTGTCGACAAGGACCGTGAACATATTCTGATCGGAAGTTCCTGTCTCAACAACGAGATCTTTGAGCTTGCCTGCAACGGTGATGATGAGCGTCTCTTCAATGCCATGAAATGGTATGACTACATCGAAATCCAGCCCCCTGGAAATTACAGTACGGAAGTCGTGCTTGGCTCCATTCCCAGCATGGAACGGCTGCGGGATGTACTGAAACGGATCATCGCCATGGCAAAGAAAGCCGGCAAACCGGTCATTGCGGACAGTGATGCGCATTACTGTTCTCCGGATCAGAAGATCTTCCGGGATGTTTATATCATGTCGCAGGGGGTCGGCGGGGTTACGCATCCGCTGTATATCCGTGACAATGAACTCCGTATCCGGACCAAGAATCCCGATCAGCATATCCGTCTGACGGAAGAAATGAAGGAATGTTTCTCGTTCCTTGAGAATTCTTCTCTGGTCCATGAGATCGTCATTGATAATCCGAAAAAGATCTTTTCCATGCTGGAAGAAGTACGGCCGGTTCCTTCCGGTACGTTCCCGCCGGTCATTGAAGGATCGGATGACAAACTGCGGGAGATCTGTCACAAGACGGAACACGATCTGTATGAGTTTGAAGGGAAGGTGCCTGAGATCGTCAGCGAGCGGCTGAACCAGGAACTCGACAATATCATCCGCCATGGCTTCGGCGTCCATTACTACATTGCCCATCTGCTGGTCAAACGTTCCAATGATGACGGCTATGTTGTCGGCAGCCGTGGTTCGGTCGGCTCCAGTTTCACTGCGACCATGTCGGGCATTACGGAAGTCAATCCGCTTCCGCCGCATTATCTCTGCCCGAAGTGCCACTACAGTGAATTTGTGGACCCGTCGGTCGCTGCCAGCGGATTTGATCTGCCCGACAAGGAATGCCCCCACTGCAAAACCATCATGCGCGGCAATGGCCATAACATTCCGTTCCAGACCTTCCTTGGTTTCGATGCGGACAAAACACCGGATATCGATCTGAACTTCTCCAATGAATATCAGGCAAAGGCCCATGCATTTATTAAAGAAGTATTCGGGGAGAGCCATGCCTACCGTGCCGGAACGATCGGTACCGTCGCAGAAAAGACGGCATACGGATATGTCAGCGGCTACTGCGAAAAGATGAACATTCCGAACATGCGCCGGGTCATGAAGGACTATCTTGCGGTCCACTGTCAGGATGTCAAACGAACGACCGGCCAGCATCCCGGCGGAATCATTATCATTCCGGAAGAGTATCAGGCAGAGGACTTTACGCCGATCCAGTATCCGGCAAATGACCCGGAAAGCGAATGGAAGACAACCCACTATGACTTTCATGACATTCATGACAATGTCCTGAAATTCGATATTCTCGGTCATGTAGACCCGACTGCGATGCGCCTGCTGCAGAATATCTCCGAAACAAGGCCTACCTCGATTCCGATGAATGACCCGGAAACCCTTTCACTGTTCTATTCCGATGAAGCACTTCATGCCGATCCGCGCATCTACAAGAAGGAAACCGGTGCACTCGGACTTCCGGAATTCGGTACCCGTACGACAAGACGTGTACTTGAAGAAACCAGGCCCCATGTGTTCAGTGATCTGGTCATCATTTCCGGTCTTTCCCATGGTACGGATGTCTGGGCAGGCAATGCCGAATCGCTGATTCAGGATGGTACCTGTACGCTTTCCGAAGTCATCGGGTGCCGTGACGATATCATGACCTATCTGCTTGCCAAGAACCTTGAACCGCTTATGTCTTTCAAGATCATGGAAAGCGTACGAAAGGGCAAGGGCCTGAATGAAGGCTGGGAAACGGCCATGAAGGAACATGGCGTACCGGACTGGTACATTGATTCCTGCAAGAAGATCAAATACATGTTCCCGAAGGCACATGCGGTTGCGTATGTCATGATGGCAGTCCGGATCGCCTGGTACAAAGTTCATGAACCATGGAATTTCTATGTGCAGTATCTGACGCTGCGCTGTGATGCCTATGAAATCGAAACGATGACCAAGGGCATTGAAGCAGTCCGGGACCGCATGAATGATATTCAGATGCGCCAGCAGGACCGCAACACGACCAACCCGGTTTCCAATAAAGAGAAATCTCTGTTCGATACCCTGGAAGTCTGTGAAGAACTGTACGCACGAGGCTTCCGCATTGGCAATGTCGATCTGTACCGGTCCAAGGCAAGAGCGTTTACCTGTGACCCGGATGATCATCATGTCATCATTCCGCCGTTCACGGTCATTGACGGCCTTGGAGGCAACGTTGCCGATTCGATTGAAAAGGCCCGAGCTCAGGCAGAGTTCCTTTCCAAGGAAGATATCCTGAAGCGGACGCAGCTCAGTGATACGCTGTTAAAAAAACTGGATCAGCTCGGCTGTCTGGAAGGGATCCAGGAGCGCAATCAGCTTTCTCTGTTCTGAGTATTTTTTTCCATTGACTTTTCAAAAGAGGTTAGAATAAATACAGGAATAGAAAGCGTGCCGATTCATGAAAATACTAGCAGTAGAAGATGAAAAATTCGCATTGGATCATATACTCGGAATTCTGAAACGACTGGAACCGGAAGCGGAAATCATCGGTGTCCGAAGCGGAACGAAAGCACTTGAAGAAGCAGAACACGACGTTCCGTTTGATGTTGCATTTCTGGATATTGACCTCCGGGACATCAACGGAATCGAACTTGCACGGCGGCTTAAGATAAAGCATCCGAATCTGAACGTGATCTTTACGACCGGATACGGCGATTATGCCGGCGATGCCTTTGATCTGCATGCCAGCGGATATATCATGAAGCCGCTGACGGATGAAAAACTCAAACGGGAACTCGATGACCTGCGTCATCCGCTTCATTCCGCCGCTGCCGCAACAGACGAAAAGACCGGTGAAAGCCGTCTGAAAGTCCGTGCCTTCGGCAACTTTGAAGTATTTGACCAGCAGGGGATCCCGCTGGTATTCCAGTATGCCAAGACCAAGGAAATGCTTGCGTACCTGATCGACCGCAAGGGTGCGTTCTGTACCAACGGAGAGATCATGGGCATCCTCTGGGGCGATGAGGCAAGCTCTTCCAAGCAGAGCTATCTCAAGAACCTGCGCACGGATCTTGGTTCGGCTTTGAAAAATGCCGGTTATGAGAATGTACTGATCCGCAGAAGAGGAATGATCGCCGTGGTTCCGGATCAGATCGACTGTGATTATTACGACTGGCTGAAAGGCATTCCGTCTGCGATCAATGCCTATCGCGGTGAATATATGGTGCAGTACAGCTGGAGTGAGTTTACCAACAGCCAGCTGGAAAAAAGCGGTTCCTGAACGGACCATACCAATTCAATAGACCGTGAAAACCGGCACAATGAAGCAGCCGGTTTTTCCTTAGAGCCGATGCGTTGTATGCGGCAGAAGACGGTGATTTTTACGGTTTTCCGGGTCTTTCCTTCCGATTTTGGCAAAAAAGCTGCAAAAAGCCCATAAAAAAGCGGAATTACCGCTTGATGTACATATTTTTTATGATAATATTTCTTACGGAAACAAGGAGCGCGATGCGCTCCTTCTGTTATTCAGGAGGACTATGGAATCACTGGAACCTTTAAAAACACTGATCAGCCCTGTTCTGGATGCCTGTGGTGTCCGATTGTATGAACTGAAATGGATCAGCAATGAACAGACGCTGCAGATCGCAATTGTCAAACCGGACGGAACGATGGATCTGGATACCTGTGCAGAAGTCAGCGAACAGCTGAGTGAAGCACTGGACAATTCCCAGCTTCTGACCAATGCCTATACGCTGGAAGTATGCAGCCCGGGCGCAGAACGTGAGATCCGTGATCTCAGTGAACTGAAGGAGATGGAGAAACCGTACATCTTTGTGCGTCTGAAACATCCGATTCGGAAACAGACGGAATTCAAGGGAGAGGTTACTGCCTATGAAGGCAGTACGATCACATTGTCCTATCGTGACAAAGCAGCTGTCAGAGAAGCGGTATTCGATGAAAGCGAGATCGAATACATCCGACTGGCAGTGAGAATATAAGGGAGAACGAACATGAAACTCAACTACAAGGAATTAGTAAAGGCATTTGCTGCACTGGAAGATGAACGGAGGATCCCGGAAGCGGTACTTCAGGATGCAGTCAAGGAAGCGCTGGCGAAGGCATACAAGAAAGACGCGGAGCTTTCCGATATCAATGTGGAAGTAGAAATCAATGAGAAAACCAGCACGGTTGATATCTATCAGCTCTATGACGTTGTGGAAAACGTTGAAGATGATGAACTGCAGATTGAACTTCCGGAAGCGCGTGAGCTTAAACCGGATGCGATCCTCGGTGATGTGATCCGCCGCAAGGTCGAACTCACCGGCATGAGCCGTGCCGCTGCGACACTTGCCCGTAATGTGATCCGTCAGAAGATCCGCGAAGCAGAGAAGATCGCAGTTTACGATGCCTATATTGATCAGCTCAACGAGATGGTAATCGGTATCGTAGAATCCGTAAAGGAAAAGTTTGCCCTGATCAATCTCGGCAAAACTACTGCGCTGATGCCAAGAGTTGCCCAGATCCCGAATGAGCGCCTTGTCGAAGGACAGAAGATAAGAGTTGTTATTACGGAAGTCAATAAGGAATCCAAGGGCTCCCAGGTACTGGTCAGCCGTGCCGATCCGATGCTTGTAAAGCGTCTGTTCGAAAAGGAAGTACCGGAGATCTCTCAGGGAATCGTTGAAATCAAGGCAATTGCCCGTGATGCCGGAGAACGTACCAAGATGGCAGTTATTTCCTATAACCCGGAAGTTGATCCGATCGGTGCCTGCATCGGTCAGCGCGGTTCCCGTGTACAGGAGATCATTGAAGAACTCAAGGGCGAAAAGATCGATATCTTCAACTGGAGTGAAGACTTTACCGTACTGGTGCGCAATGCACTGGCACCGGCAGAGATCCTCAAGGTTCTGCCCGGAGAAGAAGAACGCAGCCTCACCGTTATCGTTGATGAGGACCAGCTGTCTCTTGCGATCGGCAAGAAAGGCAAAAATGCACGTCTCGCCGTGAAGCTGACCGGACGTAAGATCGATATCAAGACCCGTGCGGAACTGGAAGAAGCCGGTATAGATTACGATATCTTTGTAATGGAAGGTGAAGCCCGTGCTGCAGAAATGCAGGCAGAGATCAGCCGCCGTGAATCCGAGCGCAAGGAAGCTCTGAGACTCGAAGAGGAACAGAAGCGTCAGGCGAAGCTGGAAGCACTTGCACGTCAGAAGGCAGATGAAGCTGCTGCAGCTGCTGCAGAAGAAGATGTCCTGCCGGAAGAAATGCAGGAGATGATGAGTGAGCGGATCCGCAATGAGATCGCCCATGAGACAACACATGAAGAAACACCTGCAGCTCCGGTGATTGAAGAGAAGCCGGAAGAAACGCCGGAAGTCATTGACGAAACACCGGAAGAACCGGTCGTGAAGCCGGAACCTGCGGAAACAAAACCGGAACCCGAAGAGGAAGAAACCGTTGTTGCCAAAGATACCCGCAAGAAGAAAGCAGACCTCGAAGAGGTTGCGGCGAGAAACGATTATGTTTCCCGCTTTGAAAAGCTTGCGGATACCACCAAGCCCAAACAGGCAGCACCTGCCAAGAAGAAGCGCAAGAAGGGTGATGATGACGGCATCAAGACCAGAAACGATGAACTACTGCGTCAGCTGAAGAGTCAGGGCACCGATATCGCAAAACCGATCTATACCGAAGAGGAACTCGAAGAGATCGAACGTCAGGCTCAGGAAGAGGAAGACGCAAAGTACGATATCGACTACGACGATTACGAAGAATACTACGAGGAATAATTCATGCCCAGAAAGATTCCCATGCGGCGCTGTGTCGCTACCGGGGAGCGGCTCCCGAAAAAGGAACTGCTTCGGATCGTGCGTACTCCGGAAGGAGATGTCAAAGCCGATCTGACCGGAAAGGCGAATGGACGCGGCGCTTACCTGAAGAAGGATACCGCCGCACTTGCGGCAGCCCGTAAAAACAAGGCATTGGAACGGGCACTGGAAACCGAAATACCGGAAAGCTTCTGGGAAGAAACTGAGAAGCTTCTCGGTTAATCGAACCATTACAGAAAAGAGGCGATGCACCAAAGAGTAAGGGGAAGAGTACGGCTCTTCTGATCAAAGACAGGACAGGAAAGGAGTAGTTTTATGGCAAAGAAACCAGTACGCAGCGGGGGAGCCCGCGGCAAAAACCGTAATAATAACAATAACCGGAGAGGTAGAGGAAACCAGAACCGCGGCCCTCAGACCGCTCCGTTCAGCCGGAAAGCACCGGACATTCATGAGATCACCTACAGTGACGGCATTACCCTTGGCGAGCTGGCCAAGAAGTGCGGCCGCAATGCCAGTGATCTGATCAAGGTTCTGTTCATGCAGGGCAAGATGGTTACCATCAATACTGCGCTCGATGATGACATGGTCGAGCTGGTATGCCTGGAATATGAAATTGAACCGACCAAGGTAAAGGCACGCGAAGAAGACAGTCTGGAAGATGAAGATCTTCCTTCCGATCCGTCCGTTCTCGTAGAGCGTCCTCCGATCGTTACGATCATGGGACATGTCGACCATGGCAAAACAACATTGCTTGATGCAATCCGTTCGACCAAAGTGGCAGCCGGAGAAGCCGGCGGCATCACGCAGGCGATCGGTGCGTATCAGGTATCGATCAACGGCAGAAAGATTACTTTCCTTGATACACCGGGTCATGAAGCCTTTACGGCGATGCGTGCCCGCGGTGCCGGAGTAACGGATATCGCAGTCATCGTCGTCGCAGCAGATGACGGTGTTATGCCGCAGACCAAGGAAGCGATCGACCATGCCAAAGCTGCGGATGTGCCGATGATCGTTGCGGTAAACAAGATGGACAAGCCGGATGCCAATCCGGACCGGGTCAAGAATGAGATGGCAGAACTCGGCATCATGCCGGAAGAATGGGGCGGCGATACGATTTTCGTTTCCACCAGTGCCAAGAAAGGCGACGGCATCAATGATCTGCTCGAAACGATCATTACTGTAGCCGATGTCAAGGAACTCAAGGCAGATCCGAACCGCATGGCCGTTGGTACAGTCATTGAGGCGAAACTGGATAAAGGACGCGGACCGGTCGCAACCCTTCTGGTACAGAATGGTACACTGGAACAGGGACAGCCGGTCGTTGTCGGTACCTGCTTCGGAAAAGTCCGGAAGATGACTGATGAAGACGGCATTGAACTGAAATCGGCAGGTCCTGCTTCTCCGGTCGAGATCATCGGTCTCAACGATGTACCGGAAGCAGGCGATCTCTTCAAGGCATTTGAAGATGAAAAAGAAGCACGCGCGCTTGCGGACCGCAGAAAGCGCCGCAAGATCGATCAGCAGCGCCGCAAGACCAGTGCGGTATCGCTGGAAGACCTCTCCCGTGAGATCGCCGAAGGTGAGATCAAGGAGATCCCGGTCATCGTCAAAGCAGATGTACAGGGAAGTGCAGAAGCAGTTCGCTCCTCTCTCGAGAAGCTGGAAGTCGAAGGCGTCAAGGTTAATGTCATCCATTCCACAGCCGGTGCGATCAATGACGGTGATATCATGCTTGCGGATGCGTCCAAGGCAATGATCATCGGCTTCAATGTCCGTCCAAATGCGGATATCCGCAAGAAGGCGGAAGATGCCGGTGTTGAGATCCGTCTCCACAACATTATTTATAAAGCAACGGAAGAGATGGAAAATGCCATGAAGGGCATGCTCGATCCGGTCTATACTGAAGTGGTCATCGGTCAGGCAGAAGTCCGTGAAACCTATAAAGTATCCAAGATCGGTACGATCGGCGGCTGTATGGTTACGGATGGCAAGCTTGCAGCACACTGCGGCGTACGCCTGATCCGTGATGGCATTGTCATCTATACCGGCAAGCTCGGTTCTCTCAAGCGTTTTAAGGATGATGCCAAGGAAGTCAATTCCGGCTATGAATGCGGCATTACGATCGAGAACTACAACGACATCAAAGTCGGCGATACGATTGAGGCATACCAGGAACAGGAAGTGCCTGCGGAGGCTTGATCATGGCCAGCATCAAACAGAAACGGCTGGAGGGCATCATCCGCAAGAATCTCATGGAGATCCTGCAGTTCGATGTCAAGGATCCCAATGTCGGATTCGTTACGATCACAGATGTGAAAGTAACCAATGATCACAGCTTTGCCAAAGTCTATGTCAGCTTCATCGGCGCAACAAACCGTAAAGAAGCACTTGCGGCACTTGAAAGGGCAAAGGGATTCATCCGCAGCGAACTGTCGCAGCGGCTGGATATCCGCCGGTGCCCGGATCTGATCTTTGAGATCGACAAGGCGGAAGAAAACGCCCGCCATATCGATGCGATCATCGATGAGATCCACAAAAACGACAGTAATGAAGAAGAATGACCTGCTGTACAGCGGGTTTTTCTTTTGGCCGGAACAGGAACACTGAATTTTTGATTTTTTTTACAATTCGCTATTGCGTAAACGCTTTCATTCGATTAGAATGGAAACCGGAAATTAAAAACGGGTTTCCAAGCAGGTGAATATGGAATTACAGGAAGAGATACGAGCAGCATCAACAGACCTGTTTCGTGAGAAAGGTCTCAAATTTACGATGGAAGATGTCGCCCGGCAGATGCATGTGGCAAAGAAGACGATCTATAAGTTCTACCAGTCCAAGGAAGAACTGCTCATGGATCTGGTCAAAACCGGATTTGCGGCAATCCAGGAATGCAAACAGAAGGTACTGGATTCGGATCTTCCAATGAAGGAAAAGATCGCAAAGGTTCTGATCGAAATGCCGGAGAACTATAAGACCCTGGACTTCCGGCAGCTCTCCGGAATCGGGGAGAAGTATCCGACGGTCGCGGAAGAAATCGCCAAGAATCTCGGCAGTGAATGGGAACCGATCTTTGCGCTTCTCGAAGAAGGGATGAAAACCGGAAAGGTCAATCCGGTTTCACTGCCGGTACTGAAACAGATCGTTACCGCATCGATTGACCGCTTCCTATATTCGGATGAACTGAAACGCGATGGGATTGCCTATCAGGAAGCACTTGAATCTATGGTTGAAATACTGATGAAAGGAGTATGGAATGATTCGTCTCAATAATGACTGGGAATTTACCGAAACCTGGAGTGAAGCATTTCTGGAAGGAAGCGGCAGTGCACAGAAAGTACGCATTCCGCATACCAGCATGCTTCTTCCGCTCCACTATATCGACCCGAACGATTATCAGATGATCTGCGGTTACCGAAGGGAACTGAAGATCGATGAAACAATGAAGGGGAAACGGCTGTTCCTGCAGTTTGACGCAGCAGCCCATATCGCTACCGTCTACTTCAATGGGAAAGAACTCGGAACCCATTACAACGGCTATACGGCCTTCCGCTATGAGATCACCGATGAAGTGAACTACGGAGGGACCAACCGGATCGCGGTAAAGCTTGATACAACCGAAAACAGCAAGATCCCGCCGTTTGGATTTGTCATCGACTATCTGACGTTTGGGGGCATCTACCGCGATGTCTGGCTGGATGTACGCGGCAGTACGTATGTAAAAGATCTGTTTGTCGAAACGCCGGATCTCACCCATGCCGTTGCACATATTGAACTGGATGGGGAGATTCAGGAAGGACTTCAAAACGATCGGCTGATCCTGTCGGTTTCCGATGAATCCGGCACAAAGCTGCGGGAAGTTTCCTGCAAAGCGGGAAGCGGACCGGTACCGATTGAAGTGCCGGAAGCCGTTCCCTGGCAGGTCGGAAAGGGAACTCTTTACAGGGCGACGGTCCGGCTCATGCGTGAGGATGCAGTTCTGGATGAAAAAACGGTATTGTTTGGCTTCCGTACCGTATCGCTTACGGAAAACGAAATATTAATCAATGGAGAACCGGTCTTCCTGCGCGGTCTGAACCGGCACCAGAGTTTCCCGTATGTCGGATATGCGGCAACGGAATCCCTTCAGCGGGAAGATGCCCGGATCCTGGATGAAGAACTCTGTGTCAATACCGTACGGACAAGCCACTATCCCCAGAGCCATTACTTTATCGATGAATGTGACCGGCGCGGAATCCTGGTGTTCACGGAGATCCCCGGCTGGCAGCATCTTTCCAAAGAAGAATTCTGGCGGAACCAGTGTGTACAGAATGTCAAAGAAATGGTAACCGAGTATCGCAATCACCCGTCCATCATCCTGTGGGGCGTACGGGTCAATGAAAGTCTCGACGACGATGAACTGTATACCCGTACCAACGCTGCAGCACATGAACTGGACCAGACCCGCTTTACCAGCGGTGTACGGTACCTGGAGAAGAGCCATCTGCTGGAAGATATCTATGCCTTCAATGACTTCTCCCATAACGGCATTACCCCCGGCGCAAAACCGAAAAAGGATGTGACCACAGATATGAAGAAGCCGCTGCTGATCAGTGAGGCAAACGGTCATATGTATCCCACCAAGCCGTTTGATTCCTGGAAGTACCGGCAGGAACAGGCACTGCGCCATGCCCGGGTCATGAACCAGGCAAAGGCCGACGGTACGCATGCCGGTGTGATCCAGTGGGTGATGTTTGACTACCCGACCCATAAGGACTTCGGAAGCGGGGATCGGATCTGCTATCATGGCGTGCTCGACAGCTTCCGCAACCCGAAGCTTGCGGCTGCGGTATATGCCAGCCAGAAAGAAGAACGGCCGGTACTGGAAATCGGCAATTCGATGGATATCGGTGACTATGACGCAGGCAACCTCGGCGATATCTACGCATTCACGAATGCCGATCACATCAATCTCTACATCAATGATGTCTTTGTCAAATCCTTCGAGCCGAAAGGCTGGGACGGGATGAAGCACGGACCGATCCTGATCGATGATACGATCGGTGAGCGTCTGGAGACACAGGAACACATGCCGAAACGAAAAGCGGCTATGATCCGTGACTGCATGCTGGCGGCTGGGCGGTACGGCTTCTCGGCATTACCGGCATGGTATAAGGCAAAACTGGCCTATATTATGCTGCGGTATAAGATGTCGTTTGAAGAAGGCTATGAACTCTATGGCAAATATGTCGGCAACTGGGGCAGTGAAGCGACGGTATGGCGGTTTGATGCAGTACGCGGTGAGGAAGTAATCGCAAGTGTTCTCAAGACGCCGGGCCAGTCGCTGCATCTCCATACAGCCGTTTCCAATACCGTTCTGAAAGAAGGAGACGTTTATGACATGGCGGCCGTCCGGATTCAGATCAAGGATGAAAACGGCAATCCGGCGCCATATGCACAGCTTCCGGTTTCCTTCTCTGCAGAAGGACCCATTGAAATTCTTGGCCCGAAGACCGCCGTACTGGAAGGCGGCTCCACCGGTCTTTATATCCGAACAACCGGTAAACCGGGAACAGCAGTACTGACCATTCACAGCGATGGTCTGGAAGATCAGAACATACAGTTTGAGGTGAGGTAATCCGCATGAAATTTACAAAAAGCCAGACGGCAGCCTATGGCCTTGGAGCCATCGGCAAAGACATGGTATATGCGCTCAGCAGTGCCTATGTCATGTATTACTACAATCAGATTCTCGGCATCGATTCGACGTTTGTCGGCTTCATATTGATGCTGGCGCGGGTATTTGACGCCGTCAACGATCCGTTTATGGGTGTAATCGTCGCCAAGACCCGTACGAAATGGGGCAAATTCCGTCCCTGGATCCTCTCGGGAACGGTACTGAACGCATTTGTGCTCTACGCACTCTTTGCGGTAAGCCCGAGTCTTTCCGGAGTGGGCCTGCGTACCTACTTTGCCGTGATTTACATTCTCTGGGGCGTAACCTATACGATGATGGATATTCCATACTGGTCTTTGATCCCGGCGGTTACGAAAGAACCGCAGGAACGGGAAGCAATCTCCGTTGTCGGCCGTACCTGTGCCGGTATCGGTAATGCGATCGTCACCGTATTTGCAATGCGTTCGGTTCAGCTGATCGGCGGCGGGATCTCCGTTGCCCAGGAACGCAGGGGCTTTGCCTATGTCGCATTGATTGTCGCCATCGTATTCGTTCTCTTTGAACTGATTCTCTTCCTGGCAATCAAGGAACCGGCTATGGACAAGGAAGAACAGATGAAGACTGCATCCATTAAGGAAATGTTCAAGGCACTGTTTGAGAATGACCAGGCAATGGTCGTTGTCATTACGATTGTTCTGATCAACAGCGCACTGTATCTGACGTCCAATCTTCTGATCTACTTCTTCAAGTACGATGTCGGAGGAGCGGAATGGGCAAACTCCCACATGATCTTCAATATGGTCGGCGGTGCGGCTCAGATCCTTGCCATGATGGCACTGTATCCGATCCTGCGTAAGAAGATGAGCAATGAAAGCATCTTCAAACTCTGCCTGATGCTTGAGATCACCGGGTATGCACTGATTCTGATTGCCTGCCTGACGGGGCTTGCCAACAATATGCTGGTTATCTGCGGTGCCGGACTGTTTGTCTTCCTGGCAAACGGCATCCTGACGGTTCTTACCACGGTATTCCTTTCCGCAACAGTAGATTACGGTGAACTGAAGACCGGAAGACGCGAAGAAAGCGTGATCTTCTCCATGCAGACATTTGTTGTTAAGCTTGCCAGCGGTCTTGCGGTATTCCTGTGCGGTATCGGCCTGGATGTGATCGGTCTGGTAGGGGATGATTCAACGGAAGGTGTCATCGCAGCCCAGAGTGCTTCTACGATCTTTGGTCTGCGGGTACTGATGACAGTACTCCCGATCATCGGTCTGTTTGCGGCATTATTCCTGTTCAAGAAGAAGTTCCTTCTGACCGATGAACAGATTCATTCGATGAACCGCGAGCTTGCGGAACGTCATGAGGCCTGATAATGTACGATCTGTTCTGGACCGTCCTGTATGAAGAGGACGGCGCTGACTGTGAGCTCAGCGGAAGCTATGAACTGCAGCAGGGGGAAAACCATATTCTCTGTCCGCTTCCTGCCTGTACGATCAAGCAGGTCATCGCAGAAATTCATCTTGAAACAGACCGCAATGAAGCAATCTTCATGAACGGCTACCAGACCTGGACCTACTGTCCGGAGTATACGAGAAACTCCCTGATCCGCGGTCTGCACGGGATCGCTCCGGCACTGATCCGCCGATACAAGTTTGACGGCTATGCGGATTATCACTTCGTTGAATATCCAGCCCGTCCGGGGATTGTACATGGCCATTCCTGGTGTTCCTTCCGGAAAGGTTCGAACGTACGGCTCTTTGCCTCTCTGGATGAAGAACCGGGTTATACGATGTTTACCTATCTTGCCCGTCCGCAGTCTCTGGTTATCCAGCGGGACTGTGCCGGAATCGAGTTTGAAGGAACCTATCCGATCTTTGATCTCTATGTAGATGAAGGAACGGAGGAATCCGTTTATGACGGCTGGTTCCGTGCACTTCCGCTGAAACGAATCGAGGCAAAGCCGCTGTATGGCTATTCCAGCTGGTACAACCGGTATCAGGATATTAATGAAGCTGCGATCCGTCAGGATCTTTCCGGCTGTAAGACGATTTTCCAGAACGGAGACCTGTTCCAGATCGATGACGGCTGGGAACCAAAGGTCGGTGACTGGCTGGTGGAAGATAAAACCAAATTCCCGAGCGGAATGAAGGCCATGGTCGATGAGATCCATGCCAGCGGCTTTGAAGCAGGACTCTGGCTTGCGCCGTTTATCGCAGAAACGGAAAGCGAAGTCTTTCAGAAACATCCGGACTGGTTCTACCGTCCCAATGGGGAGATGTTCTGCTGCGGGTGCAACTGGTCAGGCTTCTACTCCCTTGATATCGATAATCCGGAAGTGGAACAGTACCTGAGAGATGTGTTCCACCGGGTCTTTGATGAATGGGGATTTGATCTGGTAAAACTGGATTTCCTGTATGGGGCAGCCCCGTATGGAGATAGTCATGAGACCCGTGCAGCCCGTATGATCCGTGCGATGAAGTTCCTGCGGGAAGTCTGCGGGGACCATCCGATCCTTGGCTGTGGCGTACCGGTCATGCCGGCATTCGGTCTTGTCGAATACTGCCGCGTCAGCTGTGATGTGACACTGGACTGGAATGACAAGTTGCACATGCGCATTATTCACAGAGAACGCCCCTCAACGAAGCAGGCGATTGCCAATACCATTTCGAGAAGACAGCTGAACGGCAGAGCGTATCTCAGTGACCCGGATGTATTCTTCCTGCGGACAGAGAACTGCAGCCTGAATGACAAACAGAAAGATATGCTCGCAACACTTGCGGCACTGCTTGGCGGCGTCTTTCTTACCAGTGATGATCCATCATCCTATACGGATGAAATGAAGGAGAAATACCGGTATTACCGGTCCCTGACCGAAGCAGAGATCCAGAAGATCTCCGTATCGGACAGCCGGATCACGGTACGGTATATCCTCCATGGGGACCACGAAGCAGTTCACTTTGATCTCCGATAATCTGATCTCCCGAACTACGGGAGATTTTTTTGCGGGGATTTTTTATTTTGCGGCTAAGAGTAAAGCAGAAGGGAGGAACTGAATATGCGTTCCATTTCAGTAGAACCCGAGCAGCTTGAAGCCTGTGCTGCCCGGATCGATGAGAACAACCAGGATTACACAAGGGCTTATACTCAGCTGTTTGAAGCAGTTGACACGATGAAGGCAGGGTGGCAGGGAAAAGACAATACAGCTTTTTCCAATCAGATTGCCCGCTTTCAGACCGACTTCCGGGAGATGTCTCTTCTCTGTACGCAGTATGCAGAGTTTTTGAGAAATTCCGCAAAATCCTACCGGGCTGTTCAGGATGATCTGACCAGTCAGGCAGGCGCATTGGCTCAGTAAGGAGGAAACCACATGGATAATCTGAAAATATCACTCGGCCAGGTCAGTGACTGTGCCGCAAAGATCCGTTCCTGCAACAACGAAATGTTCGATGATCTTTCCAGGATCCGGCGTGAAATGAGCAATACAAACGCCTCCTGGATGTCAGATGGTGCAGAAGCGATCCGCACCCGGTTCAATCAGTTTGCGGCTCGTTTTGAACAGCAGAAAGACATTATTGACACCTATGCCCGCTTTCTTGACCGTACGGTAGAAAGCTACGATTCCCTGGAAACAACCATCACAAGCAATGCCCAGGGCATTCAGGCGTAAACTTGCGGCATCCCTCGCAGCGGCTGCACTGCCGTTTCTATGCATTACCGGCTGTGCAGTTCCCGCAGCGACGGGAATCACGCTCGGCGACTGGATCGTTCTTCTGGATGATCAGGCAGGAATCCATCAGTATGACAATACCGCTCCGTATTTTGTGAATGTACCGGAGAATTCTCCTTACTTCGCATCCGTACAGGCTGCTGTGGAATGGAAGGTTCTCGATACCGGAACGGCATTTGATCCGTATGCCCAGCTGACCAGGGAATGGGCTGCCTATACACTGATGAATCTTGCGGAACGGGACCTTTCCGCTGCCAATGACAATACGATCAAGGACATTCATAAATCCCGCTTTCCCAAACAGGTAAGTGCTGCAATTTCAAGCGGCCTGATGACACTCGACAAACATAACCGTTTCTGTCCGACGAAAGAACTGGAAAAAGAAGAAGCGATTCATTATCTCGAACAGACCGTTGATCTGATCAATCATCGTTCGTTTGATACCGTATTCGGGGATCTGGAATGGAATGAGGATGCTGATTTTACGGAAGAGGAACCGATTGAAATCGATCCGGAAGAGGGAACTGCCGTATTCCCCAAAGATGCGGAGATCATGAGCGGTCAGTATCTGGTTACCGAACCGGACAAACCCTCGGAAGCGATCTATCAGATCGATCAGGTAACCCCGAAGGAAGACCATACCGAAGTAACGCTGAAACCGGCAGATGCAGAAAACCTGATCCAGTCAGTCGATGCAGCAGATACGTTTTCCATTGATTTCAACAATGCCACGATTGTCGATGAGATCGACGGAACGATTATTCAGGAATTGGATGCGAGTTCCTACGTCAGTCCGACGAACACCATGATGATGGCAGACCGGATCATGACATACACAAAACAGCATACGATCAACGGGTACCAGATCACCTACAGTGTCACGGCAACCGGATTCAAGGCAGAAGTGAAGAAAGAAACGCCTGCCGGACTGAATGTCTACGGCAATGTCGCCGTAAGCTCCGTAAAACCGGCCTACCGGTGGAAGATGAAAAACGGAACGATCGAAGACGGGTATTTCTGTATCGACATGGATACGACCGAAAGTCTCGGTGCCCGGATCGGTTCCTATAAAAACCTGTATGGGGATTTTTCCAGAATCGATCCGAATGATTTTCTCGGTACCGTCAAAAACCTGTTTCAGAAAAAACAGGATGTGGCACAGATCGAACTGCCGCTGGCATCGATTACGATCCCGGTGCCTTCCGCTCCGGTCATGAATATTGTCATGCAGCTGCAGCTGAGGATCTATTCCTCCGGAAAGGCAGAATTGTCGCTTACCCAGCATGAAAAAGCCGGAATGGAGATCCGGGACGGAAAGATGCGGGAAATCTGTGAATTCAGCGCAAAGGCGGAAGCGACCATTCATGCCAGTACCAGCATCATGGGCGGCGTCAAGACTGGAATGACGCTTGCCGGCATGAAGCTGGCCGATGTCACCGCGGAAGCCGGCGCGAAGGCACTGGTTTCTTCCACGGTTCATCTCTATGACAGTGAAGGTAATCATAAGACCATAACAACGGATGAAGTACCTGCCGATATGGTGGATGATCTTTCGGACGGCAACGGCAATATTCTGACCTGTGCAGACATCAAGGCCTACAAGGCGGCAGATATCCTGCTGAACTCTTCCAATACCATGGCCGGAAGACTCGGACTTTCCAAAACCATTACTCTGCTGAATGAGAATAATGGAAAGCTGATTCCAGGCATGAAAACCCATATGGAAAACGGCCATTTTGTGGATCACTGTACACGGGGTGACCGGCTGAAACCCAAAGAACAGACAGATGTTGTGGAATCCGATCAGATCCGGATCCAGGATTATTCGCTGATTGCTTCTCCGGGAGAAAACAGGCAGATTGTGATCAAAGGACTGCCGAAAGGCTATTCTCTGAGTGACATTCAGTGTGTTTCCGAAAAACCGGAGATCGCTGCAGTAAGCGGAACTACCGTTCATGCGGTTCAGGAAGGCTCTGCGATCATTCACGTAAAGACAAAAGACGGCAAGTACGATGTCAGCGTTACAATGCTGGTGCGTTCTGCCAAGCAACAATGATCATCTGGATCACGGAAGAGGATCGCCATCAGGCGGTCCTTCTGAATGAACCGAAGGTATCCTTCCGCATTCTTGGCCATGATGTATGCATCCTCGATCATCAGGGGAAATACTATCTGCGCCTGCCAAGGGGGCTATCCTGTGATTGCAACGGACCGCTGAAACACGAGAGCCGGATACGCATCACGGATGGGACACATAGTGCGATATTGCTCTGTTCGATGTATGCGAAAGGATATGACAGGTTCCGGAAATATGAATGGCCGGATGATCTGGTCACGCTGGGAAGCGGAATTGAAGATGACCTGTATCTGCAGGATCAGAATATTCAGCCCCATCAGTTTGTCTTTGACCGCAGCCACCGCATGATCTTTGACCGGTTCGATACGAATCTGGCTGAGATCGACGGTACAACGGCAGGGGGAATCGGTTTTGAAAACGGAACAGTTTTCCGGGTATGCAACCTGCAGATTGCGGTTCATGAATCATTTCTGATGATCAATACACCGGAAAACCTCTATGTTCACGCAAAGTCCTGGAAGGGAAAAGAAGGCATCCTTCCACCTGCAGGAACCACAGAACCGGTTTCCCGGATCTATCATTCCGAGCTGCCGGAACTCTGTTTTGAACAGCGGCTGCCGGAACCGCTCCCGTATCAGCCGAAAGAACATAATCCGCTGGTCTTCATGATGGGACCGGCACTGACGATGGCAAGTGCTTCCATGGCTGCCGGACTGATTTCGGCCTATAACGGCTGGCTGCAGGGAAGAGAATGGATCGAACTGGCTCCTTCCGTGATTCTGCCGTTTGTCATGGTGCTTTCGACACTGCTCTGGAACCCGATGCAGCGGCTGTATGAAGTACTGAAAGAAAAACGTCAGAAAAAGAAACGGAACAAAGACTATGAAAGCTATCTGTCACATCTGAAAGAACAGATCATTTCTTACGAGGATCGGATTCAATACGAATATGAGCGGATCTTTCCGGTTGACTTTGCATCATCCGGAAGGATATACAGTGCGGTATCGGATTCCCTCGAGTTCAGTTCCGTACGCATCGGAGTCGGTCCGGTTCCGGTTTCCATCAATCTGGAAGAACCGGTACGCTGGAAAGCCGATGATCCGATTCCGGGGATGATCCAATCTCTGAAGAATGAAACCTCGGTTCTGGAGATGCCTGCCGTCTGTCAGCTGAAACAGTACCGGAACATTGCCGTCAGTATTGTGAATGGCAATCCGGTGATTCTGAGAAACTGGATCTTTCAGTTTCTGTACCGGACCGGTCCGGATCTTTCCACACTTGTGATCCTTGCGGATCAGGTATTTCTGGAGAACCATTTCTGGCTGCGGGAACTGCCGCATGTGCATCTGAATCCGGATCAGAGACTGATCGCATCCACATTGTCTCAGGCAATGGAACTGTCCTGCCTGCTCAAACAGGCAGGGATAACGGAATTATTTGTTCTGGCATTCAAGCCGCAGTTATTGGATGCGTTCTCGGAATTTGAAGTACATCAGATCCGGCTGTGTGAAAACGGAATGTTTCCATGCGACAGTGATCTTCGGATTACCGTTCAGGAACAGAAGATTGTAATCGATGATGGCAGAATCTGTACTGTAAAACCGGATCCGGTAATTGAAACGGATCCATGGAAGCTCTGCCGGCTGCTGAACCAGAGCAGTGCTTATACCGATTCTCTGGTAAGGGAACAGAATACAACGATCTATGATCTCTATGGGATAACAGACGCAGGGGCACTGGATCTGGAATCCCGGTGGAAAAGCAACCGGACAAGAGACGGTATTCGCTCCTGTTTCGGGCTTCAGACGGATGGCGAACCGATGATCCTCGATTTACACGAGCAGGTTCACGGTCCCCATGGTCTGATTGCCGGAATGACCGGCAGCGGCAAAAGCGAACTGATCATTTCATTCCTGCTTGGCTTATGCATACAGTACAGCCCGCAGGAACTGAACTTTGTCATGATCGATTTCAAGGGCGGCGGAGCGGCACAGCTGTTTTCCAACAAAGCCTATACGATTCCGCATGTGGCAGGCACCCTCAGCAATCTGGACAGTGCCGGTATGGAACGGGCACTGGTTTCCTTTCAGAATGAATGCCACCGAAGGGAAGAACTGTTCCAGCTGATGAGTGATACGGTCGGAAAACCGGTCATGAACCTGTCTTCCTATCAGAAGTGTTGGAATCCGGAATTGAAACTACCGTATCTTGCCTCACTGGTAATCATTGTGGATGAGTTTGCAGAACTGAAAAAAGAACGGCCGGACTTCATGCGTGACCTCATCAGTATCGCCCGGGTCGGCAGAAGCCTTGGCATGCATATGATCCTGGCGACCCAGAAGCCAAGCGGCGTTGTGGATGAGCAGATCTGGTCCAATACCCGGTTCAAGATATGCCTGAAAGTACAGGAGAAACAGGACAGTGTTGAAATGATCCATGCGCCGGATGCCTCCTGGATCCGGAAACCGGGCGAATTCTATCTTTTGACCGATGGAATGATGACCCATGGGTTTTCTGCCTATGCCAATGCCTCCAGCAGTCAGGAACATGCCAGTATCCAGCTGCTGGATGCCATGAAACAGGTGAGCAGGGAAGCGGTCTTCTCAGAGCGTTCTGCCCCCTCGCAGGCCAATGCGATCATTGAACAGATCCTCGAAGCCGGAAAAAGCGTTCCTGAGGCGGCACCGCTCTGGTGTCCGCCTCTGAAGGAACTGCACCGCTCGGATTTTGACGAACAGAAAGCCATCTGGCTGGGAAAGGCTGATGACTATTATCATCACCGTCAGCCTGCAGTCCGTCTGGAAAGCAGCTGTACGGCCGTCTTTTCCATTGACCGTACGGAAAAATGCAGGTTCTTTGAGACCCTGCTGCACGGACTGATCGAAATATCGAAGAAAGAGGATGAAGTATTTGTGATCGATGATCTGTCAGCCTGCCGGAAGGAATGGAACTGCTGGCACAATCTCTGCGGCTGTATACAATCTTTGGATTCGGAAAAAACCAATAATCTGCTTGCCCACCTGGATACCGGTTCATCCTCTTCATTCATGCGGACCCTGATCGTAACGGACACCCCGTCATTCCACGAAGCTTCGGATACCTACCGACCACGGCTGCACCGTCTTTTGGAACAGGCTGAAATGCTGAAACTGCGAATCATTCTGTTTTTCACCTCTGCTTCTTCCTGTCCCAGCAGGGATCTTTCCCTGATCCCGTTTCGGATCGCACTCTGGAATGAAAACCTGCATGATCTTTCCGGCATCTTTGAATGTGCCGTCCATCAGACGGTTACGAAAGAACACAGTGCACTCATCCGGCGCTCCCATCTGCTGCAGATGGAGCGGATGCGGGTAACCGACAGCGAGATAATGGAACAGATCAAATTCTCAAATCAGAAAAATGGAACAGAAAAACCGTATCAGATCCCGTCTCTGCCGGAACGGGTTGACCCCAACGAATGGAAGGGAAACGGCTTTCCGTTAGGCATCAATGTTTCAACCTATGAATGGTCAGTTCTGCCAGAGAATCAGAATCTGATCGTTCTGGCTACGTACGAAGAGGAACTGTATGGATTTGAAAACTATCTGAAACAGATGCAGAAGCCGTTTCGGACCAGTCCGGAAGAAACGAATCTTCAGGCGTTCCAGAAGGAAAACAGCGGAATGTTCTTATGCATGACGCTGGAGGCGTTCCAGCGTGCCGGCATTTCTTCCCGAAGACTGCCGGTGCTGTATATCGGCAGCGGATTTCGGGAACAGTATCATTTTTCAATTCGATCCAAACGGGAACTCCATGCCAATAACGGCGTTTTATTTCAGACAGGAAGGAACCAGGTGATACAGCTTTGTGAAACAGGAAGAGACGCTACGGATCTATCTGATCATTCCGATGATCCATCGGCAGTTTGAATGTGTGTTTCCTTCCAGCCGTTCCCTGAATGACTGTATGCCGTATCTCCGGGAACTTCTGAAGGAGGAATTCTTACATCGTTACACACTGGATGATCATACGATATTCCTGGAAGCGGAAACCGGCATTCAGATCAGCCGGACCGTAACGCTTTCCAGACAGAACCTGAAAGACGGAATGCGCCTGTATGTATACTGATGTATACTGACTGCCGTTGTTTGCGGTATGATTTTTCCATGAGAAAATCATTCAAAACAATAATGATCCTGCTGACTGCGGTACTGCTCAGCGGATGCACGAAGAAATACGACCGCTCCGATATTTTAAAGTATGCTGAAGAAGTGACTGGAGAACGGCCGAAAACCGTATCTGCCGAACCGGAACCGGTTACTTCCGACTACGATGAATATACCGACTATCTCTGGACCGTTACGATGAAAAACGGACTGGAATTCCATGTATTGGATGATTACTGCTGGGGCATGGAAGCACTGGTCAATAATCTGCGCAATGACTATAACAGCGTTGTGTTAGTCGAGCAGTATGACGATCTTCAGGTTGGCTCACTGCAGCTGCAGAAAGAAACATACGAAGGGATCGTAACGGCTCAGCTGGTTCAGACGTTTTCTTCCCGTAAAGAACGGGAAGAGCTGTTCCAGCAGCTGGATACCATTCAGCAGGCTGCCCAGAAGCCTTTCAATTTTCTGTATGAACTGAAATTTGATCACCCGTATCGGACGATGAACGACTATGAATCGACGGAAGCGGACGCAAGGGGTGTGATCAACGGAGATCCGATCGATGCAGAGTATAACGAACGTCAGCTGCTGTACCTCTGTCTGGACCATCAGTATGCCTGCAAGGCGGAATTCACCGCAGAAGAAATTGACCAGGCACTGGAGGGCTATAATCACCGGATCGGCTTCCGTACTTCCGAAGAACAGGAATATGACTTTTCCCATCCGCTGGTTGCCAGTGCCTACAGCTATGGTGTTTCGTTTGCGACGATCTATGAAGTACTCAAAGCCATGGATCTTCCGGT
Source organism: Solobacterium sp. (assembly GCA_017512725.1). Lineage (GTDB taxonomy): Bacteria > Bacillota_I > Bacilli_A > Erysipelotrichales > Erysipelotrichaceae > Bulleidia. The sequence goes on from JAFWEW010000032.1 coordinate 162,198, forward strand.
GGAAGGGGACCCGACCCACTATCGGATAACAAATGGCGAAGGAACGGTCTATGAGATCAGTTATTCCTTTGTACATCCGCTCGAAACCGGGAAACAGGGCTATTACTATCTCGTAAACGGGGAAGAAACGGATATGGACGCACCGTTCTATAACCACTTTACGACCTATGAACTGCGCAACAAATTCGGCCTGGATGTGATCGAGCTCTGGCAGAACGAAAAAGCGCAGTGATTAACCAAAGCGCTTTCGGAACGTACAGTTTCTGCAGAACGGTTCTTTGATCCGATGGGTCTGAAACTGACGGATCAGTTCCTGACAGCGGGAACCGTTGATAATTTCATCAAGGGTATTTTCCCGCAGACTGCCAAGCGGTACATTTCCACCGGCATCGAGACAGCATGGCACAACGGTGCCGTCACTTAAGATGGCGATCTGCTGTCTTGCCCCAAGGCACGTTCCGTACACTTCCTCTTCTGTGGAGGCGGAAATGGCAGGCCATTCAAATTCATTGGCAAAACTGAGGAACAGACGGTCTTTCAGACGGTAACTGTTCCTTCGTTCGGTTTTATGGAGCTCGTATCGTTCTTTGATCCGTTCCAGACAATAGCTGCCGGATTCTTTCTGAAGTTCATCAAGACGCCAGAATCGCAGTTCGGTATAAACGCCCTGACCGGATGCCCGTTCCGCAAAAGCCAGGACGGCATCCATATACGCAGGCAGATTATCGTTTGACTGAAAATCCACAGACTGCAGGGAAATGGACAATTTGCGCAGACATGCATGTTCAAGAACCAATGGGTGACGGTCCAGCAAGGTACCGTTTGTCACCAGCTGAACGGAAAACAAAAGTTCATCACAGATGGAAAGGATCGTATCGAGATAGGGATGCAGAAACGGTTCTCCCTGTACATGAAGATACAGGTAATCGGTATGCTTACGTGCCTGAGATGCGATCCTGCGGAATTCCCCCGGTTCCAGGAAGCAGGGGGTCCTTCCTGTTTTAAGACAGAAGGAACAGGAGAGATTGCAGACGTTTGTAATTTCGATGTAAATCCGTTTGAACATGAAACCATTATAATGGAAAAGGGTTTGTAAACCCCGGAGGACTGCACTTGAAACTGCTGAAGAAACTGCTGTCATCACTCATGATCCTGATCATGGTTCTCGTTGTCTTTTTCAGTGCGGCAGCGGTTTCGATCTTTATTTATGGACAGGCGACTGGTCAGCAGCTGATACCCGAGCTGAACAGTGAATCCGATGTACGAAGATATCTGAAATCAATCGGCGAGAATACCTCGATCCCGTTTGTCAGCGATCTCTTGTCTTCCATGGGTGATGATCCGGAATCCGCCGCTGAATACCAGCAGATCCTGGAGCAGTATGATCCGTTATTCTATCCGTATTTCGGGATGCTGAATGAAGATCAGAAGATCGTCTATGCACGCCTGATCGATGCAGTCTATGCAAAAGAAAATGTTGTAAATCCAACAGCGTTTGGGCTGACCTATGAGGAAGCGGAAGAAACCTGGGAAGCAGTCTTCTATGATCATCCCGAACTGTTCTGGCTGGAGGAAAGTGTCTCCTTCCGGTACTACGACAGCGGGGCAGTGACCGCGATCGAACTTCACTATAATGATCTGGCGAACGATCTCGAACACAATCGGGCACTGTTTGACAATGCCTGTGCTGCGATCCTGCAGGAAGCGAACGATTTAGGCAGTGATTATGAAACGGAACTGTATCTGCATAATGCCCTGATCGGCTTATGTGACTATGATCTCGAATCGGATCACAGTCAGAGTGCCTACAGCGTACTGGTAAACAAACGATCGGTCTGTGCCGGATATGCAAAGGCGTTTCAGCTGCTGATGACGGAATGCGGGATTCCCTGTTATTACGCTGCCGGCTGGAGCGGGGAAAACCATGCCTGGAACATCGTTCTTCTCGACGGGGAATACTATAATGTCGATCTTACCTGGGATGACGGGATCAATACGTTTGCCTTCTTCAACCGGACCGATGCCGATCTTATAAAGACCCATGAACGGCGGGGGAAATCCATCGATCTTCCGGCCTGTGAAGGAGAAGCGCATCACAATACGGAACCGATTCCGCCGCTGAACCTGCAGCTCAGCAACTGAAAATGGCAGCTCTTACGAACTGCCATCTTTTTTTGTTATTCGCTGATGAAATGCTGAAGGAATTCTCTGGTTCTTGCGCTCTTTGGACTGGTAAAGATCGCATCCGGGGTTCCTTCTTCTTCAATTACGCCTTTATCCATGAAGACGACCCGGTCCGCTGCCTGACGGGCAAATCCCATCTCGTGTGTTACGACGATCATAGTCAGCCCGTCCACCGCCAGCTGTTTCATGACCTCCAGTACTTCCTTGACCATTTCCGGATCAAGGGCGGAAGTCGGTTCATCAAACAACATGAGCTTCGGGTCCATGCACAGGGCCCTTGCGATCGCGACACGCTGTTTCTGACCGCCGCTGATGCGGGAGCTGTCGGCATTGGCGAATGCCTCCATGCCGACCTTCTTCAGGAAGAACATGGCTTTTTCTTCGGCTTCCTTGCTGGAGCGCTTCAGGACTTTTTCCTGTGCGATCATGCAGTTCTTCAGAACATTCATGTTCTTGAACAGATTGAACTGCTGGAAGCACATGCCGACATTGGCACGGTAGCGGTCAACATTGCGGATATTGAGAATGTCTTCTCCAAATACCCGGATCACACCTTTGTCCGGCTTTTCCAGAAGGTTGATGCACCGGAGCAGGGTGGACTTGCCGGAACCGGAAGACCCGATCAGACAGACTACTTCACCGGGTGCGACACTGAAGTCGATTCCCTTAAGTACCTCCAGGGAGCCAAACGACTTATGCAGATCATGGATCTCTACGACTGCTTCACTCATAATGTTCCTCCCTGGCATTCTCAGTTGCCAGTACCATGTTGCTCGGATCGGTATCCGACTGCGGGAAGCTGGTGCTGGAAGCGTTCATTTTCCGCTCAATCGAATTCAGGATCACAGAAGCGATACTGGTGAGAATAAAGTAGATCGCTGCGGTAATACCGTAGGTAGCCGTGAACTGGAAGGTGCTTCCGGCAATGGACTTTGCCTGAAACATCAGATCCGCGATCGAGATGATCATCAGAACAGAAGAGTCTTTGATATTGACGATAAACTCATTGCCGATTGCAGGGAACGCATTCCGTACCGCCTGCGGGAGCACGACATTCATCATGGTCTGAATATTGCTCATGCCAAGAGACCGGGATGCTTCGGTCTGACCGATATCCACGGCCTGGATGCCGGAACGGATGATTTCCGCCATATAGGCTCCGGTATTGACCGAAATGACAAAGATCGCCGCAGTCAGCTTGTTCCAGTGCACGACATTCAGCAGGGCATAGTATAGGAATACTGCCTGTACCATCATCGGCGTTCCCCGGAATACATCAATATAGACTTTTCCGAGCCAGTCCAGTACCTTTTTGCCCATGACTGCCGCAGGGCTTGCGGTATAGTCCAGCCGGATTGCCCGGATCCCTCCGACAATCAGACCGATACAGAGACCGATCAGCGTACCGGAAAGGGAAATGATCAGCGTATTCTGGATGCCCAGTGCAAGACTTGGCCAGTACCTCCGCAGGATATCAAGGATCTGTCCGAGAAAGGACGATTCCATGGATTACTCCTCCGATGCCGGCTGGCGGAGAACTGCTGCCTCCATGGCAGCCGCACGGTCTGCTTCGGAAATCTGATCCAGAGCTGCCTGAACATCCTTCAGGAGTTCGGTATTTTCCTTGGCAACGGCAATGCTTACGGTTACGCCGCCTTCATCACCGGCACTGGTAAAGCCATGGCCCTGTTCGAACTGTACATAAGTAAGATCCGGATTTGCTGCACAGACACCGATCGCAACCGGAAGCTCGGATGTGACCGCATCAACATCACCATGCTGGAGAGCATTGATCGCGGCAGGGAAATCGGTCGCTGCTTCGACATGCACAACACCTTCGATATCATCGATGATCGTATCGTAAAGGGTTCCCATCTGTCCCTGAACCTTGCGTCCGGAGAGTTCCTGAATATCGGTAATGCCGGTCAGGTCACTGTCGTTGCGGACAATGACAACTTCCGGAGAAACATAGTACGGAGAGGTAAAGCTGACCTGTTCCGCACGTTCCGGTGTCTCAGTCATGCCGGCAATGATCGCATCCAGGCTTCCCTGCTGAAGATCAACGATCAGTGCATCCCAGTCAGTCTTGACGATCTGAACATCCTTGCCAAGGGTCTTTGCGATCGTGGAAGCGATCACGACATCATAGCCGTCACAGTAATCTGAAGTGGAAAGGGGCTGTGTGTATTCGCCCTCGGTCGTAGTAGTCCAGTTGAACGGAGCGTAGTTGCATTCCATGCCGACCCGGAACGTACCGGAATCAGACGCTGTAGTTGTTGTGGCTGTGCCTGTCGTGCTGCTGCCGCAGCCGGCCAGGATCATGGCGGCACTGACTGCCGCGATTGCTGTAAGGTTTCTCATCTTCTTTCCTCCTTAAACACTTACGGGAAATAAACAAAACCGCATGCTATCGCATACGGCATATTCCCCATAAGCAATAGCGCCTCTTCACATCCGTGAAGGAGTGATACGGATCTTTTCCGCATCCCCACGATCCTTTGCTGCCGCATCAGACCGTTCGGCGGCGATTGCCTTTCCCAACGGATCACAGCCTGCCGGCTACCCGTGTTACTCATCTGCGCCGCTACCTCTACCGGTTTTTGTTTATATGTCTAGATTTTAGTCGAATCCAATCGTTTGTCAACGCAAAAAGAAAAGGTTTTCATTCGCTTTTTCATTTCTTTTTCATGATTGTTTCCGTTTTTGACAGTCGAACTTGCTATAATTTCTAGGTATGGATGCGATCCTGCTTCTGAACAAACCCGCCGGCATGACCAGCTTTGATGCGGTAAGCCGGTGCCGCAGAGTATTTCACGAACGGAAAATCGGTCATTGCGGGACATTGGACCCCAATGCCAGCGGACTGATGATCCTTTTATTAGGAAGATATACCAAGTTCCTTCCATACTGTATCAGCAACCACAAACACTATCATGCGACGTTTGTTTTCGGCAGCCGTACCGATTCCGGGGATATCTGGGGGCAGGTAACGGATCAGAAGACACCGTCGCCGCATTCCCAAGAATCCGTTCAGGAAGCGGCAAACCGCTTTCTGGGCGATACGATGCAGGTCCCGCCAATGGTTTCTGCCATTAAGGTCAATGGCCGGAAACTGTACGAACTGGCCCGAAAAGGCATAGAAATCGAGCGCAAGCCCCGTCCGATCCATGTCAGCCGGATGCAGATTTCATTGGAAGACGATATCTGGCACCTGGATGCGGTGGTTTCCGGAGGTACCTATATCCGGACCCTGATCACAGATCTTGGAGATGCCCTTGGCGAATATGCGGCAATGAGCTCGCTATGCCGGCTGGGCATTGAATCCGTACGTCTGGACCAGGCATGTACACTGGAACAGCTGGAAACAAGTCCTGTATTTGTTTCCCCGGAGACGATACTGGATCCTGCAATCCCGATTCTGGAAGCCCTGGATGAGGATTCCGTGATTCATGGAAGAAGTGTAAGGTTGGAAGCTGATGATCCGCTTGTAATCTTCCGAAACAGCGGACAGATACTTGCCGCTTACCGGAAAGAGGAAGACGGCCTGTATCACTGTCAGAGAGGTCTGTTATGAGAATCGATAAAATAAGTCTTTCGTATCAATATAAGCCAAAAACACCTGTCGTTGCCTGCATCGGCTTTTTTGACGGGGTGCACCGCGGCCATCAGGCACTGATCAAGGCTGCGGTAGATACCGCAAAGGAACTGAACTGTGCAAACGGTCTGATTACCTTTGAACCGGATCCCTGGGTCACGATCAGGGATCTCAGCCCGGAGGAGTGTGAACATCTCACTACAACACCGCAGAAGATCAATCTTGTGTCTGCACTTGGGATACAGAATATCTATCTGCTTGATTTTACAAAAGCCATGTCCATGCTGCATGAAGATGAATTCATTGAATATGTTCTTGGTCAGCTGAATCTGCAGGGACTGGTCTGCGGTTATGATTTCCGCTTTGGCATGAACGGCCGCGGCGATGCACAGTACCTGCAGGATCATCTGAATGTGCCGGTACAGATCATTGATGAGGTGGCACTCGACGGAGAGAAGATCTCCAGTTCGCGTATTGTTTCCTGTGTAAAGGAAGGGGATTTCCTTTCTGCATACAAGCTGCTCGGCTATCCGTACACCATTGATGGCAAGGTCATGCATGGAAATGAAGTCGGCAGCGGTCTCGGCTTTCCGACCGCCAATATTTCCTTCAGCCCCGAATATGTCATCCCAAAGCTTGGGGTGTATTCCGCGCATGTAAAGATCCGTCATAAGCGTTACGGGGCCATGATTAATGTCGGCCATAACCCGACCCTGAATTATTCCAAAAACGTTTCGATCGAAGCGCATATTTTTGACTTCAATGAACCGATCTACGGAGAACATATTTCCGTAATCCCGGAACAGTACATCCGGCCGGAACAGGATTTTTCAAATCGTGAGAATCTGATCATGCAGCTGGAACGCGACCGGGCCCAGGTCCGCAAAGTGCTTGGTCTGAAATGAGCGAGATTGAACGCTATGATTCCCGGATGCAGGAGCTGCTCGGGGAACGCTATAACGAATACTTAAAAGCGATGACCCTGCCGCCCGTACGCGGCATCCGGATCAATACGCTGAAAATGGACAACCAGCCGATCCCGGGTCTTTGCCGGAAGCCATCCCCTTATGCAGTAAACGGATGGATCGCAGAAGAAGGAATGATCGGAAACCGGAACGAATATTTCAGCGGATGTATTTATTCCCAGGAGCCCAGTGCTTCCTTTGCGGTAACCGCGATGGATCTGAAACCGGGCATGAAGGTGCTGGATCTCTGTGCAGCACCAGGATCCAAGAGTACCCAGATTGCAGAAGCACTGCAGAATCAGGGCCTGCTTGTGGCAAATGAAATTATTCCTTCACGGGCAAAGATTCTGAAAGAAAACATTGAGCGCCACGGCGCCTGCAATGTCATCATTACAAACAACGATCCCAAGGAAGTCGCATTGGTCTTTCCGGCGTATTTTGATGCAGTGCTCTGTGATGCGCCATGTTCCGGTGAAGGCATGTTCCGTAAGAACCCGGAAGCGAAAAGCGAATGGTCACCGGAAGCGGTGTCGGCCTGTGCCAGAAGGCAGGCTGCCATTCTGGAGGAAGCCGTCAAATGTCTGAAACCCGAAGGCATTCTTGTATACAGTACCTGTACGTTTTCACCGGAAGAGAATGAACAGAACGTAAAGACACTGCTCGAACAGCACCCCGAACTCGAACTTCTTCCAATTGACCATGCCGGAGGAAAACCGGGCCTGCCGTTCTTTGAAGGCAGTGAAAACTGCCGGCGGATTTATCCAATGGAGGAAGGGGAAGGCCATTTTGTCGCAAAGCTTCGGAAACAGGATCGTGAAACAGCAGAACTGAGACTGCCGCTGTTGAAAAGCGATCCGGTTCCAAAGGAAGTGAACCACTTTCTGGATGCGCATCTTTCCCGCAGCTTTTCATATCTGTATGTAAAGCATGACACCGTTTATGGAGGAATGGCTCCGTTTATCGATGTCCGGCCTCTGAAGCTCATCCGTCACCAGGTACCTCTCGGCACGCTGAAACATGGCCGGTTCGAGCCGAGCCATGCCCTTGTCATGAATTCCTTTGCCGCATTTTCTCCATCCGCTGAGCTTACAGAAGAAGAACTGCAGCGCTACCGCAGGGGAGAAGTATTGCAGAAATCCTGTGAAAAGGGATGGACTGCGGTTACGGTTCAGCACCATGCCATCGGGCTTGCCAAAAGCGACGGAACAATATTGAAAAACCATTACCCGAAAGCATTTCGGATCCGATAGGAGTTTTATGGAACTTGATCTGTTTCAGTTTATCGATGAAACAATTGAACTGTATGACCTGCATAAGGCGGGTTTTGAATATGCCGAATCGGTACTCTGTCAGTTTTTTGAACATCTGAAAGCACAGAGTTCCACGGATATCGTTGCGGTGCATTCCCGGGTCAAAAGCCGTGACAGCCTGCGGGAGAAACTGCTGCGCAACAAGTTTTACCTGCAGTGCAAAGAACCGATCGATGCGATCAATTCCCTGTCGGATATTGTCGGCATTACCTTGGAGTGCCGGTTCATCCGCAATGAAGCAGAACTGTATCATGGACTGATGAGAGATTTCAGTGAGCCCAATGAAGACGGTTATGCGATCTGCCTGCAGAACCCGGACATTCTTCTGAACCTCGGCATGCCGCAGCCGCAACTGCAGCGCAACGGCTTTGCGATCTACCGGCTCGACGGCAAATACCGCTTCAACGATCTCTATATCGGCTTTGAACTTCAGATCAAGTCGCTGGTTCACCGCTTCTGGAGTGAGATCGAACATGAAGTCGTCTATAAGAATCAGGAAATGGTCCGGAACGCACGGTTCATGAAACAGATGCTCAGTTCCATCCGGGACAGCCTTGATGTAGTGGACCATCAGCTGGAAACCGTCTATACGGAAATGATGATGGAATCCCGGGAAGCGGAGATCGGAATGGATGAAAGGACCTTCAAATCCATGGTCTCTTCCTCATTAAATGAGCTGTTCATCCGGAAGATGAAAGAATCGGTCGGGTTCAGTACCAGCTTCAAAAATGATTCCGAGATGCTGGCACAGTATATCTACATTACGAATTTCCTTTACAGCAGCAACCCTGAAGTCAAAATGGTGGAATTCCTGGAGACACTCCATCAGCTTGCAGTATCCAAAATTGATTTCCGGGTCAAACTCGTTCCGAACCGTACTATTGAACCGAAAAATGAATTTGTCCGGGTGCTTTCGGAATACTATATCAGTGTCATGAATGTGGATTTTGAATGGCACGCATTCTTTATGATCCTGACCTGTCTGGAAAGCGGAAATGTATATGAAGATATCCTGCGGTTCACCTCGGTTGTCCATACACTGCTCATCCAGCCGCAGTGGTATTCCGAACGGTTCGCATTCTGGAACAAAGAAGATGCGGCCAAGGCAAGGCAGTTCTATGAAACGGCATTTGCCAAAGCGCTTGCAGAGTCTGACAATATACATATGATTCACGAGACGTATCTTCTGAAACTGATGAACTGGTTCTGGGCGATGATCTCTAACGCAGAAGAGACCTACAACTGTTATGATGATATAGAAGCAGCCAGCGAACAGATCGAATCGCTGTTTGTGAGAAATGTGAGAGGTATCCTGAAAAATGAACGATAAAGAAACTAAACAGAATCGTAAGGAAAAAGAGGAAACAATCAACTTATCGCAGCTGCTGAATATCAGCGGCGGAAAAAACACCAAGGAACTTTATAACGAAGAAGAAGTAACGGAGATTTTTAACAGGAAGTCGTAAGCAGCGGAGCGGTCCTTAAGACTGTCCTCCGATTTCAGTGAACGTATGGGCAAAGAGAAAAAAGAACGCAGGAAGCGTTCTCTAGAAAATAAGGCATTCTGGTTTATCCTGATCAGCGCACTGGTCCTTGTTTTGATCATTGTGCCTTTTGAGCTGGTCATGCATGCCTATACGATCATGGTCAACTATAACCGCGAATCGAAACAGGATCTTGCGTATGCGGTTTCTCTGATCGATGAGGAATATCTGGAAAATCTGTATGCCGAAACCAAGAAACGGTATGAGGCGACACCAGAGGAACTGAAACAGCAGGAGTTTACAGATGATTACCGGAATATCTTTATTGATCTGGTGGATGACCAGTTCCTGGATTACCGTGAAATCCTTGTGAAGTGCAGGGAACAGAAAAAACTCGTCAATGTTTATCTGATCCTGCTGGATGAAAAAAAGGAACGCTTTGTATTTGTTCTGGACGGCGACAAGCCGGAGTATGCCTATCTTCCGGGTCAGTGGCTATCCAATGAAAACGGTGAGATTGAATCGTTTGACAAGATTCGTGACATTGAAAATTCCAACTGGAAGCTTTCCATTACCTATGGCAAATTAAGCGGCTTTACCGCTACGAACTATTATGACATTACGGATACCAAAGGCAATCAGATCGGTTACGGGGTCATTGATTTTGACGTCAACGATTTCTTCAACAAACTGTTTGATTTCCTGAAAGTTTATATCCCGTTCCTGGTTGCGATTCTCTTCCTCGGTGCAAACCGTATCTCAAAGATCGTAAAGAAATCCATCATCGTACCGGTCGATGCCCTGGCTGCCAGTGCCAAGACCTATACGGCCCGTGATAAAGTCAATGACAGCGGTGCTACGGATTATTTCTCTGCCGTAAATATCAATACGGATGATGAGATCGAAGAACTCTGGAGAGCCATGGTCAACATGGAAGAAGACATGAATGATACCATGCAGAGGATCCGTGAAGTCACTGAGGAAAAACTGGAACTGAAGAACCGTCAGGAGCGGATCCAGAATGAGCTCTCGATTGCCACAAGGATTCAGGAAGGCATTCTGCCGTCGGTATTCCCGCCGTTCCCGGAACGGAAGGAATTTGATATCTATGCCTCGATGGTACCGGCACTTGAAGTCGGAGGCGACTTCTACGACTTCTTCCTGATCGATGAAGATCATCTCGGTATTGTCATGGCGGATGTCTCCGGCAAGGGGATTTCCGGTGCGCTCTTCATGGTCATTTCCAAGACCCTGATTCAGAATGAAACGATGATCAATCACGGTCAGCCGTCCAAAGTGCTTTCAATCGTCAATCAGCGTCTGCTGGAAGGCAACGAAGCAGAAATGTTCGTTACCGTCTGGCTGGGCATCCTGACAATCTCTACCGGTGAAATCGTATATGTGGATGCCGGTCATGAATATCCGGCGATTGCACACCAGAACGGCAGATTTGAACTCTTCAAGGATGTGCACGGCATGCCGGTTGCTGCACTGGAGACAACCAAGTTCCGGGAAGGAACCATACAGCTGCTGCCTGGAGATACCATGTATCTCTATACGGACGGTGTCACGGATGCCAACAATCCTGCCAAGGAACGCTTTGATACCGACCGAATGCTGGATGCACTGAACATCAACCCCAATGGAACGGTCAAGGAAATCAATGACAATGTCCATCATGCGATCCGTGAATTCATGCAGGATGAGCCGCCGTTTGATGATACGACGATGCTGGTATTCCGCTACAGCGGACCGGATAAAGGGAGTAGTCAACCGGAGTAAAACAGGTATAATTAGTAAACGTGAGGATATAACCTATGGATTATGTAGTATTGAAGAAAGACGCCGGCAGCGGCATGATCGCAATCAGCAAATCGGTATTCCAGGCAATTGCCGAGATTACAATGCAGGACATTGAGAATATCGTTCATACACCGACATCCTTTTCCAAAAAGACGCTTTCAGTCCACGTATCGGACAACCAGCTGAAGATCGAAGCGGATGTACGGGTGAAATACGGAGCGAATGTCTCGGAGACCTGCGGTCTTGTACAGTCGAAGATCTATGAGAACATCGTCTTCATGACCGGATACAAACCCAGTGATGTACGAGTCAATGTTACAGGGTTTGAGATTTAATTCGCTGTAAAACTATATTAAGAAAAGTTTTTTAATTTCCTATTGACTTTCAGTTGATGGGGCAGGTAAGATAGCAGAGGTAAACGGAAAGCAGAAGCACCGCTTCTCACCCGAGTGTCCCAAGGGACCTGGGTACCATGCCGGATATAGTATGTATTCGATATGGCAGGTGCGGTTTCTGTACCTGCTTTTGTTTACGCAGGAGGTAATGCTTGAAGTATATTAAACCGAAACGGAATGTACCGGAAGAACTGGTAAATGAAAACATCAAATTTCATGAAGTACTCGTAATTGGCCCGAATGGCGATCAGCTTGGGGTCATGGACCGCAGAACTGCCATTCAGACTGCACAGGATCAGGGACTTGATCTGTATTGTGTTGCGCCGAATGCAAAGCCGCCCGTTTGTAAGATACTCGATTTCGGACGATATCACTTCAATGAGCAGAAGAAAGCTCGTGAAGCCAAAAAAAAGCAGCATACGACTGAGATCAAGCCGCTTCGTCTCTCCCCGGTCATCGATCAGCATGACTTTGAAACCAAGCTGAAACAGGCCAGAAAGTGGATGGAAGAAGGGCAGAAGGTCAAGATCGACATGCGCTTCCGCGGACGTATGATTACCCGCAAGGAAGTCGGTGAAGCTGTCATGAACAAGTTCATTGAACAGATTTCCGATCTTGCAGAAGTGACCAAACAGCCGAATATGGAAGGCAACACGATGTCTGTTGTATTGTCTCCCAGAAAGAATAAGCAGTAATGGAGGATTGTTAAATGAAGGCAAAGGCTAAGAAACCCAAGAAGATCCGGATGAAGACAAAAAAGACCTTCGCAAAGCGCGTTAAGGTTACTGGTACCGGAGAGCTGAGACGGGGACACAACTATGTATCTCATTTCGCAGCGAACAAGTCCCACAAGCAGAAGAAGCACCTGGGCAAGGCAACACTGATGAGCAAGAGTGACGTCAAGCGTGACCGTCAGCTTCTTCAGGGTTAATTAAGGGAGGCACAAAATGAGAGTAAAAGGATCTACACCGACACGTAACCGTCGTAAAAAAGTACTGAAGCTTGCCAAGGGTTATTTCGGTTCCAAGCATCTGCTTTACCGGACAGCCAATGAGCAGGTAATGCATTCCTTGAAGTACAGCTACATCGGACGCAAGCAGACAAAGCGTGACATGCGCAAGCTCTGGATTGCCCGCATCAACGCAGCTGCACGCATGAATGACCTCAGCTACAGCAAGCTGATGCATGGTCTCAAGGTTGCCAACGTCAATGTGAACCGCAAGATGCTGAGCGAAATTGCGATTCATGACGAGAAGGCATTCACAGATCTCTGTGATACTGCAAAGAAAGCACTTGCGGCTTAAGAAATTTCGGATATAATTAAGAAGCTGTCAGCTTCTTAATTCTGGCATGTTGGTGAAGCGGCTTAACACACTGCCCTCTCAAGGCAGCATTCACGGGTTCGAATCCCGTACATGTCACTGAAGGTATGCCTTAACGGTATGCCTTTTTCATTGAGAAAACAGTTATACTTTTATAGGGAAAGAGCGAATGAATACAGAACTTCTGCTGTCACAGGCACATGCATTGTACCGAACGATCACCGAAACACTGATCCATCAGGAACAGACCATTACAACGATGGAAAGCTGCACCTGCGGCCTGATCGCTTCTTTGATCAGTGATACGGAAGGTTCTTCTGCCGTGCTGAAAGGGGCATTTGTCACGTATTCCAATACTGCCAAAACTGCCCGCGGGGTGCCGGAAGAAGTAATCGAACAGTATGGCGTTTATTCCAAAGAAACAGCCTTATGCATGGCAGAAGCAGCCCGGAAAGCCTATCCTTCAGACTATGCGATAGGGATTACCGGAAGCTTCTCCAATGTGGATCCGAATAATTCTGACAGTGTGCCGGGAATGGTATTCTGTGCCGTGATTTCGGATACGGAAGCAGATGTGTTTTCGTTTGAACTGCCGTTACTGCCGGATCGCTTTTCCTGCAAGCTTTCTGCGGCTGTAACCGTTGGTGAGCATCTTCTTGCCCTGTTTGTAAAAACACAGAACGACTGATTTGATACATCCGGAAGGAGGGTTTCATGCCTTATACGTTTCATACCGATACTGATCCAAAGCGGTTCCGGGAATTTGTGCTGAACAGTGACCAGAATACACTGTTTCAGAACCCGGAATGGGCTCTTGTGAAAGAAGACAGCTGGAACAGTATTATTGCCAGCGTTACCGAAAATGGAGAGATGGTTGCAGCGGCACTGATCCTCATCCGTCCGATCGTATTCGGGAAGACCATGTTTTATATTCCCCGCGGACCTGTCATGGACTGGCATAATCAGAGTCTGGTCACCTTTATGCTGGACCATCTGAAGGAACTTGCCCGTAAGAACCATGCGATGGTCCTGCGTTTTGACCCGTATGTGATTTACCGCCAGTACGATATCAAAGAAAAAGACCAGGAGCACCCGGCTCAGAATGAGGATGTAATCGCATTTCTGAAGCAGTATGGGGCGGAACACAAGGGCTTTACCAAACGCATTGAAGAGGCGACCCAGCCAAGATACAACATCATCATGAAGGTGGATGACAGCTGGAAGGACCGTCTGATCAAAAATACAAGACAGTCGATCCGTACTGCCGAAAAGCGCGGTGCCGAATGTTTTGAAGGCCCGGAGTATATCCCGGATCTCAGAACCGCACTGCATTTTACGGAAACCCGGCAGGGGATCGTATTGCGCAGTGAGGCGTATTTCCGCCGCATGGCAGAGGTCTATAAAGATCATTGCATCGTGATGATCGCAAAGCTGAATTTTGCCCGGGAGGCAGAGCGGCTGAACCGTGACCTGAGCGAAACAGAAGAACAGCTTGCCAAGGCACAGTCGAAAAAGGAAACCGCAAGACTTGAAAAGCAGATTGAAAATGACAGGGCTGAATTGGAACGGATCGAAGAATACCGGAAGAATGAATCCGGGGATGAAGTTGTATTATGCGGCAAGATGGTCATCTTCAATGAAAAACGCATGGAGTTTGTCTACATGGGCAATAATACAAACTATATGCGTGTCCGCGCCAATTACTGGCTCTATTCGAAATGCCTGGAACGCTGCCAGGAGCTTGGAATCGAAGTCTGCAGTTTCGGCGGTGTTGAAGGGACACTGGATGACGGTCTGACGCAGTTCAAGAGTGCCTGGCCGGTCGAAGTGGAAGAGATGATCGGAGAGTTCAATATCGTTCTCGATCCGCTGCTCTACCGTATCTTCACCGATGTCTATCCGCTTCTGCTGAAGACTGCCGCAAAACTTCGCAGCAAACATTAATCGGAGTATCCCATGAAACAGCCGGAAAGCTATAAAGTACTGGATGGAACCATGCTCAAGATCATCGCCATGATCAGTATGGTTTTTGATCATGCCGGAGATATCTTTCTTCCAGGCGTGCTCTGGCCAAGAATGATCGGACGGCTGGCAATGCCGCTGTTTTCCTTCTGCATTGCCGAAGGCTATATTCATACACATGATCGGAAACGGTATCTGATGCGGATGGGTATTTTCGCTCTGATCAGTGAAATACCATTTGATCTTGCGTTTACCGGAAAAATCGATTTTTCGCATCAGAATATCATGCTGACGTATTTCCTTGCCGTTGTTTCCCTGATGCTCTATGACCGGATCACCGGAGAGGAGGAACATCCCGGTACCGGGAAGGTATTGCTTGGTGTTCTTGAAGTGCTTGCAATGGCGATTCTTGCGCTCGTACTGCGGGCAGATTATACCTGCTTTGCGGTCATCGCCGTATTCCTGTTCTATGTTCTGAAGAATCGGAAACCGATCATAAGATGCGGGATCGGCGTGGCATTTCTGGCGCTTTCCCGTACGATGGGATATTACTGTACGACCGGGTTCAGTCTGATTCCGCTGCTGCTGTATAACGGGAAAAAGGGCAGGAATCTGAAGTGGCTGTTCTATAGTTTCTATCCGGGGCATCTGCTTCTGCTGTATCTGCTGAAGCTGATTATAAGGGCATAATCAAAACAGAAAGATTGTTATCTATGAAATGAAAAATCCGGATCAGAAGCAGGATCTACTTCCGTTCCGGATTTCGTTTGCGATAGCGCAGTTTCCAGTATTTATGACGGGCACGTACTTCCAGGGATTTTTCCTTCCGGAACCTCCGGTAAGCCGCTTCTTTCAGTACATAGTCAAACTCTCCGATCTGTTCGATAAATTCCGGACCAAACGAGCGTTTATAGGCATACAGCCCGTATTCCGGATCGTCTTTTGAAGCAGTGCCGGAGAATCCGCACATATCATAGCGGGTGACACCCCGTGCTTTCATATCTTTGATCGCAAATACATGCAGGTTGTCGACCGGTTTGATAAAGTTGAATTCCTTGTGATTATACGTATACAGGTCCCAGCTCATATCCCCGTAGTTGAGGAACAGACCGGCTGCGATCGGAAGGGAAGCTCCGTATTTCAGATACAGCTCCTTGGCATGCGCCAGATCTTTTTCCTTGGCAGCACGTGCTTCCGGATCCTTGCGGTATTTTTTGGAATTCAGTTCCTGCTCAATGCCGACGATCATTTCTTCGAGACTGATCTCTGTTACATACAGCCGGGCATGGCTGCCAAAACACTTCAGCAGGGATTCAAAGAAGGCTCTGGTATGCGGCCGGAACCCATCCTGCTGGCTGAGCATGGTTTCAAACTGCATCAGCGAATCGAGATCACTGGCATCACCAAGACGTGTACGGACCCCGCTGATCCGGTGTCGGTTCAGACTTGTCTTACGCGGTTTGGAAAACCGGCTGATGATCTCCTCCATGGATCCGGAGATATCGATGATCAGCGTGAACCGGTTCGTCCAGCTGCCGTCATAGGCATAGTTGTACCCGCGGTGAAGATACCCGAGATCGATTAACTGCGTTGTCAGAAATTCATTGTTGATTTCATCGGTTTTTTCACCGGTGATCGTACGGCTGACCCGGATCACATCCGGATCCACCCGCAGAAACTGTACATTTTCATTTCTGGCATATTCCTTCAGACTTGCGAATACATCATTTCTTAAGACCGCATCCGTATAGTCAAGGCAGGGGCCTTTCGGGATGTACAGATAGTTATGCCCGAGGAAGGAGCCGGACAGTACCATCGCGGTTGCACAGATCACCTGTGACTGAAAGAACCCAAGGCAGGTATAATGCATATTCTCTGTTTCGGATTTGAACCTGCCCCAGCTGGACGTCTTCATATAATGGACAAAAGGACTCTTTGATACAAAAGAGTCCAGTTCCTGATCGGTTATGACCCGACGTTCCAGCATGCGTCAGTTCTCCAGCTGTGCAATGGAACTGCGGAGTCTGCGCAGGGTTTCTTCCTTGCCGAAAATATCTGCGAGTTCGATCGCTCCGCCCGGGGTAGACTGTTTGCCGGAGATTGCCACCCGAAGCGGGAAGAGCACCTGTCCGTTTTTCTTTCCGAGTTTAGCAGGGAGTTCCATCAGCTTTTCATGCAGAACTTCTGCATTCCAGTCATCAATTCCTTCCAGCAGTTCAAGACAGGCCTTCAGGGATTCCAGTGCAATCTCCGGTGTGGTTTTCATCTTCTTGTTGATATAGAGATCGTTGGAATAAGCAGGGAAGTCATCAAAGAAATCCAGCATCGGTGCGATCTCCGTCAGGGTATTGGCACGCTGCTGTACGACTGCCGCAATCTTTTTCAGATCATATGGTTTTTTGACCGCTTCTGCGATATAGTCTTTTGTCAGTTCGTAATAGGAATCGAGATCCATGCCTCTGAGCCATAGACCGTTGATCGAAGTCAGCTTGACCGGATCAAAGATGGCCCCGTTCTGACCGATGTGTTTTACATTAAATGCCTTTACAAGTTCATCCAGGGTAAAGATCTCCTGATTGTCTTCCGGGCTCCAGCCAAGCATGGCAATGTAGTTCAATACCGCTTCCGGCAGATACCCCTTGGCCATCAGATCCTGGAAGGAGGCATCGCCGTTTCGCTTGGAAAGCTTGCTGTGTTCATCTTTCATGACCGGCGGGCAGTGAATATAGCGCGGTTTCTCCCAGCCGAATGCATCATAGATCAGATTGTATTTCGGGGTAGAAGAAAGGTATTCCATACCGCGTACCACATCGGTAATGCCCATCAGATGGTCATCTACGACATTGGCAAAGTTATAGGTAGGGAAGCCATCACTCTTGATCAGTACCTGTTCATCGAGAATACTGTTGTCTACTTCGATATGACCGAATACCTCATCCTCAAAGGATGTTGTACCTTCTGCAGGAATGGTCTGACGGATGACAAACGGTTCTCCCGCATCCACTCTTGCCTGTGCTTCTTCTCTGGAAAGACTGCGGCAGGGGTCAATAAACTTAATATCCTGACCGCTTGCCTCATGTTCTGCACGCTGTTTTGCAATATCCTCTTCATTGCAGAAACAGTAATGCGCACCTCCGCATTCAATCAGTTTCTTTGCATACTCCATGTAGAGACCGGATTTCACCCGTTCGCTCTGTACATACGGCCCGACCGGACCGCCGACATCCGGTCCTTCATCGTGTTTCAGACCGCAGTCTTTCATGGTGTTGTAAATAATATCGGTAGCGCCTTCCACGAGACGGCCCTGATCGGTATCTTCAATACGGAGAATAAATACCCCATCAGGGTCTTTCTTCGCGATCAGATAGGCCCAAAGGGCGGTTCTCAGATTTCCGATATGCATATAGCCGGTCGGACTCGGCGCAAATCTTGTACGAATTGCCATAAATAACTCCTTTTAATACTGCCTGTTCATTCTATCGCAATCATGTTTCTTTCTCAATTGACAGAACCGTGGATAATGGAACTGAACTTCATATAAAGTTTTGCAGAAGAAGACGTTCCTATGGAATTCCGCTTCCGAACAAGCTAATATATGTATGGTTCTGCAGAACAGCTGCAGATCAGATACCAGATACGGCATAAAGGAGGTTGCTTATGAACGAGAAAAAGAAAGACCTGAAACAGAACACCGAACTGAAATCCAGCAACAAATTACTTCTGGATGATGATCTTCTTGATGCGGTAAGCGGCGGTGCAACGCAGGGCAAGAATACCGGCGGAGACAATCCGATCTTCCGCCCGAAGAAGTAATTATACGCATCCGACCCGATAACCAAATAAGATCCGGTTCAGACGAATCGGGTTTTATTTTGCCCAAAATGGCAGCATGAAATGACTGGTAAATAATGCTGCCTGGGAATAAAAACAGGGGAACCTTTGGTCCCCTGCAATAGTGCTTATATAGAACTAATTGAATTTCTTATTTGTCTGTTTTTGTATCATCAGGTGTTTCGATCGGAATGATCTTCACATCCTCAGCATTCTCAGCCGGTACCGCTTCTACCGTTTCTACTGGTTCTTTCTGAACTTTTTCTTCAGCAGCTCTGATCTGTTCTGCAGCTTCCTGACGGACCCTCTCTGCCATACTGGCAACTTCTTCAACACGATCATTGATTTCCTGTTCCACTTCATCAACGGTCTGCTGGATAAATCCAACTGCAGTCCCTAATGTCAGGAAATCGATGCCGCACTGAATCTCCCACATGCCAATGAGAACACCAATGCTCACTGCGGCTGTGGATGGATAGATAAACGAATAGATACCAAGAATGACACTGAGCAGACCGCTGATGAAAAGCAGAACCCAGCGGTTGTTAAAGAACCGTGTCTTCACTGAATAGTAAACCGTGATGCATCCCTTGACCAAGAACCATGCGGCAGTCAGAAACAGTACAATGCGATCCAGACCCAGCAGGCCTTCGGATGCAGTATTGCCCGGACGGAACAGATAAACAAAGCCGATAATAACGGATGCAATGCTGATGAGGAATTCCGGGACAAGCGCTCTCCGCTTGAAGAACCGGATAATTCCATAGATGCCGTAGACAAGCAGAATAGCCGCAAAGAATGCCATCACACTGAAGTAGGTATTGACCGGAGTGGTTATGCAGATGACACCGCCGATGATAAATATAATACCGAGAATAATACTTGCAATTGCCATAATTTAATCCCCTTTCTGAATGGTCATTGCCATACACTCTTTCTATATTGCATTCAAAAACAGTTCGACGCAAGCAGGAATTCTATATAAGCTGCGGTAATAACGTCCGGGATGTACCGGCGGATAATGATAGCCTGCAGTTCTTTTGGTTTAAACGTATGAATGTTTCATCAGATTTCAATGCTTGTGCACGGATATTGAATCAGACAATTGACATCATGTGCTTCGCAGTACTTTGCCAGTTTATAGAACACAACATCTGTCTTTTCAATTAATCTGGGCATACCCTCAACAGGCTTTTCCAATGAAGCGAAGAAATTGTCCCAGTGAACCGGTATCACCAGACGGGCCTTTGTCTTCTCCGCTGTTTCTGCAAAAAATGTTCTTTCCGTGTCTTCATCTGCTTTTGCAAGACCGGCAACCCCGAGAAACAGTACATCTGCCCGTATCCCGTCCAGCTGTCCTTCGATGTAGTTGAAGCTGGGACGGATCAGGATTTTCTGGTCTCCATGTTCTACGAAAAAGTCATAGGAACCGCCTTCTTTGTAATCCCGGGGGCTTACAGGCTGTACAAGCGGCTTTTCAATCGGTACACCCAGATCATTGTTCAAAATAGTTGGTTTTGAGTGCAGCGATTTTATGATCCGGATTTTATAGTCACCGATGGTATATTTGCTTTCATCCTGGAATACCACCGTCTTCTCTTCCGGAATGCCTTCGCCGAGCGCGACATTTTTCGCAGAACTGCTGCCATAGATCATTGCCCCGCACTTTCCCGCAACATATGGCGCATCCATAACATGGTCATGGTGTGTATGTGAGATGAAGATGGCACGCAGTCTGTCGATATGGTGGAGACCGATCAGTCTGTCACAGAGCACGGTATTTGTTTTAACACGTGCACCAGCGATGTATTGGAAAAGGGATGGCCTGGTAAAATGAGAATCAAATAAGATCTGGTCCTTCCCGTCATCAAACAAAAGCGTTGTTGTCCCAAAATAAGTAATCTTCAGCATACATGTTCCTCTCACTGTTTTTTATATACAACGAACAATCTCAAATCAAACAACTCTGCAGAATGCCATAATGGAATCTGCCATTTTCTATTGTATAAAAAAACAGCTCCGGTATCTCCGGAGCTATCCTGAGCTGGGGTAGAGAGATTCGAACTCCCGAAATGACTGGTTCAGAGCCAGTTGCCTTACCGCTTGGCTATACCCCAATACGCAAAAGTTATTATAACTGCTGTATATCTTTTTGCAAGTATTTTTTTGAATTCACTTCTCTCAACAGAACCGTACTTTCGAATTATAATTGTTCCAATGAAAACAGGGAGGTTCCTATGAAGAAAATTCTCGTAGTCGTAGATATGCAGAAAGATTTTGTGGACGGCAGTCTCGGTTCAAAAGAAGCTGTTGCGATCCTGGAAAACGTAAAGAAGAAAATCGAATCCTATCCGATCGAACAGGTCTATGCCACACTCGATACCCATCATGCGGATTATCTTTCAACCAACGAAGGAAAACACCTGCCGGTCGAGCATTGCATTGAAGGCACCGACGGCTGGATGATCCATGAATCGCTTCGGGATGTGATCAAAGGCGCCACCCTTGTAACAAAGCCGACCTTTGGTTCCATGGAACTGGCAGAGATCCTGAAGAAAGAAAACGAGAAAGAGCCGATCCAGGTGGAACTGATCGGTCTCTGTACCGATATCTGCGTTGTTTCCAATGCACTTCTGATCAAGGCAGCGATGCCGGAGATCGATGTATTTGTAGATGCGGACTGCTGCGCAGGGGTTACACCTGCAAAACATGAGGCAGCTCTTGAAACCATGCGTTCCTGCCAGATCGAGGTGACCGGTGGGAACCCTGATTAACTGTATTGCCATTATTGCCGGCGGGATTATCGGTCTTCTGCTAGGAAAACTGATTCCGGAACGGGTCCAGAATACGGTTCTTAAGGCAAATGGTGCCGCAGTCATCGTACTTGGTCTCTGCGGCGTTATGAAACAGATGCTGGTCATGCACAATGGTGTCCTGGAAGTGCAGGGCACCTTTAACATGATTCTTTCGATTTGTCTTGGCGCATTGATCGGAGAATGGATCGACCTGGAATCGGGTATTGAATCCTTTGGGGAATGGCTGAAACAGAAAACCGGAAGCGCAAAGGATCCGGCATTTACCGATGCGTTTCTGACCGCATCTCTCACGGTATCGATCGGTGCGATGGCCATCGTCGGTGCCATTGAAGACGGCATTCATGGGGATTCTTCCATTCTGATCTCCAAGGCCATCCTTGACTTTATGATCATTGTGCTGATGAGCGCATCGATGGGCAGGGGAGCACTGTTTTCCTTTGTGCCGGTCGGTATCCTGCAGGGAATGGTTACGCTGCTTGCGATTGCGCTGAAAGGCATCTTTACGGAAACCGCACTGGCTGCGATTTCCATGTGCGGCAATGTAATCATCAGTCTGGTCGGCGTCAATCTCCTGTTTGGGAAAACGATCAAGGTTGCCAACCTCCTGCCGGGACTGATCCTGACCGTTCTGTTTTCCTGGCTGACCGGAGGTCTGTTATGAAGAATCTCTACCAGGAGTTCAATCTTCCGGATTCGGTTATAGAAGCCTGCCAGAGTGAGGCAATGAAACGGATTCAGAAGATCGATATGAACTGCGGGCTGAACTATACCCGCTTTCCGGTTTTCTCTTCCATGGAGCCTTATACCCGGTATGAACACAGTGTCGGTGTCGCGGCACTGATCTATCACTTTACGCAGGATGAGATCCAGGCACTGGCCGGTCTCTTTCATGATATTTCCACGCCGGTGTTTTCCCATGTCGTGGATTTCATGAAGGGAGACCATATGATACAGGAGACAACAGAAAGCCCGACCGTTTCCTTTATTCAGAATGATCCTGTGATCATGGATATCCTATCCAGACGGAGCATCCTGCTGGAACAGGTTTCGGATTATCACCGCTATCCGATCGCTGACAACGACAGCCCGAAACTCTCTTGTGACCGGCTGGAATATACGCTCGGCAATATGGTCAACTACAGGTTCGTACAAAGCGATACGGTAACCGCATTCCTTCAGAATCTTCAGATTGGGCGCAATGAAAAGGGGATCGAAGAACTGGTGTTTCAGGATGCGGATACTGCACTGAACTTTGCACAGCTGGCACTGCGGTGCGGCAGGATCTATTCGGGGGAAGAAGACCGGTATGCCATGGAAACCCTTGCACTGCTTCTGAAAAAAGCGGTTGCCAAGGGCATCCTTACCGAAGACGATCTGTATACCACTGAAGAACTTGTTATCCGGAAGCTGGAAGACAGTGATTTAAAAGAAGCGTGGCATTGGTTCTGCGGACTCTGTAAAATCACAGAGGGAAGGCCGGATGACGGTCTCAACATCAACGCCAAGCGCCGTTACATTGACCCATTGATCCAGGATCAGGGCAGAGTAAGTGAAGTATTTGATTCGTTCCGCAAAGAAGCAGAACAGTTTGTAAATGAGAGTTATGATAAATGGCTGAAAGGAATCTCCGTATGAAGAAAATCGTTATTGCCAGCGGCAATCAGGGAAAGATCCGGGAGTTTAAGCAGATGCTGGAACCGGAAGGATATGAAGTGCTGACACTGAAGGATCTGCCCGATCCGGTGGAACCGGAAGAAACCGGTACAACCTTCCAGGAAAACGCAGTACTCAAGGCAAAGGCCGTAACGGACCGTTATGGCCTGGAAGCGATCGCAGATGACAGCGGCATTTCCATTGCCTGCCTGAAAGAAGAACCGGGGATCCACAGTGCCCGCTGGCTCGGGCACGATACCCCGTATGATGTTAAAAATGCAAAAGTGCTGGAACTCGTTGACGGACACGAAGACCGGACTGCGCACTATTCCTGTGCGATTGCCTGGTGCAGCCCGGACCGGGAACCGGTCGTCTTCTTTGACACCTGGTACGGCGAGATTGCAAAAGAACCGCAGGGGGAAAACGGGTTTGGCTATGACCCGATCTTCTATGTGCCGGAAGCCGGAAAGACAGCGGCACAGATGACCTATGAAGAAAAGAACGCGGTATCGCACCGCGGAAAAGCACTTCGGAAACTGGAGGCATGGCTGCGTGAACAAAACAAATAAAATACTTTCTGTCATCTCGGTATTTCTGCTGTCGCTTGCGCTGTTAATGAGCGTGGTTGATTTCTGGTGCTTCCATACACCGTTTTACGAAATGGAATATCAGAAAAACGATACGTCTGCCTATACCGGCATGAGCAGTGAGGACAATCTGAAAGCCACTATTACTCTGCTGGATTACCTGAAAGACCGTCGGGATGACATTCTTGTTACAGCGAAGGTAAACGGTGTTGAACGGGAAGTTTACAATGAGCGGGAAACCCTTCACATGGTCGATGTCAGACAGCTGTACCAGAATGCGCTTCTGGTACGGAATGTGACGCTGATCTTAGGAATCGTTTTGCTGATCTATGTGCTGGTTTCCTCAAAATGCAGCCTGAAACAGTTCCTTCAGCAGGGATTTGTGAAAGGAAATCTGCTGATCGGGGGCATCGTTCTCTTTGTGGCAGTATGGGCACTGGCTGATTTTAACGCCTTCTGGACAAATTTCCACCTGCTGTTTTTTGACAATGACCTCTGGCTTCTGGACCCAAGAACCAGCATTATGATCAATCTCTTCCCGGGTTCCTTCTTTTTTGATCTCGTGATCCGTATCATTCTGCTGTATGTCGGCATCCTGATAGCGGTTGGAATCTATACGTCTCTGCCGGAAAGGAAGACCGCATGATCCACGCGGTCCTGTATGAACCGGAGATCCCGCAGAATACCGGAAACATCATGCGTACCTGTGCTGCCTTTGATGTTCCGCTTCATCTGATCGAACCGCTTGGGTTCTATCTGGATGAAGCCCATCTGAAACGGGCAGGGATGGATTACCGGGATCTGGTGAATGTAACGGTCTATCAGGACTGGGAAGATTTTGCCGGAAAGAACCCCGGCACCTGGTACTTTACGACCCGTTATGGCCATCAGCCTCCCGACGCTTTTGACTTTACTGCAGAGGAAGAAATCTACTTTATCTTTGGAAAGGAATCGACCGGCATCCCGAAAGAACTGCTTCAACAGCACCGTTCCAACTGTATCCGGATCCCGATGGATGCGGGTGCCCGGTGCCTCAATGTTTCCAATACGGCTGCCATCGTATTGTATGAAGCGATGCGCCAGCGGAAATATGCCTCATTATCCTTTGAAGAAACCCTGAAACCGGGTATTCTTAAATAGTACAGACAAGGAGTTTTGCCATGATAGAAAACATTTCGGACCTGGCTGCTGCAGCGGCGCTGATCTTTGCGGCCATTGCCGGAATCCTGCTGTTTTACAACACCCTGGTATCCCACCGCGAAGTTTACATGCAGAAGCGGGAAGCACTTTATTATCGTCTTTTTGAAGAACAGGACGAAGATGAATTCGACGACCGGAACGAACCGTACTACGAAGACTGACCCGGTACCGCTGGCCGAGTGTGTGAAAACGCTGGCCATTGAATATGTGCCATCCATCGATCAGTCCGTTCTGTATTTTGGAAATAATCAGATGCTTTATGTACCGATGGCTCCGGAAGACATTCTGGACCACTGGTGTTCCTGCTGCGGGAGTTCCCTTCGGGGGAGAAGGGATTTTGTGTATCGCATGACCGGGATCGAGATCAAACGGCCCATCCTGATCAGTGAAACACTGATGACCATGTTCTTTCCGATGCGCTCCGGGCGGCAGAAGGAATCCAATATCTGGATCTGTGATGATCAGATCATGAAGATCACCTCCGACGGCAGAGCCAATACCGTGATCCTGTTCCGCAACGGATACCGTTTAGAGATTCCCTATAATATCCGCATGGTGCAGCGCCAGCGGGAAAACTGCAGCCGCTGCCGGGCAGTACTGATGAACCATAAAGAAGATCTGATTGAGCGGCCATTGTATATTGCTGTAAAGGAACTCAACTGACAGTTATGAAAAACGACTCTTCCATACATTTTACGAAACGGGATATCCTGACCGTGCTTTCGGTTGTTTTTGCGTCGTTTATCTATTCCATCGGAATCAATTACTTCGTAAAAACAGGGAACCTCTTTCCGGGGGGCTATGCCGGTATTGCAAGACTGGTTTCTGCCATTGCTGACCATTACTTTCGGGTCGATATCAACTTCTCGGTAATTTACTTCACCCTGAACCTGATCACGGCGTTCATAGTCTGGCGCCATGTCGGTCATAAATTCGTCCTGTACTCCGGTCTGTTCTTTACGCTGAGTTCCATCTTTACTGCCGTTCTGCCGGTTTCGAAGGTCACCGGTGATCTTCTGCTGATCAGTGTGTTCGGCGGCCTGATTACCGGTTTTGCGGTCGGCCTGGTGCTGCGCAACAATGCCAGCTCCGGCGGTACCGATTTTATTGCAATCTGGATGTCAACGGTATACAACCGTCCGACCTGGAACTACATCATGGCCGGCAACGCGGTGATCCTGATTCTGGCCGGACTCCTGTTTGGCTGGAACCGGGCACTCTATTCGATCATCTATCAGTTTGTCAGCACGCAGGTCGTCAGTACGATGCACAAGCGGTACAAGTATACCCGTCTGGATATCGTTACCAATGTGCCGGATGAAGTCTGCAATGTGATATTCACAAAAACCAGCCACGGGGCTACCAAGGTCCGCTGTGAAGGGGGATACTCCCATGAAGAACACTGGCTGCTGCTGGTAACGATCAATACCTATCAGCTTTCCGAGGTTATTCAGCATATCAAAAAGGCCGATCCAAAGGCATTCATCACCGTCTGCAATGTGGAGCGGATCGTCGGAAACTATCATCAGATTCCGCTGGAATAATCCCGTTTCCATTCCCGTAAATACCGTCTGGTGTCCCTTGTCCGGGACGCCTTTTTTGCCTTGTAAGCGCGCATGAATAAACGTAAAATAAGTAGAGGCATTCCGTTCAGAAGGGAGGTGATTTTCATGAGTGATCACATATCAGATCAGGTTCCGTTATGTACAGTTTTCATGAAAATTAAATCCCGGGAGGTACTGAAATGGACGAAATGTACGAAGAAAAGGAGCTTGATTCCTTTCGCGCCCTGCTGAAAAACAAACAATATGCAGGCCTGCGCGGAAAAGCGCAGGATATGAACAATGCGGACCTCGCTTCCATCATGGAACATATGGAAGACGAGGATATGCTCAAAATGTTCCGTCTGTTCCCAAAGGAACTGGCGGCAGACGTTTTTGCGTTGCTTGACGTCGACAGCCAGCAGTATATCATCACATCACTGTCTGACAAGGAAGCCGGTCAGGTCATCGATAATCTGTACGCCGATGATGCGGCAGACCTTCTGGAAGAGATGCCTGCCAATATCGTCAAGAAGATTCTGGCCAATGCCAAGGCAGAAACCCGCAACGATATCAACCATCTCCTGCAGTACCCGGATTCATCTGCCGGCTCGGTCATGACGGTCGAGTTTGTGGACCTGAAGGAGAACATGACGGTTCGGGAAGCGCTGGAACGCATCCGGAAGATCGGCATGGATTCCGAGACCGTCAATACCTGTTATGTTCTGAATCCGAAGCGGTTCCTGCTTGGAACCGTCGCGCTGCGTTACCTCATCATCAACGATGAGAACGAACTGATCGGCGACATCATGCATGAAGAAGTCGTCTCCTGCTATACCAGCACCGACCAGGAAGAAGTCGCACGGATCTTCAAAAAATATGACTTTGAGGCACTGCCGGTCGTAGACAAGGAAAACCGGATGGTCGGCATTATCACGGTCGACGACGTCATCGATATCATGGAACGTGAGACGACCGAAGATATCGAACGAATGGCTGCCATCATTCCGAGCGACAAGCCGTACTTAAAGACCGGGATCTTTGAAACCTGGAAGAAGCGGATCCCGTGGCTGCTGCTGCTCATGATTTCTGCCACCTTTACCGGCAAGATCATCACCGGCTTCGAGTCCGCCCTCAGCAAGTACATTATTCTCTCGTCCTTTATACCGATGCTGATGGATACCGGAGGTAACTCCGGCTCACAGGCCAGTGCCGAGGTCGTACGTTCGATTTCCCTCGGACAGGTGGAATTCAAGGATATTCTGAAGATCGTCTGGAAGGAGATGCGGGTCGGCATTCTCTGCGGTCTGACGCTCAGTGCAGCCTGCTTTGTAAAGTGCCTGATTCTCGATCAGGCGCCGCTCATGGTTGCCTTTACGGTCTCTCTGACGGTCATCTGCGCAGTACTGTTTGCCAAAACGATCGCTTCCTCTCTGGTACTGATCGTTTCCAAAATGAATCTTGACCCTGCGGTCGTTGCTTCACCAATGCTGACGACGATCATTGATGCAATTTCACTTCTGATTTACTTTTCCATCGCAACCGCTGTACTGCATCTGTAACCAAAGAAGGAGTTCCTTATGATTGTTGTCTATACCTCTCCGGGCTGTGCCAGCTGCCGCAAGGTAAAAGCCTGGCTCAAAGACCGAAAGCTTCCGTTTATTGAAAAAAACATTTTCCGTACGCTTCTCGATGACGAAGAAATCCGTTATCTTTTAATGCGCTCGGAGAACGGCTCCGATGATATTATTTCCAAGCGTTCCAAAGTACTGCTGGATCAGAAGATTGATCTGGACAGTATGTCTCTGAACGAACTGATCCGGTTCATCCGGGAAAACCCCTCGGTCCTGAAACGCCCGATCATTGTCGATGAGAAGAGTTTCCAGGTCGGTTATGACAGTGAGGAAATCGGTGTATTTATACCGGAAGAACTCCGGAAGATCGCATTCCGTACCTGTTCGGAAGACTGCCCGAATTACAGCGGATGCGGTAATGTCCGGGAAGAGGAATGCCAGGAGAAATACTGCTGATGGATTTTTCCTGGTTCGTCAACAACCCCGTTCCTGCAACGGCGCTCGGCTTTCATCTCTTTTTTCTGCTCTGGTTCGTAAACAGTTTTTATTTTAATCGTTATCGGCTGCGCTCCGGCGTGCTGTTTTTTCTTTGTGTCCTGTCTCTGGCAATGTTTCTGTTTCTTGCCGATCCGACACCGGATCAGATCATCACAACGGTCCTGTTCCTTCTTTCCGTTCTCCTTGTTCTGCTGGTCATCTTTGGGGGAATCCTGCTGGTGGTTTCCATGCTGTATAACGGTGTTGTACTTCTTCGGAAAGAAGGCTTTTCCGTTCAGAACTGCCTTTCCCTGATCCTGGTGATCCATCTGATCCTGACCCCGGTTATCATTACCAACTACGATAAGATCCTGCATCATGAAGCGATTGAAATCCTCGTCAGCATCAACGGCATCCTTACGATCTATCTGCTGCTGATGGCAATCTTCTATGTGACAAGCGGGATCCTGGTCATCGTGACCTCGCAGCACCGTGCCGTAGACTATATCATTGTGCTTGGATGCGGTCTGAAGATGGGAAAGGAAGTAACACCGCTGCTGGCCGGAAGAGTTGATCAGGCGATCCGGCTTTACCGCAAAGCCCCGCAGCGCTCTTTTCTCGTCATGTCAGGCGGACAGGGGGCTGACGAACAGGTATCCGAAGCAGCTGCCATGAAGACCTATGCCCTGAGCAAAGGTATTGACGAAAGCCATATCCTGCTGGAAGAACAGTCGGTCAATACCGCGGAAAACATGGCCTTCTCCAGAAAACTGATCGAATCCCACTGTACTGGCAAATGCAGGATTTCCTATGCGACCAACCGTTATCATCAGTTCCGTGCCGGTGCTTATGCACATGATGCCGGAATGAATATCCGGGGCGTCGGAAGCCGGACAAAGACCTATTTTGAACAGAACGCGATCATCCGGGAATTTCTGGCGATGGTCCACCGGGACCAGAAGATGCACATGATCTTTCTCTCCATTCTTGTCATGCTGTATCTGTTTATGCTGTACTCCAACGTATTGTAGCCATACGGGTGCCTTGGGCACCTGTTTCTGTACTATAATGAGACCCATGAGAAAAATACTGGTCGGTTTATCCGGCGGCGTGGATTCCGCAGTCGCCGCATATCTTCTGAAACAGCAGGGGGAAGATGTCACCTGCGCTTTTATGCGCAACTGGGACTCTCTGACCAATGATGATATTCTCGGCAATCCGACCCTGGAAGAAGATCAGTGCTCGCAGGAAAAAGACTGGGACGATGCAAAGGCTGCGGCAGATCTGCTGGGACTGCCTCTGCTGCGGATCGATTTTATTGAAGAATACTGGACCGATGTATTTGAACAGTTTCTGAATACGTACCGGAAGGGCAGAACCCCCAACCCGGATATTCTCTGCAACCGGTACATCAAATTTGATAAATTTCTGGAATTTGCACGTTCAAAGGGCTTTGATACACTGGCAACCGGCCATTATGCAAAGATCGGTACCTATCACGGAAAGACAGCTTTAATGAAGGCAGATGACCGCAATAAAGATCAGTCCTATTTTCTGGCGGAGATCAACCGGGACTGCCTGGACTCCATCTGTTTTCCGCTCAATGCCATCGACAAGACAGAAGTGCGCCGGATCGCTCAGGAGATCGGTCTTTCCATCGCTGCGAAAAAAGACAGCACCGGAATCTGCTTTATTGGGGAACGGAAGTTCCGTCAGTTTCTTTCGAATTATCTTCCGATGAAGCCGGGAAAGATCATTGATGTGCACGGCAATACCGTGGGAGAACACCAGGGTGTTCTTTACTATACGATCGGACAGCGCAAAGGCTTGAATATCGGCGGTACCGGCCCTTACTATGTCATCGGCAAGAATGTGGAGCGCAATGAGCTCTATGTCGCTAAAACGGATGATGAATCCTGGCTTTACAGCAACAGCTGTATCATCACGAACGTCAACTGGCTGGCCGACTGTGATCTGCCGCAGGCCATGCAGGCAAAGTTCCGCTACCGGCAGGCCGATCAGGAGATCACACTGATACGGCTCGACGAACATACCGCAAAGGCAGTCTATCCCCAGTCGATCCGTTCCGTTACCCCCGGACAGGAAGCGGTTTTCTATCATGAAGATGCCGTGATCGGAGGCGGTGAGATCGATCAGGTATTCCGGGATGATATAGATCTGTCACTGCGGATCCAGGAATCTGTAGATGAGGGGATTGCTCATGGACGCTGAGATCATCCTGCTGGGAAAACCGACGTATATCCTGTTCCGGAACGACGAGACATTTTATACGGTCATGAAGTTCCGTCTGGAAGACAAAAGTGAAAAGGTCATTACCGTGACCGGTCTTTTGCCGCAGCGGCCGGAAACCGATGTGATTTACCGTATCTACGGTTCCTACATCGAACACCCGAAATACGGCATGCAGTTCAAGATCGAAGCCATGGAACGTCCGCTTCCAAGTGAAAGTGAGAGCGTCATCCGTTATCTCTGCGGTGTTCAGTTTCCCGGCATCGGCAAAAAGACGGCCGAAAAGATCGTTTCATTGCTTGGAGATGACTGCCTGACGATGATCCGGCAGGACCCGGAAGTGCTGTATCAGATCCCGGGTCTTTCGGCAGAAAAGATCGAAATCATCAAAGAAGGAATCTCTCAGGAAGAAGACGGAATGGCGGATCTGGTCCGTTTTTTGAATGTGCACGGAATCGGTGTCCGCAATCTGGTCCGTCTGAACCGTGCATATGGGAAAAAAGCACTGGAAAAGCTAAGAGAGAATCCGTACCGTGTCATGGAAGAATGTGACGGTTTCGGGTTTAAAACCGCAGACAAGATCGCACTGGCACTTGGTTTTGAAAAAGATGATTTCCGTCGTCTGACTGCTCTGATGATTGCATTGTGCATGGATATCTGTGTTTCCAGGGGTGATTCCTACTGTCTGGAAGACGAGCTGTTTGAACGTTTTTACAAGGAAACTGAAATACCTGTATCGGAAGGGACAGCAGAAACGGTTCTGGAAGAAGCCATCGGCCGGAAACAGCTGTTTGAAGAAGGGGATAAAGTCTTTCCAATCAGTCAGTACGAAAGTGAAACTACGGCAGCAGAGTTCCTCAAAGGTTTTCCGTATGAAAAACGGGATCCCTATGATGAACAGCAGCTGGAAGACAGCCTGGAAGAACTGCAGGAAAAAATGAGCATACGTTATGACGACTGTCAGATCGCAGCGATCCATGCCTTCTTTGAACATCCGTTTATGATCGTTACCGGGGGACCCGGGACCGGAAAAACAACCGTAGTCCGTGCCCTTGTGACCCTGTACCGCAAACTGTACCCAGGGGCAACTGTAGTTACTGCAGCTCCAACCGGCAGAGCCGCTAAACGCCTTTCCCAGATGACCGACAATGATTCGATGACGATCCATTCGCTGCTCAAGTGGGACCTGGAAACCAATACCTTTGGCGTAACAGAAGAGGAACCGCTGTCAGCCGATCTCCTGATCATTGACGAGTTTTCCATGGTGGATGTCTGGCTGTTTTCCAATCTTCTGAAAGCCTCAAAACGGATCAAACAGATCTGTCTGATCGGTGATGAAGATCAGCTGCCAAGTGTCGGCCCCGGCTGTGTGCTGCGGGATATCATCCGTGCGGAAGTCGTTCCGCTGTACCGTCTGGAACAGATCCACCGGCAGAAAGAAGGCAGTGACGTGATCCGTCTTGCCCATGACATTCACAGCGGGAAAGCAGATTTTGAAGCGCTTACCCATGACGTCGCATTCTTTGAATGTCCCCGCAATGATATCCGTGCCAATGTCATTTCCATTGTCGCCAGTGCACTGAACAAGGGATACGACATGAATGATATTCAGGTCATCAGCCCAATCTATAACGGTAATGCGGGCATTGATGTGCTTAACAATGCCCTGCAGGAATACTTCAACCCCTATGATCCGACCGTAAAACAGATGAAGGTTGGCTATACGACATTCCGGATCAATGACAAGATCCTGCAGCTCAAGAATCAGCCGGATGATGATGTATACAACGGTGACATCGGAACGCTGGTCGATATCTACGATGCCAGTGAAACGGAGAATCATCAGGCAGTCATTGTTGTCCAGTTTGATGAGATCTTCGTAGAATACAGCGGTGAGACACTCTCAAACATTACGCTTGCCTACTGTATTTCCGTTCATAAGAGCCAGGGCAGTGAGTATCCGATCGTCGTCATGCCGATCAGCTGGCAGTATGCGGTCATGCTGCAGCGGAAACTGCTGTATACCGGAGTGACAAGGGCCCGTCAGTCACTGGTTCTTCTTGGTGAAAAGTCTGCGTTCATGAAGGGGATTGAAACGCTGGAACGGCACGAACGCAGGACCTGTCTTACCGAACGGCTGTTGCTCGCGTTTCAGGAAAAACAGCTGGATCAGGCATTTGATGACTGGGAATCATGAACAGGTAAATGCTGTCAGGAAACTTCAAATAAAGTAATTCAATGTTACTCGAAAGGGGATTATCGTTATGCGCAGTCTGAAAAGAAAATTGATAACAGGATTAATTGTACTGGCGCTTGCGACAGCTGTGTTTGGCAGGCTTTTAAGAATCGCCATACGGGTAATGACGATTTTTGATTACTATGAATCCGAACTCCAGCAGATGGAAGGGCTGCGTGATTCGATTATTACTGGTCTCGAACTTCAGAATAATGTCTTGAATAATCTGGATGAAGTAAGCCGAAAAAAGACATCGCTTTCCGCTCTTGCCTGTCAATACCGAATCAATGAGAACAATGATAATACTCCTTTCTTCTGCCAGAGTGGAGCCGTAATCCGTGTGGAAAACAAAACCGTCGCATATCCTTCGGGATTCCCGGAAGAAGTGGAATTCGATGCGGAACTGCTGATGGAACCGGAAGGGACGTTATATACCTCGCCTTATAAAGATACAGAAACCGGTGAAGAATGCGTGTACTGCGTTAATTATCATCAGCTGGATGAAACTTCCTGGTATATCGAATGGAAAGACAACGAAGAGATTCTTGAAGAACAGAGTGAGCTGTTTGATGTGAATAAATATATGAAGGGAATCGAGGAGTCTTCCAAGATGAAGATGCTTCTATTCCAGAATTCCGATTCTTCTTCAGACTCTCATCTTCTGCTGTACCGTTCGGAGGGTCTTCCGGACTATTCGACCACGGAGGAATTCGGAATTGATCAGGAAAAGATTTCATACTGGCTGAATTCCGAGACGGCAGACAAACGCACCGATCTTGAAGTTCTGAAGGTTGATGGCAAACAGTATATGACCTACTGTCAGAGAATCTCGGAGTTCTCTTCGATCCAGAATATGGTTTTGATTTGCATGAGTCCATACGATGAAACCGCTGCTCTGATTCGGGAACAGATCATCTCGG
Source organism: Solobacterium sp. (assembly GCA_017512725.1). GTDB lineage: Bacteria > Bacillota_I > Bacilli_A > Erysipelotrichales > Erysipelotrichaceae > Bulleidia. The sequence goes on from JAFWEW010000032.1 coordinate 196,303, forward strand.
TCGTAATACTGTTTCTTTTGATTAGTCTCTTTGCACTGATCTGGTATGGTTCCACACTGATCCTGGTTCGGGATCACAGTCTGAATGAGCGGCAGAAAGAAGAACTTCGTCCCCGTGCGGTGTTTCGTCGGTTTGGCTCGGTCGTAATCGTGGGAAGTGTGATCATAGCGTTTACTGCGGCTATGTTGTTCTCATTGTTCAGGTTGTTTTCGGTGTACAACCAGGTGGATACGTCTCTTAAAACACTTGAACAACGCCTGAATCAGAACCAAAGTGAAAAGCTGATGACAGAGACGGTCATGAAATCCGACTATGAGGATTATGCAGTTCTGATTGGAACAGTTCTCGAGAATAATCCAGACAGTGCCACTGCAGCACAGCTTCAGAACTTCTGTGATGTGATCGGTGCGAATTACATCATGTTGTTTGATCGGAACGGAACAGAAGTATTGTCCAATGCACGATACACGGGCCTGACGCTCGGTGCGGATCCACTTTCCGGAACCCCGGAATTCACAAGGCTTCTCAATGGCGTTCCGCTGCTGTCACAGAACCGGGAGACGATGACCGAAAACGTTCTGATTGGTGTCAGTTACGGAGAACCGGATGCGGATGGCCATTATCCGTCACTTCTGGTTGCGGTACCTTCCGAAAAGATTTATCAGGGGGCAGCTGAAAATACCGGGAGTATTCTGTCATCACTTGTTTATGAAGGGATCCTTTCGTTTGCGGTGGATCCCGAAACCAAAATCATCAAAGCCGCAAGTGAGAGCACGCTGATCGGGAAAAGTGCAGCGGAACTCGGACTTCCGGAAGCTGCGTTTGTTTCAGGATACCGAGACTTCTTCAAACTGGACGGCATCTCCTACTATGGAGAAAGTGCGGAAATCGAGGGCAGTATCTACTGCTACGCAGCTGCGCATAATCATATCTATCGGAATGTTATGAGTTATGCATTATGGATCTGGGGATTCACGCTTGTTCTGCTGGGAGTCTTTACAGTGGTTCTGCTGTTTGATTACCGGAAGTATTTTGATGACTGGAAGGATGTCGGTGAAGAACTGAAAGAAATACCGGCGGAAAATATTCCCGGATCCATTCGTTCCAAATACTCCAAAGATCCTTCGGAACGCTGGAAACCAATGACGATGGACAAAGGAACCCATGCACCCCTGCACCACGCCTTCCTGGCATTGCAGGCTCTGCTTTTGATCTGTATCCTGATCATCGGGATCCGGGTGACATTCAATTCGTCTGGATCAAGTAATTCTCTGATCAGCTTCATCATTCAGGGGGACTGGACAAAAGGATGGAATCTGTTCTCCTTCATCAGTATCCTGTTACTGCTCGGAGAAGTGATTGTTGTTGTAACGATCACCCGTCTCGTTCTGTATCTGATAAGCAATGCGTTTGGTACAAGAGGGGAAACGATCTGCCGGCTCCTGGTGAGTCTTGTAAGCTATGGAGGTGTGATCTTCTTTGTCTATTCGGTCTTCTATTATCTTGGTTTCCAGCCGAATACCCTGCTGGCTTCACTCGGACTGATGTCATTTGCAGTTTCACTCGGTGCCAAGGATTTGCTTACCGATATCATTGCGGGGCTTTCAATCGTATTTGAGGGCGAATACCAGGTTGGCGATATTATCGATGTCGGCGGCTACCGCGGCGAAGTACTTGAGATTGGGGTGCGTACTACGAAACTAGAAGGTCCTGGGGGAAATATCAAGATCATCAGTAACCGGGATATCAAGAATGTCATAAACATGACCCGGAAGAATTCCTGGTATCCGCTGGAAGTCGTTATTGCCAGTGACCTTCCGCTGGATCAGATCGAAGAAATGCTTCAGAAGAAACTGCCTTCCATCGGGGAATCCATTCCTCAGGTCATCAGCGGCCCGTACTATAATGGTGTTATTTCTTTCGGCAAGGGAACCGTTACTCTATCAATCATCACCGAATTTAATGAAAAGGATTATCATTACGTCCAGCGTGCACTGAAACACGCAGTCGCAACCGCATTTGAGGAATACGACATCAGTATCAAGTAAATTTATGTATAAACCGGAAAGAACTCTTGTCTCTTAAGTGCATCTGGGGATCGTTCCATTCGAATCAAACAGCAGGATTCCGTACCGGATCCTGAATGATGTATTTTGTAATGAATATAAACAGATGGAGGATTTAACTGCATGTATTACTATTATCTGAATCCGAACGATCATAATTCCATTGTTCGAATCAATGAGGAGGGAGTCACATCCAGACTGGATCTGTTATATAACGAATGGGTGCCGGTATCTGTGATCGACAGCAATAAGCTTCTGTCATTAAACGCGTCCGATGTTCAAATGATTCAGAAGGCATTTGAAATCGCAAACGTGGCACACCGTGATCAGAAAGATAAAGCGGGCATGGATTATATCAATCATCCGCTGACCGTTGCAGGGCTTTGTACAGGTAACGTAACTGCTATCACTGCCGCTCTGCTTCACGATGTTGTGGAAGATTCGAAACTGACATTAGATGATCTGAACAAAAAGGGATTCCCGGCAAGTGTCATTGAAGCAGTGGATGCTTTGACACGCCGGAAGGAAGAACCGCGGGATGTCTATCTCGAGCGGGTAAAACAGAACCCGACAGCCGTTCAGGTCAAGCTTGCAGATCTGATGCACAACTCCGATCTTTCGAGATTTTCCTCTCCAAGTGAAAAAGATATTGCACGGGCAGAAACCTATCGGAAGGAGATGGCATTCCTGGAAGACAAAAAATAACACACCCGAAGATGTGTTATTGAACTGCCTGTTATTTGGAGAGGAGTGCCTGATCGTTGGCGAATTCTTCACCGCTTGCAGCTTCGAATTTTTTCATAAGATCCTCAACCGTGAGGTTCTTTTTTTCTTCTCCGCGTACATCCAGCAGTACTTTGCCTTCATCCATCATGATCAGACGGTTTCCGATGTTGATTGCATCCCGCATGTTGTGGGTGACCATCATCGTTGTCAGATGATTTTCCTCGACGATCTCCTTGGTAAGATCAAGTACCAGCTTTGCCGTCTTTGGATCCAGTGCTGCGGTATGTTCATCCAGCAGCAGGATCTTCGGCTTCTGCAGGGTTGCCATGAGAAGGGTAAGTGCCTGTCTCTGACCGCCAGAGAGCAGACCAACTTTTGTCTGCATCCGATCCTCAAGACCAAGACCGAGCGTCGCAAGCTTCTCACGGAACATCTGCCGGTCGGCATTCTTAACATTCCAGGACAGGCCGCGCTTCATGCCGCGCCGTGCCGCAAGGGCAAGATTCTCTTCAATCTGCATGTCTGCCGCCGTACCGGTCATCGGATCCTGGAAAACACGGCCGATGAGATAGGCACGTTTGTAATCCGGAAGACCGGTGACATCGGTCTCATCGATGAAGATGGATCCCTCATCGATGGGCCATACACCGGCGACCGCATTGAGCATGGTGCTCTTGCCGGCTCCGTTACCACCGATCACCGTGACAAAATCACTTTCCTCAAGTTCGAGGTTGACGTGGTTCAGGGCAATCTTTTCATTGATCGTACCGGGATTGAAGGTCTTGCATACATTATTGACTCTGAGCATTGTCTTCATATTACGCATCCTCCCTGGAAGACTTCATGGAACGCTTGCCGGCTAACCGGAAGGAAGTCTTCGACTTTGCCTGCAGGTTCGGTACCGCAAGGAAGATGGCAACGACAACTGCGGTCAGAAGTTTCAGATAGTTGGAATCGAGCTTCAGCCAGAGCACGATAACGATGACGAAGTAGTAGATGATGCCGCCAACCACAACAAAGATCAGACGGCCGGCAAAGTTCAGGTGCTTGCCAAGCAGGGCGTTGCCCAGGACTTCACCGATGATAACTGCCGCAAGACCGATAACGATCGCACCGCGGCCCATGTTGATATCCGCAAATCCCTGATACTGGGAAAGCAGTCCGCCGGATAATGCAACAAATCCGTTGGCCATCGCAAAGCCGATCACCTTCATGGAATTGATGTTGATGCTCTGGGCTTTGGCCATCTCCTGGTTGCAGCCGGTTGCACGCATGGCGCTTCCGTGCTGGGTGCCGAAGTACCAGTACAGAAGGGCAATCAGTGCTGCTGCAAGCAGTCCCGCTGCCAGGATGGAACCGGGAATGTTACGGCTTGTCACATACAGCACATACTTGCCGACCGGGATACCGCGGTTGGCAGCCATGCCCATGATCGCAAGATTGATGGAATACAGGGCAAACTGCGTCAGGATACCGGCCAGGATCGCCGGTATATCAAAGACCGTATGCAGGAACCCTGTAACGGTACCGGCAAGAATGCCTGCAATTGCGGCAATCAACAGAGCGACTACCGGATTGACGCCTGCCAGCACCAGCATAACGGTAACCGCACCGCCGGTTGTAAAGGAACCGTCAACGGTCAGATCACTGGTACCCAGCAGCCGGAACGTGATGTACACGCCAAGCGCCATGAATCCCCAGATAATGCCCTGCGCAATACCGCCGGGAAGTGCCCCAAGCAGATTTCCAAAATTCAAACTCATAATTCGATAAACCTCCGGGTAATACTTCGAAAATAGAGAAAATACGGGGTGTCATTCACCCCGTATGGAAACACACAGAATGTGATTCTGTTATTCCGGCCGAGCTGCTTCTTCGTAATCGGACGGAACGGTGATGCCAAGTGCCTTGCAGCGTTCTGCGTCATATTTCTTGATCGGGTTCTGGTAGTACTCGATCGGCATTTCGCTGACATTTGATTCACCCTTGAGGATCTTGGCAGCCATTGCACCGGTGGTCTTTCCAAGTTCATAGTAATCAATGGAAAGGGTAGCGATGCCGCAGCCGGCCATGATGCCTTCTTCACCGCAGATGATCGGAATTCCTGCTTCGGAAGCTACCGCATCGATGAGACCGGTATTGGAAGCAGCAGTGTTGTCAGTCGGGATATAGAGTGCATCTACTTCCGAAACAACTTCGGTTGTAACAGCCTGTACATCATTGGAATCGGTGAAGGTCTTGACGATAACGGTCTTGCCTTTTGCTTCGAGGCATTCCTTGACGACTTCTGCCTGATATTTGGAGTTTGCTTCTGCAGAGCAGTAGAGGATACCGATTGTCTTTGCATCCGGTACCAGTTCATCAAACATATCCGCCTGCTTGTCGAGCGGTGCGAGATCGGATGTGCCGGAGACATTGGTTCCAACGGTTCCGTTGAAGTCATCGATTTCCAGTGCAGTTCCGTATTCGGTAATTGCGGTGCCGAGTACCGGAATATCTGCAGTGCCGCTTGCTGCTGCCTGAAGGGCAGGTGTAGCAATTGCAAGGATCAGATCGGTCTTTTCGGTTACGAAGCCGGAGACGATGGAAGAGCAGGTTGCGACATCGCCGGCAGCGTTCTGAACGTTGAACTCAACTGCATCTGCGCCAAGTTCCGCAACCAGTTCATCCTGGAAGCCCTGAGCTGCCGCATCCAGTGCGACATGCTGGACAAGCTGTACAATACCGACGTTGAACTTTTTGCCGTCGGTGCCTGCAGGTTCGTTACTGCCTGTTCCGGTTCCGGTGCTGCCTGCACATGCAGTCATACCGAGACACAGCAGGCCTGAAATCAATACTTTTGTAAATTTTTTCATTTGTTTCATTCCCCCTGAAAGTGTTTACACACTCTGAAATTTTATTACACGAACTATCATTGGTCAATGAGAAAAACTATTTTTCATTGGAATAATATTTAATTTCTTCTGTTCCGCATTGCAGGAAAGAATGCTATGATAACAGTCGAAATCTGAGAAGAAGACAAGTAGTGGATCTGCTTCTGTTCTATAGAGAAAAGACGGCTGGTGAAAGTCTTTGGGGGAACGGTCCATGAAGCTGCTTCGGAGAGCGCCCAATCCGCGCCGCATGCCAGCGTTATCGGCTGAATTAAGTGCGTATTTCAATGAGATACGAAACAGGATGGTACCGCGTGAAGAACGTTCCTGCATGTGATGCAGGTTTTTTTATTGGAGGAGAATGCAATGACAGAACAAAAACAGCTGACCGGCAATCAGGTAAGACAGATGTTCCTCGACTTCTTTCAGTCGAAGGGCTCCATGGTGGAACCGGGCGCAAGCCTGATTCCGCACAATGATCCGACACTTCTCTGGATCAATGCGGGCGTATCGGCCCTGAAGAAGTATTTTGACGGAACGGAGAAACCCAAGTGCAACCGCATCTGCAACGCCCAGAAGTCGATCCGTACCAATGACATTGAGAATGTCGGAAAGACCGCCCGTCACCATACGTTCTTTGAAATGCTCGGAAACTTTTCGATCGGTGATTATTTTAAACAGGAAGCGATTCCCTGGGCATGGGAATTCCTGACGAGTCCGGAATGGGTCGGTTTTGACCCGAAGCGGATGTATGTCACCGTCTATCCGGATGATGAAGAGGCATATAACCTCTGGATCAAGGTCGGCATGGATCCGTCCCATATCCGCAAGACCGAAGACAACTTCTGGGAGATCGGAAGAGGACCTGGCGGACCGGACACCGAACTGTATTATGACCGCGGACCGGAATATGATCCGCAGGGACTTGGTGAAAAGCTGTTTTTTGAAGATATTGAAAACGACCGGTACATCGAAGTCTGGAACGTCGTATTCTCCCAGTATGACTGCCGTCCCGATGAGATGCCGCGCAGTGAATACAAGGAACTGCCGCACAAGAACATCGATACCGGCATGGGCCTGGAACGTCTGGTCGCACTGATCCAGAACGGAGAGACCAACTTTGATACCGATCTCTTCCTTCCGATCATTCGTGCTACCGAAGCCTATGCCAAGCATCCGTATTCCGAGCGGGAATACAAGATGGCTTACCGTGTCATCGCGGACCATATCCGTACGGTTACCTTTGCGATCGCAGACGGAGCGATGTTCTCCAATGAAGGCCGCGGCTACGTTCTGCGCCGTGTCCTGAGAAGAGCCGTACGCTATGGAATCAAACTTGGCATCGAAGGTGCCTTCATGTATAAGCTGGTACAGGTTGTCGCTGACATCATGCAGGATTACTATCCGTACCTGCAGGAGAAAGTGGAACTGGTTTCCCGCCTCGTCAAGCAGGAGGAAGAAAGCTTCCACCGGACTCTTGCCAACGGCGAGAACCTGCTCAACGAACAGCTGAAGCTCCATGAGGCAGAAAAGGTACTGCCTGGTGAAGTCGTATTCCGTCTTTACGATACCTACGGTTTCCCGAAAGAACTCACGGCCGAGATCGCAGAAGATGCCGGCTACACCGTCGATATGGAAGGCTTTGACCGTGAAATGGCTGAACAGGTACGTCGCGCAAAGGAAGCCAGAGGCAGTGAACAGTCCATGCATGGCCAGTCGGCAGATCTGATGGACTTCGAAGAACCTTCCGAGTTTACCGGCTATACCGATACGAGTTCCGTCGGAACCGTTCTTGCGATGTTCAAGGACGGTGTACGGGTAAAGGAACTGACCGATACCGGTGATGTTATTCTCTCAAAGACCTGCTTCTATGCGGAATCCGGCGGACAGTGTGCCGATACCGGAATTCTTGAAGGAGAAGGTTTCAAGGCAGAGGTAACGGATGTCAAGAAGGCACCGCACCATCAGCCGCTCCATCATATTGAGATCAAGGAAGGCTGCCTGAAGGAAGGCGATACCGTAACCGGTATCTATAATCTGGCAAACCGCCAGCGGACCCGTGCCAACCACAGTTCTCTGCATCTTCTGCAGAGTGCGCTGCGTACGGTACTTGGCGATCATGTTGCCCAGGCCGGTTCCTACAACTGCCCGGACTATGCCCGTTTTGACTTCAACCATTATGAGAAAGTCAGCGACGAACAGCTGAAGGAAATTGAACGTCTGGTCAACCAGATGATCCAGTCGGATGTGGAAGTAGTAACTGAAGTGCTTCCGATCGAAGAGGCGAAGAAAACCGGTGCGATCGCTCTGTTCGATGAAAAATACGGAGACAGTGTCCGTGTTGTATCGATGGGGGATTTCTCCAAGGAATTCTGCGGCGGTACACATGTTTCGAATACCGGCAGTCTCGGTGTCTTCAAGATCGTCAGCGAGGAATCCATCGGTTCCGGTGTGCGCCGTATCACCAGCATCACTAAGATGGATGCCTATGAGGCATTCCGCTCAGAAGAAGAATATCTGATGCAGACGGCGGCTCTGATGCGCCTGAAGAATTTCCAGGGTCTGCAGGAAAAGATCGAAGCATTATTGGAAGAAAACGCTTCTCTTAAGAAAGAAATCGCGGAATCCAAGCAGAAGGCACTTGCGGCCAATGCCGGAGAACAGGTCAGCAAGGCTGAAACCATCAACGGTCTTTCGGTTCTGATCGTAAAGGCAGACGGTATGGAAACCGGAGCGATGAAGGGCTATGCCGAAACCCTGCGCAACAAGCTTACAGATGGCCTTGTCTTTGTAAGCAATGTGAACGGCGACAAGATCACCTTCGTATGCGCTGCTTCCAAGGCGGCCATTGAGAAGGGGCTCAAAGCCGGCGATCTCGTCAAGGCGGCGGCACAGCTGTGTGGCGGCAACGGCGGCGGACGCCCGGATATGGCCCAGGCCGGCGGCAAGGACATCACTGCTGCAGACAAAGCGCTGGAAGAAGTCCGCAGCCGGATCACAAATGCCTGATTCCTTTCTACACTTTTGAATAAATTAAGATAGAATAGTTAATAGAAGTGGAGGTGTCCCATGAGTAATATTGATATTTCACCGACAGTAAGTTTTGACGCTGATCATATTCGCCGTGAAAACATACGGCAGGTGCTGATGCTGGTGCGTTCTGCACTGGAGGAGCGCGGCTATAATGCGATCAATCAGCTTGCGGGGTACCTGATTTCCAATGATCCGGCTTACATTTCTTCCCATAAGAATGCACGCTCGATCATTCAGTCGGTAGAACGGCATGAGATCATTGAAGAGCTTGTCCGCTTCTATCTGGAAGAGAACAACGAAGAATGATCTATCTCGGCCTTGATCTTGGCAGTGTGACCTGCGGCGTCAGCCACAGTGATACCGGCTTTATCGCAAGTCCGCTTACAACGATCCGCTTCCGGCCGAATGATTATGATTCTGCCCTGGACCAGCTGCTTGTGCTGATCCAGAAAGAAAAACCGGATCTTATCGTGCTTGGGTGGCCGCTGCTGGAAAACGGCGACCGCGGGGAACGGGCACAGATCTCGGAAGAATTCGGAAGGGTGCTGGAAGAGGAATCCGGCGTGAAGGTCGTGCTTCAGGATGAACGCAATACGACAAGTGAATCCGAAGCGATTCTGATCATGGCGGATGTCTCCCGGAAAAAACGCAAAAAAGTAATTGACCGGATGGCAGCCGTTCGGATTCTGCAGTATTATCTCGACGCAAATCAGGGGAAAGGCGATTAGTCGCCTTTCTCTTCATAAAAGGAGGTCTTTATGGATAACCGCCTGATTCTGACCGATGAAACCGGTCAGGAAACCGAAATGGAAATCGTTCTCACATTTGATGATGAAGAACATGGCCGCAAATACGTACTGGTCAAATATCCCTCGGAAGAGGAAGAAGATGTATTTGCCTTTGCCTATGATGATGAGGGGAACCTCGAACCGGTAAGTGACCCGGAAGAGTTTGAGATGTGCCAGGAAGTGCTTGGTGCGTTTGAAGAGGAAAACAATGGCTAAGAAGAAACGAAGAAGAAGGAGAAGACTCAGAGTCGGGCGTCTGCTTCTTTTACTGATGATTCCGGTTCTGATTGCAGGCGCAATCCTCTTTTTCAGTTACCGGAATTCTCTGAAACCGATTCAGAAAGAAAGTGAAGTTGTTACGGTTACGATCCCGGACGGTTCTTCCGTCAAAACGACGGTACAGATCCTGAAGGATGAAGGTCTGATCCGCAACAAGGACTTTGTATATTTTTATGTGCGTCAGAACAATCTGACGGGCATCAAGTCCGGCACCTATGATCTCGACAAGAGCTGGGACGTCAAAACGATCTTTGAACATCTCAGTGACAGTTCCAATGCGGCAGTTGACTCCGTCACCGTTACGATCATTGAAGGGGACTGGGCAAAACATGCGGCCGCAAAGATCGCTGAAGCGACCACGGTTTCCGCGGAAGAGCTTTTGACATTATGGAACGATGAGGAATATCTCCGCTCTCTGATGGAGCGCTATCCGTTCCTGACCGAAGAGATCTTCAATCCGAATATCCGCTGCCGGCTGGAAGGCTTCCTTGCCCCGAATACCTATGAATTCTATCGGGAGACGGATGCGAAAACCGTAACGGAAAAGATTCTCGATCAGCAGCTTCAGGTGTACCAGAAGTACCAGGATGCGATCAATGCGAGTGAATACAGTGTTCATGAGCTGTATACACTGGCTTCTATCGTTCAGTATGAGGCCGGTAAGCCGGAGGATATGAAAATGATCGCCGGTGTCTTCTACAACCGTCTTGCCATCAATATGGCCCTGCAGTCTTCGGTAACCGTCTGCTATGCGATGGATGAGGACAAGGGAGAAAACTGGCTTGCGTGTGAAACCAACGCGGATTTCGAGAGCCCGTACAATACCTACAAATATCCGGGACTGCCTCCCGGACCGATCATCAACCCGGGCGAAGAGGCGATTGAAGCGGTCCTGAACCCTACGGACAGTGACTATTACTACTTCATGGCCGATGTTGATACCGGTGTGGTCTATTACGGTCGCACGCTTGACGAACACAATGCAAATGTCGCAGCCCATACCAACTACCATTGATGATGGAAAGTACCTGTATTTATCTGATTGAAAACGGCCGATGGCTGATGATGTACCGCAATCGCAAACCGGATGACATCAATGAAGGAAAGTGGATCGGGGTCGGCGGGAAAAGCCTTCCCGGTGAGACTCCCTTAGAGTGCGCGGTTCGGGAATTCCGGGAAGAAACCGGCATGGAACCGAAAGACATGGAGCTGGCCGGCACGGTGGACTTCTGCTATGACACCCGTGAAACGGAACGCATCCATGTATTCCTTTGTTACGGTGCGGAAGGTGAACTGCGGGAATGCGGGGAAGGAACGTTTGCCTGGATCGAAGAAAACAAGATTCTGGAACTTCCGCTCTGGGAAGGGGACAAACTCTTTCTGAGGAAGATGATTGACCGGGAAGGGATTCCGTTTCATATGACACTCTTCTACGATGACAAAGGCAACCTGCTTAAGGCACAACAGGAATAGGAGACCATTACGATGAACAAACCGATTCTGATTGGCATTGCCGGAGGATCCGCTTCCGGAAAAACAAGCATTGCGATGAAGATCAAGGATATGTTTTCGGATACGAAATCCGTCCTGATCCTCCGAATGGATGATTACTACAAGGATCAGACACACCTTTCCATGGAGGAACGCGTTCAGACGAACTACGATCATCCGTTCGCCTTTGACAATGATCTGCTGATCACTCAGCTCAAGGAACTGCTGGCCGGCAGAGCGGTCGAAAAACCGACCTATGACTTCGTAACGCACAACCGGTCCAATGTCGTAGAACATCTTGAACCGGCGGATGTCATCCTGCTGGAAGGCCTGTTTGTTCTGGAAAATGAAAATCTGCGGCAGCTGGAAAACATCAAGGTATTTGTCGATACCGAAGCAGACATCCGCTTTATCCGCCGGCTGGTACGCGATGTCAAGGAACGCGGTCGTTCTCTGGACAGTGTTGTCAATCAGTATGTGACGACGGTCAGAGTCATGCATTCGACATTTATCGAACCGACCAAGCGGTATGCCGATATCATCATTCCGGAAGGCGGTTCCAACACCGTTGCGATCGATCTGCTCGCAACCAAGATCAGCAGTATCATCCGCGGCCAGTAGACGCTGTATTTAAAAAAGTAGATTCTCTTGAATCGAGAAGCTATAATGTAGGACGGGAAAAACAAAGGAGAAACCATGGCAGAGAATAAGATCTATTTGACAGAAGACGGCTTGAAGAAGCTGCAGGAAGAATACCATAACCTCGTGCATGTCGAGCGTGAAGTTGTAAAAGCGGAACTGAAGGAAGCCCGTTCCCTCGGTGACCTTTCGGAAAACGCGGACTATGACGCTGCCCGTGAAAAGCAGGCACAGGTTGAACACCGGATCTCCGAACTGGAAGAAATGCTCAAGAACTATGAGATCATCGATACCAAGTCCGGATCCAAGGTCGTTCAGATCGGTTCGACCGTCCGTCTGCAGTTTGAAGATACCAAGGAAGAAGCGGAATACCGGATCGTCGGTACAACCGAAGCAGATCCGCTTGCCGGTCTGATTTCCAACGAAGCACCGCTGGCTAAGGCAATTCTGGATAAGAAAGCCGGTCAGACCGTTGATGTTCATGCCAAAAAGCCTTACAAGGTTATGATCATCAAAATCAAATAACAGGGAAGTTTAACGATTCATTACTAAAAGATAAGCAGGAGGGTTCTCTTATGAGACAGCTGCTTATCTTTTTCTGTATGCTGGCAACAGCATTCTGTCTGGATTTTCGAACGGCAGATCTTGAGACCATTCAGGGAAGTACGATCACGGTTCAGGTAGAAGGAGAGGTTGCCGATCCCGGCCCGGTTACCGCACATCCGTATGTGACCGTACAGGAAGTACTGGAAGAAGTGGAAGTCCTGCCGGATGCCGATCTTACCGTGCTGAACCCGGATATGGTACTCAACGATCATGATGTGCTGCGCATTCCCGCAAAAAAGAACGAATCGGAACCCCAGCGGGTTTCCATCAATACCGGTACGGCAGAAGATCTCTCTAAGCTTCCCGGCATTGGTCCCTCAACTGCAGAGAAGATCATTCTTTACCGTAATGATCACGGCCTGTTCCAGAAAACTGAAGATCTGATGAATGTTAAGGGAATCGGCAGAACCAGATATGATGCGATCGCGGATCTTATCACGCTTTGAAGAGGTTTATGACAACGCACTTCCGCTGCTGATCGGAGCCTGGCTGATCCTGCAGGCAGACCGTTACCGCTGGACAGTAGCTGCACTGGCTCTGATTCTGTATGCCCTGGTTTCAAAAAGCAGACACTTGCTGGTACCGGCACTGATCCTTTCCGTGTTTCTCATTCCGTTACCCCGTACGGATCCGGATATGCACGAAGGCCGGGTGATAACCGTAAGAGATTCCTATGTCATCGTTCAAAACGGCAATTCAAGAATGCTTGTTTATACCGCGTCCCGACCAATTCTGGATTCCGTTATCCGTTATGACGGCGTGAGTTCAGCGCTGTATTCTTCGAACGGGTTTTATCAATTCGATTTTGCCGCATACTGCAGGCGTCAGGGCATTACCCGCAGTATTTCTCCGGAAACCATCACCGTAATAAAGCCATCCCGTTCTCCGAGGGGATTCCTGATGAAACGGATCCTGGACAGCGGTTCTCCGCACCGTGATCTCTTGCTGGATATCCTGTTTCAGATCCATGCGAAAGACAACTTTCAGGGAATCTTCCGGGACCGGGGCTTCTCGCTGGCCGGTGTTCTGCTGTTTCTGAACTGGATCCTGAAATATGTGCTTTGTGACAAACCACGCAAAAGAGTGATCTTATCCATTAATATCCTGCTTTGCGGGTTCTTCCATTTCCCGTATCTCCTGACCCGCCGGTTGATCTATGCCGGTCTTATTGCCGCAGGATTAAGCGGAAGGAAGGCGAAAGCAGTTTCCTTTCTGATCGGCCTTCGTCTTTTCCCATGGGTTGTAAACAGTGCCTCCTTCATTATTCCGGCCGTCTATGCATTTGTGCCGGACCGTTTGGAACAGAAACGCTTGCACACGCTGTTTTTCGGCATGTCCATGGAATCGGTGCTGTTCCATTCCGTCAATCCCATTGAACTGCTCATCTACCCGTTTCTGATGCCGGTGACCGGTTTCTTCTGGCTTCTGGCACTTCTGGAAGCAATTACCGGTCTCTCCTTGATTATGCTGGTTCCACTGGCGGATCAGATCCTGTCCTGCCTCTCCTGGTTCGAAATTCCCGGCAGTCTGATCGGATTTGGACTGCTCTTCTTTCTGTTGTCTCTGCTGCAGATCCGTAATGGAAAACACCGGATGCGGAGCGCCTGTATACTGTTTCTGCTGTTTCAGCTGCTGGGACTGTTCCATCCGCTTGCCGAGATTACTTTTATCAATGTCGGGCAGGGGGATTCGATCCTGATCCGGGGTCCCTGTTCCACCTCGGATATTCTGATCGATACCGGAAAACCGAGTCAGTGGAGGGCTGTGGAAACAATGCTGAAGGCAAAAGGCATAAGGAAACTCGATGCCCTGATCATTACCCATTCGGACAATGATCACAGCGGCAACCAGCAGAATGTAATCGATACGTTTCACCCAAAAACCGTGATCACGGCCCATCACGAACCGTTATCCTGCGGGTTCTTAAAACTGTATGATTTAAATCCGATCCAGTCCGATGACGCCAATGAAAGCTCGATTACCGATTACTTCCTGCTGAACGGAATGCGTATATTCCTGACCGGGGATGCGGATAAGAATACCGAGGAAGCCATCGTTCATCGTTATCCGGATCTATCCTGTGACCTGCTCAAAGCCTCGCATCACGGCAGCAATACCGGCAACTCAGACCTGCTTCTGAATACGGTAAGACCATATCTGATCATTATCTCCAGCGGTGCTTATTCCATCTATCATCATCCAAATCCAAATGTGATCACCCGTTTCAATGCCCGCCGGATCCCTTGGCTGGATACGAAACAGGAAGGGGATATTTCGATCCTCTGTTTTCCCTTTTTCAACGTGCTTCTTACTGCCGGCGGAAAGATTGATATAATACGTTTGTGATTACGGTACTGGAAGGAAAAGAGAGCTATCAGCTGAATGCCAAAAAGAAACAGCTGATCAAAAATTCCAAAGCAGAAAGAGAAAACATAACGGTGATCGACGCAAGCGTCCGCACCGGTTTTTCCATGGAAAGCGTACTGAATCTCTGCTCAACGATCTCACTGTTTGGGGACCGAAGGGTCGTACTGCTGACCAATCCGTATTTTCTCAAAGCAGGTGGTTCTGCCGCGGCAAAACCATCCAAGTCAAAGAAAAAGCAGACTGCTTCGACTGCAGATCTGCTGGATCAGTACTGTCTTTCTCCAAATCCGGATACCGATCTGATTTTTCTCTGCGACGGATATCTCTGTGACAAGCGGACCAAAGAATACAAAGTTCTTTCTTCTCATGCCGGAAAGACCGTCAGTATCATTACCTTTTCCAATCCAAGTCCGTGGGAACTGGATCAGATGATCCGCAGGGAACTGAGCGCTAGGAATTTTCATCTCACCCCGGAAGCGCTGAATGAACTCAAACTCCGGATCTCCGACAGTGCAACCGAGTTTTACCGGACCCTGGAAAAAATGGAACTTTACGGCGGTCAGGATTTTGATCAAAAAGCCATTGCAGGACTCGTCAGCTATAACCCGGAAGTCAATGTATGGAAGCTCTCGGATGCCTTTGTCAAAGGCAATGCGGCTTCAGTTATGGAAACCTGGTATGAGCTTCGTGAACATGCGGCGATGGATGTATTCGGCATCCTGCCGACACTTTCTTACCGGCTGAAGCGGCTGTACTGTGTAAGGAAATGCTATGAAGCCGGCATGTCCATGGAAGAAATCAAATCCCGTACCGGACAGGGATTTCCGGATAAAGATCTGGACAGCTGCGGCGGCCATTCCAGCGGGTGGTTCCTGCAGCGGCTGAAAGAACTTGCTGAGATCGATCAGGGAATGAAAACGGGGCAGCTCGACGCAACGGACAGTGTGGAACTGTTTCTTCTGAGGAACCTCCATGAGCACTGAAACACGTCTCTATCATGAACTGGAACCGGTCTATGACCGAAATTCCAGGGTTCTGATCCTCGGGTCGTTTCCCTCGGTTGTCTCCCGCAAAGAACAGTTCTACTATGCCAACCGGACAAACCGGTTCTGGCCGGTTCTTTCTGCGGTATTTGAAGAAGAAATCACAGACCGGAAACAGTTCTGTCTGGACCATCGGATCGCACTATGGGATGTGATCGAAAGCTGTACGATCCATGGATCAAATGATGCCTCAATCAAAGATGTACGGCCAAATGATATCAATGGTTTGATTGCTGAGACTTCGGTTCACACGATCGTTACGACCGGCGGGAAAGCGGCAGCACTGTTCCGAAAGTATATTGTTACGGAAGTCCGGCATATCGCACTTCCCTCTACCTCAGCCGCCAATGCCTCAATGCGGCTGGAACAGTTAATAAAGGAGTATCAGATTGTACGATCCGTTATTGAAGAAAATTGAACTGCTCGCACCAGCCGGCAATATGGATGCCCTTAAGGCAGCTGTGGAAGGCGGATGTGATGCGGTCTATCTAGGGGTAACCAGCTTCAGTGCCCGTGCCTTTGCGGGTAATTTTACGCATGAAGAATTTCTTGAAGCGGTACGCTACTGTCATATCCGCGGTGTAAAGGTCTATGTGACCATGAATACGCTGGTGTTTGAAGCGGAGATGGAAGCGGCAATGAAGGAAGTGGATTTCCTTTACCATGCCGAGGCGGATGCACTTCTGATCCAGGACTTTGGTCTCTTCCACCGGGTGCGCCTGGAATACCCGGACTTTGAGATCCATTGCAGCACCCAGATGCATATCCATAACCCGGCAGGCTGTTCCTTTATGAAAGAACAGGGTGCCGCAAGGGCTGTCGTTGCCAGGGAAACCCCGATCGAAGTAATCAGAGAATGCGTCAATACCGGAATTGAAATCGAAGTATTTGCCTATGGCGCATTATGTGTGAGTTACAGCGGTCAGTGCCTGATGAGCCAGGCGATCAAGAACCGCTCCGGCAACCGCGGAACCTGTGCACAGATGTGCCGTCTGCGCTTTCATGAAAGCGACGGACAGGTGCGCTGCGGCAGCCGGGAAGGCGAATATGCGCTTGCCATGAAGGACCTGAACCTGATTGAAGAGATTCCGCAGCTGATCGAGGCAGGTGTCTGCAGTCTGAAGATCGAAGGACGCATGAAACGCAGGGAATATGTATATCTCGTTACCAGGACATTCCGGGAAGCGATCGATGCGTATTATGAAGGAAAACCATACGCCGTTCCTGCAACGCGCCAGAAAGAACTGGATCTGCTGTTTACCAGAGGCTTTACCAAAGGACATGCCTTTCATGATGACCAGGATGCCCGGATGACATCCTTCCGTCCAAATCACATGGGTGTACAGATCGGTACCGTTCTTTCGTATAAGAAAGGAAAAGTGACGGTCCGTCTCTCGGATACCCTGACCCAGCATGATGGTCTGAGAATCCTGAATGATCCGATCGATACCGGCCTTACCGCCGTACGGATTGAAAAGAACGGACTGCTGGTCAATCATGCCTGTGCCGGCGATACCGTGATCCTTGACTGCAATTCCAAGCCGTTTCCAAAACCCGGCCAGCCGCTGCTGAAAACCAGTGATACGGCACTGCTGGAACAGCTGGATGTAACAATTGATTCCCAGTCCCGGGCGATCCCGGTTACCGTCACGTATCATGCGGCAGAAGGCGAGCCACTCCGGCTGACCGCAGCTGATCCGGACGGCAATACCGTAACCGTCTGTTCCGAAAAACCATTGGAACCGGCGAAGAAAGCCCCATTAACACATGAGCGGATCACGGAGGCATTATGCAAAACCGCCGGGGAACCCTATACCGTGACGGTACAGAAAAAAACGCTGGATGCGATCTTTCTGCCGGTATCCATGCTCAATGAACTGCGGCGGTCACTGTTTGAACAGCTTTCGGATCAAAGGGCTTCCCGTTATACAAGAGGGCAGAAATCGGAATACCGGTTCTCAATCAAAGAAAAACCCTATACGTTCCCAAAGCTTGTGATCAGCGATACCGGTCATGTACTGGATCCCTCGGACCCCTGTGTTGTTCCGGTTCGTCCGGTTGTCGATGAACAGCAGTCTGAGAAACAGGGTATTGAAAAAGCAGTTCTCTCCCAGCCGGGTGACCTCTGGATGAATATAGCGCATGGACTTGCGGGCATGAGCCTGAATATTACGAATTCCTACGCGGCTGCGTACCTGCTTTCATTGCCCGGGATCGAAGGGGTTATCTTATCTTCGGAGTGTACCGATACGAATATTGTATTGATCCTGGAAGCGTTTCAGGAACGCTGCGGGTTCGTGCTTCCAGCCTGCCGGCTTGTCTATGGAAGGCGGGACCTCATGCTCATCCGGGATTACCACGTGAGCGGGAAGTATCTGGAAGATCTGCAGAACCGGCTGTACCCGGTCATTGAGGAAGGGAACACGACCAGGATACTTGAACCGGAACCCTTTATTTCTGCGAACCCTTCCTGTATGGGAAGTTATATAATATTGACGTTAGAGGATAGAAATCAATCTGAAGCAATAAAGGAGGAGGCTTATGAAGAAATTTCTGGAAGAGTTTAAGGCATTTGCGTTGAAGGGGAACGTGATGGATATGTCCATCGGTGTGATTGTCGGTGCTTCATTCGGCAATATCGTTTCTTCCCTGACAAACAACTTCATCAACCCGCTGATTCAGCTCTGCACCGGCGGCATTAATGAAGAAGGCGTACAGATCGGCGGATCGTTCAAGATTCTCGGAGTATCATTCAATTACGGTCAGTTTCTCTCGGATGTAATCAATTTCCTGATCATGGCATTCATTCTCTTCTGCGTCATCAAAGCAATCAACGCTGCGATGAAGATCGGCAAGAAAGAGGAAGAAGAGGAAGCACCGAAGGAAGATCCGGAAGATATCAAGCTCCTGAAGGAAATGCTTGCGATCATGAAGGAACAGAACCCGGAAGCCGCAAAAGCAGCCGAGGCAAAACTGGCCCAGGAATAAGGCATTCAGAACAACAGAGGAAATCCCGTGTTTCCTTTGTTTTTTTATTGTGTACACTGCAGAAAACATTAATATTCACACGGTGCAGAAAGCGGGAAATCCGGTGCGGAATCCGATGGTTTATTTGCTATAATAGGCATGGCTTTTAAGGAGATAACAATGTTTTTAAAACGGATAGAAATGCAGGGATTTAAATCTTTTGCGGACAAGACCGTTATTTCATTTGAGCATCCGATTACCGGCGTTGTCGGTCCGAACGGATGCGGAAAATCCAATATAACTGATGCGGTACGCTGGGTACTTGGAGAACAGAGCTCCCGGCAGATGCGCGGTGAGAAGATGAGTGATGTCATCTTTTCCGGTTCTGCAGACCGCCGGCCGCTCAATATGGCAGAAGTAACGCTTGTTTTTGATAATTCCAACCATATCCTGAACTCAGATAAGGATGAACTGGAAGTCACACGGCGTCTGTTCCGGGATACCGGTGATGCGGAATATTTGATTAACCGGAACGCGGTAAGGCTTAAGGATGTCGTGGATCTGTTTCTGGATACCGGTCTGGGCAAATCCAGCCTGAGTATCATTTCACAGGGCAACGTCATTACCTTTGCGGAATCCAAACCGATCGACCGCCGCGGTATTTTTGAAGAGGCAGCCGGGGTAGCGAAATACAAAAAGCGGAAGATGGAAAGCATCTCCCGTCTTTCCCGTACAAAAGACAACCTGGACCGCAGCAAGGATATCCTGATTGAACTG
The DNA here is from genome assembly GCA_017512725.1 of Solobacterium sp. Lineage (GTDB taxonomy): Bacteria > Bacillota_I > Bacilli_A > Erysipelotrichales > Erysipelotrichaceae > Bulleidia. Next base: position 215,958 of record JAFWEW010000032.1, read on the forward strand.
GAAAAGCAGGTCAGTCCTTTAAAGAGACAGGCCCGCAAGGCTGAGATCTACCGGGAGAAGAAACAGCGCCTGGAAGAGATTGAAATTGCCGTACTGGTACAGGAGGTGGATGAACTGACTGCTTCGATTGAAGATACCAAAAAGACACTGTTTGATATTGAAACCAAGAAACAGATCTATTCCACGGATCTTCAGATCGGTGAGACCAAGATCTCCGAGCAGAAGAAAGAAGCCGCAAAACTGGAGGCAGAGATTGCGGCACTGCAGGAAGATCTCATGCGTACGGTCGATGACATCACCAGTCTTGAACAGCGACGTACGGAAATGGATGAACGCCGCAAATACATCATTGAGACCGGCAACCGGGAAGAAAAGGCAAAGGAGACCAGAGAACTTCTGGAAACCGCGCGGATCGAATACGAAGACCGGAAAGCCCGTCTGGATGCGCTCAATACTTCCATTCAGCTGGACAGTGAGAAACTGCGTCAGATCGCCCAGAGCGTATTTGATCTGAGCAATGAATATGAACAGGCCCAGGGGGTTCTTCGCAGCATGCAGAACCAGCAGGCCTATCTCGAGACCGTTCTGAGAGATCCGTTCAGCAGCGGCAGAAATGCCGGTACCCGTTCCGTCATGGAAAACCGCAATGCACTGCCGGGCATTCTCGGCGTGATCGGTCAGGAACTGCATGCTCAGGAAGGCTATGAACAGGCGATTTCGGAAGCACTGGGCGGAGCGATGTACAATATCGTCACCGCAGATGAAGAAAGTGCCCGCAATGCGATCCGCTTCCTGAAGAAAAACCAGAGCGGCCGCGCGACTTTTCTGCCGGTGAATGTCTGTCAGAAACGCTATCTTTCCCAGGAGGCTTCGGTTATCTGTGAGAATACCAAAGGCTATCTCGGCACTGCAGCACAGTTTGTGACCTGTGAAGAAACCTTCCAGCCGGTGGTTGACTATCTTCTGAATAATGTACTGGTCGTGGATTCCATGGAGGCCGGTAATAATCTTTCTTCTCTGACCGGACGGAAATACAACATCGTTACCACTGATGGGGAAGTCATTCACCGCGGCGGTTCCATGACCGGCGGAAAGATGAAGCGCAGCACGACTCCGATCACGGCCGCACGGGAAGCAGAAGAGATCCGCCGTTCCATCGATGCCCAGACTGCAAGGGTTGAACTTGCAAGAAGGGAAAGCGAAAAAGCGATCAGTGAACGCGAAGATATTACCCGCAGACTTCAGCAGACCCGGATCGACGCCGCAAGTCTTGAACCGGTGGTCGATGCCAAGCAGGCAAAATACGACAAGCTGAAAAACGACCTGGCGCTGCTGGCACCGGATCAGCTCAGTGATTCCCTGCCGGAAGAAGAAATCGATGATACGGTCATTCGTCTGAACCGTGCGTATTCGGACCGTGACCGCATTACCTCTGATATCAAATCCAAACGGGAACGCCGTCTGGTCATCAACAGTGAGATCGACCGCAAGGAACAGCAGATCCGCCAGCTCCGCAAGGATCAGGAACGTGCAGTTGCGGCAATCAATGCGATCCAGGTCGACCAGGGAAGACTCGAGACCAAGATTGAAAACAATCTGCAGCGGCTTGCCAGCGAATATCAGCTGACGTTTGAATTCGCCAAGACCAAGGTAACGGATACCAGTGTTGAAAACGCACGGGAAGAAGTGCTTCAGCTGCGGGCGGATATTGAACGTCTCGGCAATGTCAACATGGAAGCACCGGAACAGTACAGTGAAGTCAATGAACGCTATGAATTCCTGAAGAAGCAGATCGATGAACTGACGGCCAGCAGGGACAAGATCCTTGCCGCAATCGAAGAGATGGACCGTGTCATGACGACGCAGTTCAAGCAGATGTTTGATCAGATCAATAAAGAATTCAACGATATCTTCCGCAGTCTCTACGGCGGCGGCAAGGCTCGTCTGATTCTGGAAGATCCGACGGATATTCTCAATACCGGCATCGATATTGATGCCCAGCCTCCGGGAAAAGCGGTTCAGAACAACATGCTGTTTTCCGGCGGAGAGAAATCCCTGATTGCGCTCTGCGTCCTGTTTGCGATTCTCAAAGTCAAACCGGTACCGCTTGTCATTCTCGATGAGGTGGAAGCTGCGCTCGATCAGAGCAACGTTGAACGGTTTGCACAGTATCTGCACAACTATACCGACCGTACCCAGTTCCTGGTCGTAACACACCGTCCGGGAACCATGGAGAATGCGGATGTGCTGTATGGCGTTACCATGCAGAAACAGGGTGTATCTCAGATGCTGAAGGTTGAGCTGAGAGATGCGATGTCGATGGCGGAAGCGCCGGCGCTGGAAGGAGCACAGGCATGAGTTTTCTGGATACACTGAAAGAAAAATTCTCCCGCAAAGACGATAAGGCGATCTATCTTTCCGGCTTCCGGAAATCCAAGGACAGCTTCGGCAATGCGCTGAACGAGATGAAGCTGAAATATACCGGTGTCAACGATGCCTTTCTGGAACAGCTGACGATCGTTCTGCTTGAAGCAGATGTCGGCATTGAACTGGCAGACATGATCTGTGAGAAGCTGCTGGAGACCAGTAAAGAATATGTCAATGTAACGTTTCACTGGGCAATGAACTTCCTCATCCGGACGATGAAGGAGATCTATGAGGAAACAGAAGACGCACCGATCCGTTACAATGAGAACGGACCGACCGTCATCTTTCTGGAAGGCGTAAACGGATCCGGTAAGACGACGACCTGCGCCAAACTTGCCAAGATGTATATGGATCAGGGAAAGACCGTAGCGTTTGTTGCGGCGGATACCTTCCGTGCTGGAGCGATCGATCAGCTTGCGGAATGGGGGGAACGCCTGAATGTACCGACTGTAAAGGGGAGGGAAAACGGGGACCCGAGTGCCGCAATCGTTGACGGGTGCCGTTATGCCAAAGACAACAACATCGACATTCTGCTCTGTGATACCGCAGGACGGCTTCAGAACAAGCAGGGACTGATGCAGGAGCTTTCCAAGATGAACCGGGTTGCCGGCAAGGAGATTCCCGGTGCACCGCACAATACCTGGCTGGTACTGGATGCGACAACCGGACAGAACGGACTGTCGCAGGCAGAGATCTTCCATGAAGCGACGGACCTCACCGGCATCATTCTGACCAAGATGGACGGTACCGCAAAGGGCGGCATTATCATCTCGATCAAGCACCGTCTCCATCTGCCGGTATACTTTATCGGACTGGGAGAAAAGCCGGAAGACCTGAGACCGTTCGATCTGGATTCCTACCTGTACAGTATTTCTGAGGATCTTCAGGAACATGTCGGATAAGATCAGAGTCAACACGCTGCTGGACTTTTACGGAGCGCTGCTGACCCCGCGGCAGCAGGAGATCTGCCGCTGTTATTATCGGGAAGATCTCTCCATGACCGAAATCGCAGAGATCGAATCCATTTCCAGAGCTGCCGTTTCCGATACGGTACGCAAGTGCGAAGCAGAGCTGGAACAGTATGAGCAGGTGCTGAAATGCGTTCAGGCAAGAGATGCCCGGACGAAAATCTATGCACGGATGAAACAGGATCCAACCTGTAAAAAATATGTAAACAAACTCATGGAAACAGAACTGATCGGAGGAGAATATGAGTAAGATTATTTCAGTTAATTCAGGTTCATCGTCATTAAAATTCCAGCTGTTTGAAATGCCCAGTGAAACCGTTCTGACAAGCGGTCAGGCTGAGCGCATCGGCCAGGATATGGGCGTATTTACCATTAAGATTGACGGCGAAAAGAAAGTTAAGGATCTTCCTATTCCGGATCATAAAACGGCAGTTAAGCTGCTTCTGGACAGCCTGCTGGAGTACGGCATCGTCAAATCACTGGATGAGATCCAGGGTGCAGGCCACCGTATCGTCCAGGGCGGTTCCTATTTTGACCAGTCCGTTGTTGCGGATGATTCGGTCGTGGATCGCGTACGTGAGCTTTCCGAACTGGCTCCGCTGCACAATCCGGCACATCTGGTCTGCTATGAGGCATTCCGCAGTGCACTGCCGGAGATCGGTCATGTATTTGTATTCGATACCGCATTCCATCAGACTATGGGTCCGGAAAGCTATCTGTTCCCGGTACCGTATGACTGGTATACGCAGTACCACATCCGCCGCTATGGCGCCCATGGCACCAGCCACTGGTATGTCAACCGCAGAGCAGCGGAACTGATGGACAAGGATGTGGAAACACTGAATATGATCACCTGCCATCTGGGCAACGGCGCAAGCATTACCGCGATCCGCAACGGAAAGGTCATCAATACCTCGATGGGTCTGACCCCGCTCGGCGGCATTATGATGGGTACCCGCTGTGGTGATATCGATCCGACCGTTGTCTTCTATATGATGAAGAAACTGGAATGCACACCGGATGAGATGGATACGATGCTGAACAAGCGTTCCGGCATGCTCGGAATCTCCGGTATTTCCAGTGACGCCCGTGACATTCAGGCAGCTGTGGATGAAGGCAATGAACGTGCAATTCTGACTACCAAGCTTTATACCAACCGCGTCGTCAACCAGGTCGGCGGCTATTATGCAGAACTCGGTCATGTTGACGCACTTGTATTTACCGCCGGTCTTGGTGAAAATGATGCGCAGACCAGAGAAAGAATCCTGAAGGGACTGGAACAGGCAATGGGTCTTTCCATTGACTATGACCTCAACGCTTCCGTTCGCGGCAAGGAATGTCTGATTTCCAAACCGGACAGCGAAATCGCAGTCTACATCATTCCGACCAATGAAGAACTGGTAATCGCACGCGATACGTACCGTCTTCTGGGGCAGTGATCCATGTGGCAGTTTGATGGGCTGCTGACCCTCATCGAGTCGTATGACATCATTACGATTTTTCGTCATGAACATCCGGACTGTGATGCGGTGGGAAGTCAGTTTGGCCTGAAAAACTGGATCAAGGATAATTGGCCGCAGAAGAAAGTTTATGCCCTCGGCATCGAATACTGCCGGCAGGGCCACTGCTGGCCGGAGAGCGATTCCTGCTGGAACCGGGATATCGAAAACAGCATTGCGATCGTTGTGGATACGGCAAACTTTGAACGGATCGATGATCATTCCTGCCAGCTAGCAGACAAGATCGTGAAGATCGATCATCACCCCAATCTGCATCCGTTCGGCAACGTGCAGTATGTCTATGTGGAAAGCGCATCGACCTGTGAGATCCTGGCAGATTTCTTCCAGCAGTGCCCAGATCAGGTCGTGACGCAGAAAACGGCCGAATACCTGTTTCGGGGAATGTTAACGGATACGCTGAGTTTCCGTACAAGCAACACGACTTCACATTCTCTGGAGATCGCCGGATGGCTTTCGAGGTTTGGCGTCCGCATTCCGGAATTGAACCGGGAACTGTTCGATCAGTCCATGGAAAACTTCAAGTTCTCCAACATGCTGAGAAGTTCGGTACAGATCCGGGAAGGCAGACTTGCATACCGTATCGTTTCGGTGCAGGAAATGGAAGAGTGGGACATGCCGATCCGGGAAGTGAAGAATTTCATTGAGGAATTCGGACATGTCTATGAATTTGAGATCTATGCCATTTTCTGTGAAAAGAAGATCAACGGAGAATCGTATTATGACGGCAGTCTTCGTTCCAAGCATGTGACGATCAACGATATTGCTGAACAGTTTCACGGCGGCGGCCACGCAAATGCCTGCGGCGTAAAGGATCTTACAAAAGAAGATCTGGATACGCTTCTGGATCAGCTTTATGATCGGATTCCGCACTAAGAGAATTCGGAATTGTCAAGAATTGAAATGAATTGTTTTCGTGATAATATTACTCACGCATAGAAAAGGAGAAACATAAGAATTATGGAAGCAGTAAACAAAAAGACTATTTCAGAAACGATTGCAGAAAAAAAACATGGCCTGACGAAGAAAGAAGCAGCGGAGATCGTTGATCTTGTCTTCAAGACCATCGCAGACGGCCTTAAGGATGGTTCTAAAGTAGACATCTCCGGGTTCGGTAAATTTGAAGTAAAGACCCGTGCAGCTCGGACCGGCATCAACCCGCAGACCAAGGAAGCGATCCAGATCCCTTCCTCCAAGGTACCGGGATTCAAGGCTTCCAAGAGCCTCAAGGACTACGTTCGCTAATCAGCGCAACAGGACGGATCGGTAATGGTCCGTCTTTTCATTACAGGAGTGAAAACATATGGTAAAACGCATCACAGCACTGTTTCTTGCCCTGGTGCTTGCAGGGTGTGCAGGCACTTCAGCTCCAGTAACTACGGAAGAAACCGAACCAGCAGAAACACCCTCCGCAGAACCTTCTCCAAGTGCTTCTGCTGCATCAACCGACGAAGTACCGATTACCGATTCCACAGAACCGGTAGACTACAGCAATCCGGATAACTGGTGCATGTTCGGTACCGGAGATGAGGATGCCCCGGCAGATGCCTTTATGATACCGGCAACCGTGTATTCTTCCCCAGTCGGAAATATTGATCTGAATGCAGATACGATCCGTAAGGAACAGGCTATTGATAATCGTATGGCAGGTATGGTTACGGGTTCCTGCAAAATCTATTCGCCAGCCTACCGACAGGTTACTCTGCTTGCCTATGATGATCCGGATTACGCAAAATACCGGGATTATGCCTGCCAGGATGTACGGAATGCCTTCCGGTATTATCTCGACAATGTACATGAAGCAGGCAGACCGATCGTCTTCTTCTCCTATTCCCAGGGAGCAGAGCTGCAGGTGGAACTGGCCAAGGAATTCTTTGCGCCGGATACCGAAGAAGCTGCTTCCCTCCGGAATGACCTGGTTGGCTTCTATAACATCGGCTGGGGTACGGAGAAAGCACTCTTTGAAGAATATCCGAACCTGAAGCCGGCAGAAGGGGCGGAAGATACCGGAGTCATGATCAGTTTTGACTGTGAAACTCCGGAAGTCGATGATTCTCTGATTCTGCATAAAGGAACGGAATACGTTTCGATCAACCCGATCAACTGGAAGACGGACAGTACAAGAGCAGACGCATCCGAAAACCTCGGGGCAGTTCTGACGAATGCCAAAGGGGAGATCAAGTTTGAACAGGCTGCTTTCTGTGGGGCGTATCTGGATGATACAGAGCGCCATGCGCTGAAGGTGGATGATCTGGACTACTCGGAATATCCGAATCAGATCCCGATACTGCCGGAAGGCAGCTATCACGGCTATGACATCACATTCTTCTACCGGAACCTTGAAGAAAATGTAAATACCCGTGTCAAAGCCTGGCTCGCTGCACACTGAGCGACTACGACTGCTAACGAAACAGGAGAACCATCTTCGGATGGTTTTCTTTCGTCTTTCCGAAACAGAGTAATATATGCGGGAGGGTTCTGATCCATTCATTTTGAAAAGGATTGTGATTGTCAGCTTAATTTTGGCGTGTTTCTAGAAAAATGAAACAAACAGGATTATGATGAGATTGTTCCAGATTTCATGGCAGCCATGAGATCCGTGTTTTTTGTTGTAGTTCATATTCTGTGGAAAGTGACATCAGGGGTAGGGTCAGATGTTATGATGTACCGGTTTTCAATCTTTTATATCGAAGCAAATCTTGTCTGTTCCGTCGTGTTCGGCATTTTACTGCTGCACAATTATTTCAATATTGACCGGCAGGAGAAACAGATCAAGTTTGATCAGGTTCTGATTTCCTTTATCTTTTACTTTCTGGTCGACTGTCTCTGGGCTGCAATCATTGACGGATATATTCCAAAGAGCCGTCCGATGATGATATTTGAATGTTTCCTGATCTATATTTCAATGGCTGCGACAATGTATTTCTGGCTTCAGTTCGTACTGGCATACGAACAGGTTCCGCACCGCAACCGGAAGATCAATAAATTTGCAGTACTGTTTCCGTTTATTGTTTCCACGCTTGCGATGATCCTGAACTTTATCCTTGCGCCGGATGTACTTCTGAATGCAAACAACGATACACTTCCTGCCTACAACATTTACCTTGTGGCAGTTCCTTATATCTATATGGGCGCAATTCTCTTCTACACATTGCGCAAAGCCCATGCGGAAGAAAGCATTTCCGAAAAGCGGAAACATATCTTTATCGGTATTTTCCCGCTCATGGTAATTGCCGGCGGTCTGATCCAGATGATGCATCCGTACATTCCGATTTACTGCTTTACCGTACTGATATTGATGTTATTGTTCTACATCCAGTCCATTGAGCTTCGGATCTCAATGGATCCGCTCACAAATCTCAATAATCGCGGTCAGCTGACCCGTTATGTAGCACAGGAATCGAACCTGCATATGGAAGGCCGTGATACGGTTCTGATCATGATGGATATAGACGGCTTCAAGCAGATCAATGATACCTACGGACATGCTGAGGGAGACAAAGCTCTGGTACGCGTTTCGAATGCATTAAAACGTACGGTTAACAAATACAGCATGCCGATGTTCCTTGGAAGGTACGGCGGTGATGAGTTTATTCTCATTATCCATCCGACCGATCCTGCTGAAACCGATCAGCTGATTCAGGAAATCCGGAAAGAGGTTGCGGAAGAAGCAAAGAATATGCCAAACCCGGTTGGTATCAGCATCGGTTATGATACCCTTGGCAAAGAGGAAAAAACGATTCAGAACTGTCTGCGGCGTGCAGATAATAATCTCTATAAAGACAAGAAAGAACGAAAGAGCCGTGCATCCGAAACTGCAGCACGGTTCTGACATAGAATCAATACACCAGATAATGACGAAGCGGCCTGTATGAGCCGCTTTATTAATTTTCATTCTGGATAATCCGCATACTCGTTCATGAGCTGCCAGAGTGGTTCAAACTGATCAAGATCATAGTAGTGCATCATCCGGTAGGCGCTCATTTCATAGGTAGTAAGATTCAGACTGATCCAGGATTCTGTACCGTCCTTGAAGGTAAACAGAATGCCATTATAGTTGTCTGTTACAAACGTATAGGATTCTTGTGCGATTTTGACGTTGCAGAACGCATCTACAATTTCATCGATAAGTTCCAGATCAGTAATATCGGCTTCTTCCCGGGCACCCATATGATCAATATAGAACTCGATCCGTGCAGGTTTGTCTTCTTTAATATGGTTGATATGTTCATCGTTAATGGCCTGGTACCAATATTCACCCGGTAATGGCAGGTGAACCGGCGGCATTTCTTCTTCAGTCAGCACTTCCGTAATAGTCACATAAGCGGAAACCGGCCCATTGCCATTGAATTTATCCTGGAATCCATACTCATGGGTGACGGATTCTCCCGGTTTCAACGGGGTATCCTGGCCATTCCAGGTCGGATTAACGGTACAGCGTACGACTCCGGTACGATCCAGGAAGTCTACTTTGTAGCGTACATTCATGACTGGCTCATCGCCCTGATTTGTGATTTCAGATTTCAGATGAATGATATGAGACTCTGTTTTCTCGTTGTAATCGACATCAGCAGAAACTGTGATATAAATTCCTTCAACTGCTTTCTCAGCAGAGCCTTTTATATGTTTCTGGCATCCTCCAGCCATCAGCATTACCGCTGCCACAATCTTCATAAGAGTATTTGTCATTTCAAGTACCTGCACATTTCGTGCTTTTCCTTTCATCTTTAAAACACCAGCACAAAGGAATATGTTGCAAGCCAGAAAATAAAGTAAAAATTGTCAGAAAAGAGGGGAGAGTATGTTGAGAAATGATTTTAAGAAGCAAAAAATGATCAGTTCGTCAGAAGTATAGGATCCAGAAGGTCAATTTGGTAAATTCAAAGGTAAACCATAAGAAATACCGATCAATACCAAAACGAAATAAAAAAGAAATACTAAAATAGATTTTGATTTGTGAATAATTCACAAATAAACATAGATAACAGGGGACTGAAATAGTTTTTTCAACGAAGTAAATGGATAACTGCCTGGTACCAGAACAGAATAAATACTATTCGTTAAAGAAAGCTGTAAAGGATACTCTTTCATGGTTAAACTGTAACGATCGTTGAACAGTCCCACAATAAACTCTCAGACCGTATTTGGGCAATTAATTTCAATAATCAGGATCATCTGGAAATAAACGACTCAATGAGAGCTCTCGAGTAATGAATCAGAAGGTAGTTATCCATCTAAAATCGTCTCAGCGAGTCTGAGGATGTTCAAAATCAACTGAGCATGTATCGAATAGATCCACGGAATAGTTTCAAGAGACGGTATCGTAAATCAGAGAAAAATTCAGTGTCATAAGACGACAACTAAACGAATTTCAGACATTAACATGCTGCGATTAATTAATATTACTTCGTATCGATTCAAATATAAAAAAAGAATCATAAATCGATTCTATGCATCTAAGCCTTTTCATATATATTACTTCGCATAATGTATGTTATGCGATATTTTTTTGTATGACTTTAAGCAAGATAATATTGTCCTGCTGTTTTATAAAAGGCCGTATGCTGCCATTCGATTGGACGAAGCATACAGCACTCGAATTATTCGATCCGATTAACTTGGATCTTCATATTTATGACTTAATAACAAGGCGGGTTATGCAAGGTACGGAAGGCTTCTCTCCCCTCCCAAAGGATAGCCACAATAATCCTGTCGGACTGTTATTCGGTTAAGCGTTCTAGTTTTGCTGACTGAGAAACCTTTTAATCTTTTTTCTTATTTCCAAGAAGAAACAGTATTGCTGTCAGAACAATTTCAAGACCGCTGATTTTCTTATTCTCTTTATTCTTCTTTTTCAGCATTCTGTTAAAGATCAATGTAAATATGACCAGTAATACCAGATTTACGATTTTTCCGTTCTGTTTCATAAGTTGTTCTCTCCGTCGGTTCTGATTGAATTATAGCTTATGCACTCAATGCAAAGCCCGTTTAACACGGGCTTTGCATCACTCTCTGATTAATCTGTAATAATTCTTAGTTGTAGTTTTCTTTTTTCAGCAATAATCCTAAGCCTGAAGCACCAAACAGCATCAGAATCATCAGATAGAATGGGCTTACACCTTCATCTGCTGTCTTTGGAACTGTTCTGCGTGCCGCAGTGCTGTAGCTGTGGAATACGCCATTATTGTCGATATAACCCGGCTGACATGCCTTAGCTGCTTCATTCCAGGCATATCCGTTCGGATATCCAGCCATCTGACAGGTAACGACGGATGAAGTATTGGAGTTGCTGGATTTGGAACTTGAGTTGCCTCCTCCAGAGGAATTCTTAATAATATTGAAACGAGAAATAACATCATCACTGTTGTTGAATACCGCTCTCAGAGTATGCCAACCAGCACTCAAGTTCTTGAGGTAAGAAGGCTGCAGATTAATGATGACACTTCCATGATCCAATGTATAATCAACATCTTTTGTCAGTTTTGTGTTATCTACATATGCATCAACAAAATGGTCAAATGGATCTTCTGCACCAGAAGAAGTATCTGTATTATCGATCTCGATCGATAACGGAGAAGTACCGCCTTCTGTCCAGGATGCATCACCGCCATCAATTACTACATAATTCGATTTTTCGACAGTTCCGACTGTAATCCAGTGGATATCTTCTGAACGAAGGTCTCCACCCTTCCAGAGAACAAGCTTTTCCGGGTCTGATGTCGAGTCACTTACAAAGATAGAACGTGTTCCTACATCTGGTTCAAATTTTTCATCAGGATAATAAATGGCTTGCTTAGAACCCTTCAAACTAATCACAGAATCATCAGTTGCACTCAAGAAACCAGCCAGTCCAATTCCGTAATCTCCTTCGATTGCTTCTGCAATAAGCGTACCATTACCGATAACATTAATATTCCCGAGAATCGCAATGTTATTCCCTTCACTACCTCTTCCAGCAGTTGCTCTTATCCGAGAATTTGTTACACCTTCACTCGTTACAAACATAATATCGATTGCTCCTGGTGTAAAGAATGCAAAGGAGTAACTTGCATCTCCAGAAGTTGCTTCAACGATAGAGTCTTTAATAGTAATGCTTATAGGATCAATTGCTGAAGATGTAGTATTATTGCTCTCATTCATCGCATTACCGGATGTTACAGTCAAGCAGGAATCTTCCACATCGAGACTCTTTGCACTGATTCCAGTACTGCTGTCAGATACATCATCAAGAGCAATAAATAAATCACTATGATTTTTGACTTCAATCTCTTTTTCCAAAAAGGCAGCAATTCCATAGTTCAGTGTCCCCTTACCTACCAACAATTCTACATTTGAGTTATCTATGGTAACTGCACCATTGATACCGACACTTGCTGGCGCAAAGAATTCCTGAGGTCTTGAGTAAGGATATTGATCGTTAAGAAGAGATGCATCGATATCGGCATTCATAGTTACATCGGAGGTTTTAATTCTTAATGAATCAAAGTCTCTGATTGTAACATCACCTTTAATACCAACCGCAAAATCATCTGCTTTGAAATTTGTAAGATCAATATTAAGCTCAGCGTTCTTTGGAAGAGTTCCTAAAAGCTTTAAGTTTGCATTTTCACCGTTTTTATCAACAGCATAGATACCTGCAACAGTATCGTATTCATTAAAGATAAGTTTCTTTTTGGCAATAATACTGTTGACTCCATTGACAATGATATTCAGGTTATCTACTTCACTATAAACTCCTGCAACAATATCGAGTTCTTCTTCAATACCGCCAATAACTTTTTTAACATTAATTTCAGCATTGTCGAGATAGAGTGTATTTGTATCATTGTCGAATTTTACACTGGCGTTTTCATCACCAAGGACATTTTCCTTATTTCTTTCATTAACCTGGATACCGGATACCCAAATCTTGTAGAAACCATGCTCAGCAAAATCCATAGCATTATCAGCTGCAGCTCTCGCACTGCTTGCACTAATACTGGCACTGTAATCATTAAACCAAGCTTTTGCATACAGCAGTGAAGCAACAGTCATTTCTTTTTCTAATACATCAAGCAGCTTTTTGCCAGGATCAAAACTCTCCTGGAATGCCTTATACTTCTCAAGTGCTTCACCAGCTTTTTCATCAGCTTTCTTAGCAGCTTCATATACCAGCTTTGCATACCCTGCTTTGATCCTTGCGCCAACTTCATCTTCCAATGCAGATAAATAAGCAACTTTACAAATTGCAGCAAGTGCAACGCTACTCTTTACTTCTTTGAGCTGTTCTTTAATTTCGTCTTTGCTGTCGCCAATTACTTCATTCAGCTTCTCAACCTGCTTGCTATGGTATTCTCCTAAGAGTTCACGGATCTTATGACTGATAGCAGACTTTGTTTTTGTAGCGAACGATACATCAGTTAATTCCTGAACAAATTTAATTACATCATCCGCTTCTAATCCACCCTGCTGGATTTTTGCTATAACTTGAATTGCATCGGTGATAAATGTAACTCCATTCTCTAATGCAGCAAGCTCAATTTCTTCTTCTTCAGTAATAGTATGGATTGCCTTTTTTAACTCAAGCTGAGCAATGCGTAAATATAAATTCGATACACCAGAATAATCTTCATTTAATACTCCAGTAATTGCTTGATCAATCAATCCACCTTCGTATTCAGCTTTTACTGAATTCAATTCCGTATTTGTGTCTTTAAGTTCAGATTCTAACCCTTCTTTTTGTGAAGTTACTTCATTGATTGCTTTCTGAATTTCATTTTTAGCTTCGGTATATCTTTCTAATGCCGCCTGTTCATTGGCACTAGCTGTATCGAACGCATCTAGTTTTTCGTTTAAATTTGTTTCAGCAATTTCTGCGGTTCTCCAATAACTAGGAATACTAGTTGAATCAAATAGAGCTAATCCTTTTTTCTCAAAATGATATAGTTCTGTATCAATAACTTTGACGTACTGCTTTTTCCCTCCAATATTATAGAAATAATATCCTTTATTATCATCATCATTTAATAAAGGGCGAAGAACATTTCCTGCATAGTAGAAACGATTAGAAGCAATATCACCAACTTTAATATCATATGTATCCTGATTTCTTACTGCAATATATTGTGTTTCTGTCGAACCTTCATAACTATCAAGATCAGGAAGTTTATCAATTTCCGTCCCTTTTACATTATCAGTTTTATAAAAATCAAGATAGTGTTTTTCAACTCCCGAATCATCGACTGAAGTTTTTTCGACAACTGTGTAATACCCAGCCGTTCCATCTTCGTACTCTACACGAAGAACATCATCAGTAACAAATTGGGCGTCTGTGACCTTTTTATGTCCTTCTTGATAGTTTCCAATATTGCTGACAGTAAGAATAGCAAGATCTTGTTTCTCCGCTAAAGTGATCTCACCATTATTCAGCTTATCTGAAAGTGTGGTAATAGTTTGAGCAATACCAGCTTTTATAGCTTTGTTATGTTCTTCTATTATTCTTTCGGCATTATTATAAATCTCCCAGGCTTCAGCAAGTTCCTGTTCTGCTTCTTCAAGCTGTTTCTTAGCAACAGGATATTCGGCGTCATCCGCGTCAAGAGCCTCTAATGCCAGTTGTTTCTCAGCAATTACCCCCTCTGCTTCGGCAATAGCTCCTTGCAGCTCATCTCGCTTATCCTCTAACTCAGATATTTTATCTTCATAAACCTGAGCCTTATTATTTTCTATATCATCAATGATGATTGCCACCTCATAGGCAACTCCAGATGCAGCAGTGATTGCTGTCTGCTTCGCAATCTTTCCTGCACTATCTGCCACCATATTGGCAAGCTCTTCAATAGAAGCTTTCAGTGCATCATCAGCAGCTTCAGATAAGCTCTTTGCGATTTCTGTATTTAATTCAGCCTGTTCCTGAGCTGCGATCATTTCATTGTAATAATCTTCAGCAACATTCTTTGCAGCTTCTGTTTTCGCCTTTGCTTCAGACAGAGAAATAACGCCAGCGGCAAGTTCATTCTGTACTAATTCTTTTGTTTCTGCATATTCTTTTTGAGCAGCATCATAAGCGGCAGTTGCTTCAAGTAACTTAGCATATGCTTCTTCTGCCTGTTCGTGTGCAACCTTGGCAGCTTCTTCTGCTTTCGTTGCATTCTCATCTGCTTCATTCGCATATTCAAAAGCTTCTACCTGAGTATTCGCATTTAAAGTATCGTTGTAATTTTGCTGAGCAGCCTCTTCTGCTTCTTCTGCCTGATTAACTGCAACTTCTGACTGAATTACATCAATGCCAATTCCAATAACATCTTTGGTAATTTCAATTCCGTCTTTCGCAATCTCTACATCGGCTTTAACACCTTCAACAACCGCATTTGCCAAATGATCGTTCGCCTCATCATCTAAACCAATAGCTCCACTTTCATTCTCAACAATCGGCTCTTTATATTCTTCATCAATTGGCTGAGCAACAACTATCGTTCCGATCTCAGTAGCTCCAGCCTCAATGATTGCACCTTCAACTTGCAAAACATTGACTGAATCATCGGATTCTTCTGTAAAATTATCAAATCCTTCCGCTAAATAAACTTCCCCTTGCTGTATAACATCCTGTGGATCAATCCCCTGAACCTGATCAAGATTAACATCAGGTGTCGGAAGTCCCGAATTATCATTCGTTACTACGATATTATTATCCTGCTCATTATTATCCTGAACAGTCGGTTCTACTTCCGGCTCTTCATCAGCCAATACCAAACTGGTATGACCAAACAAAATACCCAGACTCAATATCAGGGCAAACAGGAATTGATTCAAACGATTGTTTTTCATAGATTACCTCGCGATTATGCATGTGAAGAAGACATGCGTACGTAAAAGTACTTTTATTATATTGGTATCCTAAGCATCATTTCCCGTATAAAATGGTCACAAAAAGGACAAATTTCAAATTTCTCGGGTAAAAATGTAACAAAATGATTCTGTTTTCATTTCCTATATTTATCGGTGTTTTCAACGCTAATAGTAGTGTACGTAATCATACTTTCAACCGCAAAAACTGTATTTTGGGAAAAAATTTTTTGAATAAATTAAATTTATACGAAGAATTCAATTATTTTCCATTTACTTTTCACTTCAGATCGTATTTTTTCATTCCATAATCGTTTATTTTTTTGCAAAAGCATGAAAATCACACCTGTGATATTGCGCCTGGAATACTACTTTGAAGTTCCCGTAACAGCTCATTTTCTTTCCTGAATTCGTTCAAAATTCTGTTCTGTTTTCTATCTCATTTTTCTCCTCTCCGGCAATCAGAAAATCATCTGAATTGAATTTTAAAATCATACAATCTATTTCTCAAAATCTCCCTGATGAATTTTGAAATTCAAAAAATGAAAATCAAAAATAGTTCTCTTGCGTCAGATCTTGTTTCATGGAAACAGATACATCTCAAATCGAGTAAACTATCATTTTTTCCTGTTTCACTTCTGCAATCTATGTTCGCAGCTGATATGGAATTTTTTCCTTCTGGTTCAGTAAGATCTCTCTAAAAATCTTCCTTTGAAATTCAAAAGCCGCATCGATATATAAAAAAATCTTTCTCTTTTTTCCATTAAGTTCCGAAAATGATTTCTGTTTCCAGATTGTTGGAATCTGATGTAATACAATGATCGGAATATATAGAAAAACATGCAAAATACACAGAAAATCAATATAAATTCCACTTTTGTGTCTATTTCGTACAGTTATCGGTGACATTAGATTCTTAATATATATGTACTTAGCTATTTTTTTAAGAGGTATCATGATGGAAAATAAACGGATCCTGGAATTTCTGGCAGCCTTACTGGTAAGTATCGGGCTTTTATTCGGCCGGACAAATACGGTTCTTGCGGAGGAAAATGATATACCTGAAACATCAGAAACTTCTGCTGTTGAAAATGAACCTTCGGATTCGAAATCTTCCCCTGCAGATGAAACTGGAAATGATAATACAAATGATAATTTTTATGTTGAGAATGCTCCGGAAGTAATTGAACAGCCAACGGATCCGGAAGTAACACAGCCTTCTGCAGAAACACCGGATTCTTTTATCGCGCCGGAATATCCGCAGACGTTACCTTCTGATACCACTCAGACTTATATAGATACAGATAATAATGTGAATCCTGCTGATCCTGTTACAGAAGTGCTTCCTGCTGCAGAAGGATCAGAAACAATTCAGCCGGAAACGGATACCCCGAATGCCGCTGATCCGGAAGAATCCTTCCTCAGCGATTCTCCAGCTGATGTGAATGAATCAATTGCTGATAATGAAAATTATATCAGCGACTCCCCTGCTGAACCGGATGAATCGGTTGATCATACGGAAAATAATGCTCCGATGCTTCGGATGGCTGCTGCTCCTGCAGAGTCTTCCACAGAGAATGCATCTGTTTCAGAGCCTGACCGCAGTGACAACTATATTGAAGGCATTGCTTATATGTCGAACCGCCATGAGACCTATGACATGCCGATCAAGTTTATCTATAGTGACAGTTATTTTTATCATGATTCCACTTCCGATGAGTATGCATATTATCCCGAACTCGCTGCGATGTCCGCTGTTATAGCGAATTCGACCAACCCCAGTTACCGTGCCGGGGGTTATATTTACGAAGATGGAGAAATCAAGCGGATTGAAGAGATCGAAGATGCCGTAAGACAAGAGAACGGATCGAAGAATGTTCAGGATCTGTTAAGAACGATCGGATTTGAGAATATCCAGATCAATGATGCCTATACCAAGATCGGAACTCCGGTCTCTGCCGGTGTTGTCTGCGGCATGAAAAAGATGATTGATGATAATGGAAAGGAATTTACTCTGATTGCTTTTATTCCAAGATCAGTTGGATATCTTGGAGAATGGGCAAATAATCCGGAAGTTGGTGAAGGAGGTCCCGATAACAGTAATGATCATCTGGGATTCAGTGCTGCCACAATCGATTATATGCTTCCATTCCTTGAACAATATTTAAAAGAAAATAATGTGACTGGTGATCTGAAAATCTGGTCTACCGGCATGTCGCGTGGTGGTGGATTGTCTAATACTGCGGTTGCGTATCTGGATGATATGCTCGATGAAAATGGCACAACCGAACAGTTATTCGGAATCGAAGGTCTTCGGCTGAATCAGAAAGACATCTATTCCTATACCTTTGGTGCTCCGCATGCCGCAAGTGCAACTCATGCAGATATCATTGATGAAAACGGAAACCTGGTTCGTAATCCGAAATACAATAACATTCATAATTTTGCGGCAGAATACGACTTCTTAAACCGTGTACTCTACGGAAACTGGAACTTTGACCGTTATGGAAGAGACACAGAAGTGGCATTGAGTGATGCGGAGGAAAATCTTGCCGAACTTCTTGAGATGTACGCGGTAATTAATAATAAGGATATTTCGGAATTAAATGATAAAGATTATATCTATTTAACAGAAGATGGTTCGATCTATTATGAGCCTCTGGAGTTCAGCACGTATTACTGGGGCGATGGTATTTTACCGGAGAAAATGGATCTGACCGAGTTCCTGACTGCTTATATGTATAACTTGACCGATACATTTACCAGAGATGAGTTTGCTAACGGCATGCAAAGCGGTTTGCAGATGCTCGCAAAAATCTTTATCGGTACCCCTCCTGAGAAGTATGGCAATCTCACGACGGATGTATTCCTTGAGGCCGCTAAAACGAAAGCAATGGAGATTGCTGCAGAAGCAGTGATCGATCTGATGCTGGAAGACACAGATGCGTTACTCGAGCTTCTGAAATATGCTTTGAATCCGCTTGAGACCCTGCCGGATATTTTCCTCGACGGACTTTACAGTATCGATCTTGCTCCGGACTGGAACTTCACCACCCGTCAGCCGTTTACGGATGAAACCGAAGAAGAAAGACGCGCTATTTATAAAGATTACTTACAGACAATGATCAAGCAGGCGCTGAAGGTTCTGCCGCAGGATCTGCTCGGAGTATATGGTTTCTATAAGAGCACCAGCAGCCTCTGGAGCAGTCATGAGCTGGATGTCTATCTGTCATGGCAGCGGATACTTTCCTCCGAACAGGATAAGGAATACTATCTGGTAAAGCCTACTGCAGCGGAAGCCTGGGGTTATCGTATGATCACCCTTCCGGAATACGAAGACAATTCAATGCTTATCGTATTGTATGAAGAACCGGAATCTGAAGAAGGTCTCACCATACTGCGGGCGATTATTTCCGACGATGATATGATGATGTTCCGCAATCAGGATCACTTTATTCATATGAATGTTGATTCTGCCGGCAGACGTGTACTGTATCTTCGTGCCGATAAAGTATATACCCTAGAGTTCATTCCAAAAGAAACGGTTAATACCCATGACTTAAGCATTATTGAATTCTCTTATATGGATTCTCCTGTGATCTATGATCCCGCGCATCCGGATTATCAGTTCTTTACCGATGACTATAATGTCGATCTAACTGCCCTTCCTCTGATTTACCTGGAAGATGGTGACACCGTTCTGTCCGACCGGATGCTGCTGGAAATCGGAAGGATCTCCTTTGACCCGGTCAGCGGACTTCTGATGACACGCAGCTTAGATTCCTCAAGAACCCTCTCTGCTGCACCGGTACCTGGTCAATATGGTCACTTTGCGGATTCCTATACCGTATCGAAATACATTCAGCTTGGTGCGGTCGCGGATATCGGCGGATCCGTCAGTGACATCATGGAACTCTTATTCTCCAGCAAAGAAGGTCTGAATACCGAAAAAACAGCGACCCTTACCGCTTCCAGCAGTTCCGGTTACCGGTTCCTTGGCTGGTACCTGAACGGACAGCTGATTTCCACCGATCCGACGCTTTCCAGAACGTATACGTTCTTTAACCACTCTGAACTGCTGACCGCACGGTTCGAACTGGTTCCTTCTCCCAAACCGGATCCCAAACCTTCCCCTTCCGGAAAAGGGTCTTCCGCAGTCGCAGACATTCCGGTCGTAGCCAATGGTACGTTCACTTCTGCGGTACAGCATACCCGTGTGAACCGTGTTCCCAATACCGGTGATGAGAATCCTCTGCACTGGCTGATCCTGCTGTTTGGCAGTCTGGCACTTGCAGTCGGATCGATCTGCCTGCTCAAGGAAAACGATTAAATGGATTTGCATCCTTCGGGATGCTTTTCTTCTGATCAAATGAAAACAGCGGTCATTTCAGATCGCTGTCATCTTTTCCGCCCGGGTGGAACCTGGCATAGCTTTCAAACATCTGCCGGTTTGCCACATGGGTATAGATCTCGGTTGTTTTGATATCCGAATGCCCGAGCATTTCCTGAATTGCTCGGAGATCCGCCCCTCCCTGCAGCAAATGCGTCGCATAGCTGTGACGCAGTTTATGCGGGGTGATATGTTCCTTGAAGTCCAGTTCCACGCATTTATCCCGTAACAGGCTTTCAACATATTCCCGTGTTACCTTCCGTCCGAACCGGTTAATGAAAAAGAGATTCGTGTTTTTGTGCAGATATACCGGACGCACCAGATGGTAATACCGCTCTAATACCGTAATCGAACCATTGGGGATCGGTACGATCCGTTCTTTATTCCCCTTACCGAGAATTCTTGCCATGCCGGTCTCAAGATCCACCCGGTTGACGGTAATGGAGGTCGCTTCGGATACCCTCATCCCGCAGGAGTAGATCAGTTCCAGCAAGGCATGCTGGAACAGCTGTTCCGGATTGGAATCATCAAAACTTCCCATCAGCCGGTTGATCTGTTCCACCGTCGCAAATACCGGCAGGCTTTTGACACCCCGGTGCACTTCAATGTTCAGGGAAGGGTCTTTCTCCCCGTACATGTAGTTCAGGTATTGATGAAAGGAACGGATACTGGCAGACATGCGGGAAAGGCTGGTGCCTTTCTTCGTCATGCTCTGTTCGATGATGAACCCTTCTACCAGTTCCCCGGATACCTTTTTCGTATCTTTGATGCCTTCCTCTTCCAGAAAGTCCAGATACTGCTTCAGATCACTTTCATAGGACTTTACGGTTCGGGGAGACTTTCCTTCATTGACGGTCAGTTCCGTCAGGTACCGTTTCAGCGCATCATTCAGCTTCATCTTTGAATGCCTCACTTGCCCGCATCAGTTTCAGTCCGCCAAGCTCCTTATTCAGTTCATTGAGAACCGAAATCGTTTCTTCCCTGCGTGCGATCGACGCATCAAACAGGTTGATCTGACTGGCCAGCATATCTTCCTTCTCAAAATCCGAGACAGAGATACCGATCAGCCGTACCGGTTCCTGATCCCAGTTGTCATTAAACAGACTGATTGCCTGTACATAAATATCATCAGCCTTCCACACCGGTTCCTTTACCCGTACACTGCGGTCCGCATTGGAGAAGTCATAGTATTTGATCCGGATCGAAACAAGACTCCCGGCCTTCCCTGCTTTCCGAAGCCGTTCCGATAAGGTTCTTGAAAGACTGCGGAACATGCCCCGCAGTTCATCATAATCGGTAAGATCTTCCAGAAAGGTTTCCGAGATTCCCATGCTTTTGGCATCCCATTCGGTAACGATCTGACGGTCATCATAACCGTTTGCCCTTCGGATCATCTCTTCGGTATTCTTTCCCAGGATCGGCCGCAGTTCTTCCGGGTTCTTCCAGTTGGCAAGATCCCCGATCGTATGGATATTCATCTCTTCCATTAACGGCAGAGTCCTTGCGCCGACGCCCCGCATATCCTTGATTGGCAGCGGCCAGAGCTTCTGAGGAACCTCACGTATCCGCAGTACCGTAATCCCGTTGGGCTTTTTCATGTCGCTTGCCATCTTGGCAAGGAACAGATTCGGTGCTACTCCAATCGAACAGGAAAGTCCAAGCTCATCCCTGACCCGTTTCTGGATCTGCCAGGCAAGATCCAGAGGCCGGTCCAGTTTCAGGATGGCATCGGTCATATCGGCATAACATTCATCGACGCTTGCGATCTCCATTGTATCGGTATAGCCGGCAATAATATTCATAAAGTCTTCCGACATCTGATGATAGTAATGATAGTGCGGCTGTACGATGATCAGGTCCCGGCAGAGGCGCCGTGCTTCTTCGATTGGCTGAGCACTGTGTACTCCAAAGGCTCTTGCCTCATAGCTTGCTGTACTGACCACACTTCTTCTTGTCGTACCGCTGACGGCAATCGGCTTGCCTTTCAGGGAAGGATCCAGCAGTACCTCACAGGACGCAAAAAAAGCATTGAGATCAATATGAAAATAAACCCGGCTCATGAAAGCTTCTGGTTCCTTTCATACAGCTCTTCTGCCGCTGCCAGAGAAGTTTTTGTGACTTCTCCATTGGCAATCATAGCAAGCTGTTCAATGATCTCCCTGCCTTCCAGTTTCCGGACATGGGTATGCGTCCGTTCATTTTCTTCGGATTTGCTGACAAAATACTGTGACTGTGCCGTTGCGGCAACTGGCGAAAGATGCGTTACCGCAAATACCTGACAGTCATTCGAGAGTTCCCGCATCTTATGACCGATGGCAGATGCGACCGGACCGGAGACACCGGTATCGATCTCATCGAAAATGACGGTCTGGATACCCTGAAGTCTTGTAAAGATGACTTTCAGTCCCAGCATCAGCCTGGACAGTTCACCGCCGCTGGCCGTACGGGAAAGCGGCTTCAGGTCTTCTCCCTTATTCATCGCGATCAGGAACTCGACCCGATCGGTTCCGTTTTCATTTGGTTCGCAGTCGGTGATCTCCGTCTTGAACCGGGCTTTTTCCAGCATAAGATCATGGAGATTGCCTGCGATCGCCTGATCCAGTTTCTTACTGCCGGCCCGGCGCTTCTTCGAAACTGCATCCGCAAGTTTCTGATATTTGCTATAGGCTTTTTCGATCTTCTCATCCATTTCCTTCAGATATTTCTCACGGTCACTGAACCGGGCAACCTGTGCTTCCAGTTCTGCCTTCCGTGCCAGAATATCGGCGATCGTGTGTCCGTACCGGCGCTTCATCCGCTGGATGAGGAACAGCCGTTCTTCCATCTCATTGATCTCTTCTTCTGAAAGATCCATGGAATCAAACACATTGCGCAGCTGATCGATCGCATCGGCCCAGCCATAATACGCATCATTCATCGCCTCTTTGGCAGAGGAAAACACTTCCCCGTCATCCAGAGACTGGACCAGATGGTTCATTTCATACATCTTTCCGGACAGATCATCATCGTATCCGGAAATAATGGAATTCAGACGTTCAAAGGAGGCTTTGACGGATTTGAACTGCCGTTCTTTTTCCATCAGTTCTTCCTCTTCGCCCTCTTTCAGGTCTGCCGCCTCGATTTCTTCGATCTCATGGCGGAAATATTCGAGATCCGCTTCACTGAAGGTTTCCCGCAGTGCAGTTTCCTTCTCGTTCAGCAGGTCTTTCCATACATGATAGGCTTCCCGTACCTGCTGTACTTCGGCTTCTTCCTGCAGATATTCATCCAGCAGATGGATATGCCTTCCGGTATTAAGCAGATACTGGTTGTCCCGCTGTCCGTGGATATCGATCTCATTCTCGAGAATCTCACGGAACAGGCCGAGCGTAACGATCCGGTGATCGATTCTGGCAGTACTCTTTCCGGAACTGCTGAGTTCACGGGTAAATGTCACTTCTCCATCGGTCTCAAATCCGGCTTCGTTCAGTTTGCCGACTGCATCTGCATTCGCTGTAAGGTCAAATGTTCCTTCTACAATTGCTTTCTCCTTCCCTTTGGCAATCAGCGAAGTGCTGGCGCGATCCGCACAGAGTAAAGAAATAGCGTCGATCAGAATAGACTTACCGGCGCCAGTTTCTCCGATGAACGCACTGAACCCGGACGGAAAATCCAGATTCAGCTCATCAATCAATACAAAGTTTTTAATATACAGGTGTCTGATCATATAATCGGCTCACAAGCCTTGGCAATATCATCATACAAGGTGCTGAGATCACAGTGTTCATCTTTTCGCAGCAGATTCGCAGCACCCTGCGGTACATATTCATCGCCGATGCCGTACCGCTTCAGTTCCAGTTTCAGGTGATGATCATTGCTGTATTCCAGTATAGCAGAACCAAGGCCGCATGCCTTCATATCTGTTTCATAAATCAGTACGGGAAGACCGGAAGCTGCGATCGCTTCGATCCTTTCCGTATCCAGCGGTTTGAAGAACCGGCAGTTGATCAGCCGTACCGGCAGCTCATTTACCTTAAGCTTATTCCGAATCACTTCCACATCCGGCCCGTATGCCAGCACGATACATTTCGGTGCTTCACAGTCATATTCCACAGTCCACTTCAGCGGGATCGTCTGATATTCCGTTTCTCCAGAACAGTCCACTTCCCCTCGCGGGTATCGGATCGCAAACGGATGTTCCTGATGCAGTGCGGTATAGATCATGTTGCGTGCTTCTTCCGCATTCATTGGCTGTGCCAGGATGAGATTTGGCAGCGGCCGCAGGATCCCGACATCAAACACACCATGGTGCGTTTCTCCGTCCGCTCCGACAAGCCCCGCCCGGTCGATTCCGATCAGCACCGGCAGATCCATCCGGCAGACATCATGGTTGATCTGGTCATAGGCACGCTGCAGGAAGGAACTGTAAACACTGACAAACGGCCGCATCCCGGAATTGGCAAGACTGGCCGCAAAGGTCATGGTATGTTCTTCTGCAATACCGCAGTCAAAGCTGCGTTCCGGATATTTCGCAAAGAACCGGTTCAGAGAACTTCCGTACATCATGGCAGGTGTCAGGGCAACGATCCGCTCATCCTGATCGGCCATTTCTTCGACCGTATCTGCGATACAGGCAGACCAGCTTTTAAACCCTTCCGGAACTTCATGAAGAGATTTTCCGGTTTCCCGATCAAACGGCCCGACTCCGTGCCAGTGCCCCTGCAGATCCTTTTCACAAGGCGCATAGCCGCGTCCTTTCTGCGTGATGACATGGACCACAACCGGATGTTCATGTTCCTTGGCAACATTGAGCACCCGGATCAGATCTCGGAGATTATGTCCGTCAACCGGACCGAGATATTCCAGATTGAATTCTCCGAAGATACCCGAATCTATTACGGATTCCCGGAAGGCATCCTTGACGTTTTTCATGCCGTGATAAACAACTTTGCCGAAGTCCGATTTGTTCAGCGACTGCTTCATGGAAAGCTTCAGATTGTTGTAAGAGGTTGCGGAACGGAGTCTTGCAAAACCACGGGTCAGAGCACCGACATTGCTGGAAATGGACATGTTGTTGTCATTGAAGATAATGACCATCTTCCGCTTCTCACTGCCGATCTGGTTCAGAGCTTCCAGAGATTCTCCCGAGGCCATTGCGCCGTCTCCGATCACCGGAACGATAAAATAGTCTTCCTTCTTCAGATCTCTTGCCACGGCCATTCCAAGCGCAGCGGATAACGCTGTGCTGCTGTGGCCGGCTTCCCATACATCATGTACGCTTTCCTTGCGTTTCTGAAACCCGGACAGGCCGTTATACTTTCGCAGTTCCGAAAAACGGTTCCCTCTTCCGGTCAGGATCTTATGCGTATAGGACTGATGACCGACATCAAAAAACAGTTTGTCTCTCGGTGAGTCAAACACATAATGCATGGCAATGGTAAGTTCAATCACTCCAAGATTGCTGGCCAGATGGCCGCCTGTCTTGGAGATACTGTCAATCAGAAACTGCCGGATATCATATGCCAAAAGGGTCAGTTCACTGATGCTTTTTCCTTTCAAAAACTCAGGATTTGAGATCGCGGTAAGGTCCATGATGCCTCCTACTTCATGCGTGCTTCAATCGCATCCACCATTTTGATGAGTGAAGCAGAATCAAACCCCCTAAATGTTGCAATCTGACTTCTGCAGTCAGAATAAAGCGCTGCCACTTCTGCACGTGAAGCTTCCTCCCCCAGAAGGTTCACGACAGTGACCTTTTCGTTGCGGGCATCCGAGTTGCTCTTGCCAAGGTCTTCTGCAGTCTTCGTTATATCTAATATATCATCCTGTATCTGAAATGCCAGTCCCAGCTTGTCTCCGACTTCATGCCAGGCGTCAATGATCTCATCCGGCTGTCCGGCAATGGCCGCACCGATCATTAACGGAGCCGACAGAAGACAGCCTGTCTTGTACTTGTGCACCTTGCGGATATCCGCATAGATACTCGCCGGGTCTTCATTCATATCCAGGATCTGACCGTATACCATACCGTCCGGGCCTGCCATTTCCGAAAGGATCCGGATGCCTTTTACAACGATTCCGGGATCCAGATCCGCAGATGCCGCAAGATGGAACGCTTCGGTCAGAAGTCCGTCTCCGGCAAGGATCGCCGTCGCTTCATCAAACTGTTTATGATTCGTCGGGCGTCCCCTTCTCAGATCATCATTATCCATCGCCGGAAGATCATCATGAATCAGAGAATAGGTATGGATCATTTCGATCGCGCAGGCAAATTCATATCCTTTCATCGGATCGATGCCGTATCCCTTCAGCACTTCAAACAGAAGGTTCGGCCGGATCCGTTTCCCGCCGGCCATCAGCGAATACTGCATCGCTTCCTTTACCCGGCTGTCGGTCACAGAGGATAATGCCTTCTCCAGCAGTTCTTCGATATTCATTCGGATTCTCCCTCCGCTTTCGTCAGTTCTTCCACCTTCAGTTCAAATGCCTTCAGCTGATCATCACAGGATTTGATCAGCTTCAGCCCTTCTTCAAACAGCGCAATCGTTTCATCGAGCGGTGCTTCATTTTCTTCCAGCAGATCGACGATCTCCTGGAGCCGCTCCATGGAAGCTTCAAAGGATTTCGGTTTTGCCATATTCAGGATTCCTCCGTTTCTGTAACATTTGCTTTCAGGCTGCCTTTATGCAGCCGCACGCGGATCACATCTCCCGTGTGTACTTCCTCAGCACTACGAATGACTCCGTTTTCATTGGAGACAATGCT
The DNA here is from genome assembly GCA_017512725.1 of Solobacterium sp. Lineage (GTDB taxonomy): Bacteria > Bacillota_I > Bacilli_A > Erysipelotrichales > Erysipelotrichaceae > Bulleidia. The sequence continues at coordinate 242,828 of JAFWEW010000032.1, forward strand.
GTATCCCCGCTCCAGTACTTTCAGGGGCGAATACGCATCGAGAAGGCCTGCCGTCCGGGCAAGCTCCTTCTGTTTATCCTGCAGCCGGCTGTGTACAGCAGTATCGATTGAGCGGGTTATTTCCTTCAGTCTATTCGCTTCATTTTCCGTACGCCTTCGTACCAGCATCACGATCGTATTCTGCTGTTCATTCAGCATCTGCCTTGTCCGGATACTGCCGGTATGAAGCTGACGCAGGAACTGCTGTTCCAGCATATCTTTATACATGCGTTTATCGGCAATCATTCGGAACGGATCCCGGAAGGTTCGGCTGTCGCTCAGGCGTTTCAGATCACTGCGTTCCTGTTCCATCCTGAGATCCATTGAATGGATCATCTGATCTCTGCTGTCGGCAATCAGACGGTGTACGTCTTTGATATCCGGAGTTGCCCGCTCCGCGGCACCGGTCGGTGTCGGGGCTCTGAGATCGGCCACATAGTCAACCATTGTCCAGTCTGGTTCATGGCCGACTCCGGTTATAACTGGCGTATGCATCGCATGGATCGTTCGTGCCAGAGCTTCATCATTGAAACACCAGAGATCCTCAGCGCTTCCACCTCCGCGGCAGAGCAAAATCACATCATGGCCGCCCTGATCTGCTTTCTGCAATGCATTAATCAGCGAAGCAGGTGCTGCTTCTCCCTGTACCAGAGAAGGATATTCCTGCACATGGGCAATCGGCCACCTTCTGCCCAGCGTATTGTACACATCGGCCCGGGCATGAGTCGCACTGCCGGTAACCAGGGCAATCTTCATCGGATATTTCGGAATCGGTTTCTTATACGCAGGATCAAACAGCCCTTCTTCATTCAGTTTCTTATACAGAGCATCAAACAGTGCCTTCAGATCGCCGCTGCCGGCCCGTGCCATTTTCCGTACCGTAAACTGAATCTTGCCCTGCACCGGATAAACGGTCACATTGCCAAGCACCCGGATCTTGTCACCGTCTTTGGGGAGAAAGTTTACGAGCAGATTATCGTTCTCCCACATCGTCGCATCGATCCGATTGCGTTCATCCTTTAGCGAAAAATACCAGTGCCCGCTGGAATGTGCATGAAAATTCGAGACTTCTGCCTCGAGCATCACACCATGCAGGATGGGATTACTGTCGATCGCAGCGGAGATCTGGCGCAGCAGCCAGGATACCGTGCGGACTTTGAGTTCACTCATATACGGTCAAGAACACCGTTGATCAGCTTATAGCTGTCATCGTCACAGTATTTCTTTGCCAGTCTTACATATTCATCAATGATGACTGCGGCCTGGACCTGCTTGAGATCAAACTCCGCACAGCCATTGAGCAGGATCGCCTGTTCAATGACGCCGAGCCGGTCAAACGTCCAGCCTTCAAGCACTTCATCAATATATCCATGGTACCGATCAGTATTGGTGATTGCTGTTTCAATCACCTTGAGAATATATTCATCCACCGAAGAAGGATCGTCAAAATTCGCCTCAATGAGATCCTTCAACGGACGTTTCATGATCTGGTTCTGATAGGTCGCATACATCGCTTTTTCACGGTTACTGTGTCTTGTCATAGTTATTTACCTGTGCTTATTTTACCTTGTTTTTTATATTTATAAACCCCTTTGCTTTTTCGATATGGACAGGTTGTGCAGAGCAGCTGATTTTAATCTAATATCGCTTATAATTACAGGTATGACGAGACAAGTTCGAAAGACGAATTTCAGCCTCCCGGAACGACTGATCGGGCATCTGAAAACCGTGCATATGCACCGGTCTTTGGTGCGGAAACACTGTTTTGCGTGCGGCCTTTATGTTCAGGGACTGACGCATGATCTTTCCAAATATTCACCCGGTGAACTGATTCCTTCCATCCGCTATTATCAGGGTTACCGCAGCCCCTATCCGTATGAGAAGGAACTCAAGGGATATTCCATGGGATGGCTCCATCATAAGGGCCGCAATCTCCATCACTGGGAGTACTGGTATGATACCTTCCCGGACAAAGGCTGGGTGCCGGTAAAAATGCCGGACAAATATCTCGTGGAATCGATCTGTGATCGGATCGCTGCCTGCAAAACCTACAATAAAGACAATTACAAAGACTCTGATGCCCTGCAGTACTTTCTGACCAAGCCCGACAGCAAATACATGCATCCGGAGACGGCGGCTTCCATGGAACGCATTCTCCGCATGGTTGCCGAACAGGGAGAAGAAAAGACATTTGCATTTATAAAAGCGTGCCTCAAGAATGGTGCATCGCTCTGAAGACACGCTTAATCAACAATCCTGTAAACAGAGACACCTGATCTCTGTTTTTTACTGTGCCGTCCAGCCGCAGGTGCTGCAGGTCCTGCTGCTGAGAACCGAACCGCATTCCGGACAGAATTTCGGATAGCCTGCGGAAGCCGATTCCTTCAGTACCTTGTCCTTAGGCCACGATACTTTGTAAGAAAGCGTCAGTACCTTGGATCCGCCGGCAGGAATGGTAACGGTCTGTTTCAGGAAGCCGGTTTCGTCTTCTTTCTGATAACCGTCTGCCTTGATGAGATCCACCGTTACCGCTTTGTTTGCGGAGACCGGAATCTGATCTTTGACCAGAACCGTAACTTCACGGCTGAGCGTATTCATGATGGTTGTTTCATAAACATACTCGGTCACATTCTGTGCTTTCAGCAGAGTTTTCGAAGTCTTCTTCGAGACTTCTTTTGTGCTGATGCGGATGCGTTCTTCTTTCCCCAGAGAAATCGTTTCAAACTCTTCCGAGTAATCCTGATTCAGAATAACGGTACCCATATACATACCGGAAAGATATACCTTAGCACTGTTTGCCAGCAGGTTCGGCAGTTCTGCGGTCTTTACCTTTGCGGTGAGATAGGCACTGGCATCGATCCGCGGGCAGGTGCAGACTTCATATTCCGCATCCAGGATCGTCTTCGTCAGATCTGCCATCGATTCTGCTTCTTCCGAACGGATATTCTGAAGTGCATCCAGTTCAAACTCGGTCATCGTCAAATCTTCGGTTTCTTCCGGTTCCGGCGTTTCCATCATAGCCATCATCGGAGCCGCATCTTCCATAACCATGTCGTTCATGGCCATCGCTTTTGCGCTTCCCATCATCGCCATGCCGGCCATCTGCCGCCTTGGCTGCGGGCGGTACGGATCCTGGATATCCAGGAACGTCGTATTCATAACCGGAAGCGTATTGTTTCCGGAAGGATTGCCGGTAAACAGACGGACTTTGATATTTTCCCAGTCTTCCCCGCTCTTCTGGTTCATGGACGCTCTCAAAAGAAGTTCCAGAGGTCCCTGCCCGTCGGTATGGATTTCATAGACCGGTGACCACCCGGCTCCGTTTTCCACATAATGGACTTCCAGCGGATAGCTGCCATCGGCTTCTGCTGAGATCTCGGCGATCATAACCGGTCTGGTCTTCCGCTGGTTCGCATCTTCCAGTTTCTTTTCGAGTTCTCCGATTTCTTTCGTACAGACAAAGCTCGCTTCCTGGATTTCTTTCAGACGCTGCGGCAGTGCGGAAATATAGGATTCGATTTCTGACGCCGAAACACTGGTTCTGGAAGAGAAGTCTCCGTTGGTCTCCCACAGGCTCTTCTGCAGTTCTCTTGCGGCATTCTCCTGCCGCAGTGCCTCCAGCTTTCCTTCGATCTCTTTCACTTCCGTATCATCGGAATCCGTTTCAAACCGCATATTCGACATGGTAATGCCCTTGCCGCAGTAAAGCCTTGCGGTGTTCAGATTCGCTCTGGTACTGATGCCTTTGATCATAAGGGTTTCCGTGCCCTTTGACAGTTCCGCAGTCGCAGTACGTGTGATTTCTGCACCGGATCGGAACAGGTTCACAGAAGACGGAATTGTTTGAATGATTTTCATATTGGAAGCTCTCCCTTCTCTCTTCTATGCTCTATAAACAGAAAAAGGCAGAACACATGGTCTGCCTGACCTAGTTAATCTGCCGAAATTCCTTTTGAGGAATAGTATGCCTTCGCGCCGTCATGGAACGGAACCGGAATATGGCTGACCGCACTGGCTTCATCCAGATCAAACGCGATCTTGACGGAACTTCTGATCCGGTCACGGTTCTCAAAGATCGATCTTGTAACTGCTTCGATCACATCCGGATCGGTATTTTCATTTGTGATCAGTACCGACATGATCGAAATCGTTTCGATGTCTTCATCCTGTCCTTTATAGGTTCCTGCAGGAATCACGCAGGACTCAAAATAGTCATGTGCACCCAGCAGGGTGTCACGGATTTCTCCGTCGATCGGAATCAGGCTGATTTCAACTTCTTCTGCGAGGTCTTCCACAATGCCCGAAGGCGTGCCGCTGGTATAGAAAAAAGCATCAATCTCCCCGTTCTTCAATGCTTCGGCAGCCTCTTTGGTGGACATATTGACTGTGTTGACTTTGTTTTCATTCAGTCCGCCGGCCAGCAGTACCTGGAATGCATTCTGTTCCGTTCCGGAATGCTGGTCACCAACCGAGATGGTCGCACCCCATAGACCGGGAAGCGTATTCATTTCAAGATCCTTCCGGGTCACGATCTGAACCGCTTCGGGATAAAGACCGGCAATCGCACGGAGATTCGTAATCGGCGAATCATCTGCGAAGATCCCTTCTGCATTGACAGCATCTGACAGCATATCGGCCTGGGTAATCGCAAGCTGGTATTTCTCTGTAACAACCCCGCGGACATTGTCTTCGGAACCATTTGTTTCAACTGCGGTAAACGTCATGCCGTCAATTGCCTGCGATGCGTTTTCTGCGATCGCATTGGCGACAAAGTAATAATTCGAGGATACCCTCGCCGAACCAATGGAAAAAACATTCGGATTGGTGGATTTACAGCCGACGCAGAACGTCATCAGAAGTGACAGAATGATTACTCTCTTTTTCATATTCTTCTATGACACGATTATACCGCACAATGAAATACGATTACATACAATCCGGCCGGTTCATATAAAAAAGCCAGGATATTACTCCCGGCTTCCTGAAATAATAAAGGAGTTTTTACTGTTTTGCAGCACCCTGCTTGGCAACTGCATCCATCTTGGACTTGAGTTCTGCTTCGCTCATGCCGAGATAGTAATGATTGACGACGTTGAAGTTGTCATCGAACTCATAAACGAGCGGAGAACCGGTCGGAATGTTGACGCCGATGATCTCCTCATTGGACATGTTGTCAAAGTATTTGACAAGTGCTCTCAGGGAGTTGCCGTGTGCAGCGATCAGAACACGCTTGCCGGCTTTCATATCTGCCTTGATGACTTCTTCGAAATACGGAACAACACGTTCAACGGTTGTCTCAAGGGACTCGTTCAGCGGGAGTTCTTTCGGATCGATGCCGCGGAACATTTCCTGATTCTGCGGAGCACGTTCATCGGTTGTCTCGAGTGCCGGCGGTTTTACATCATAGGAACGTCTCCAGATCTTAACCTGCTCGTCACCGTACTTTTCAGCTGTTTCAGCCTTGTTGAGACCCTGCAGCGCACCATAGTGGCGCTCATTGAGCTTGTAGGACTTCACAACAGGCAGCCATACACGATCCATTTCATCCAGAACATGGTTCAGTGTATGAATCGCACGCTTCAGAATGGAAGTGTAGCAGATGTCAAAGTCATAGCCTTCTGCCTTCAGCAGTCTTCCAGCAGCTTTCGCTTCTTCATGACCCTTTTCGCTCAGATCAACATCCGTCCAGCCTGTGAACAGGTTGAGCTTGTTCCATTCGCTCTCACCGTGCCGAATCAAAACCAGTTTCATCATTTTATTTTTCTCCTTAACTTAACTGATGCTGTTCTCATTTTATCATCTGGATATTTCCCATTCAATGTACATTTGAGCGCTTTGACCACATAGCTGACCCAATCGATATCCTTTCCAGGCATCCCTTCTACGGTTCCCGGAGGAAGAAAAGAACTTCGGAAAACCCGAAGTCCCTGTTAACTGCTTACTTATTGAAATTGTCTTTGTTTTTGACAATGACGTCATGAGCGCCGCCTTCCACAATGGAAGTCGCACTGACCAGGGTCAGTCTTGCCTTCTTCTGCAGCTCTGCAATGGTATTGGCACCGCAGTTGCACATGGTCGAACGGATCTTTGCGGTTGTCAGAGCGACATTGTCTCTCAGTGTACCGGCATATGGAACATAGGAGTCAACGCCTTCCTCAAATGTCAGTTTCTTGTTTCCGCCAAGATCATAGCGCTGCCAGTTGCGGGCACGGTTGGAACCTTCACCCCAGTATTCCTTGACATAGGTACCGTTAACCATGAGCTTCTCACCCGGTGCTTCCTCAAACCGTGCGAAGTATCTTCCCAGCATGACGAAGTCAGCCCCCATCGCCAGTGCCAGCGTGATGTGATAGTCATAGACGATGCCGCCGTCGGAACAGATCGGAACATAGATTCCGGTCTTCTTATAATAAGCATCTCTTGCCTTGGCAACTTCAATAACCGAAGTAGCCTGGCCGCGGCCGATTCCCTTGGTCTCACGGGTGATGCAGATACTGCCGCCGCCGATACCGATCTTAATGAAGTCTGCACCGGCTTTTACCAGATAGTTGAAGCCGTCTGCATCAACGACATTACCGGCACCGATCTTCACTTTATCGCCGTACTTCTTTCTTACCCACTTGATGACATTTGCCTGCCATACGGAATAGCCGTCAGAGCTGTCAATAACCAGGCAGTCCACACCGGCATTGACCAGTGCGGGAATGCGTTCTTCATAGTCCCGGGTATTGATTCCGGCACCGACCATAAAGCGTTTTTCCTTATCCAGGATCTCAAGCGGATGTTCCTTGTGGCTCTCATAGTCCTTGCGGAACACCAGATACAGGAGATGGTCATCATCATCGACGATCGGCAGCTGATTCAGCTTATGGGTCCAGATAATGTCATTGCACACGGAGAGATCATCTGTTGCTTTTCCAACAACCAGTTTGGCACGCTCCGTCATGTATTTTTTGACAGGATCCTTCATGTTCACATGGCCGATGCGGTAATCCCTGCTCGTGATCATGCCGAGCAGCTTTCCGTTGGATGTGCCGTCATCCGTTACTGCCATCGTGCTGTGGCCGGTTTCTTCCAGGATCTCAAGCATCTCTGCAATCGTGGTATCCGGTGTTACATTGGAATCGGATACGACATAGCCTGCTTTATAGTTTTTGACACGGGCAACCATTGCCGCCTGGGATTCCACGCTCTGTGCACCGAAAATAAAAGACATGCCGCCTTCTTTTGCGAGTGCGATCGCAAGTTCATCTCCCGATACACTCTGCATGACTGCGCTGACCATCGGAATGTTCAGTGAGATCGCAGGTTTCTGTCCCTTTTTAAACTTTGTGAGTGGTGTCTTCAGTGATACATTGGCAGGAATATTCTTCTCGCCGGTCAGCCCCGGTACGAGCAGATATTCGCTGAATGTATGCGATGGTTCACTGTAATACTTCGCCATAGATGCCCTCCTCTTTCCAAATATTTGTTTTATTATAGCGCGAAAGGTGCGTTTGTAAATGAGGTAACATGCTATAATTGTGCGGTATTTGCGAGGTATGTTTATGAAGTTGAAAAACAGTTTCTTTTATACGCTTCGGGAAGATGTAAAAGATGAAGACTCGAAGTCCGGCAACCTGCTGGTCCGTGCCGGTTTTATCAAAAAGAATTCGGCCGGTGTGTATATGATGCTGCCGATGGGTTTCAAAGTCATGCAGAACATTGAGGCCATCATCCGGGAAGAAATGGATGCGACCGGCTGTCAGGAACTCTCGATGCCTTCTCTCATCCCGGAAGAAATCTATGTGTCTTCCGGCAGAAGAGCCGGCTTCGGCAATTCCATGTTCTCCCTGAACGACCGTAAGAACCAGCCGTATGTACTCGGTCCGACCCATGAAGAACTGTTTGCGATCGCTGCCAAAATGAAGATCCGTTCCTATAAAGATATGCCCTTCTCGCTGTATCAGATTGCAGACAAGTTCCGGGATGAGCCAAGACCCCGCTATGGTCTGATCCGCGTAAGGGAATTCCATATGAAGGATGCCTATACTTTCGACAAGGATGAGGCAGGTCTTGATGAAGCATATGCAAAGCAGTTTCAGGCCTATAAGAATGTAATGGACCGGCTTGGTCTCGATTATAAGATCGTACGTGCCGATACCGGTGTCATGGGCGGTCTGTTATCCGAAGAATTCCAGGCTGTTACACCGCTGGGTGAAGATATTCTGGTACTGTGTGACAGCTGTGACTTCGCTTCCAATATTGAAGTCAGCCCGGCCATCTCCGTCGCACCGGAAGATGTCAAGACTGAAGAAACACTGACGCTTGTGGAAACCCCCAACAGCCGGACGATCGAAGAAGTTGTCGACTTCCTGAAAAAGCCGGTCAGCAAGTTCGTCAAAACACTGATCTACAACGTCGATGGTAATCCGGTTGCCGTCATGGTACGCGGGGACCGCGATGTCAATGAAACAAAGCTGCGCAAGCTGCTGAATGCCAACGAAGTAGAACTGGCAGAACCGGAGATGGTCATGAACGCTACCGGTGCAGAAATCGGCTTTGCCGGTCCGATCGGCATCAAGTGTCCTCTTGTCATGGACAATGAAGTATCTTATATGACCGACTTTGTCGTCGGTGCCAACAAGACCGGTTATCACTATACCGGCGTTAACCAGAATGACTTCAAGGCCGATCATACCGCTGATATCCGCAATATCGTCGAAGGCGATATCTGCCCGAACTGCGGCGGACGCGTTCACTTCGCACATGGTATCGAAGTCGGAAATACCTTCAAGCTTGGAACCAAGTATTCCAAGGCACTGGATCTGCAGTATCTCGATGCAAACAATCAGCTGCAGTATGTCTGGATGGGCAGCTACGGCATCGGCCCCGGCCGCTGCATGGCTGCACTTGCCGAACAGAAAAGCGATGAAGACGGTCTCTGCTGGCCGGTCAATATTGCCCCGTATAAGGCGGCGATCGTGCTGATCTCCCTCAAGGATGAACAGCAGGTACAGGCTGCGGAAGAACTGTATGATGCACTCCGTAAAGCCGGCATTGATGTTCTTCTGGATGACCGTGATGAGCGTCCGGGCGTCAAGTTCAAGGATATGGATCTGATCGGCATCCCCTACCGCATCACCGTAGGAAGAGGCATTAAGGACGGCAAAGTCGAACTCAAGATCCGTGCGACCGGAGAAGTACAGGAAGTACCGCTCAGTGAGATCGGTGCGACCATTGAGAAACTGGTTAAGTAAACGATTGATTCAGGAACTGCTGATGCGGTTCCTGTTTTTATTTCACCCATGAAAAAAGATACCCATCCATTGGACAGGTATCTCTTTTACGCTTTCACTCAGTCGAAGATGTGGAACTTCTGCTTCGGACTGTAGCTGGTATGGAGCAGTTCTTCCGCAAGCTCACTTCCCGGTTTCTCAAGGAAATCACTGTACAGCTTCTGAATCTGCGGGTTGTCGCAGCTGACACGCAGCTTGCAGTCAGCATCCTCATCATACAGTGTCTTCATACGCAGATCTTTGTATCCGCTGCCAAGCGGGCCATTCTTGATGCGGGACGGAACAATCGACTGACCGCCGCCGTTGATGCATCCGCCCGGGCAGCCCATGATCTCTATGAACGTGTACTTGGAAGTACCGGCTTTTACCTCTTCGATCAGAGGCTTCGCACAGCTCATGGAAGAAGCGATGGCGATCCACAGCTTGTTGCCGTTGAGATCAACTTCTGCTTCCTTGACGCCGGCCATGCCGCGGCAGGCCTCGAAGTCAACCTTCTCAAGCTTCTTGCCTTCAACCTGCTGCTTGACGGTACGCAGAGCAGCTTCCATAACACCGCCGGTTGCACCGAAGATAACGGCAGCACCGGTGTAGTCACCGAGCAGATCCGGGTCAAACTCTTCATCCGGCAGATCATTGAATTCAATGCCGTAGAGCTTGATCAGTCTTCCGAGTTCTCTTGTGGTAAGAACTGCGTCGACATCGACATACTGACCGGTCTTGTTTTCCGGACGCATGATCTCAGACTTCTTGGCGATACACGGCATGACGGATACGACATAAATGTCTTTCGGATCAACACCATGCTGCTTTGCCCAGTAGGTCTTGACGATCGCACCGAACATCATGTGCGGGCTCTTGGAGGTGGACAGATGCGGGAGGAGTTCCGGATATTCGTATTCGATATAACGGATCCATCCCGGCGAGCAGCTTGTGAACATCGGCAGAACACCGCCGTTCTGTACACGGTCAAGCAGCTCATTGCCCTCTTCCATGATGGTGAGGTCAGCACCGAAGTTGGTGTCATAGACACGGTCGAAACCGCATCTGTGAAGTGCAGCGACCATCTTTCCGGTAATTCTGGTTCCGATCGGATTGCCGAATTCTTCACCAAGCGATGCACGGACAGCCGGAGCAGTCTGGATAATGACGGTCTTGTTCGGATCATTCAGTGCCTTGACGACATCCTGAATGTGTTCCTTTTCGGTAAGTGCGCCAACCGGGCAGTTGATTACGCACTGGCCGCACTGCATGCAGTTGACATCCGCAAAGCTCTTATTGTAGACCGGGGCAACAATGGTCTTGAAGCCGCGGTTCTCAAGGCCGAGAACGCCAAGTCCCTGCACCTTGCGGCAGGTCTCAACGCAGCGCTCGCAGAGCACGCACTTCGAAGTATCACGGACGATACCATAGCTGAAGTCATCGTACTGCGGTTCGGTATGATCGCCTTCAAACTTGTTGTCACGGATACCAAGATCCTCACAGAGCTTCTGCAGTTCACAGTTCTGATTGCGCTTGCAGGAGAGGCAGTTCTTGTTGTGATTGGACATGATCAGTTCAACCGTATTCTTACGGCCGCGCAGTGCCCGCTCACTGTTGGTGAATACTTCCATGCCTTCACTGACCGGAGTCGTGCAGGCAGACAGAAGTGTTCTTCCGTTCTTTACTTCAACCAGGCAGACACGGCAGTTGCCGGAGCGGTTGATGTCTTTGAGGTAACAGAGTGTGGGAATATGGATTCCCGCATTGCGTGCTGCTTCCAGGATTGTCATTCCCGATTCTGCAGTCACGTTAACATTATTGATTTTCAGATGTACAGCAGTCATCGTGAACCTTCCTTTCTATTTGCGAACGACCGCACCGAAGCGGCATGCGTTCATACAGCTTCCGCACTTAATGCACTTATCCGGATCGATCTTGAATACTTCCTTGCCGGCAACACCGGTGATCGCGCCAACCGGGCAGCCTCTCGAGCAGAGGGAGCACTTGCGGCACTTCTCCGGATCGATGGAGTAAGTAAGCAGATCCTTACATACGCCGGCCGGGCATCGCTTATCGACGATATGAGCTTCGTATTCATCACGGAAGTGAGAGAGTGTGGAAAGGATCGGGTTCGGCGCTGTCTGACCAAGACCGCAGAGCGCAGTGTCCTTGATGTCATAGCAGAGCTGTTCCATCTCATCGAGCATCTCCAGAGTGCCTTCACCCTTTGTGATCTTTGTCAGCATTTCAAGCAGACGCTTGGTACCGACACGGCACGGAGTGCACTTACCGCAGGATTCATCAACGATGAATTCCATGTAGAACTTGGCAACGTCAACCATACAGCTGTCTTCGTCAAGAACGATCATACCGCCGGATCCCATCATGGAACCTGCAGCGACGAGGTTATCATAGTCGATCGGTGTATCGAGTTCCTTCTCGGTCAGACATCCGCCGGAAGGACCGCCGGTCTGAACCGCCTTGAAAGCCTTTCCGTTCGGGCATCCGCCGCCGATCTCATAGATGATCTCACGGAGGGTTGTACCCATCGGGATCTCAACAAGACCGGTATTCTTGATCTTTCCGCCAAGTGCGAATACCTTGGTTCCCTTGGACTTTTCTGTACCAATGGAGGAATACCATTCCGCACCCTTATTGATGATCTGGGCAACATTGGCCAGCGTTTCAACGTTGTTGATGGAGGTCGGCTTGCCCCAGACACCCTTAACTGCCGGGAACGGAGGTTTCGGACGCGGCATACCGCGTTCCCCTTCGATCGAAGCGATCAGTGCTGTCTCTTCACCGCAGACGAATGCACCGGCACCAAGACGAATCTCGATATCGAAGTCGAAGCCGGTACCGAAGATATTCTTGCCGAGCAGGCCGTATTCATGTGCTTGACGGATCGCAATCTTCAGACGGTGTACTGCGATCGGGTATTCCGCACGGATGTAGACATAACCCTGATGTGCACCGACGGCATAAGCCATGATAGCCATGCCTTCGAGAATTGCATGCGGGTCACCTTCCAGAATGGAACGGTCCATGAATGCGCCCGGATCGCCTTCGTCAGCGTTGCAGATGACATACTTCTCATCACCCGGCTGATCTTTTTCAAACTGCCACTTGACACCGGCCGGGAATCCCGCACCGCCGCGTCCGCGCAGTCCGCTTGCCTTGACGACATCGATAACTTCCTGCGGTGTCATCTCGGTCAATGCCTTTGCAAGAGCCTGATAGCCGTCTACCGCAATGTATTCAGTGATGTCTTCCGGTCCGATCTTGCCGCAGTTGCGCAGCGCGATACGCTGCTGCTTTTCATAGAACTTGATCTTCTCAATGTCTGTGATCTTCTGCTTGGTCTCGGGATCCTCATCGCTCAGCTGCAGGTCTTCTATGACTCTGCCGTTTACGATGTGTTCTTCGACGATGCGTTCCGCATCTTCCGGTTTTACATGGCAATAGTAGATATTGTCGGGGAAGATTGCCATGATGGGGCCCTTCTGACAAAGACCGAAGCATCCGGTCTTGACGAGATTGACTTCCCCTTCGATTCCCCGTTTCACAAGCTCAGCGCGAATGTTTTCAATGATCTTTTCCGAACTTGAGGCCGAACATCCGGTACCGCCGCAGGTCAGAACATCCAGACGGATCTTTGCGCCTTCCGGTTTCTGTTCACCGACACGAAGCACCACCTTTTCATGCGAGGCAGCCCGCAGTTCATTTAACTCATTAATACTGTTCATACTGTGTTCTCCTGAATAGTGCGATGCTTAAGCCATCTTCTCAGCAGCTTTGATCTTGCTGATCTCTTCTGTAATGGTATCTTTGGTACAGTTTCCGAAAACCTTGCCGTCAATAATGCATACAGGTGCAAGTCCGCATGCGCCGAGACATCTTGTCGCATCCAGCGAGAAAATTCCGTCTTCGCTGGTCTTGTTGATCTCAGCACCGGTAAGGCTCATCGCCTCATCGATCAGGGCCTGAGCGCCCTTGACATAGCATGCTGTTCCGAGGCAGATATTGATGACATGCTTGCCCTTCGGGCTGGTGGTGAACTGGGCATAGAAGCACACAACACCGTACACGTCAGCAACACTGGTTCCGGTTGCGTCAGCGATCTTTTCCATCGCTTCAAACGGCACATACCCGAGTGAATCCTGCACATCGTGCAGCATGACGATCACCGGTCCGGGTTCTTCCCGGTGACGTTCGACAATCTCATCAATTGTCTTTAGAGAATCCTGGTTCAGTCTCTCCATCACTGCTCCTCCTTCATCTGTTGAGCTTGTAACCAACTGAATATACGGTCAATGATGACCGATATTGCAATAATAACAATCGTCCATGCGACGATTACGGGCGTATCGAGATTCAGTCTTGCGTAATTCATTGACCGACCGATACCGGCTCTTACCTGGCCGAGGATCTCAGCCATAATGCCGACTTTCAGCCCAAGTCCCGCTGCTGTTTTTCCCGTAGCCAGGATCTCCGGCCACAGTTCGGGAAAGATACGGTACCTGAGACGGTACCAGAATGTTTCGGGATACAGCCGTTCTGCTTCTTTCAGGATCCGGTCCGTACCTTCCAGACGGTTGGTAAACGCATTGCAGAAGACCGGAAACAGAATCATGAAGCTGACGGCACTGACAGCGCCTTCTGCGCCAAGCCAGATCAGCGCCATGACAATATAACTGATGTTGGGAATCGTACGAAAGATCACCAGCACCGGATGAAACAGGTCCCGAAACAGCGGAAAACGATCGGAAAGAATCGAAATGATCAGTGCGCACATCAGCGACAGAACAAACCCCTTTGCGACTCTGAATAAGGTAAGCCCTACCGCTTTATAAAAAACGGAAGAACCCAGAAGCTGAAGCGTTGCGCTCAGTGTCTGAAGCGGATACGGGATCAAAATGTCGTTGCCGACGCGCATCGCCGCAATCTGCCAGATACAGAGCAGTACAACAACACTGAAAAAATGTTCTTTCTTCATGCCGTTATAAATTATAACAAAAATACCGCGCTAAAAAACACGGTATTTGTTATTAAATTCACCAGAAACGTTACGGATTTTTGAAGCTGCTGTTATTTCAGAATCGCACTGGAAACATCTTCGATTCCGAACATCGTTCCGAAATCCTGCAGACGGTCTTCATAATCGGAAGCCTTCTGGACATTGATGTTGAGACGGTCCCATACCTTTCCGACGATCTGGGCGTTCGGAACCCCAAACTTCTCTGCCCCGCCGGCAAGATCAACCAGCTGGCCGATCTCTTCTGCACTCAGCTTATGAATGTCACTCGAGAACATGGTGAGCAGATTGAACATTCCGTCAATCTTGTCCTTCTTTTCGTTATAGACTTCCTCGTTTACAAACAGAGCAGCCTGCGGGAAACCAAGTCCGGTTGCACCGGCATAGCGTGCCTGTATATCATCGATAATCTCAAGTTCAACGCCGTTTTCCTTTGCCTTGGCAATGGTGGCTGTCGCATTCGGTTCGGCAAGCATCGCAACCTTTGCGTCGCCTGCAATCAGGGCTGCAGAAGCTTCTGCCGTGCTGTTGTACCAGGTAACATCATCGAGGTTCAGATCCTCTCCATATACCGACGCAAATACCTTTCCGGTTACCGATTCCTGTCCGAAGGAAGCGACGTTTTCCCAAGTTGACGCATCGTTGGAAGTTCCCTTTTCACCAACGATATAGAGATTTCCCCAGGTCAGTACGCCAAGCATCTTATACGGCGATTTGCCGGATGCCGCAAGCTTCATGCCGAGGTTGCTCGGTGCGACGATCATGTCATATTCCGGTGTCGGGTTGACCAGAGCTGCCTGAAGCGCATCTGCACCGTCAACAACCGTTACATCCGACCCCAGCATTGCCGGAATCAGGGAAAGCGCAGGTGCACCGGACGGGGTGAGAATCTTGAATTCACTGTTTTCTCCCGCGGTTTCCTGCAGTTTTTCAAAGAATGCGGTCAGCCCCTCTTCCTTGACACTCTCTTCCACCTGCTCTTTGATTTCTTCTGCGCCCTTGGCCGCTTCCTCCGCGATACCTGAGTCCGTTGCCTGTCCGCAGCCTGCCAGCATCATTCCCGCCAGCAGAATACTCAATAACTTTTTCATTTTGTTCAGTCCTCCTGTTTATGACTTTGAATACGCGGTCTTGACCGATACTCCGTTCAGGGCACCAAGCTTCCCGGTCATCGCACTGATCACCTCATTCGGTGCATCCACTGCGACACTGATCAGGGAAATGCTGCGTTCCCGATACGGAATCCCCATCCGTCCGATCACGTAGGAACCGTATTCATGAAGAATCCGGTTCAGTTCATCTGCTGCATCAAGATCTTCAACGATCATGGCAATTACTGCAATTCGGTTGTCCATACCTTCCTCCTTAACGAAAAAACAGCCCTGTCACATGACGAAGGCTGAATGAAATTCTGGTATTCATTACTGCCTCTTTTCGCTCCGAGCTTCTCATTGCGGTCAGATGACAGAATCAATATAGCACGAACCGACAAATATGCAATCCTAATGCCCGATGATGTCACTGTCCGGCAGACGTTTCAGGTACAGACAGTAGGCAGTTCCAACAATGATCGTTGCGGCGATGTAGACATAGCCCATGACGAGATTATCGTTACAGAACTCTGCAAATACATCAATCAGTGCATGCGCAAGAATACAGGGCAGAAGACTTCCGCTCTTAAGAAATACCATGGTAAAGATAAAACCCCATACGATGGCAAACGGCACCTGAAACGCAGTCTCAAGAGATGACTGCCCGCTGAGAAGATTGACAATATGCCCGATTCCAAACGTTGCGGAAGCGACTATGACTGCGATCTTAAGACTGCCATTGCGGGCCATTGCCTGGAACAGAAAGCCGCGGAAGATCAGTTCTTCGATATATCCGATGAGACACATGGAAATGACTGCCGTCAGCTGTGCAGAGAACGGGGTTTTAATCGTAATGCCGCCCCAGAGGTTGCCGGTCGTCAGGATCCACATCGGAATAAAATACAGAAAGCGCTTCGTATCGGAAGGCCAGCCGTTAAGACCGTATTTTTCTTCCAGATGGTGCTGTTTCACAAAGATGGTCAAAACAACAGCGATCACAGCAAGCCCCGCCAGCATCGGAAGACTGCCGTTTCCATAGGTTCCTTTGAGCGGCGTTAACAAGACGCAGTAGATCACGATCCAGAGAACCGCAAACAAAATCTCTTTTTTCTGATACAGTCGGTACATTTCATTTCACCCCTTCATACAGTTTTTCCAGCATGGAAGCACACTGTGCCTCTTCAAAAGTCATCGCATTATTGGCAAGCAGACTGGCATAGCCGTGTACTGCCACAAACAGGATCTGAAATTTCTGCTGTGCCTGCTCAGCGGAACATCGAAACACCTGAGATACCACCTGCACCAGTTCATCCGTTTCCGGATCCGACGTCAGTCCGGGCAGATCTTTGCCGGAAAAATGATCACTCTGAAACAGGAACCGGAACAGATTCTTTTCCTCACAGGCAAACCGGATATAGTTCATTCCAAGTTCCAGCAAAGGATTTTCCTGTTTCCCCTTTGGAACAATCGCCTGGGTATGGATCTGATCTGCTTTTGCATATGCCGCAAGGACCAGTTCTTCCATCGTCTGAAACTGATAAAGGACCGGCTGTGTGGAACAGCCAAGTTCCTTGGCAACAGAACGGGCATTGAGAGCTTCATACCCGTCGTTACGGATCACTTCCACTGCCGCATCCGTAATCATTTCCTTTGTGATCTTCAGTGTGCGTGCCATATTTTATAACACATGTTATATTATTTCCGGTTCTTACTGTCAAGAAAAAAGACCGAAGCATTTCTGCTCCGATCTCTAAATTCATTTATTTCCGGCTTTCGATTTCCTTTACCATCGCATCAAGGAAATCATCCAGGCTCATCTTTGTTTCTTCACGGGAACCGTAACGGCGTACCGTAACGCTGCGCTCGTTCATTTCCCCTTCTCCAACAACAACTTCAACCGGGATCTTGGAAGTCTGGGCTTCCCGTACACGGTAGCCGAGTTTCTCGTTGCGGTCATCTACCGATACCCGCATGCCGATGCGCTTCATCGCACGCAGGACCTCTTCTGCATATTCCTTATGCGCTTCCGGGGATACCGGAATAATGACTGCCTGCTTCGCAGCCAGCCAGAGCGGCAGATTTCCTTTTGTCTCTTCCAGCAGGAATGCGACAAACCGGTCAAGACTGCCGAGGATCGCACGGTGAATGACAACCGGTCTTACCTTGGATCCGGTGGAATCGACATACTCGAGCTCAAAGCGCTCCGGCAGCTGATAATCCAGCTGGATGGTAGACAGGGTTACATCATGGCCAAGTGCGGAACGTACCTGTACGTCGATCTTCGGTCCGTAGAATGCTGCTTCTCCGATTGCCTCATAGAACGGAACCTTCATCTCCGTCAGGATCTCACGAAGCTGTGCTTCACTTGTCTTCCAGAGCTCATCATTGCCGAAATACTTCTCTGCATTTTCCGGGTCCCGCAGGGACAGACGGAAACTGTAGTTTTCAAATCCGAAATCGTTGTATACATCCAGGATCAGTTTGGTGACATTCTTGATTTCATCGGCGATCTGATCCGGACGGCAGAAGATATGAGAGTCGTTCTGTACGAATGCACGGCTGCGCTCGATTCCGGTCAGAGCACCGCTGGCTTCAAAGCGGAAGTCATCGGCGATCTCGGCGATCCGTACCGGAAGGTCACGGTAGCTGTGGAGTTTGCTCTTATACATGACCATGTGTTCCGGGCAGTTCATCGGACGCAGACAGAATTCTTCTTCATCCCTTGTCATGATCGGGAACATGTCATCCTTGTAATGTGCAAGATGACCGGAAATCTTATACAGCTTGGTGTTGACGACAACCGGTGTCTTGACATGTACATAACCCTGGGCAAGTTCCTTGTCCATGATGTAATCCGAAAGAATACGGCGGATGGTAAATCCGTTCGGCAGCCACATCGGCAGACCTGCACCGATCGTTTCGGAGAACATGAAGACTCCAAGATCTTTTCCAAGCTTGCGGTGGTCTCGCATCTTGGCATCCTCAAGGTCTTTCAGATGCGCTTCCAGTTCTTCCGGTGTCGGCAGGCAGACGCCGTAAATACGCTGCAGTACTTTGTTGTGCTCATCGCCCTTCCAGTATGCGCCGCTGTGCTTGAGCAGCTTGAAGTTCTTCAGCAGCTTGGTGCTTTCCACATGCGGACCGCGGCAGAGATCCGTAAAGTCTCCCTGCGTATACATGGAAATGTTGGTGCCTTCTTCCATCCGCTCGATCAGATCGATCTTGTACAGATCATCTTTGAACTGTTCCAGAGCCTCTTCCTTTGTGATCTCATGACGGACGATGCGCTTATTGTCCTTGGCGCACTTTTTCATTTCCTTTTCGATCTTCGCAAGATCTTCATCCCGGATGACATCATCGCCAAGATCGATATCATAGTAGAAGCCTTCTTCTACGACCGGTCCTACCCAGAACTTTGCCTGCGGATAGAGATGCTTGACAGCCTGTGCCATCAGGTGTGCACAGCTGTGGTTCAATACGCTGAGCTCTTCATTTTCCTTGAAATTGATCATGATTTCCTCCCCATAGAATATAAAAACGTCCTTTACGAAGGACGCTGGATGCGCGGTACCACCTTGTTTCCCATAATTCCTTATGAGCGCTTATCTTTCCTTTAACGCAGGAGTTACGGCAGCCCATTACGGCGCAGCTCCCAGGGGGTAATTTCCGGGTTGTTCAGCAGTCTTTCACCAGCCGGCTGCCTCTCTGATCCCGAACCGGAAACCATGTCCTGTTCATCACATTGCTTTATTTATAGCGCACCTTCCATACACTGTCAACGGCAGTTTCCTGCTGCAGGTATAACAGTCATACACCGTGCTGTTTTCAGAATCTTCCGGATACCTTCGTTTGAAAAACGAAACAAACATGAAAGAACAATGAAAAGAATATGAGAACGTTATATTTTAACTTGTCTTACCTGTATGAAATCCGTAAAATTTGGAACTATAATGCCTGTATTTACATGCAGGCAGACAGGAGGTAGGATGGCTTATTCTGATATCACACCCTATGTAACAATGCTTTCACAGCTTTCTGATGAGCGAAACAATATTACTCCCGATCTGTATGCAACGCATAAAGTCAATAAAGGATTACGAGACCTGAATGGTAAAGGTGTCATTACCGGTCTTACCGAAGTATCTACCGTTATTGCAAAAGAAGTAGATGATGTCGGTAACGAACATCCCTGCGCTGGCCGCCTGTATTATCGAGGCGTCAATGTGAAAGATCTGGTCAACGGATTTATTCAGGATAAACGGTACGGCTTTGAAGAAACCGTCTATCTTTTATTGTTTTCCAAACTGCCGACAAAAGCGGAGCTTGATGAGTTTGCGCAATATCTCGCATCGATCCGTTCCCTTCCGGAATCCTTCACCCGAGACATGATCCTGAAAGCACCCGGCAAAGACATGATGAACATTCTTTCCCGGACTGTCCTTGCGCTGTATGCCTATGACGAGAACCCGGATGACATCGCAATCGCCAATGTATTACGCCAGTGTCTGTTTCTGATATCCGTATTCCCGGAGCTAGCAGTTTATGCCTATCGCGGCTACCGGCACTATCATCTTGGAAAGAGTCTTCTGATCCGGAACCCGAAACCGCACCATTCCACTGCGGAAACCATTCTTCATATTCTTCGGAAAGATGGGCGGTTCACCGGTACGGAAGCACGGATCCTTGATCTTGCCCTCGTCATTCATGCCGAGCACGGCGGCGGCAACAACTCCACCTTTACGACCCACGTCGTAACTTCATCCGGCACGGATACCTATTCGGCGATCTCCGCTGCACTTGGCTCGCTCAAAGGGCCAAAGCACGGCGGTGCCAACATCAAAGTTATGCGTATGTTTGATGACATGAAGAAACGCATCGATGTCAAAGACCATGGAAAAGTTGATGATTACCTGGTACGGCTGCTGGAAAAAGATGCCTTTGACAAGGCAGGCCTGATCTACGGTATGGGACATGCGATCTATTCCGTATCAGATCCCCGTGCTGAAATCCTGAAATCCTGCGCAGCAACACTTGCAGCCGAAAAAGGATTTGAAGACCAGTTTGCGTTGTATGAGTATGTTGCGGAAACGGCACCGAAACTGATTGCGGAAAAACGGAAAATGTACAAAGGTGTCAGTGCAAATGTTGACTTCTACTCCGGTCTTATCTATCAGATGCTTGGCCTGCCCTATGAACTGTTTACCCCGATCTTTGCGATCGCCCGGATTGCCGGCTGGAGTGCTCACCGAATTGAAGAAATCCAGAATGAAGGAAAGATCATCCGACCAGCCTATATCGGTGTTCGCAGCGAACAGCCCTACATTCCTCTTTCCGAACGTTAAATCTTTCTGAGCTTCCTTCGGGAAGCTTTTTTCATACAGAAAAACGATCCTCAGGGATGTCCCGGGGATCGTTTGTTCAGACATATAATTAATCCTTAGCTATTAATTATTTTGCCTTCTTTGCAGCAGGCTTCTTTGCCGGTGCAGCCTTCTTAGCAGCAGGCTTCTTTGCCGGTGCAGCCTTCTTAGCAGCAGGCTTCTTAGCCGGAGCAGCCTTCTTGGCAGGAGCAGCTTTCTTTGCCGGAGCAGCTTTCTTAGCCGGAGCAGCCTTCTTCGCTTCAGCCTTCTTAGCAACTACTTTCTTCGCAACAGCAGCCTTGACGACCTTCTTTGCCGATGCAGCCTTCTTAGCAGCAGGCTTCTTAGCCGGAGCAGCCTTCTTGGCAGGTGCAGCTTTCTTAGCAGGTGCGGCCTTCTTAGCTTCAGCCTTCTTTGCAGCTACTTTCTTGACAGCAGCAGCCTTAACGACCTTCTTAGCTACTTCCTTTTCCGCTTTCTTAACAACTTTCTTTGCAGCAGCCATGAGTGATATTTCCTCCTTTCTTGCCTCCTCTATCCTTAAAGCAAATGAGCTTTTAAGATCTTATTTCTTCTTGGCAGGTTTCCTTGCCGGCTTCTTAGCAGCCTTTTTGGCAGGAGTGCCAACTTTGATTGCAGCCTGAGCAGCAGCCAGACGGGCAATCGGTACACGGTACGGTGAGCAGCTTACATAGTTGAGTCCGACTGTCTGGAAGAACTCGATGGAAGCCGGGTCGCCGCCATGTTCGCCGCAGACACCGAGGTGCAGATCCGGACGTGTAGCACGGCCGTTCTTCGCAGCGAGAGCGATCAGCTGACCAACACCGTTTACATCAACGTGTGCGAACGGATCGGATTCATAGATGTGCTTGCCGTAGTAGTCATCCAGGAACTTGCCGGCATCATCACGGGAGAAACCGAATGTCATCTGTGTCAGGTCATTTGTACCGAAGCTGAAGAACTCAGCGGTCTTTGCGATCTCACCAGCCTGCAGTGCAGCACGCGGGATCTCGATCATGGTACCGACTTTGTAGGTCTGCTTGGACTTGGCAGCCTTGATGACTTCATCCGCAGTCTTGCGTACGATGTTTGCAACATACTCAAGTTCCTTCGGTTCGCCTACCAGCGGGATCATGATTTCCGGAACAACCTTCCACTTCGGATGTTTCTTGTTAATCTTCATTGCAGCCTTGATGATGGCACGGGTCTGCATTTCACCGATTTCCGGATATGTTACGTCAAGACGGCATCCGCGGTGACCCATCATCGGGTTGAACTCGTGGAGTGCACTTGCCGCAGCAGCGACATCCTTGATGGTAATGCCGAGTGCCTTGGCAACATCTTTGGACTCTGCTTCGGTCTTCGGAAGGAACTCATGCAGAGGAGGATCCAGGAGACGGATCGTAACGGAACGGTTGCCCATTGCCTCGAAGATACCTTCGAAGTCTTCCTGCTGCATCGGCTCAAGCAGATTGAGCGCCTTGAGACGCTGTTCGGTATTCTGTGCGACACACAGCATACGGATTGCCTTGATGCGTTCTGCAGAGTTGAAGAACATATGCTCGGTACGGACAAGACCGACACCTTCAGCACCGAATTCAACAGCACGTCTTGCGTCTTCCGGTGTATCCGCATTGGTACGGATCTTCAGTGTACGGCGTGCATCTGCCCAGTCCATGAATGTCTTGAAGTTGCCGGAGATTGTAGCCGGAACGGTTTTGATCGCGCCGTCATAGACAAGACCTGTGGAACCATCGAGGGAAATGACATCGCCTTCTTTATACTTCTTGCCGCCGACTTCAAATGTCTTCTTTGCTTCATTGACTTTGATTTCACCGGCACCGGATACACAGCAGGCACCCATACCGCGGGCAACGACTGCCGCATGGCTTGTCATACCGCCGCGAACAGTGAGGATACCTTCAGATACATGCATACCTTCAATGTCTTCCGGAGAAGTCTCGAGACGGACGAGAATAACCTTCTTGCCCTTCTCAACCCACTTCTTGGCATCTTCAGCAGTGAATACAACCTGACCGGATGCAGCACCCGGAGAAGCTGCAAGACCCTTGGCGATTACACGCTTCTGCGCTGCCTTGAGGTCCTGTGCATCGAACTGCGGATGGAGCAGGTCATCGAGCTGCTTCGGCTCAACCATCAGGAGCGCCTGATCTTTTGTGACAAGGCCTTCCTTGACCATGTCAACCGCAACCTTGAGCGCTGCCGCAGCAGTACGCTTACCGTTACGTGTCTGCAGCATGAACAGCTTGCCGTGTTCAATTGTGAACTCCATGTCCTGCATGTCATGGTAGTGCTTCTCAAGCTTGTTGCAGATCTTGACGAAATCCTTGTAAGCGCCCGGGATCGTCTTTGCCAGTTCAGAGATCGGCTGCGGTGTACGGATACCCGCAACGACGTCTTCACCCTGAGCGTTCATGAGGAACTCACCGAACAGCTTCTTTTCGCCGGTAGCCGGATTACGTGTGAACGCAACACCGGTTCCGCAGTCATCACCCATGTTACCGAAGACCATGGACTGAACGTTTACGGCTGTGCCCCAGCTTTCCGGAATGTCGTTCATCTTACGGTAGAAGATTGCACGGTCATTCATCCAGGAACGGAAGACCGCCATGATTGCACGGTTCAGCTGAACGTTCGGATCCTGCGGGAAGTCTTCCTTCAGGTTCTTCTTGTAGAATGCCTTGAACTTCTTGGTCAGTTCAACCATGTCTTCCGCATCGAGATCGATATCGAGCTTGACGCCCTTCTTCTCTTTGACTTCGTCAATGATCTCTTCGAACTTTGCCTTGGAAAGACCCATGACAACGTCGGAGAACATCTGAACGAATCTGCGGTAGCTGTCGTATGCGAAGCGCTTGTTGCCGGTAGCGGCAGCGACGACTTCAACAACATCGTCATTCATTCCGAGGTTGAGGATCGTGTCCATCATACCCGGCATGGAAGCACGTGCACCGGAACGGACCGATACGAGAAGCGGGTTCTTCTTGTCACCGAGCTTCTTTCCGGTTTCTTTCTGCAACCATGCAACATGTGCATCGATCTGCTTCTGAATATCCTTGGAAATCTTTTTCCCATCGGCATAGTATGCATTACATGCCTCCGTGGTAATTGTGAAACCCTGAGGAACCGGCATGCCAAGATTGCTCATTTCAGCGAGGTTTGCACCCTTGCCGCCGAGCAGCTCGCGCATCTTACCGTTTCCTTCCGAAAATTTGTAGACGTACTTTTTTGCAGCCATACAGCCATCCTTTCTTATTATTTTCTGTAGTTTTCTACTTTAGTGATTATAAAACACGGAAAATCATTAAACAATAATATTTCGCACAAATAAAGGCTTTTCGGCACCTTAAATGTATTTTTCGACAAAGCGGAAGATCACATCGTAATAGTTTTCGTTATATCTGCATCCGCCGAAACCGGTGTGGGAGAATATCATCATCTGTGTTTCCGAATGCACCGCTCTGCTGCATTCTTCCACATTCACCATCGGAACAACTTCATCCTCAGCACCATGCATGAATAACATCGGGACCGGGCATCGCGACAGCTGGCGGATCGTGCTGATTTCATTCATGGAGAAGCTCAGGAAGTGCCGTACGAGTAGATCAACCGCAGGATAAAACGGTTTTACCGGAAGATCGGTTTCCTTCTCTGCCGTATACAGGAACTGCTTCCGGATATCGGACCATCCGCCCTCTTCAATTGCACAGACGATATTCCTGGAAAGGAAATCACCGACTGCGTTCATGACGGCGTTTGCGCCCATGTCGATTCCATACAGTACGATTCTGCTCTGCGGACGAAGGACTGAAAGAAAGTTGATCCAGGAAAGCAGGTCATAGTGTTCCGGCCATCCGAGTCCGCAGTATTTTCCTTCCGACTTCCCGCTGCTGCGCTGATCGACGGCAAGCAGATTAAATCCCCTTGCGTCTGCTTCCCGCATCAGATGAAGCAGATCATAGGCAGTACGGTGATAGCCGTGCATCAGAATCATCCAGCGGTCGGAATCCGGATGGTTTTCAATGCGCATCGCATGAAGCGCAAGACCGTCAAAGCTGTTGATCGTCTCATCGTGTATTTCCGCTTTTTTGAACCAGTCGGAATTCTGTGCCGCTTCATCACTGGAAGGATTGACGCCGTCCGGGTGGAACCGGGAACGATCCGTCACAAATGCATTGCGGAAGAGCAGATACGCATATCCGCTGTATGCCGCAGTGCCTGCCGCAAGGGTTCCGCATGCGGCCTTAAGAATCACATGTTTGTTTTCTTTTTTGTCCGGCATAATTCTCCTTTCTCTGAACCATGAAAAAAGACTTAAAACCAGCCATTTCAGTATGGCAAGGTCTTAAGTCTGGATTCGTGTTGGAATTGGTTATCCATCAACGGAATTATAGCATATCAGCCAAGTTCGTTTAATCGGGACAGCACAACATTCAGCTGTTTTTCGTAATCTTCCAGCTTCTTCTCTTCTGCTTCAACTTTGGCTTTCGGTGCCTTGGCAAGGAATCCCTTGTTGGAGAGAATTCCCTTACTGCGGGAGACTTCTTTTTCAAGACGTTCCTTCTCACCGTTCAGCTTGATCTTTTCCGCTTCCACATCCATCAGCTGGCTGCTCGGAATATAGAGACTTCCATTGCGTACGGTATGAACGGAAAGATCTCCTTCCAGTTCGTTCTTCCAGCCTGCCTTGGCAAGACGTTCCAGCATCGCTGCCTGCGTATTGTTGACTGCGACGAGATTTCCGTCGAGATCACGGATCAGAATATCCAGCGGTGCGCCCGGCTTCAGATCGTTGGCAATCTTGATCTCACGGATCTTCTGGATCACCGAGATCAGACGATCCATTCCGTCCAGATCCGCTTCCGGCAGATCTGCGATCGGCTTCGGCCAGCTCTCCAGGCAGATGCTGTCCTGTTCATGCGGCATCTTCAGATAGATCTCTTCCGTAACAAACGGCATGAACGGATGCAGAAGCTTCACGATCGCATTGAGCATGACCAGCAGTGTGGACTGTGCGCCTTTGCGGACCGAAGGATCTTCACTGTTCAGGCTCGCTTTGGAAAGCTCAATGTACCAGGAACAGAAGTCATCCCAGATAAAGGAATACAGCTCATTGCCGACAAGTGCGAACTCGTACTTCTCCATGTTCTCCGTTACGTGCTTCACAACAAGATTCAGCTTGTTGAGGATCCACGCATCACTTGCCGAGAGAACGGAAAGATCGATGTCTTCCATGGTCATATCATCCGGCAGGTTCATCAGAACGAATCTGGAAGCGTTCCAGAGCTTGTTGATGAAGTTCCAGGAAGCTTCCACCTTCTCCGGAATATAGCGCATATCCTGACCCGGTGTACTGTTGGTCGACAGGAAGAAGCGAAGCGAGTCAACACCGTACTGATCGATGACTTCCATCGGATCAATACCGTTGCCGAGTGACTTGGACATCTTTCTGCCCTGTGCGTCCCGGATCAGACCGTGGATCAGAACATCCTTAAACGGACGGTCTTTCGTAAAGTGACGTGCCTGGAATGCCATACGGGCAACCCAGAAGAAGATGATGTCATAGCCGGTGACCATGGTCGAAGTCGGATAATACCGTTTCAGATCCTCGGTTTCCAGCGGCCATCCCAGTGTCGCAAACGGCCAGAGTGCGGAGGAGAACCAGGTATCCAGAACATCTTCATCCTGGGTCCAGTTTTCGATATCTTCCGGTTCCGTTTCACCCACATAGGTTTCACCGGTCATCTTGTTATACCATGCCGGGATCCGATGGCCCCACCAGAGCTGTCTGGAGATACACCAGTCTTCGATATTCTCAAGCCACTGCTCAAACACCTTCTCAAACCGTTCCGGATAGAAGACGATCTTTTCCTCTTCGTTCTTCTGGTGTTCGAGTACATCATCCGCCAGCGGCTTCATCTTGACGAACCACTGCTGGGAAAGATACGGCTCAACGACACAGTGCGTGCGTTCGCTGTGACCAACGTTATGCGTAATGTCTTCGATCTTGATCAGATTCCCTTCGGCCTCGATCCGCTTAACCAGCGCATCCCGGCATTCATAGCGGTCCATGCCGTTGAATTCTCCGGCGAGTTCATTCATCGTACCATCATCATTCATACAGATGGGCTTTTCCAGATGGTGCCGTTCCGCGATCTGGAAGTCATTCGGGTCATGGGCCGGCGTGCACTTCATCGCACCGGTTCCAAATTCGATATCAACGTAATCATCCCCGATGATCGGCAGTTCTTCGCCGTTGGCCGGATTGACCGTATGCATGCCGATCACATCCTTGAACCGTTCATCGGTCGGATTGACCACCACGCAGACATCACCGAACATGGTTTCCGGTCTTGTCGTTGCGACGGTGAATTCCTTTCCGGTCTCAACTACTTTGTACCGCATGTAGTACATCTTGCCCGGATCGTCCTGATAGTAGACCTCAATGTTGGAAAGCGCCGTACGGGCTTCCGGATCCCAGTTGATGATCCGCCAGCCGCGGTAGATCAGTCCCTCGTTGTACAGAGTGACAAAGACATGTTTGACCGCATCATTAAAACCGTCATCCATCGTGAACCGTTCTCTTGTATAGTCGAGACTGTTCCCGAGCTTTGCCCACTGTTTCCGGATCGTAGCGGCATACTCTGCCTTCCACTCCCACGCCCGTTCCAGGAACTTTTCACGGCCGATGTCATAGCGTGAGATTCCTTCGGATTTCAGACGTGCATCGACCCTTGCCTGTGTCGCGATGCCGGCATGGTCCATGCCCGGCAGATACAGCATGTCATAGCCCTGCAGACGCTTGTAGCGGGCAATGATGTCCTGAAGCGTATTGTCCCAGGCATGACCGATGTGCAGAATACCGGTGACGTTGGGCGGCGGGATCACGATCGTAAACGGATCCTTGGATTTGTCGCCGGCAGTGAAGTATCCCTTCTCTACCCACTTGTCATAACGGCCGGTCTCAACCGCCGTATGATCATACTTTGGTGCCAGATTCTGTTCCATACTCATACCCCCTTGAACAAACAAAAGAACAAAAGAAAACGTCCCGCGAAGGACGCTGTAAGCGTGGTACCACCTTGCTTGCTTCTCAAACCACGTAACGTGCTTTACCCGGTCGTTCTTACTGTTACTTCAGAACAACAGCTCCCGGAGGACTTCCGATCGTGACCGCCTGCTTTCTTCCACCACCCGAAAGCTCTCTTTAAATCCGGTTCACGAACCTACTTGTTCCGTTCATTGCTAGTTGGATTATAGCCCTGTCGCAGGGCATTTTCAACCGCGGTTTCCAGTTCTTCCGTTTTCATCTCATCAAGCGGGGTCATCCAGGAACCACTCTCGGTTTCCGTTTTTACAGGAGTCGTCTCTTCCACTGCGGTCTTTGTTTCTTCCGTCTTTTTGTTCTTCCGTTCCGGTTTCTTCTTTGACTGTTTCTTTGCCTTTTTGGAAGGCTGCGTTTCCGGTTTTGGTTCAGCTTTCTCCCGGTTCTCCGGTTCCGGAACCGTCTCATTTTCGTTACGCTTCTTCCGGTGTGAAGGCACCTGCGGTTCTTCTTTTACTTCCTCAGGAGCTGCAGCCTGAGGTTCCTGAACTTCTTTCACCGGAAGGTTTTCCGGCTCCATTGCCGCTTCTGCTTCCCGGCGTTTCTTCATGCGGGAAGGCACCGGTTTTTCTTCCGCTGCCGGATGAACTTCCGCCGATTCTGGTGCTGTTGTTGGCATCTCTTCTGCATCATCGGAAGGTGAAAGCGAACGGTACAGATGTGCGAGGAAACCGCTGTTCTTTTTCTTTTTTTCGATCTTTGCGGTCTCTTCCAGCTTCTTGGCGGTTTCTTCATCCATGACATACGCCGGTTCAGGTGCCTTGATCTCATCCAGCAGTTCCGGTACTTCCCGTTTCCATTTGTCATTCCAGAGATGATTGACCAGATAATTCACGGTCAGATAGTCTGCGAAAAACAATGCCGCAATGAGTCCGAGCCGCACATACGGACCGCATTCAAATATGGTAAAGAGAATCTCCATCGGAAGATAAACCACCAGAAACAACCCAAACGCGAGAAAAAACGTCATAAAAAAATACTGACGCTTCATGGTACGAAGTTTGCTGCGGGGATTACGGTCTGCCATGGCTTTTATTCTATCATGCGGATAAAAAAAAGCTCTCTGTGTATTTTCACAGTGAGAGCGAATTTCGAATCAGAACAGCGACTCCTGAGAATGGCTCGGGTGCCGCAGGCCAAGATGGGAATAGGCAGCTTCGGTAGCCACTCTGCCCCGGCTGGTACGGTTCACAAAGCCGATCTGGATCAGATACGGTTCATAGACATCTTCCAGTGTCGTCGTTTCTTCACTGATCGAATTGGCCAGTGCATCGAGTCCGACCGGTCCGCCCCGGAAGCGTTCAATAATCCCGCGCAGGTAGCGGATATCGACATCGTCAAGACCAAGAGAATCGACATGCAGACGGTCAAGGCTCTGCTGTGCAATGTCGGCCGTGATGACGCCGTCATTCCATACCTGGGCAAAATCCCGGATCCGCCTCAGAAGACGGTTTGCGATCCGCGGTGTGCCGCGGCTGCGTCTTGCGATTTCATAGACTGCCGGTTCTTCGATCGTTACGCCAAGCACTCTTGAAGTACGGCGGACAATCGCTGCCAGCTGATCATGGGTGTAGTATTCCAGTTTGGAGATGATGCCGAAGCGGTCCCGCAGCGGAGATGACAGGTCTCCGGCTCTTGTAGTCGCGCCGACCAGTGTAAACGGCGGCAGTTCCAGACGGACGCTGTGACTGCCGGCTTCCTTTCCGACGATCACATCAATGCAGTAGTCTTCCATAGCCGGATACAGCACTTCCTCAACAACTTTTGGAAGCCGGTGGATCTCATCAATAAAGAGGATGTCCCCCGGTTCAAGCACTGCCAGGATCGCCGCAAGGTCTCCTGCCTTTTCAATGCTGGGGCCGCTTGCGACCCGGATGCCGGTATGCATCTCGTGGGCAAGGATATAGGAAAGCGTCGTCTTGCCAAGACCCGGCGGCCCGTAAAGCAGCACATGATCCAGACTTTCATTGCGCTGCAGTGCCGCCTGAATAAAGATCCTCAGGTTCTCCTTCAGCGCATCCTGTCCCACATACTCATCGAGCGTCTGCGGGCGAAGACTTTCCTCTTCTTCTCCGCTGCTTGCGGCTGACATCAGCCTGTTTTCATTTTCCATTCCGTTCATTTAACCTCCCAGTTTCTGCCGAACAAGAAACTGCAGGCCGAGTTTCAGATACTTCTCGGTGCTTTCCTGCGGGTTTTTGTTCATATAATCTGCGGCAGAACTGATTTCGGACTGCTTATATCCAAGCGAACTCAATGCGGCACAGGCCTCTTCGATCTCCTTCGGATAGGAAGCGGTATCCGCTTTGGCTTTGTTCTGTACCGGGACAAGCTTTCCTTTGAGATCCAGAACGATCTGACTTGCGGTCTTGGCACCGATGCCCGGCATTGCCTTGAGGGCAGTCACATCCCCGGACTCTACGGCCAGTATGATCTTATCTGCACTTGCCCTTGCAAGCATGTTCATCGCGGTTCTTGGTCCAAGGCCCTTGACGGAAATCAGACGCAGGAACAGATCCATTTCCTCCTGACTCTCAAAGCCATACAGCGACATCTCTGCTTCGGTATAGTGAAGATAGGTATAAACCATGATCTCTTCATTCAGATGGATCTTGTCCGTATGAGCATAGGAAACCTTCCAGCCCATGCCGTCATGATCCACAATCAGCCAGTCACTGCCATAGCTCTGTACGAATCCCTTGATAAATGCGATCATGCATGCTCCTTTCAGTCTGTAAAGTCCATAATATAGGTTCCGACGATTACCTGGTCACCGTCTTTGCAGCCAGCCTGGCGAAGCGCATTGTCAATGCCCATCTTGGCCAGCGTCTGTGCGAAGGCATAGGTATCATCATCGTTGTCAAAATTGACCTGTTCCGCAAGACGGTCGACCTTCGGGCTTTCCACCTTCCAGCGGTGATTTCCGAGATTGCGGATTTCAAAATCCGGACGCTTCGGTTCATACCGGTAAACGACCACTTCTTCTTTGGCGGTGTCGGTTGCTTCTGCTTCTCTTGCTGCTTCAATTTCATCCATGACGGCATAGAGGATCGGATCGATTCCCTGATGGGTCAGTGTGCTGGCCGGGAAGATCCTGAGATCCGGATGGGCCAGACGGAACCGTTCGAGGTTTGCGTCTGCCCCTTCGGTATCCATCTTGTTGGCAACGATCAGCTGAGGACGTCCTGCGAGTTCTTCATCGTAGTTCTTCAGTTCCTCATTGATAATAACATAGTCCTCCAGCGGGTCCCGTTCCTCTCCGCTCATGTCGATCACATGGATCAGGACACGACACCTGCGGATGTGACGAAGAAATTCATGGCCAAGGCCTTTTCCGTCGGCAGCCCCTTCAATAAGACCCGGCATATCGGCTAAGACAAAGCTTCTCTCATCCGGAAGCGATACAACACCAATGTTCGGATCGATCGTCGTAAACGGATAGGCAGCGATCTCCGGTCTTGCTCTCGTAACAATGGAAAGAAAGGTCGATTTCCCGACGGACGGAAAACCGATGAGCCCCGCATCTGCGAGAAGCCGCAGTTCGATCTGCAGTTCAAGGCTTTCCCCGATCTCGCCTGGCTGTGCATATTCCGGCGCATCGTTTCTTGCGGTCGCAAAGTGACAGTTTCCAAGACCCCCTTTGCCGCCTTTGGCGATCATAACGATCTGATGCGGACGGGTAAGATCGGCCAGAAGATCGCCGTTGGCCGCATTGCGCACCATCGTGCCGAGGGGAACTTTAATAGTGACATCCTCCCCGTCTGCTCCGTGCATCTTCTTGATCTTTCCCGGTTCTCCGTTGCCGGCTTTGACGGAACGGGTAAAGCGTAGTTTGGTAAGGGTCGTTTCGTTGGTGTCGACTTCAATGTAGACATGACCCCCGCGGCCGCCGTCGCCGCCGAACGGACCGCCGTTTGCGTAGAATTTTTCATGACGCCAGGCAACACAGCCTTTTCCTCCGTCGCCTGCCTTTACTTTGATTTTGATGAAATCGATCATACGGAACTCCTCCTCTCCCTTGAAACGAAAAAGAATGCCCCTGTTACAGGGGCACAAATTCTTCTCTTAAGCCTGCGGGTAAACAGAAACCTGTTTCTTGTCCCGTCCGAGACGCTCGTATTTTACAACGCCGTCTGCGGTTGCGAACAGTGTGTCATCACCGCCGCGGCTGACGTTCTTGCCCGGGTAGATGCGGGTACCGCGCTGACGGTAAATGATCGAACCTGCAGAACAGAACTGACCATCAGCGACCTTTGCGCCAAGGCGTCTGCCTGCGGAGTCACGGCCGTTCTTTGTCGAAGATACACCCTTCTTGGATGCGAAGAACTGAATATCTAATGTGAATTTCATGATTTACACCTCCGTTTTTCTGATTGTGACAAATGTTTCGTTTCCTTCCCGAACGGTTTCAAGCTGTACCAGCATCGTATTCAGAATCACTGCAGTTTTTTCATCTTCTGTTACGGTTCTGATTTCGATGCGGTTGTCCCCGACCCTGCATTCGGCATCACTGCCGAGCAGATCGAGTGCATTGCACGTTCCGAAGGCGATCGCACTTACCGCTGCACAGATCAGGTCTTCTCCTTTGTCCGCACTGCCGGAATGGCCGCTGATGACGACGGATCGGATCGTACCGTTATGCATGGCAAGCACTGTCTGGATCATCTTATGCCTCGATGGATTCAACGATCAGCTTTGTGTACGGCTGACGGTGACCCTGACGACGGCGGGTACTGCCCTTCTTAGGCTTGTACTTGAAGATGTGAATCTTCTTTTCCTTGCCCTGCTTCTCTACCTTGCAGGTAACCTTGGCTCCTTCGACATAAGGAGTACCGATCTTGGTAGCCGCATCACTGACAAGAACAACCTTGTCAAATACTACGGTCTCACCCGGCTCGACATCGAGCTTTTCGACATAAATGGCCTGATTGTTTTCGACCTTAACCTGTTTTCCGCCTGTTTCGATAACTGCGTACATTACAACACCTCCTGACTGTATACATATCTTAAGACGCGCCATTGAGGGGGCTTTCGCACTTGAATACCCTGTTCTGAGCGGTTACAGACCTCCTGTCAAGAGGACTGAAACGCTCATATATTATCAGTTCGCTCCGCTGCCGTCAATCAAAAGTTATTAAATAAGGCTATTCTCCAGATAAATGTTGGTAATATTGCCACTGTCCTTAAACAGGGACAGTAATTCTGTTGATATCTCCTAATCTGTAAGTGGATGGAGGATAAACCATGGCAAAGATTACAAAAGAGTATCTCGATTCGCTCTCTGAAGATGACATCATCTTCATTCGCGACTATATATGGAACAGGTTCGGGCGTAGTCCTCGGAGTTATAGAAAAAAGAAGATTGAAAAAGGCAAAGATGATGATACTGATCATCACAGTGATTCTCTCGAAAGAACTTCGTGTTGCCCGAATTGCAGCAGTATGCATTTCATCAGATATGGGCACAAAGATGGAATGCAAAGATTCCTTTGTAAATCCTGCGGAAAAACATTTCTTCCTA
>JAFWEW010000033.1 GCA_017512725.1 Solobacterium sp.
CCTTAGATATTATCCAATCTAGGACTACATCATCGAAATGATAACAGATTTTTTCTCGAAAGCCGCGTATTCATGCGGTTTTCATCATTTCTACACACATTTGGTTGAGATTGAATAATATCATATATGTAGTTCTAATAGGGACTACATATGCCATATATCAAGAAGCAGAATATTCGCTATGACAAAAATAAGAATATCATTTCCGGTACTGCCGCCATTGTTGAATCTGTTTATGATCCCAGCAAAGTCGGGCATAACAGCAAACGGACTATTGAAACACTTGGAAAGGTGATCTGCCTCGATCAGGACTGCAAGGAAGGAATCTTTCTTTCTCCCACCAGAGGTCTGGTTTCTTACAACTCTGTTACAGATTCCTTTTCTTCTGTCAGCCGGGATGATCCACGGCTGTATGGAAGAAACGATCTCTTTCCGGATCCTGAAATTCATACGATCATCGGTGATTCATACCTGCTTCTGAAGTTCATGGAAACAACTGGTATGCTTGGTGTTCTTCGTACTGTTTTTCAAAAAGACAAAGAATATGAACGATGTCTCTGCCATGTTCTCCATACAATTCTGAAAAACGGATCCCGCAAGAGCTGTGATGACTTTATGGAACAGTCATTCTTATCCTGTCTGTTTACTGATCTTCCGATACGGTCTCTTGAATCCGATACTCAGTACTTTACCCTGATGGGTAAGGATCATACCAGGGTTGAATTCTTCCGTACCTACATAGAGATGATGCGAAAGAATCACAATAACTTTGGTAAGGCCAGTTATGTGGATTCGACACCATTACCAAATGATATCCAGAATCTGGTAACCAATGCATTGTGTTCGCACGGTCTGACTCAGACATCAAATCAGACAAGACTTGTAATGGTGCTTGATGAAGAAACAGATATACCAGTATGGTATTCCCTGATTCCCGGCAATGTGCTGGATGTGCAGACACTGGAGAGTATTCACTCTGATGTGCTGGAAACCCTGGATGTGCAGATTACATCATATGTACTCGATGCCGGATATCTTACAAAGAAGATCATTCAGCGGTTCAACTTGGACAGTGAACTGAAAGAAGATGAAAACGGAGAATTGTACCGCGAAAAGATACTTGCGAAGATGCCGGCAAAGAAGGGGTTCCCATACCGGGAACTGTATGATGATTTTCGGCCATATTTCTCAAGTGTCCAGCATCAATTTGACCGGGAAGGCCATACCTACTTTGGTGCAGTACAGGAAACATTGATATTTGGCTGCCGTATGAATGCTTATATCTACCTGGACCTTGATAATGCCCTTAACGGTATCCGGGAATATCGGAATAAATATCCGGAAGAATATGAATCACTTACACTCAAAGAGAAAGACTGGGTTACCTATCGCAGCGGATACTTTGTATTACTGTCAAACCAGGAAGCTTCTGCTCAAGATATGCTGGATAGCTATTTTGGCAGAACAGCGATAGAGACCTATTTCAAAACACTGAAAGATTTCACCGATCTTCTTCCGATCGGCAAATGGAACAGAGAAACTGTATATGGAAAGATACTGAATGATATCATTAGTTCAATCATCTTTACGAAGATGCGTAAAGAAATTAACAGCAAAGGCAAAGCTGCTACAAAACTCATCAGTAAGACACAGGCATTGATGTGTACCAGAAGGCCTAATGGAGATATACGTGTTGACGAACCAAACAAACAAGTGAGGGAACTGTATGCAAAGATGAACGTTGAGGTTCCACCGAATATCAAGGTGAAACCGTTTATGAAGAATGTGATCGGTATCTCCATAAGCTGAACAGCAACATATTGGCAAAGACAAACGAAGAAGTCAGCTTTACAAATGTGTTTTCAGCCGACTTCAAATGTAGTACTAATTTTGGTAGGAACTAAGGTTAAAGGAGTTCCAATTTTACGGAACTCCTCATCTTCAGATTCTGTAATAGTCGTCAAAGTGGTATGGAATACCTTCGTATTCCTGCAGTTCTCCCGTTATACGGCATTCCCATTCCGGATCTTCATCAAGATTCGGGAACCAGGCATCCGCATCATAGGTACGCTCCACTCTGGTCACAAGAACGGTATCACACAGCGGCAGGAGCTGCCGGTAAATACTGTCTCCTCCGATCACAATCCTGTCGTCTTTGTCATATTCCCCGGAAAGACCTTTCAATGTTTCTTCCAGTTCCTTCACACTGTGTACCGTAACGGCACCTTCAACCTGATAGTCCGGATTCCTGGAAAGAATAATGTTCTGCCGGTACGGAAGCGGCTTTGCGCCGGGAAATGTCTCCAGTGTCTTTCGCCCGTAGATTACGATCTTCCCTTTGGTCAGCTCCCGGAACCGCTTCATATCCGGAGAGATATGAACCAGAAGCTGGCCGTCTTTGCCGATAGCCCAGTTCTGGTCTACTGCTACAATCGCCTTCATTGCTGCACCTCAGATTGCAATCTCAATATCGGTAATCTGTTCTCCGGCAACTTCATAGCCGATCAGTTTGACACTGTCTTTCGTGAACCGGTAGAAGTCATGAATTTCCGGATCCAGCCAGAATTCCGGAGCGGGTTTCGGCGTTCTTGAGATCAGTTCTTTGATTGCCGGGATATGACGGGGCGCATAGATATGCGCATTGGCATCAATATGCACGAACTCTCCGGCTTCCATGTCACATACCTGTGCCATCATATGCTGAAGCACGGCATACTGACAGGTATTCCATGCCCATGCCGCAAGAATATCCTGCGAACGCTGGTTCAGGATCATGTTCAGCGTCAGTTTCTCTTTTCCAGGATCCTGTGTAACAACAAAGGTAACACTGTAAGCACATGGCTGCAGGTTCATTTCATCCAGATCTTCCGGGTTCCAGATTGTGGTCATGATGCGTCTGCCAAACGGGGCATTCTTCAGATCATAGATAACCTTGTCGACCTGATCCAGGTGCCATCTGCCATTCTTCTCCACGGCCGCAATCCGCCCGGTTTCGGAATCCTTAAAGATCCGTTCTCCGTTTTCATTTTCCGCAAATGCATAATATTCCGGGAAGGCATTGACCAGTCCTTCATCATTTACATCTTTGCAGGAATGCTTGACGCTCATCTGATAGCCATAGGCTTTCCCAATGGAACCGTCTTCATCTGCCCACTCATCCCAGATATGCGGCGCAAGATCATGGATATTGTTTGATTTCCGCTGCCAGATCCAAAGCAGTTCATCCGTTGCGCTTTTGATTCCGGTTTTCCGCAGTGTCAGCATCGGGAACTCTTTCCTTAGATCAAACCGATTGATCTCACAGAACTTCATGATCGTATATGCCGGTGTCCCATCCGGCCAGTGAGGACGTACTTTCTGACCTTCGGTGGATGTACCGTGTTCGAGAATATCTCTGCACATTTCAATAAATACTTCATCTGCGTAACTCATGTCTTATACCTCAATTGTTTCCAACTGAAATTCTATCATAGCCATCCTGATCAAAATCCGATATTCTGAATCTGACAGGAGGCAGAAAGATGATTAAACGATTGCTGGCCCTTGCGGCGGTCGTCGGTGCGCTGTTATACATTGGTGCGGTTCATACCGGTGCTCTCATTACCTATTTGAAAGACCTGACGGATTCGGAATCGGAAGAAACCGATCCGGAAGAAGAGAAGAACGACTGATCATTGATTCGTTTCTTCTCTGAAAGAACTGATCGGGTTCTTTTTGTATTATTCATTTCAGTTAACAGAATCGTATTCCATGAAACGGAAAAATGGGGTCCTCATTCCGGGACACCCGTGTGTTTTCGGCATCTTTCTTCATTCTTTCCCGAGCAGGAACCGTACGATCATTTTCTTCTCCTCATCTGTAAGGAAGTGCATATGGCCCCTTCCCTTTATCAGATAGGTTCTGCAGTTGGGAATGATCTCCTCTGCTCGTTTTAATACTCCCGGTCCGGGAAACAGACAGTCTTTCTCCGCAGCCATCACAAGTGCAGGTGCGTTGCACAAGGCCATTTTCGACGCAGAAACATTGGTCGGCATGGCTGTTTTAATTTTCACATAGTCGATGCTCAGCTTTGCGGTTTCGTAGATATCATCCGTGATATTGTCTTCCGTAACTGCCATCGGAATCATTGTCTTTTTCAGCCAGCTGTCTTTTCCCGTAATCCAGTACATTATCATCGGAAACATCATTCTTGCGTTCTTCAGCTGAAACGCATTTTTGATTCCGGAGGGAATCAG
The DNA here is from genome assembly GCA_017512725.1 of Solobacterium sp. Classification (GTDB taxonomy): domain Bacteria; phylum Bacillota_I; class Bacilli_A; order Erysipelotrichales; family Erysipelotrichaceae; genus Bulleidia. The sequence goes on from JAFWEW010000033.1 coordinate 4,236, forward strand.
AAGCACTGCACGCTTTACGTTGTCCGGTACGGCACACATCGTTTTCGCGATGATGCCGCCGCCAAACGAACCGCCGAAGAGACTGATTTCTTCAAACCCAAGCGCATCGATTACTTCTCCGACCCATTTCCCGTAATCATAATTCAGTGCCGACAAACTGGTCTCTGCACTTTTCCCGGGATGGCCGATCGTATCGACTGCGTAGATATGAAAATCGTCAAACAGGAAATCACAGGTCAGCAGATTATATGCCGTAGTCGCATTTCCGCCATGAAAGACAAGAAGCGGTTCCCCTTCGGGTGAACCTGTTTCAATCAGATGCGTTTTCCCAAACGAAGTCTCAACATACAGATCCCGGTATGGAACACTCAGTTGTTCCAACTGGTGATCATACAGTTCCAGTATTTTTTGTTTTCCTTCTTCTGTTTTGTATATGGTTTTGCTCATAAAGCAACATCTCTTTCTGTATCAAATAGCAGTACTGCACTTCCCTACTCTTCTTTCATCAGTTCGTTCAGGATCCGTTCCCGGTTCTCCACAAACAGCTTTGTGATCCGGTAGCTTTCGGTTTCTTCATAATCCACCGGATGGATCTTTTCACCGTCAAAGGAAAGTATTTCCGCATCCGGGATGCCCAATAGAATCGGAGAGTGTGTCGCAATGATGAACTGTGCACCTTGTTTTGCCATGGTCATCAGATGAATCAGCAGTGTCAGCTGCCGCTGCGGCGACAGTGCTGCTTCCGGTTCATCCATGAGGTAGAGCCCGTTTGGATCACAGCGGGTAATAAACGTCAGAAAGCTTTCCCCATGCGATTCCGCATGATAATCCGGAAGTGTGCAGTCATCGTTGTACAGCGTCATGGTCGCAGAGGCAACATTATAAAAACTTTCTGCCCGAAGAAAATAACCGAAGCGCAGTTTTCTTACTCCGCGGATAATCTGAATCGCCTGACTCAGTTCTGATACATCATCATAGGTAGAAAAGGCATAGTTACGGGTGCCGCCCTCTGCGTTAAATCCTGCCGCAACTGCAATCCCTTCCAGCAGGGTTGATTTTCCCGTTCCGTTTTCCCCCGCAAAAAAGGTGATGTTCCGGTGAAAGGCAAGATGATCGAGAGAAGACAGTACCGGTATCTCCCGCAGATAGGATGTCGTTTCCACTGCGGACCAGTCAATGTTGATCTCCCGGATGTACAGGTCATTCATACACGGCTATTCTCCTTAAGTAGATGATATCCGGATTGGTCCGTTCCTGCACGATTTCATTCCTTCATGCGAAAACAAAGAGCCGGGAGCGGCTCTTCGCTTTGCAGTTATTCGGTTTTCCTACCGGTTGTTGAGTTTGTCCAGCAGTTCTGCCAGCGTTTCTTTTTCACTCGGGTTCAGCGGTGAAAACAGTTCTTCCAGCATGGCTTCTTTCTCATCCCGGATCTCGGCAGCTCTCGCCTTTCCAAGTTCGGTCAGATGAAGAAGGGTTGCCCTGCGGTCGGTTTCATCGACCGTACGGACGACATACCCATCCTCTTCCAGACGGTTGACGACCTCTGAGGTAGAAGAGGCATTGATGCCTTCTTCCATTGCCAGATCCTTCTGACGGATGCCTTCCGGATGTTCGTCAATCAGTACGAGAAGACGTTCCCGGGACATTCCATGGGGACGCATATGCGGACCGTGGTGCCCGTGCGGGCCATGCGGACCGTGCATGGGCGGATGGACCGGCGGCATTCCCATCGGCGGGATACACCCTTCTTTTCCGTGCCGGTGCATGGTTTTTCGAAACTGCATGTATTTCTGAAATAATTCCAGATTTGTTATCATTCGTTACCTCCTTTTTAGTTCGTATCCGAACTATTTGCAATATACTTCGGTTCCGAAGCAATGTCAATACAGGCGTTTCCAGAGCAGGCCAGTTGGATTGTCTGTTTGTATAGGATATCGCTTTCGTTCATGTTAAACTACGAATACAAATAGATGCGGGTTCCTGCCGTAAGGAGTTTTATGAATTTTGTATGTAACTCATTCGACAAACTCACCGGTCTTCCGGATCTAGACGGCTTTCAGAAAGCCATTCTGGATCTGGCTCCGGATACCCTTGTTAAAGAAAATGCCAGTCTGCTGTTTTTTAATATTGAAAATTTCAAGCTTTTCAACAGTACGCTCGGTGCACAGGCCGGCGATGAAATGCTTGTATTTACGGCGATAGCGATTCAGAATACCTTCCCCGGGGAACTGGTATCCCGTGTCGGGGAAGACCATTTTGCCGTTCTGACAACTGCTGAAGACGTACCCGAACGGATCCGTGCCGTTCATAATCAGGTTCTGCGCTACCATCCCACCCTTTCCATGCTGGTGAAAGCCGGAATATATGAAATCAAGGATTATGACATCAGTCCGCTCCTGATGCTGGACAAGGCCCGTCTTGCCTGTGAAAACTGCAAGGGGCATTTTGATCAGATCTATGATTATTACAACCCGGCTCTTTCCGAGTCGCTTCTGACCAACAAATACATTGTTGACCATATCGGTCAGGCAATCGAGATGCACTATATCAAGGTTTATTATCAGCCTCTGATCCGTGTGCATACCAACATGCTGTGCGGGCTTGAAGCACTGGCCCGCTGGGAAGACCCGATGTACGGTCTTCTCTCCCCGGGTGCCTTTATTTCAGTTCTTGAGAAAGCACATCTGATCCACACCCTGGATCTTTATATCGCAGAACAGGTATGCAGGGACCTGCATAATGATATCCAGGAGGGACGTACCGTTGTTCCGGTATCTATCAATCTGTCCCGTCTGGATTTTGATCTCTGTGATGTATTTGAAACAATCGATGAAATGGTGCGCCGCTATGATCTGCAGCCGGAGCTTCTTGATATCGAGATCACGGAAAGCGCCCTCAGCAAAGCCGGGGATTCTCTGAAGAACGCTGCCCAGCGGTTCCGTGAGAACGGGTACCGCATCTGGCTGGATGACTTCGGCAGTGAATTCTCTTCTCTGAATACACTGAAGGATTTTGACTTTGATGTGCTGAAGATCGACATGGCATTCCTTTCCGGTCTTTCAAATCCCCTGCGTACCAAAAAGACAAAGACAATCGTCCGTTCCGTTATAAACATGGCCAAGGATCTTGGCATTACAACACTGTGTGAAGGCGTTGAGACGGAAGAACAGCTGCGGTTTCTGATGGATGCGGGATGTGAGATCGCGCAGGGATATTACTTCAGCCGGCCGGTACCGCAGAAAGAAGTCAAAAACCTCCCGTATCCGCGGGAGAACCACGAAGACTCCCGTTACTCTTCCGTAATCGGTCAGGTCAACCTTCTCAGCACGCATCCGCTGGGAGAAGAAAACCTGACGGAGATCGATGCCGGTTTCCAGCCGATGGGACTGTTTGAATATACGGAGGATCATATCCGTACGCTGGTGATCAATACCGCCTTCCAGGATTTTATCGCACCGCTTAACATCAGTGACCTGAAGGTACTGGACCAGTTCCTCAACACCCGCAACAACCGTCTGGTGGAACGCATGCGCCGCGCTGCCGAAAAGGCAATTGAAATGCATTCCACCGAACCGGTTGATCTCGTGCTGAACGGAGATTACTGCAACCTGCAGATGCGTGCCATTGCGACCAATGCGAATACCCACACCAGTGTTGTCTTTGTGCGGGCCATGAATATCTCCAAGATCTCCAACTTTGTGGCAGGAGGCATCAAGGATAAAGCACTCCGTTCGGTATACGCACTGTTTGAGAGGGTGGATGTACTCGACCTGGAAAATGACCGTCTGCTGAATATCCATAAGAGCCGCGGACGTTTCCGTGGCAACTACGGGGATCTGCCCCTGAAAAAAGCAATCGAAGAATTCGCAGAACTCAACATCCATCCGGATGATCAGGAACGCTTCCGGAGCCTCTATGACCCGGAAATCCTTTCGAAGCTTCTTCAGAAATCGAATCATTCCTTCCTTGGCTCGCTGTTCCGGATCTATGAAGGAGATGAGACCTACGAATGGCAGATGTGCATGTTGTCGCTGGTGCGTCTTGACGGACGTCCGGTCATTCTGAGCATGTTGACAGATGGAGAAGGAATCGCTGAAACCATACAGGAACAGGCACAGAATCTGAACGTGCATTTTGACAGTGAAGAAAAACAGGATTCCGAACTGCATGGCGATCCGGCTGAAACCGTCTTCTCCAAGAGCGCGCTGTTTGATGCCCTTGTTGAGGGAGTTCCCTTCGGTGTTTTCTGGAAAGACCAGAACCGCAGGTTCCTGGGTGCCAACAAGTTCTTCCTGGATTTCTACGGGTTTCCTTCTACAACTTCCATCATCGGCAACACCGATGAAGATATGGGCTGGCACGTCGATCCTGCACCGTTTATGAAGGATGAACAGGATGTCCTGAACGGCAATCCCATCTACGACGCAGCAGGAAGCTGTATCGTACACGGCATTGACCATAAGATTGTGGCATCGAAATTCCCGGTCTGGAAAAACGGAAAGATTATCGGTCTGATCGGCATGTTCCGGGACAAAGGTGCCAATATTGTGGATTTCAGCAGCGGCATTGATGAGCTGACCGGTCTTCTGAATTCTCAGGGTGCGATTGAAACCTTCAACCGTTACCAGCAGAGCTACATTGAAAAGGGAATTGACTTCTCGATCATCAGTATCGATATCAATCACTTCCGGGAATTCATTCATCTTTACGGCACACAGATCGCAGATGAACTGCTGATCCGGATCGCCAAAGTACTGGCTTCAACCATGGGTGACAACAGTGTTGTCTCCAGAATCGGCGGCGATGAATTTGTGATCCTGCGTCAGGTGGCTGACCGCAGTCAGCTGCTTCATGATGAGTATGAGATTGCCAGTGCGGTCTCAACGATCCACAGCATTCAGGGAATTCCGGTCACGGTCAATATCTCTACCGAATCCGTTCTGTATTCCGAGTCCCCTTCTGCAGCAATGCTGAAACCATAACCACGAAAGTTCCTTCGGGAACTTTTTTGAACGGTTCTACCGTACGAGTCTTTCCGTTTCCCGGAAATACTTGGTATATTGAATTCAGAATCGAGGAACGATCATTATGGATGTCAAAGCATTGAACTGTCCCAGCTGCGGCGGCACTTTTAATGCCCCGTTTGGAGCCAGATCGCTGTACTGCCCTTACTGTGGAACAATGATTAACATTACGTACGAACCCAGTGAACAGAAACAGGCGGAGGGAACCCGCTTTACCGATAATACAACCGGCCTTCCGCTTGGCACTGCAGTCATTCCAAGTGGCTGGAGTACCAGCGGTACCTACGCAGAAACCCGGATCGATGAGATTACGCCGTTTGGTACCGCCGTCTCTTCCAAAAGCCCGGACGGTACGATGGCATTCAGCAGCCGTACCGGGGACCACTGGTACCATTTTGTATTAAACGGTCCGCTTCAGCTTGGGTATTCAAGAAAACAGTGGAAAAAATACATGGACCCCAAGGATTACCTGCTGGAACTTGCTTATCAGCTGGTCAATACCGCAGTCACTCCGGTATCCTATGGCACACTGGATACCCGATATAACCGGAACCGGAACGAAGAAGCAGCCAAAATGGTTTCCCGCTTTGAGGAAAATGCCCATATTCAGCTTCCGAATGTTTCCTGTGAACTGCGGCTGAATAATATTCTCTGTGAGTCCATGGGCATGATCGGACATTATCAGCAGGATGGTGCAATACGCACGGTACTGGTCGGAGCGGATCTGTTTGGTCTGGAAGAATATGATGCCGCAATGATCGGTGTCCTGAACCGGAAAATGACAAAAGGCCTTCAGTCGATCATTGGCGGCGGAAAGAAGAAAAACTCTGATCCGGCAATGCTTGGCGCATTCGGCCATGGCTGGGAGGAAGGCAAAGAAGTCGACCTGGTTGACTGGGGCAGCCGGCGCATCTACTTTGCGACCGGACCGGTAGAAAAAGAGAAAGAGATCACGCAGTACTTTCTGACGTTTGCGCAGACCTGGAAACAGGATCCCGCATTGGATCAGAGACTGGAACAGTACCACTGGCAGGTACGCCAGCAGGAACAGTCACAGCTTCAGAGTGTTACCAACTACGCAATACAGTCCCAGCAGATCAATGCCCAGAAACAGCGGGAGATCTCCCGTACACTGAGTGAAACAAGCGATATTATCATGCAGGGATATAACAACCGCATGGCATCACAGGACCGGATTTCCAAGAACTGGTCAGAAGCTATTCTTGGGGTCAACAGCTATGAAACAACCGACGGCAGAACGGTTCAGCACAGTGTTGTTTCAGATCATGTCTACCAGACAAATAACGGTGATACGATCGGTGTTTCCGGCACCCTGCCGGATGTACCTCAGGGCTGGACCGAACTTCAGAAGAAGGACTGAAGGAGGAGAATGGAAATGTTGTTTGTATGTTACCCAAAATGCGGAACCTGCCGCAAAGCCAGAAAATACCTGGATGATCATGGTATTCCTTACGAAGAACGGATGATCAAGGAAGATCCTCCCACCGAAAAGGAACTGCGCAAGTGGCAGTCCCTCAGCGGTCTTCCCGTTAAAAAGTTCTTCAATACCAGCGGACAGCTTTACCGGGAAATGAACCTTCGGGAGAAGCTGAAAAACATGAGTGATGATGAAATGTTTCGGCTTCTCGCAACCGACGGGATGTTGGTAAAACGGCCGGTTCTGGTTCAGAAGGACCGCGTGCTGGTCGGTTTCAAGGAAGAGGAATACGAAACCCTTAAATAACCGTTAAATAAAGCGAAGCACTGCAATCCTGCTTCGCTTTTAATTACGGATATATTTCTCCGCTTCTTCCGGCGAGATCTCTTCGATCTCCCGCATGATTTCAGTATTCCCGATCCCATAGGGAGATCCGGGCGGCTCACTGGGATCGTAACCAATCAGCCGGTCCGAGATAAGATGTTCCGTATCCTGTTCCCACTGTCCATTTCGATACAGTTCATAACCGGACTCCGTTTTTCTTCCAATCCGGTTCAGCGGTATGATCCGATAGTATATTATTGTTCCGTTTTCCATCATTCTTCCGACCGTTTCTCTGTACTCAGATATACATTTTGATTCGGCATGTGCAGACGGTATTCTGTTTCACTGACCTGCTCGAATCCATCGGTATTGGCATGTAATACAACCGGACAGTTATCGATCGTCGTAATCGTAACCGTCTGGCCAGCCAATACATACTTTGGATAATGGACAATGTACTGCTGATCATTCGGGTAAACAATGATCTGCTTGACGAATCCCATCAGAAAACCAGCGCATAACGCTATGAACAGTACTATCAGCCGCTGTTTATTTGTCATTCGGTAACCCATGTATTCATCATAACGTAATCTGAAAGAAAAAACGCCATGCAGGACTGCACAGCGTTCTGATTACTATACAAGACGGTTGTCGTACATATCGTATACGCGGGAAACACTCTTGTGATTCTGAATCGCTTCGATTGTTTCCGCCAGCATATCCGCAATGGTAAGCTGCGTGATCTTTGTGGTCTTTGCACGCATCTCATCGGTCAGCGGAATGGAATCGGAGATTACCATTTCTGTGATCGGAGAGGCTTCGATCTTTTCAATCGCATCCCGTGAGAATACGCCGTGCGTTACACCAACATAGATATTTTTAGCACCATGATCCTTCAGGATCTTACATGCGGCACAGAGTGAACCGGCGGTATCGCAGATGTCATCCACAACGATGCAGTCTTTTCCGTCGACATCACCAATGACATTCTGTGCTTCTACTTCGTTCGGTCTCGGTCTGCGCTTGTCAACAATCGCGATCGGCGCACCGTTCAGTGATTCCGCAAGTTTTCTTGCGCGTGTTGTTCCGCCATGATCCGGCGAGACTACAACAAGCTCATCTTCCGGAATATTCTTTTCCCGGAAATATCTTCCGAGCATCGGTATCGCAGTCAGATCATCGATCGGGATATCGAAGAAGCCCTGGATCTGTGCTGCGTGAAGGTCTACGGTAATGATTCGTTTCGCTCCTGCTACCTGAAGCAGGTCTGCAACCAGCTTGGATGTGATCGGCTGGCGGCTGGCAGCCTTACGGTCCTGTCTTGCATAACCGTAATACGGCATGACAAGTGTGATTTCTCCAGCGGAAGCCCGTTTGCATGCGTCAATGCATACAAGTACTTCCATCAGCCGTTCCGTTACGGGAGGGCAGGTACTCTGAATAATGAATACCGATCTTCCGCGGACGATTTCCTGCGGTGTTACCATGATTTCACCATCCGCAAAATGCTCTACCTTGATTTTCCCAAGAGCCAGGCCAAGTTCCTTGGCAATTCTTGAGGCAAGATCTGTGCTGGATGTCAGAGCGAAAACGATTGTTTCCTTTACCATAGAAAAGTACCTCTCCTTCGCTTATGCGCTTGCATCTTATAACGGTTTATGACCCTTGTCCACCGTCTGTTTTACTTCAGTTCCGTGTCCTCATAAACCCCACAGCGCACAACCATGCCGCTGTGAACGTTTACATTATTTAAGAAAGCTCCGGGCATAATTGTCACATTGTCACCGATTACCGTATCCCCGTAGAGATATACATTCGGATACAGTTCCACATCATGGCCCATCTTCACAAACGGTCCGACATAGGCGGTATCCGGATCGGCATACTGCACCCCGGCCTTCATCCATTTCTGATTGATATAGGTATTCAGCCATTTATTGGAACGGGCAAGCTCTGCACAGTCATTGACACCCTGTACTTCATCTTTGTCTTTTGCCAGAACGGCTGTTACTCTCCAGCCCTTCTTACGGAAGATCTCTACAAGATCGGTAATGTAGTATTCATGCTGGGCGTTGTCGTTTTTCAGCTCTTTCAGTGCTTCAAACAGCTTCTGGTTATTGAATGCATAGATACCGGTATTGATTTCATGGACTGCCGCTTCTTCCTTTGTGCAGTCTTTGAATTCAACGATCTTCAGTACATCCCCGTTTTCTGCCCGGATAATACGGCCATAGGCAGCCGCATCTTCCAGGGAAACGGTCAGGACTGCCATATCGGCGGTCTCAACCGATTCATAGAGCGCCTTCAGGGTTTCTGCCTGAATCGTAGCCGCATCTCCGTTTACCACCAGAGTAGAACCGGATTCCTTTTCCAGCTGTTTTGCCTGCATGACCGCATGACCGGTACCGAGCTGGGGCTCCTGAAGGGCAAATTCACACGTGCCTTCCAGTGTCTTTTCAACAATTTCATGACCATATCCGACGACTGTCACAATACGCTCTGCGCCGCATTTCTTCAGATTGCGTACGATCACTTCGACCATGGGCATGTTTCCTACTTTATGCACTACCTTGGGCAAATCACTGTGCATCCGGGTTCCTTTTCCCGCTGCCAATACTATCGCGTTTCTCATGATGAAAACCTCCGCTTTTCATTATAAGGCATGAAGATGGACAGAAAAAAAATCATGTTATACTTAGTTCGATTTTGAGGGCTTATGAGAACAACTGCACGTAAAAAACCAAATCCGAAGAAGACGGAAGATCGGCCAAAAACCATACCCGTCACCCATACATTTATTGTTAAGCGCAGTGATGAACTGCTGAACTTTCTGCTTGCCCGGTTTGAGGGAAAGCTTTCCCGCAACAGCGTCAAGAAGCTGCTCAGCGACCGCAAGGTACTGATCAACGGCTCCATGACGACACAGTTTAACTATCCTTTGGCTAAGGATGATGAGGTAAAGATCGCCAAGAACCCGGTACGATCGGCACCGGTGCGCAAAAATGCACCGCAGCCTGCTGTTCCTTCGATCAAGCCATACATCATCTATGAAGATGATGAGTTTCTTGCCATTAACAAACCGGCAGGTCTTCTTTCGGTAGAGTCGGACAAAGACCCAAACTGTGCCTACGCCATGGCGGCTGCCTATCTGAAACAGAAGGATGCCCGCTGCAGACCTTATATCCTTCATCGGATCGATAAAGAAACTTCCGGCGTACTGGTCTTTGCGAAAGACATCCGCATTCACTCCATGTTAAGAATGCACTGGAACGAAGATATTACACTGCGGGAATACTATGCGGTAATCGAAGGGGCAATGGAAGAACCCTCCGGACAGATCGTTTCCTTCCTGAAAGAGAATGCAAATCATCTGGTCTATGTCACAAAAGACCCAAGAGGGAAAAAGGCGATCACCAATTATGAAGTGGTGACCGCCAATGACCGGTATTCCCTGCTGAAGATCAATATTGAGACCGGACGGAAAAACCAGATCCGTGTACAGCTGAATGCACAGAACCACCCGATACTCGGTGATGACAAATACGGTCTCGTGCCTTCTCCGATCAGCCGGCTTTGTCTTCATGCGTCCGCACTGGAGTTTATTCATCCGGTAACGAAAAAACCGATGCGCTTTTACGCACCGGTACCAAACGAATTCAAACAGCTGGTCAAATAATACTCCTGTTTCAACCCCTTTTACGGCTGAATGATCTTCGTCATTCTTACAAAGTAACCGTTTGCCCGCATCAGGTCTGAGCTTTCTCTCAGCAGCCGCGGGCTTTTTGTTATGCCGAAGACCGTTGACCCGCTGCCGGACATCAGCACGCCGTCAAACCCGAGTTCAGTCAGCTGTTCTTTCACATCCCGAATCTCTTCCACCAGCTGCAGAGAGATCTCTTCCAGGCTGTTGCCGAGCCGGGCAATCATGCCTTCGTAGTCTCCGTTTTCCAGAGCGGTTTTCATGCCGTCAACATCCGGGTGCTGGATCGTATTAAAGTTCAGCCCACCGAATGCCGCTTTGGTACTGACGCCTCTGCGCGGTTTTACCAGCAGGATGCCGAAATCACTGTGGCAGGTAAACGGCTGAATCTTCTCACCGATCCCTTCCACCAGTGCCGGCCGGTTAATCGTACAGAACGGTACATCTGCCCCGACTTCTTTTGCGATATCGATCATCTCTTCTGCAGAAAGATCCAGTTTCATCATCCGATTGATCATCCTTATCGCAGCCGCCGCATCTGCAGAACCTCCGGCAAGACCTGCCTGTGTTGGAATATGTTTCTGCAGCGTACAGGCAAAGTTCTGATTAAACCCGTATCGTTCCTGCATGACATGGATCGCTTTAATAACTGTATTCTTATCATTGACCGGAAGGTAGGAACGGTTCAGCGTCATGGTTGTTTCTTCTGACGGTACCAGTTCCAGAACGTCATAAAAATCGATTGGAACCATAATCATTCGAAGATCATGATAACCATCTTCCCTTCTTCTTACGACATCCAGACAGAGATTGATTTTCGCAAATGCCCGCTCTTTCATCGTACGTATACCTCTTCATTTGTAGTCTACTACAAATGAATCACTCAAAATGAACTTATGCGATGTTTTAAAACGCTGTATTACGTTTCATTCCCTTCTGCAGCACACTCTGTTAACTCCGCAATTACAAAACCATTTTCAACGGATATGAACCGGATTACCGCTGGTGTTTCTTCCTGAAACATCCGGTATATATATCCGGCAGAGTGTGTGCCGCGGCATACAGTTGCCGTACTGTTGGCAACATATCCGCATATTGTGCCATGATCCGTTACTGCGAGAATGGCTTCATCGTCATACCGGCTGTTATGATCTTTCTTCAGTAAAAGCTCATTTCCCGGCCTCAGCTGTTCTATCATCCCATACTGATCAATATGACTGATCGTTACAAACAATTTTTCCATTTTCATTTTCCTCCTGGTTGCTTAAACTCTAATAATCCGGAAATACAAAAAATGTGCCATGGCAAAATGTTCGTTGTAATATCGTTACTGTTCAGACGGGGTGAATAACGACCATACAAAAAGGACAGATGTATAGGAGCTAATGTTAACCAATAGTTCCGGAAAAGATGGTTATGGTGTTTGCGATGGTATTTGGCGCACATCTGCTGCCGTTTTCCTGGTTATATATGTCAAAGGCCTATATGATTTTTGCGATTGCGATACCGGTAATATCGCTTATCCTCGGTATTGCCGTGAATTCTACAGCAGTAGCAGCGGCAGTTTGTCTGATGGAGATCTGTTTTCTTTCGATTTTGATTTTTGAAGTGAGAAAACTGTGACTGCTGCAGAGCGATTGTGGACATTCCAAACAACAGTGGTCAATTCCGGTTATAAACGATGAAGAGCGCTCCTGGTATGATTGGGAGCTTTTTTTCTGAGACAGCCTTTGAAGGAATGGTGGTTTCGAAAGAAGAAAAGAAGAAGACGGCCGGGCGAGTGAGATAAAGGCATTTGGGGATGAAGTAACGAGTCTTATAATAACAGTATGGACAGTTACAGCGGGAATCAGAAAGGCTTTGTCTATGTATGGTCTTCTGACGAATCGGTTACAGAACAATGTCTCGGTCCGCTCGAACAGGAAGGGATCTCGTTTTATCTGAGTGATACCGCAAAACAGCCGGACCGGAATTTGCTGAAGAAGGCGCATGCGCTGGTTGTTTTTCTGTGGAAACAGAGCACAAAAGACAGCAGGCTTCGTTCTCTGATTACGGATGCGGTTGCGTTTGCCAAACCGATCCTCTGTGTATTTATGGAGGACGTGGAACTCGATGCCTGCCTGACCATGCAGACAAATGCGCAGCAGGCACTGTTCCGCTCAAAATATGAGGAGGAAGAATCATTTCTTACTGCCCTGAAACAAGCCGGCATTTTTGAAAATGTCCAGGTTACTGCTCAGCAGAAAACGGATCAGAGAAACCGGGGACTTCTTGCGGCGGGGCTTGTCGGCTTCGCAGCACTTTTACTGTTTGTTCTGGTTCTGAAACCGCTGCTGATTTCATCACCGGCATCTGAGAATAACGGGATTCCTGGACTGCAGGGGCTGTCCAAAGCGGAACTGGAATCCATTACCGAACTGCATATCATCGGAAATGAAGTGGTCGATTCCTTTTCTCATGCATGGTATGAAGGCACGGACCGCTCAGTCCTGTATTGGGACAAACGGATGGAAGGCGGAGAAATGGAACAGCAGGAGACAATTCCTGCAGGGACGATCAGCGATCTTTCGGATCTGAAACAGCTGAAGAACCTTCAGATCCTGCAGATCGAAGGGCAGCAGATCCGGGATATTTCACCCCTGTTTGAACTTGAGCATCTGAAAGAGCTGTCACTCAACTGCAATCCGATTTCGTCACTGGAAGGAATCGAACGTCTGAAGAATCTTACCTGGCTCGATCTCTGTTCGACGGATATCACTGATCTTTCACCGCTTCGTTCGCTGGAAAACCTGAAGTATGTTCAGCTTGATAAAACCAATATCTACAGCCTGGATGCTCTTTCGGGCATGAAGAACCTTTCCGGCATTCAGTTCAACGGAACATTTGTCTCTGAGATTCCGGATGATCTGCATTTACAGGAGCTGTGGGCAAACGGTTCACGCCTTTCTTCCGTACCGGATTTCAGCGGGATAGATGACGTTATTCTTTCTCTGAAAAGTACAAGAGTGGACGATATTTCCAACATTTCCACTGCCGTGAATTACAGCATTCTGACAATTGACTGTAATTCCAGCATGGATCTCTCCTCACGTCTCATCCGGGAACTGGACGGAATGACGGTCAGAGTCTTTACCGTATATTCCATGCGGATCGATTCCATTCGTGAGCTGGCTTCGGCAGATTTCACACAGGAAATTCACCTGATCGACTGCACGGTTTCTTCGCTCGAAGGAATTGAGCAGTTTACTGAAGTAACGGAAGTCGAACTGATGCATGATACGAATCTTCTGGATCTCTCACCGCTCAATGAAATGGAGAATCTTGAAACAGTAACGCTGTCGGAAGATATGGCTGCGCTTGCGGATGTGCTGGATGAAAGAATCGAGGTGACTGTACGCAATGATGAGTAAAGAACGTTTTGCCTATCTTCCGTATACCGGGCCGGAACCTTTCGTGTTTCTCAGGGCGTACAAGTCTGATCGTTCTTTTGCGGAAGGGCTGGCAGTGCATCTCAGCAAACAGGGTGTCCGTGTGTTTTATGACTGTATCGGAACCCGCAGTGCGTCCGCTCCCGAAGATGTCGCATGCGGGATTCTCAACTGCAGTCTTGCGGTCTTCGTTCTATCATCCGATGCCTGCGGAAATCTTGATTTCCGTAACGCGGTCAATTATGCCCTGATGCAGAAAAAGAAAATGGTCTGTATCAGGGAGGAAGGATTTATCCCGGGATACGGACTGGATATGCAGCTGGCAAATGCTCCAGTACTTCCGCTTCAGGATCCCGAATCCGTGTATGCCGGGCTTTGTTCCAAAGGTCTGATCCGGCCGGAATTCTATGGAGAGGGAATGCGCATCAAGGAAGATGAAACCGGAAAACGCAGGTTTCTTCTGGTTTTCGCTGCTGCACTTGTGCTCTTTCTGGCCGGAGCGGTTCTGATCATTCAGAAACGGATTTCCTACATGAATTCACCGGCATATATCTTCCGGAATATCAATGAAGCGGAATACCTTGATATTTCAATGTATGGTGAAGAAGCCTTAACAGCGCTTTCCGGGAAAACCATCCAGACCCTCAATATGGATGGAATGGGAGTTCGTGATATCAGCAGTATCTCAGACATTCATGTTTCGCATGTTAATATCGCTCATAATCCGGATGTCGGTTCATTATGGTATCTGACCAGGTGTGAAGGGCTTGAAACAGTCACTGTATCCTCGGATATGTATTATCTGATCCGGGATCTGCTTGAATCAGGCATTGAAGTCAGGATGGTGAAATAATATGGAACGGATCCCTGCATATGAAGGAACCAACAGGTATCTCTTTGTGAGTTATGCGCATAAAGATGCACAGTCTGTTCTGCCTGTAATTGAAAACCTTTACCGGAATCATTACCGTCTCTGGTATGACGAGGGTATTACTCCGGGAAGTGAATGGCCGCATAATATCGCATCACATCTTGAACGGGCAGATACCGTTCTGGTCTTTTCTTCCGCCAGTTCAATTGCGTCCATCAACTGTGAAAACGAAGTGGTCCGGGCCAGAGAGCTGAACCGCAATATCATCGTTTATACACTGGATGACATGGTTCACAGCGGATTGGACGCGTATCCTCACGTACATGATCTTTCGGGACTGGAGGAACATCTTGATCCGAATCTGATCGGAGACGGTACAGAAGGATATGAGCACAGCAGTCAGAAAAGCCGCAGAGCGTTTCTGTGGGATATGGTTTCCGGACTTGCGGCTGTGGCCGGAATCGCTATGATTGCAGGACTGTATGGGATTGGGGCTGGTTGGTTTGACCGTTTTCTTCCTGCGAGAACCCCGGCGGAAGTTCCTGTACAGGAAACTCCGGAACCCACAGCCGAATCGATAAACAATTCGCTGGTTGCCCAGGCTGTACTTTCAAATCTTGGCAGAGATGAGCTGATGAAGAAGGTGGATCTTCCGGAAGAAGAATACCTGGATTTCTGTCAGATGCTTGGCTTCGATTATGAAACGCGGAATCTGACATATTATGATCTGACCAATGATTTCCGGGAAGAACTGTATGTGATGAATGTGACGGATCAGGAACTTGAACTTCTGAAGTATTTCCCCTCCCTGAAGCGTCTTTCACTGGATCAGGGAAGAATCAGTTCGCTGGCTCCGCTGCAGGACTGTTCAAACCTGGAGACGGTGGAACTGTATTACGATCTTCTTCCGGTGGAATTCCCGGACGGGATCAGCTATGAGATCTGGATTCGATAATTCTGTTCTCAGATAATGAGGATCAGGCACAGTTCATAAAGGGTCTTCTCTGAATCGAAGGAGTAAGACCTCAGTCAGAGGAAGAGAATAAATGTGGAAGGATTCAAAATGACAAACGAAGAACTGATGAATCTCGTCAACCGTTCCCTGTTTGCGGTGATTGGCTATACCGATGAAGCAGAGAGACCAAATGTCCGCAAAGTGTTCTGTGTATGGCACAAAGGACTGGGCAGACATCTGATTTCGACGAATACCGGTTCGTCTCATACCCAGAGTCTCATGAAGAACGGGAGTGCCTGTCTTTATTTCTCTGACGATACAGCGTTTGAAGGACTCTGTTTATATGGAACGGCAGTCGCACACTTCGAGAGGGAGTATCGGGAACTGCTTTGGAATGAAGGGGATGAAAAGTACTACCCGAACGGTGTGGAGGATGACGACTACTGTGTGCTCGAATTCATCGCTGACAGCGGACGGTTTTACCGCTATGACGGAAAGGGTGATCTGAGTGCTGAAGAGATCAGCGCATTTGATCAGGGAAAAGAATTCGAAAACGGATACCGTAAAACAAATTACGACAGCTGATCCTGTAGATTACAGGAAGAAGTCTGCGGTTTGGAAAGGGGAATCAGAGACATGCTGAGGTTAAGACCATATAAAAGCTGTGATGCGGAAATCATCAATGGATACAGGATGAAGCTGTGTTCGACAGCTGGGGCGGGGATCATTTTGGAGAATTCCCGATTTCTGCCCGGATCATTGATGAGAAATACCGTCTGTATAACGGGGACTGCGCTGAACCGGATAATTTCTATCTCTGAGCGAAGAGGACACCATCCATAGGAGCCATTGGGTTTCACCGCATGGGTGGTGTCCTCTTCGCTCAGAGATAGAGCTTTCTTAATATGTTGTCAGTGTATCTATTTGCGAATGCTTTCGGAAAATTCCAAGCGAGATTAACAGATAAATCGGAAAATTCGGAGCGACTTTTGAGATAATTTCGGAAAAATCGGAGCGAGTTTGCAATATTTGTGTTTCCATCATGGGGATATCGTCATCCGACAGCGTCTGATTATTTCATTATGGTATTCTTATGTGTTTCTCCTGACAGCTCCAGGATCCTGTCTGCCATTTCTCCGACCGTCTTCATAGCCATTTTGTCTTTCATTTCAAAATGTATGTCAAACGCCGCTTCTACTTCCGAAATAAGCGTAATATGCATCAAAGAGTCCCAGCATTCAATATCCTTTGAAGTCGTGGCACCATTTACATAGATATCCTCATCATCGAAAACATCCCGAAATACTTCATTCAATTTCTCGAAAACATCTTCCCTTGTCATTACAATTCTCTTCCGTTTACCCGGATTACATGGTTTCCGGGCGTATAGTCTGAAACGCGCAGTTCCCACTTCGTATTCCCTTCTGAATCTTCCATCGTTTTTTCAAATCCGTGCAGGGAATAAAAGTTCCTGACCATTTTGTTTTTTGCGGTCGGATAATACCAGCCGACGATTGTTTCAATACCTCTTTCCTTACAGGAAGCCACGAATTCATCCATCATCGCATATTCCATATTTCGTCTGAGTACGCGGCAGCTCATAATCCATGATTCGATGTTCACGACCGCATTCTTCGTATGCCCGATGACAACAGACACTATGCCGTTGTCTCCGAACCGGTCTTCAAGCCGTCCGCAGAGATCAATATAATTTTCATCTGCGGCGATGCCTGCAATTTCCTCCCTCGTATAGCGATGTGTAGTCAGGTTAAACTGATTGGATTTATTGGAAAGCTGCGCAATTCTTGCATAAAGAACCGGTTCGAACGGCTTTATGGTTCCAGCCATGTTCAGACTTAACAGGTAATCCGTATCGTTTTCGAACCTGGATTTCATCTTGGCACGCTGGACATTTCCGTGATACATCTGACTGCGCATGAAATCCTCTGCGGAGAAAAGCGTCGTTTCAAAGAAGCCGGACCGGTCGAGAACCCTGATATAGTTCTGAACCGGACCGATTTCCGGTGCTGAAACGCCGCAGATCTGTTCCGTCACGATGTAACGTTCGGAAGGATTGTCATCGACAAACACCAGACTTTCCGGAAGCAGATTCAAATCCTTTGCGATCTGTACAAAGTTTCGGTCTTTTGATTCCCAATTCGCCTTAATGACGGCCATATCTTCCGGGCGCAGTACACTATCCGGATGTCTGAGACCCTCCAGCGCATTCTCTTCCTCATTTTTGGAATCCACAGTCAGAAGAATGCCGAGCTGATGATGTTCTTTCAGGTATTTCTGAAATTCAAGATATGCCTCCCCCATGGCATCTTCCGGTCCGATTTCAATATTGTCGATCCCATCATCTCCAATTACACCGCCCCAGAGCGTGTTATCGAGATCCAGTACGAATCCCTTTTTGTTTTTTCCCAGAATGGATTTGATGATATTGGCCACATTGAATGCCAGTAAGGGGATCGCAGACAGGCTGAGGGAATATTTATACAGGTACCAGCTCTCCAGATCATGCCAGGCAGAAAGACCATAATCCGAGGAGATGTAATCGATGTCACAGACATAAAAGTTCTCATGCGTCTCGGCATATTCAGCCCATTTCTGGTTGAGACGGTTTACAAAGCTTACCTTTCCATGAATGTCGGAACAGTCCTTATTCCCCAGCAGACGATAGAACGGCTTTTCAAAGTTGTTCTGAATGATCGGGCAGTGAAACACCTCAAAAAGATGGTCCCAGATGGAAGTAAACTTCTGTACTTCATTTTTTATCATCTGATCCACCATTTCTGAAGCGTCATTTATGGAGGGAAACCGTTCAATATTCCGGAAGGATGTATGAATGTAAATAAAATCCGGCGCAAAGGAAAGCAGTTCTTCGGGCGGAAACATCGCATCCTGATAATACTGGCTGTATTCCGACTCATAGAATTCCGGTTCAATCCCGTAATTCAGAAGAAACAATTCCAGGCAGAGCCTGATGTCATTTGTTGTCGAACCGCCGAGAATTGCAATTCTCTTCGTTATTCTTCTGGAACCATCATTCAGAAGCTGCTTCCGGAGTCTCCGTTTCTTTCCGATAATCTCGTTTCCGTCAAAGGGATATTCCAGTTCTTTCATTCTCTCCCCTTTTTTTCCGATCCAGTCTATCCGGTACAGGTACCGGTGAGTACCTCTCTGTTTTTACATCCTGCCAATATCAACAGGAACAAGCCTGCATGTGGATAGTTATTCTTATGAAACCAGACAGGATTTCTTCTCAGAAATTATAACGTAAGTCTAACTTTCCTTCCGTCTGTTATCCTCATGACGATATTCCGTATTCTGTCAGCTATTAAGAAGTCTGTCAGGAATAACACAATCGCTTCTTCAGCACGGACAAGGCCTGTAAGCCCTGGCAGCCGTTTCACAGAGAACAACTATATAATTTAGATATGAACCGTTACGATTTTATTGTTCCGATTGGCAGGAACTGCCGTCCTGCCGGTAACTTAAGAGATTTTGGAGCATATAAATACGGACTCCCGTTTGACTGGAAGGTTTTTTCATTGGATGCGTTTCTCCATGTACTGGAAACGGATTTCGCAGATTATTTTGTGAACGTGGAACCCGTGGAGGGATCCCCTGTTTTTTTGGGAGATACCGTTTATGTACGGGATCTCTCAAACGACATTCTTTCTGCTCACGATTTTAAAACATACGAAGATGTGGAAGAACAGCGTGTGCAGATGATAAAGGAAAACCGCACAGCAGGAAGATTCATGATGAAAAAAATCCGCAGGGCGAAACATGTTCTTCTGCTTTCCAGCAGATCCGAAGAATCCCGGGAAGAACTGATTGATTTCCTGCGCCGGTTCTCAAATCTTTTTCCCGAACCGAACATTACCCTGATGAATATCCGCCACAAGGCAGAGCTTCCATACGACGTATTTGAGCAAACCTTTTCGTGGTCCGAGGAAAAGCTTCATTTTGATGAGTATGCGGTTAACGAAGAGGATGAATCCGCAGATTACGAAGAGGTGGGCTGGAAAGGCAATCAGCTCCAGTGGTATGCAATTCTCAGCCGGTATATTCCGCTCGAACCTGCCAGACCGGAATGACCATTCTGACTGTTTATCCTTGTGAAACAACGATCCGAATCAACTGTCTTTCGGAGTGGTTTTACTGGAACACTGTTTGGCTTTATAAATTTGTTAATATAATTTTGGAGATTTAGTATATGTCAAATAATAATCCTGTCTGCGAAGCTGAGCTTCCGGATAATACTGCTTTCAGCAATCCGTGCGGCGCTGATTTGAATGATGCTGCGGAAAATGAAAAACCGTCTGAAGACAAAGACGGTGTTTACCGCTGGGTACACGAACTTCCGATGATGAACAGCTTCTTTCTTCTGTTTGAAGTATGGAGAGTGCTTTCCCTCAGTGCCGGTATCATTGTTGTGATAATGGCAGTTGTAAACCTGCTGTCCGGTAACGGACTGGACGGTGTAATCGGTGCGATTGGCTGCGGACTTCTGGTACTTGCAATATTAATGGTACTTTCCCTTCCGGCTTACTGGATCGTCACAAAAGCAAATAATGGAAAATATACCGTACTGTTTGAAATGGACGAAGAAGGCATTGACCATACTCAGATCAAGACCGACAAGGCAAGAGCACTGGAAGTACTGACCATGCTTGTTGGATCGAAAACCGGCAACCGTACGGTAACTGGTTCCGGTCTGCTTTCCGCAGCCGGAACATCCTTGTATTCACGGTTTTCCGATGTCCGCAAAATAAAGGCCGACTCTTCAAAATGCCTGATTCAGCTGAATGGAAGACTGATCCGAAATCAGGTGTATACCGATCCGAAACACTATGATTTTGTGCTGAACTATATTATTTCCCATTGTCCACGGGTAGAGATCATCGAGAATTAAAAACATTAATACGATTCCCTGTTTTTGTGGGTTTGACCTCAGTTCATGATGGATTCCCCTTCACAACTTCGTATAGAATTATGAGAAAGGAACGGACCGTACAGACGGTCCATGGAGAACAGGTATGGAAGACAAAACTTTGAAAGATGAAGAGACCAGTCAGGCAAATGGCGGTTCAGCCGAAATACTGAGAGGATTCAAAGGCGGGTACTGCCCGTATACCACTGACCGGGTATGCCGGATGGAAATCGTTGGACATTTCGATCCGGAGAATGAAGAATGTGTTACCTGTGGCTGGAGAGCCTGGTAATTCACAAAGGCAAATTACTATGAACACCCGTGCTGCGGGTGTTTTCTTTTACGGATCTGTGTTTCGTTTCACCTGCAAAAACAGTAATGCTTAACGGATACGAAATACTCGTTCGGTTCGTCTGGTATAATGCAGTTCTTCAGGAGGGTATTATGAATGGACGAGATTATCGATGAACTGGAACAACAGAATCATGGATTGGAACTTCAGAAAGCAATTCTTCATGTTTTGGATGGAAGAAGGCATAATATCGTGCTTTCCGATGAAACACTGGATCTCGAGGAGCCTCCGATTGAAGCCTATGTCAAACGGTATGTGAACCGCTGCCGTAAAGACACGCGCAGTGCGCTGGCTTCCTTTCTTGAAAAAAGCGGGTTCCGGGAAATACTTTCGAACTATTTCCACGGGGAACTCAATTTCGCTGCGTTCTCCGCTTCCGCATGTCAGGATCTCATCCATTACTTTGAACATGAGGAAGCACGTTCATTTGAATGTCTGTTCATTGATTACCGAGAAGATGATATCCCGTATCTTGCGGTGATCCTGCTGGAAGAAATTGAAACACTGAGTACGATGAGCGGCACCAGTGAAAAGGGAATCCGCAATACGATCACTTTCGGCAATTCTGCTCTCCCCGCCGTTTCCAAACCGGTTGGATCGTTTGCGGTAATAAACATGCTCAATGAAGAAATCCGTTATGTAGATGACAGTAAATGGAAAGATAACCGGTCTCTTCTTTGCGAAGTTCTGCTTAAGGCAAAGCCTGGCATCTCTGGCAAAAAATACCTGAAGGCTGTACAGGAGATTGCCTGTGAGGTGGCAGACGAATATGAAGAAAGCCCAACTGTTGTTTTAGGGAAAGTAAAAAACCATATTGCTGAATCGGTAAAAGAAGGTATGACGATCAATACGGAAACTCTGGTAGAAGAAGTATTTGAAGAACAGGCGAAACTTGCGGAAGCTTTCCGTAAGCGAGTAGAGGAAGTAACCCTTCCAAAGACAATCGAAGTTCCTGCGATAAGCGTTACTCCATCGTTCCGGAAACAGCGCATTCGTACCGATACCGGTATTGAGATTACCTTTCCGGCGGAATACTTTCAGAACAATGAGTTCATTGAGTTCCGCAATCACTCCGACGGCACAATTACGATCGAGATCAAACAGATTGGTCATATCACAAACAAAGTGTGATCCCTATCAGCGAACTGACTTGATGAAACCAATCTATTAAATCATCTTGTCAGCTTTCAATGGGCAGCTGGAACGGAATGTCTATGCACAAATCAAACCCGCTTTCGTGTCATTATTCCGAATGCTTCGTATAGTTTATAGTAAAGGGAGGAATAGACAACAATGGAAACGAAACAATTACTGGAAGAAGAACTGAATATGGTAAGCGGGGGCGTTCTGAAAGAAGGATGGGAATCCACACTTCTCAAAATGATGGCTCTGTATAAAGGAAAATATGGGGATAACGGAAAACAAATGGTTTCCACACTGTTTATAAACTATGGTGTTGGTGACGGTCCGCTGGAAGAAGCAGATATTCCGGTCATTACAACGTTTATCGACAATAACTGGGACAGTGTTGAGCCGAAAATGATGCCGTGACAACAGCGAACACTCCATTCTTAAAGAGATATAACGATTAAATATCAAGAGCACTATGAAACCTATTGATAACGAAACCATTCGAAGTGTAACCGGAGGCAATGCCGTCACATTCGAAAACGGACAGCCGGTATGTCCGGTCTGCGGTGCCATGGGCGCCCGGATGAAAATCATTGATTCGACCCCGACTGTCACTACCTACCAGTGTGAACTGTGCAGACAGACCAGTACGTTCGAAGCACCTCAAAAGGAAACACCAATTACCTCCTGTCCGCGCTGCGGAGCAACCGGGGAGGCGTTCCGGGTGATCAAAGACAACGGTACTACCGTGCGTTGCTGGTGCATGGTCTGTAACTATGAAACGGACAGCGTAAAGTAAGATCCGATCACGAAGGGGAAACTATCTCCTTCTTTTTTTTACAGGTTAAGCTCTTGTTATCTTCTTTTCTAATTCCTAATAGTTTTCTGGGGTGTCATACAGTGATTGCGGTAGTAGTTTAATCGATCTCAAGGCATCTCAAGGTATTCTGCAGACCATTTTTTGCTATCTCTTTAGCAAGAGAGTTTTTATTTCCATAGTAGTTCATTCATGATTTTCTTTTTATTTGACCGCCAGCGGATCATCCTCCTGCAGGGTAATCATTGACTACATAAACACCGTTGTATTTCTTCATGTATTCTTCCGCAGGAGAACCGGAAGGGGTGTGAACATAGATTTTTGAAGTCTCATATCTGTTGTTTTTCACCAGAATATCTCCAATTAGCTGTTGGGTTTTTGAAGATATATAAAAATCTCTCAGTTGATTGCAACCATAAAATGCCTCTGCTTCAATCTTTTTGACGCTTTCCGGAATAACAACTGTGCTGAGAGCCGTGTTGCAGAAAGCTCTTTTACCGATTATTCTCAGACCCTCTCTGAGTTCAACGCTCTTGATACCAGATCTATAAAATGCATCTTTCCCAATCTCTTTCACACTGGCTGGAATACTGATCGATTCAAGTGCTCCGAATTCTTCAAACGCATTATCTCCGATTATTTCGAGCCCCTCGGGCAGGAAGATTTCTTTAGTGCCTGTCTTCGGATCTTTATTAAAATAGTTATTTCCACTCATCACGGAAACGATTATCCTTACTCCTTCTGGAATGTAAAGGGAAGTTGTTTTTCTATAACAGCCAAGTAAGTAACCATCTATCACAACAAGTCCGTTTTCATCCTTCAGAGAACCACAACCCCAAAAAGCACTTTGCGCGATCGACTTTACGCTTTTCGGAATCGAAACCTGTGTGAGTTTCCTGCAGTCACTAAATGTATATTCTCTTATTCTAAGGAGTGTCTCTGGCAGCTGAACTGCTTCCATTGATTCACACCCGGAGAATGCAGATTGTCCAATCTCTGTTATGCCTTCCGGTATAGAAACAGATTTGATCTTTTTCCTGGTGTCATTATTAGGCGTCCGTCTCCACCAGGCAGATGCAGAAAATGCATATTCGCCAATGGCTGTAACTGCAGACTTTCCAATCTTCGAAGGGACTTCAATTTCCGTCATAGTGCCTTTATAGCTGGTAATCTCCAGTGTTCCGTCTTCTCTCTTCTTATAACTCCAGATCTTTTTCAACGCTTGAACAGAATCAGGGCTTGCCAAAAGCGATCTCATCATTTTCTTTTCTTCTTTTTCCGCTTCTGCCGCTATATCAACCGTACGGTTTTTGAAATCCATCAGCCATGCCAGAGCCTCATGTTTATTGTTTGCACGTGCAAAATCGATCAGGTTTTCTCTTCTGACCGACTGACTGATCCATCCCGAACCCGCCATTATTTCCAGCGCAGCAACCGCATTTTCAGAAACTACTGTTTCAAGTGTTTTTTTCTTATTGATTTTTGAAAAGTCCATATTCTCAATCGCAAAGAATAGCGATTCATCGCTCCATTTCAGATCCTCAAACATTTTCTGACTCATTGCCAGTTTCTTTCCGGCTGCTGCCGCAAGAGAATGTAGTCTTTCAAGAACAGGAAGCAGCTGATCCGCGTTCAGCTTTGCCATCGCTGACACATATGCATTCCAGTAGAGTGACTGAGAGACCTCTGTAATAGTTTCCATATAAGGCATCGCAGTATTGCAGGAATAGTATTTGGGCGGTGTTTTCTGAAGATCAACACCCATTTCAATCAGCGCATCCGCAAAATCCAGTTCACTTCTGGTCAGCGCCCAGAAAAGCATTTCATCAAGAGAAACTCCCAGATTCTTTTTTTCGGCAAAATACTTTACTACTTCGATACGATCTTTTAGAGGAAGTACCGTATTTTCCAGTTCACTTGTGATATCCATTTGCTTTACACCGCACATCGGGGTGTACTCAAATTCTGAATTATTAATATCTATTTTTGCCGGCACAAGCATCAAATAGTATTCCGTACAGTAAAAACCTGCCGCTGTATTCTGACACATCGTATATTTTCTCTGCATGCTTGCATCGCAGTTGTAGGTAAATGTTGCCTTGTTATTAACAAGTTCACGCACGAAATCAATACCACGATATCTGGCTGCCAGACCAAGAGCACGGGCAGTGAGCTCAAACGTTTTATATGTTTTTAAAACTGCTTTCAGGTCTTCCAGCGTTCCTTTTTGAACTGCTTCTTCCAGAATCTCAACCTTTCGAAGTTCACTCGGTTTCTTCACGGAGAGATCCGGTTTATAACCATCTGCAGACGGAGAATCTTCACTTTCTGCCTCAGAAGGGAAGTACTGCTTAACTCCTGTTAACTTTAGATCCTGCGCTTTTTTAATCAGACTCCTTTGATGGGACAGAGCATATTTCCGATATATTTCTGCATACTCGCCTTCATATTTATCCGGATTCAGACAGTACCCAAGTCCCAGGCAAATCTGTGTCATCTGATCTTTTACAAACGTAACGGGAAGCTTGGGATAAACAAGTGGTGAATATTCCCAACCCGCAAGATCAAAAACGTCTTCTCCAACTGTACCGGAGCCGGCCTCAGGAGAAACTTCAATATCCGTAAGCGCGGGGTTACTGTTCCAGCCTTTCCTTGCGAACACTTCATATCCAATGTTTTCTACCGTTGCTGGAATAACTACCTTATTCAGTATCTCGCAATCGATAAACGCATGATCTTCGATTGTTTTTACATGTTCCGGAATCGTGTATTCCCTGAGTTTTTTTCCACCGGGAACATAAACCAAAGTATCCCCTGCCTTGTTGTATAGTATTCCGTCGATTGAACAATAATTCGGATTGTTTTCATCAAC
The DNA here is from genome assembly GCA_017512725.1 of Solobacterium sp. GTDB lineage: Bacteria > Bacillota_I > Bacilli_A > Erysipelotrichales > Erysipelotrichaceae > Bulleidia. The sequence continues at coordinate 30,096 of JAFWEW010000033.1, forward strand.
ATCGATGGATTCCAGAGCACTGCAGCCTGTCAGTACGTCTTTCCCAATGGAGATGATATTGCTCGGAATAAAAATGTTTTTAATTGTTTCACAGCCACTGAAAAAGTTCGTACCTAGCTCTGTCATTGAGGCAGACAATTTAATAGTCTCCAGCTTCACGCAGCCGCTGAACGCCTGTTTCCCTGCTTGTACAACACAGTCTGGAAGTTCAATCGTTCTCAGTTTTTCACAGTTCGCAAAGCAATTTTCACCAATTACCTCAACACCGTATGGAATATCCACTTCTTTAAGCGCGTTGCAGCCCGCAAATGCACCATTGTGAATTTTCTTTAATGTTGAAGGAAGGGTAATGCTTTTCAATGTGCCTTTATCCTTGTACTTATGGCTCCATCTTCCAGTACCGCTCCATCCCTCTCTGAAAACATTCGGACCAATTTCGGTTACTCCTTCTGGAACCACTACATTATTTACGCTATCTTCACATTTGAAGAGTAAAGACGCAACAATCGTAAGACCGTTTTTATCAGCCAGGCCGGTACAGCCTTCAAATGTGTCTGGGCTGATTGCGACATCGCTGTTGTTACAATTTACCTTCTTCAGATTCATACAGTTTTTAAATGCCGCACTTTCTATTTTTTCGACAGTATCTGGGATTGAAATTTCCTTAAGATTGATACAATCTTCAAAAGCAGAACGATCGATTGCCTGGAGACTATTTGGAAGAACAATCTTTACCAATTTTTCACATCCGGAAAAAGCATTGTTGGTAATAGTAGATATCCCTTCGGGAATACAGATCTCCTGAAGTGATTTGCATTTTTTAAAAGCACTATTGTTGATTATATTTACACCATCGGGAATTCTGATTTCCTTTAGCTTCCAGCATCCCTCAAACACACTTTTACCAATTTCAAGCAAGGTGTCTGGAAGAGAAACTGTTTCAAGCCCGGTGCATGCCAAAAAAGTGTTATCTTCAAGTTTTGTAATCCCTTCAGGCAGCTCTATTTCAGTGAGGCATTCGCAGTAGTGAAACGCAGAACCGAGTTTTTTCAGCGATGCAGGAAGCCTGATCGACGTTATACCAGAATAGTTAAACGCCCCATCGGCAATTGCTGTAATACCTTTCGGTACAATGATCTCGCGGTTTGCGCCATAGAAAGAGTGAATCTCATTATTGACTGCCACAAAACCGTTTTCATCGGCTAAGCCTTTACAGCCGATAAAAATGCCATCACCAATTGATTCAACAGTATCCGGAATTGAAATACTGGTAAGTTTCTCACAGTCTTTGAATGCCTCCCTTCCGATATACTTAACACTCTCGGGGATCCGGATAGATTCCAGAAAAGCACATCCGATGAACGCAGCACTGCCAATACTTTCCAGACTCTCTGGAAGTTCGATACTCTGTATCTTCATTTTTGCAAATAAACCCGGCAGAAGTTCTTTAACTCCTTCCGATACTTTTACATTTTCGTTTTTCCCATAATAGGAATAAGCTGCTCCATCATATACAAAGAAACCATTCTCATCCGCCAGACCGTTGCATCCGTCAAATACACCATTACCAAGTTTTATTCCTGCTGGTATATGAACACGTTTAAGCTGCCTGTTATTTGCAAAGGCATAATCTCGTATTTCTTTTACGGAGTCTGGTATCAGTACACTTTTCAGTGTTCGATCCTGTCTCCATGAATTTTGCATGAAAACGCGGTCATTGATAATTCTTACTCCATCCGGGATCGATATCTCGGTCGCAGTACCTAAATAGTTATAGAGTATGCCGCAAAAGATTACGAATCCCTGTTCATCTGCAAGATGTTCGCTTGGAACTGTATTGTAACCGCAAAAGGGATTGCTTCCTGCTTCAAACACTTCTGATTCACACTTAATGGATGTCAGTTTGGTACAGCCTTCAAATGTTCCATACCCTAACGATCGAAGCGTTTTTGGAAGCTCAAGTGCCTTTAATGCTTTACAGTCAATAAATGCCTCGTTATTAATTTCCTCTAACATATTGGAAAAGACTACCGATTTCAGTCTGGTGCATTTCTTGAATGCTTCCTTTCCAACTGACTTCACGGTATCCGGCATAATTACTTTCGTAATTGTTTTATTCTCTTGGAAAACATAGTCACCAATCTTTATTACACCATCCGGAATGACAATTTCTGCATCATTCCCTTCGTACTCTGTCAAAACACCATCTACAATTATAAAATCAGCGTTCATAGTTAAATTCTCCTCAGTTCCGCTGTAACTTATCCGTCCCTGCAGCGATTACCTGCAAGGAACCATATACCATTCACGCATTACTTCCTGATTACTTTTTTCAATTCGAAAAGTATCATTTCTCTCGAACCCCGATAAAGTTGATTGATCGGGATAAATGGTATACATACATACTTCCTGTAGTAATTGTACTCATATTTTCTAACCATCCATCGCAAACAATTATTCTTATTTTTTCTGTATGGCCTTTATAATTAAGGAAATAAGACAACATAGAATCGCTTCAATCACATAAGTCTTTTCTGAGACTGGGTTTATTGTTGCTTTGCAGGGTGAAAATCAGAATATGAGTACAAAAGAAATTATTAAATACTGGAGTGAAAACTTATTCAAAATCGGCGGAATGATATTTAGTGCGATCGGTGCAATTTCGGTATTGTTTCCGCTTGCTGATATATCGCGAAATAACTTTTGGATAAGAATGCTGATGCTGTTTTTGATCGTTCTGGCTGTCTTAATATCCTCTGTTATTTATACGTACCACAACATGCATCTGAACCGTAGAACTGTGTATTCCGAAGATAAAGCCAGCATTATTTTCGAATTCAATGATTTTGAACGGATCATAAATGAGAAATCCGACAGAGATCGTACCGTTGTTATTCCCATTAATACAAATCTGGAGGTTGTCGGAGACGCTTCGAAAATCAGCAAAACATCGATTCACTGGCTTTTATACGAATGCCTTCACAAGAACGGTGTTGAACTGAATATTGATTTGCTAAGATCGGTAACCAAAAAACGTATGAGCAACCGGGGAGAAAGTTATATCGGGAGAATTGGTGACTGGTTTTATCTGACTCCGGCCGATTTGGGAATTCAGTCACATCTCAGTTTTCTACTGGTAGAAATCAATGAATATGAAAAGAAAAAAGACGGATTCTTTGCGCCAAAAGCGCTTACCAGAGAAGACTATATACTGGGTCTGGCATCTGCACTGAAGGTTATTTTCGAGATCGTCGGACAGGAAGAAACAGTCTATATGCCTTTGATCGGAGCAGGAAATGCCAACGTGGGGAAAACGGAAGATATTCTGCTGCTGATTGAAGAAATGCTTCGTTTCTACAAAGATAAGATTCGCCAGGAGGTACATGTTGTTATCCGGGAGAAGGACAAGAAGGAAGTCGCATTGTATCAATTGCGTGAAATTCAGTGATTGTTAAAAAAGGACTGCCGCAAATTGCATTTCGGGTGATTGCTCACTCGGGCAGGAATGATAAAAGCTTGTTTATGTGGAGGATTTAACAATGCGTTCTGACGAGTATAAGCCCATTTATCTGATCATGGTGTCTGCGGACAATAACAATAATAAGTACTATCGCATGACCCCTGACGGAAATGGACAGACATGGACCGCAGAATTTGGCCGTGTTGGTGCGAACTGCCAGAAAAAGAATTATCCGCTGAGTTTATGGGATAAGAAATACAGAGAAGGCTATAAAAACATTTAATGTTCGATCATATCCATCCAGTTCATACCCGCCCCAGATTGCCATTTCTTTCTGTGTACCATCCGGCATTGTTACAATCTGCTTCAGAAAACCTTTACCGTTTTTAAGTGCTTGCCAAACCAGAGAAGGTTCTGGTTACCGCTATCGTATCTCTGGTATTAAAGTTTCTGTTTAACTCAAAATACTGATTATACGAATTTGTGAAATCGTATTTCCGCATGGCATGGCAGAACTCTGAGAAGCAGTCTGAAATCAGGCCATACCGCTTTGTAAACAGCTCTGACCGCAGTTTCGGTGTCTCCCAGCCAGGAAGATATGCATGGATCCGGTCAAAGAATGCCGAGTCATTATTAAAAGCATCCGGGAACGGTTCAAATAAATTGGTAGTACGCATCATGTCCGAAACACTGCGGAAGGTATTTCCCTCAAAGGCAATTGAAGCATCGGAACTGATTGAATCAGCTCCGCGGGCAAAGCTTCCGTTTGCCATATAATTCTTCATGATCTGAACCATATCGCCGGATGCCTGCGTAATGCCTGCTACTTCATCAAATGCGATACAGTCCCAGTTGCCTACCAGTCCGATTCTTCTGGATGACATGTTGTAAAACATGTTTGAAACCGTTGTAGTACCGCTGGACATCAGGATTGAATAAGGGGATAACTCACTGTAAACATGTGATTTACCAGTTCCTCTTGGCCCCAGCTCGACGAGGTTGTAATTCTTCTGAATAAACGGAACAAAGCGCAGGAGATAGTGCATCTTTTCTTTCTCTTTTAATTGTTCCGGTTCATAACCGGCAGACCGCAGCAATAAATCCTTCCATTCTTCCTTTGTGAACCGATTGCGGGACTCTTTTATTTCATCCAGATCCAGATTCGGCATCTGAATTGGTTTAAGCGAAGAAATCATGAAAGGAGAATCGTATTTCGACTTCTTCTTTTTCAGCTTCTTCTTTTTCTTCTGATTACCAAAAATATCCTCTTCGTACTCATCCTCTTCCGTTTCTCTGCCGTCCAGACCGACATAATCGATTTTCAGAATGCACCAGATGCCACCAATCAGAAGCTTTTCATTATGAACAACAAGATCCGATGGTACTTCAAACGGATCCATTCTGAGATTGGTAAATCGGGCTACATATTTATCTTCTTTATCATCAAAGATAACAGTGATCTTATCGATAATCGTATACTGCCCGTTTTCCTTGATTTTCGATTTTACATATTCGCTTTGATCCGGGCGGACATAGTTTTCACTGAGAATACGCTTGATTTTTGTCAGTCCGGCATCGATGACATCTTCATCATCGGTCGCACAGTACATACCCAAAAGATATTCCAGTACATATGTCGGAACATTTGCGCCCTTTTTCATTAGACTGGTCAGATCTTTTCGGACTACCTTACCTGGAAAAGCATCCAGTATCTTAGCGTCTAATTCATCCATTTATATGCCCTCCTGTAAATATTCAGCTCTTCTCAAACAATTTCGATATTCCAAAATCTCCAACACCAATTCTGTGCTGCCTGATTCCCCAAAATGGGCAAGTAATGCATCCATATTTGCAAAATTACTTAATTGGAATCTTTTGGTAGATACATTCATTCAGACTTTCATTGTGCGATAATGCACCGGTTCATTAAAATCTTATAATTTCGACATTTCCATCCGATGAATCCCAAACAAGGTCATCCGGGATGGAAGGAATCGTAGTGAAAGCCTTGTATCAAATCTTCCGATAATCTTGGAAAAGTCATTTCCGATTACTTTAACGATCGAGTCTACATCTTCCTGGGATGTCACCATGACCCAGACTCTTCCGCGGCATTTTGTTCCAAGTTCCTGAACAACAGACTGTAAGTTGAGCATCAGGTTTACGTCGGAACCAATGTACTGGCCGACTTCGTCAATCATGAAAATCAGTCGGAAGTCTTTTCCCTTTGAGAATACATATTCTTTTATTTCATCGGTCAGCTGATCGATACTTAATTCATTGGTTTCTACACCGTTAAACCAGTTTCTTGCCGCATTTTCGGAGAAGACATTAATCGATGTGAGAGCTTCTACGACATCATCTTCAAAAAAGGAAAATGCATCTCTGGAATCATTCCAGGAAGCTCCATGAATTTCTTCAAATTTTGATTTGAATTCATCGTATTTTCCAAACTTATCTAATTGTTTTTCCAGTTTTGCGACTTTCAGATCATCACCATAGTAGCCGCGATAGTCATAAAAGACTTTCGCGAATATTCGCATGATAACCGTCTTGTTTTTTTCAATCGATCCAATCGAATCAATATCAAACAGGATTGTGTCGGTAGGAACCGAAGCGCACCGTTCAATCATCGCAAACATCATTGGATCATCAAACTTATCCTGGAAATATTCCAGTGTCTTTTTCCCGGCAACCTCTTTATTCGACAGGAGGAATGACAGCATTTTTAAGAAATGCGATTTACCACTCCCAAAGAATCCGGAAATCCAGACGCCCATTTTTTCCGTCGGTACATCCAGTGATTTCTCATATCGATCATAGAAATTATCAAAATGTTTCCGCAGCTCCCTGGTAACGACGTATTCTTCCAGCTCCTGCTTCAGAATTTCTTCGTTACTGGTATTCATCTTGATTACGCCATTGATATCACGATTGATATCGTTCTTGAACATATTCTTAATAAGCATGATCTCAGTCTCCTATACAATTGCGAATTCCTATTCTTTCTTCCAGAACAGCTTATGGATCATTACAGATGATGCAGAGAAAGAATTAAATCATAGAATTTTACGAAACCTGCAATACCTGGATCCTGATAATCCGGGTGTTTAGTGCCTGGAATACTGGCGGCAAATAATCAGTTCTTATCTTTCATATGTTGTAGATATCGGTGGAAAAAACCTTTTAGCGGACGGAACAGTTTATAAAGGTGAATTTGAAGATAGTGTATTAAACGGCGCTGCGGAAATTATCTACGCAAATAAAGATGTCTATTCTGGAGAAGTAAATAATTATATGCGAAATGGCGACGGGAAATACACCTGGAGCAGCGGCGAAGTATATTCTGGAAAATGGGAAGATGATTCCATGAGCGGCGAAGGTATTTTAACTGCTGCAGATGGGACAGTTTATACGGCAACTTTTACGGATAATCATATTGAAGGCGAAGCAACAATCAAATATTCCAATAATGATGAATATACCGGAGAAATAAAAAATAATTTGAAATCCGGGACGGGAGTATATGTATGGGAGAATGGAGAGTTCTATACCGGAAATTGGTCTAATGATGTTATGTCCGGAGAAGGTATTTATTATTATTCATCAAATACAGAGGGTTCTCGTTTAATTGGTGAGTTTAAAAATGGAAAACCCAGCGGGGTATTAGTTTATTATGACGAAACTGGGACTCCGTATTTAACTACTTGGAATAGTACCGGATGTGTTTCGGTGGAGGAATATGATGGCAGATGATCTGAAGTTCCCAACATTTAATAAACATATAAATGATTTCCTGATGGATGAAGAAGGAAATATCACAAGGAATAAAGTATTGATGGTTGGATCAATGATGATTTTGATGACCCTTTTCATGATGACGGATGTGTATGCAAAACATAGATCACACTCATCGCATCGTTCTCATAGTTCTCATAGCTCCCATTCCTCACATAGTTCTGGCGGTGGAGGTCATTCTTCGCATTCTTCCCATTCCTCACATTCCTCTCATTCTTCTCATTCGTCGCATTCCAACCATTCAAACCATGCTTCACATTCAAATCATGGTTCTCATGCAAATGTTGCTACACCAACACCGGCACCCACACCAACGCCAACTCCGGTGGTAAGACATTCCAATATTGCTGTCAGCCCAGCTGACGTGAAGGTTCCTCAGACAGTTCAGTCGAATTTTAGAAGCTTAAATGTTGCAAATGCATCCGCACCATCGGCAGCAACTACAGGTCAAACTCCAGATTTTGTTGATGCATTCAATAAAACAAAATCGAATTAAAAGAATCTTTCGTATAAAAGATGAAATGGATTTGACAATGCCAAGTATTAACCGCTGGGCTTTTCCTGTGGTTTCAAAAGGTTCATTTCTGCGTAATAAGGGTCTGAGAAGCAACCTATGCTGCGAAACGAAAATACTATCTCGAATACTTCAAACTAAGAATAGAGGAAAAACACATGCACTTCGTTAAGATTTTGGAAATATCGTCAATCTCGCATTTGCCGCTTTCTATATATTATATAAGCATGACCGCACTGTATTTAATAGAAACAGTATTTTACTAATTTTCGGAACCTTCGGAGCGTATTAATAATAATTCGCTGTCATGGTCTGCAGAAAAACACCACTCGGAGTCCGACGAAAATCACTGTTTAAGGTCTGTTGAAATCAATCGCTTATTTGTGTAAGTTAACCATCTAAAGTAAGACATGCCTGTTGCACAGGGCAAAAATAGGATTTCGGAAAATTCCAAGCGAGATTTATAAAAGAATCGGAAAATTCGGAGCGACTTTGGGTATAATATCGGAAAAATCAGAGCGAGTTAGCACTGGAAATCCTTCAATACCCTCCTCATCCCTTCGAGGGTTATTTATCTTTCTTTTTGAGAATCTGTTTTGTTAATTTTTTATCGAATGTTAATACGTTTTCGTTTAGTACAACAGCTCTCGCAACAAGAATACAATCCACATAATCTAGATTTGTGGAACCAAACAGATCGAGAGCTGACAGTATTACCGGTTTATCTGAGATATCGATCTCATCTAACAATACTCGTATCGTATCAGCAATTTCTTTTCGCTCACATTCATAAACGCCACTTAAAACATACACAACTTCAGCCATTACTTCCGGAATTGTATATGCGCCGTTTTTTATTGCTTTTTCAACCGTTTCTGCCTGTTCTTCAATGTCGTTAAGAAGATATCTCAGAATCGCATTTGCATCCAGAAGATTATTCATGTTTTATTGCCATCGCTTTCATAAACGCTTCTTTTTCGCTTTGCCGTAATTGTTCTGACGCTCTTTTTCTCAACAGACCGCGTGCAGATCTTTCGGAAGAATTATAGTCTCTTGGTACAAACGGAAAACCTTTTACCTTAATACTTTGATTTGCGAAGATCCGAACTGCTTCCGCAAAGGATGTCCCGAGATTCTTATATACATTTTCGACCGATTCTTTGACTTCAGAATCCATTCTGATTTGTACAACTGCTTCTTTTGCCATTATTAAAGCCTCTTTCTATTACAATCGTATTATCATGTATTACATTCGTCAACTCATTCTTCCGTCGCTTTTGTGGAATTCTTCCCTCTTAGTCCCGGTGTAATAATTCATGTTTTGAAACCTGAAAAAGGCAACATTGGAAATAGCCTGAGAAAATTTCTGTTAGCCTTCTAATTTAAAAACACCGCAGTGGAATGTTGATCCATCACGGTGTTCTTTTGTTATCGTTCCTTTATAGCTTCTAACAATTGTTCAAACGCCGGCACATCCAGTTCCTGTGCTCTTACCCCCGGTTCAAGCCCGGCTTTTTCGATAAGAGCTGCGGCTGTTTCTGCACTGCCGGTATATTCTTTCAGGTTATTGTAGAGAGTCTTTCTTCGCTGCTGGAACGAAGCCCGTACCAGTTCAAAGAACTGCGGATCTGTGACTGCGCCAGGTTTTCGATGGAACTGAATGATGGCACTGTCTACTTTGGGAGCTGGTGAAAACGCCGTGCGCGGTACCGTAAACAGTTTCTTCACATCATACAGATACTGGCTTTCTACCGACATTGCACTGTATTCCGGTGTGCCCGGTGCTGCACTGAAGCGGTCACCAACTTCTTTCTGTACCATAACCGTGATGTATTCCACGGATGCAGGACCTTCAAACAGTTTGAACAGGATCGGAGTCGTCACATAGTACGGCAGATTGGCACAGACACTGACGGTACCATATTTTTCTTCCAGTTCCTTTACCGATCCTTCCAGATCACATTCCAGGAAATCCTGCAGGATGATCTCGATGTTGGGATACTCTGCCAGTTCGGTTTCCAGTACCGGTACCAGCCGCGCATCGACTTCGTAACACCGTACGTGCTGACTGAGAAGCGCTAACTGTTCGGTTAACGAACCGATACCCGGGCCGATCTCAATGACCGCCCCTTCACAGTGGGAAGCCTGGGCAGCTCTGGCTACTACGGAGACATCAATCAGAAAATTCTGCCCGTAGTTTTTCTTTGCGCGCAGTCCATAGGTATTCAGTATTTCCCGGGTTCTTGCGACACTCGCAATCGGTTTATTCATCCTTCAGCTGTTCCCTTATCATTTCTTTGGTGATGCCCATTTTATTTAAACTCTGACGCATGGTCTTTGCACTGCCCATACCGATATGAAACGCCCGGGCAATCCGTTTGCGGTTTTCTTCACTGTGTGTACTTCCCAAGAGCCCCAGCTCATAGAAGTCTGCCGCAGTGATACTATCATTTGGATTTGGATCAACCCAGGTAACCAAATGATCAAGTGCTTCTTTTAATACTTCATAGGGGGCGTGTTCGATTCCCACTTTCCGGGTCGTTCTGGCATCCTCTTTCATCACAAAGGCATGGGCACATCCCGGTACGGCTTCATCGATCCATCTGCGTATCTTTGCGCCAGGCCCATCTGGATCAGTAAACACGATTACCCCGCACCGTTCCTTTGCGGCTTTGATCTGTTCCAGAATAGCATCTTTCTTTGCCAGACCCCCGGTTACGATCGTCTCACAGTCAAAGAACTGTTTCAGCCGTGTACTGTCATGGGTGCCTTCTACGACGATGACTTCTTTGATGACGGGTTTCATTTCATCTCCAGGAACCGGTGCCAGTTCGCTTCGATCACTTCTGCCAGCTCTTCCGTTTCCATGCCCCTGCACTCTGCCATCTTCGCGACAATATAAGGAATATTCGACGGTTCATTCCGGGTGCCCCGCACCGGTTCCGGTGCCATGTACGGACTGTCGGTTTCCGACAGCAGAAAGCGGATATCCATATCGGTCACCACTTCCCGGGAATGCCGTGCATTCTTAAAGGTTACCGGTCCGCCAAGCGAGAGATAATATCCAAGCTTGACGAATTCCCTTCCCATTTCCACACTGCCGGAAAAGGAATGCATCAGCCCATGGCAGCGGTGTTCCTTCAGAATATCAAACGTATCCTGCATCGCATCCCGGCTGTGCACACAGATGGGTTTCTGCAGTTCCTTTGCCAGTTCGATCTGTTCGATAAACAGCTCCCGCTGTTTTGCCCGCATCGCTTCATCTTTTTCCCAGTAATAATCCAGGCCGATCTCTCCGATACAGGTACACCGTTCATCCCGCATTACACGGTAAAACGCTTCCCTTGTCGCTTCATCCAGCTCATTGACATCCGTCGGAAAAATACCGCAGCTGACGGTAATGCGCTCCGGTGCCGTCTCCGCATATGCCATTGCCTTTTCTGATTCCGGCAGCTCCGTGCACATGATATTCAAAAGCCGCACGCCTTTTTCTTCCGCGCGTCGGATCATTTCTTCAAAATCTTCTTCAAACGCATCACAGAACAGATGCGCATGACTGTCCAGATAGTTTACGGTTCCCATAACTGACTGCTACTTTCCAAGACAGAAGCGGCTGAAGATCTCATCCAGCAGATCATCTCTTCCTGCTTCGCCGGTGATCTCTTTTAATGCGTACCACGCATGCTGAAGATCCACGGTTACCAGATCAATCTCATCCCCTGCTTCAAGTGACTGCATTACCGCTTCCATATACTGCTTTGCCTGGATCGCAAGGCCGATCTGACGTTCATTATTCAGGGTTTCTTCTTTCGATGCCAGGATCCCTTCCGCATACATCGATTTGATCTTATCAATCAGCGGTTCAATATCCCGGTTCAGTGCCGAGACCGACAGCTCTCCGTTTACTTCTGCCTGATCTTTTTTGTTATATACAATGATCCGGTTCATGTGTTCCGAAAGATCCAATAGTTTCTGGTCTTCTTCGGTAATGCCGGTCGTACTGTCGATGACTACGATCACAAAGTCTGCTTTCTCCAGTGCCTGGATCGATTTCTCAATTCCGATCTGTTCAATGGAATCCCCTGCTTCATGAATACCTGCAGTATCGATCAGGTTCAATGTCAGATCATCGATCCGTACCGTGCCTTCCACCAGATCCCTGGTCGTACCGGCAATATCCGTTACGATCGCTTTGTCTTCTTCGATCAGTGCATTTAACAGCGAAGATTTCCCGACATTGGGCCGTCCCAGAATAACCGTATTCAGACCGCTTCTGACATTCACGGCCGCCTGTGCTTTTTTGATCAGCGCATCGATCTCTCCGATCCATGCCCGCACTCTTGGCTTCAGTTCTTCTTCACTCAGCTGTTCCACATCATCGTATTCCGGATAATCGATATTCACTTCAATCAGTGCAATGATCTGGCTTAACGAATCAATTAAAGGCTCCAGCAGTTTTTTTACACTGCCCTTGATACCCTTTACTGCCGATTTTGCGTTGACCTCATCCCCTGCTTTTACCAGATCGTTGACCGATTCTGCCTGGGCAAGGTCCATCTTGCCGTTGAGGAATGCACGCTCCGTGAATTCCCCGCGTCTTGCCATCCGTGCCCCGCTTCCCAGTACCAGTGACAGTACTTTTCTTGTCACAAAGGAACCGCCATGCCCGGAGATCTCTACCAGATCTTCTCCGGTATAGGATCTTGGCGCACGGAAAACACTGACCAGTACCTCATCAACCGGTTCTCCGTTTTCCCGGATCTCCCCGTAATGCAGGGTGTAGCCCGGTACATCCAGAATATCGTTTGAAAAGATCCGGTTCACTACCTCAACGGCATTGTCTCCGCTGACCCGTATCACTGACAGCGCACCGCCGGTTGCGGTCGCAATCGCCGCTATCGTCTCACTCATTTTGAAACCTCTTCATTTTTCATGGAAGCTACCAGATACACCGCATAGGCAGCCATGATTACCATCAGTACACCAAATACCACAAGGAGCGGAATCGTTGCCGAACCGCCTCCGACAAACAGATCGTTGGTAATATCGATCAGGGCATGGAGAAGGATGACGGTGACGATGTCATGGCTGCGGATGTAAATTGCACCGAATACCAGTCCGATCACAATCGCATACCCGGCCTGCACCACCGCATTGATCACTGACATGCCGGCGATATTCGTCAGATGCAGCAGACCAAACAGCAGTGAAGTCAGGATCAGGGTTTCCATCGGCTTCTTTCCGCTCTGTTCCATTTTCGAGATTGCTATTCCACGGAAGATCGTTTCTTCAAACAGTGCCGGCGCAAGCCCCGCAAACACCGCTGAAACCACTCCGGCAGCAGATGCCATCTGTGCCCCGGTCAGCAGGTTGTAGATGATATTCCACAGCACAAAGACAAGCGCCGGGAGCCCAAACCGGATACCTGTAAAGAATCGGTCTTTGGGGAACAGCTCACGGAACGCATACAGCAGGACAGCTGCCACAAGGATCCGCCCGAACACAATGGTAAAATCCTGTGAAATACCAATCAGGCCGCCAACGACCATAATGCACAGTACGCTGAAAAATGAAACGATATATACGGCAGCTGTATAAAGAAGCGGATGCCGGATACTGAACTCCGGTTTGTTCGCTGTTTTTTCTTTTCCCATGTTTGGTATCTCCTGTTTTTTTATGAGTAGAGTCGATCAGTCTCGGAAGGCTTAACGATGCCGTCAGGCTTCTTCCAAAGCCGCCTCATTTAACAGAAAATTAAATAAATGCATCATCTGGTACCCATTCTCAAGATTCGACAGCGGATTACGATCCATGGTGATCAGGATTTTTTTATACCCATCATCGAGCCTGCTGAACGCTGAAATCTCACGTTCCTTCGTTGCCTCATCCTGTATGGTGTAGGAAACCTGTATGTAATACTGTCTTCCGTTTAGTTCTCTGGCTACAAAATCAATTTCTTTTTCTCGATTTTTCCCAATATCTACGATATATCCACGCCGAAGCAGTTCAATATATACGACATTTTCAATAATGTGTGTAATATCAATCTGTCTGTAATGAATAGCTGCGTTCCGAAGTCCCATATCCGCAACATAATACTTGTTTTGAGTCTTCAAATACTCCTTCCCCTTAATATCATAACGGTCAGCCCGATAAAAGAGAAAAGCATCACAAATATGACTTAGATATCTGCTGATCGTTTCATTATCCACTGACTTAAAGCCATTGCTCTTCAGTGTATTTGCAATCTTATTTGTGGAGATATATGAACCAATAGAAGAGCAGAGAAGTTCTATTAGTGCAGTAAACAGTGCCTCATTGCGAATATCATAGCGCTCTATCATATCCCTGGTAACCACTGTATTTACCATCATATCCAGATAAGAGCGTTTTTCCTGCTCCTCCGTTTCCCTGACAGCATAAGGAAGCCCTCCAAACTGTACATACTCATCAAAGGCATCCATCTTATCTGTCTGTCGGTAAGCGAGAAACTCTGCAAATGACAGTGGAAATACCTTTATCTCAATCCCACGCCCTCGAAAGATGGTATTGATATCGTGAGAAAGCAGCTTGGAATTGGAACCGGTAATATATACATCCGTATTAAATTCAGCTTTGATTGAATTGACAACTTCTTCAAACCCATCCACAAGCTGAATTTCATCTAAAAACACATAGTAAATCTCATTATCATGAATCGCCTCAGCGATGTAACGATAAAGCATATCCCTATCCCTGAGGGCTTCCCATTTTTTCAAATCAAGTGACACTTTTATAATGTGATCTGAAGGAACACCATCGGACAGCAGGTACTCATAAAACAATTCATTCAAAAGAACCGACTTCCCGCATCTGCGGATGCCTGTAATTATCTTCACAATATCTTTTTTTCGATATCGAATGAGCTTATGCAGAAGCTGATCCCTTTTGATATACATATTTTATATATTTCCCTACTGCCCATTATAAACGCAAAACTTCAAAATTTTGCGAGTTTTGCGTTTTGGAGAGATAAAAATGATGTTTTGCACCTCCCCAGGTACAGCTTTTCAAGATTATAAACAGTTATAAGACCGTTACTTCCCGTCTGTTAAGAAAAGAGTTCCAGGAATTCCTGAAACCCTATTACTGGAAACCATACTTCTGGAGTGACAGTTACTTTATCTGTACGGTATCTGACCGTACTGAGGAAATGATTCGTCATTATATTCAGAATCAGGGTGCAGCTAACCCCTCCTAAGCGCTTTGCGCTATAGACAAAAGGGATGTGCGCCGCAGGTGAATCGGCGTCCTCCTGACCGTGAGTTTATATCCCTGCTCTTAATCAGAAAAGAGCGATCCCTTTGCGGCAGAATCGCTCTCATGGTTTTTTATTTCACCGCGTCTTTTAATGTCTTTGAAGCTTTGAAGGCAGGTGACTTTGATTCTGGAATCTGAATCTTTTCTCCGGTTTTCGGATTGACACCGGTACGTGCAGGTCTTGTCCGGACTTCAAACTTCCCAAATCCGCTGATCGACATCTCCCCGCCGTCCTTCAGCGTATCCAGAATCTCTGCGAATGCTTCGTCTACTGCTTCTGCAGCCTGTTTCTTGTTCAGGCTGGTATTGGCAGCGATGCGGTTGATGATGTCTTTCTTCGTCTTGAATAAAATTGTTTTTACCATGTTCTACTCTCCCTTTTTCGTTTTTGTTTTTCTCCTTGACGCAGTACGGTACGGTTCCGGCCCAATCAGGTGGCGCAGTTCAGCACCTTTGGACAGGTTACCTTCCACCTTCAGCTGTCCGTTGACAAACAACGCATCTGCCGAAGCGGTTCCGATCGCGATGTTGTACAGATTGTCGATCGTCGTGCTGAGCGATACATCCGCTCCGTCATAGGTATACGGCCTCATTTCCATACCGTCTTTTGTGAACTTCACATAGAAGGCACCGGCACCCGGCCCTTCAATATGGATTTCACAGACATTCAGGAAATCATCCGGCATCTTTGCCAGATATTTCTTTCTGGATTTCTCGAGATCCCCGTATACGACTTCCAGCGCCTCGTACGCATCCTTGAAAGTAACGTTCGGATCGAATCCGCTTCCGCTGATATCTGTATACATCTTCAGATACGTACGTGCAGACTTCTTCCAGGAGAAATCCTTCCGCATACACCGGTCACGGATCTCCTCAAAGACATCACGCTGTGCAAAATACACTTTGACTGCTTCATCAATGGCCAGCAGGAGTGCCTTAGGATTATAATCCGAAAAACTGAATCCGTCTCCGATTCCATCAAAATCCGAATACGGCCGGATCGTATCTTTCAGTCCGCCGGTCTCATGTACGATCGGCACGGTTCCATACCGCATTGCCATCATCTGGGAAAGACCGCAGGGTTCAAACGCAGACGGCATCAGATAGAAGTCCGCACCGGCAAAGATCTTCGCGGCCATATCTTCCGTATACTGATCCGAGAACCCGAACTGTCCCATGTAGCTGTACGTACAGGTACTGAAGTAGTCGACATACCGCTGTTCTCCCTGACCGAAGATGATCAGCTGAATACCTTTGCGCATCAGTACCGGCAGAAGCTGCTGGATCAGGTCGATTCCCTTCTGATCAACCAGCCGGGCTACGACCGCAAACAGCGGCCAGTCCGGTTCTTTCCTTAGACCAAACGCCTCCTGGATATATTCCTTGCACTGATCCTTGCCGCTCTTGATGTTGGCAGTGAACGTACAGGGAATCCGGGGATCTTTGCCTGGGTCATAGTGATCCGGATCAATGCCGTTCAGGATCCCGTACATCTTGGGTTCCACAATATCGCAGACCCCTTCCAGGCCTTTGCCAAACTGCGGGGAATGCAGTTCCTTGGCATACTGCGGTGATACCGTTGATACCGCATCGGCCATTAACATCGCTCCCTTCATCAGGTTCACGTCATGACGGCCTTCATACTCATAGCCAAGACCACCCTGGTACCATCCCGGATCCAGCGCGAAGGTCGTTGTCAGTTCAGAAGCACCGAACTGTCCCTGATAGGCGATGTTGTGAATCGTGAATACCGTACGGATGTTCCGGTAGTCGGGACGTTTTGCCTGATCATCTTTCAGATAGATAATGGAAAGTGCGGTTTCCCAGTCATTGCAGTGAAGGATATCCGGTACGAAATCAATCTCTTCCATGACATCGATTACCGCTTTGGAAAACCAGGCAAAGCGGAACCGGTCATCATCATAGCCATAAAGCCGGTCCCGATAGAACAGCTGTTCATTGTCGATGAACCAGACCGGAACCCCGGACAGACTCCCCTTCAAGAGACCGCAGTACAGGGTTGCGGCTCCTAATCGGATCTTCAGCTCTTTTACAAGCTTTACTTCATCCGCAAAGCGTTCTTTCACGCATTTGTAGTACGGGGTAATGATCACGGTATCCGTTTTCAGCTTTTTCAGTGCAGGCGGCAGAGAAAAAGCAACATCCGCAAGTCCTCCGGATTTGGAGAACGGTGCGCACTCACTCGTGACAAACAGAACTTTCATAAAGGATTCTCCTCATTTACAGTCTTCAAAATAGCTGATGATTTGAAATTATCAGAAATCTGACATCAGTGCTTTCGCTGCTGTTTTCACTATATAAGAAGTAACTGCTGCTTTACGTGAAAAAAACGAGTACCGCTGGTATTCTTCCGGTACCCGTCTGCTAATCATTTTTCGTTCCGGTACGGATCGATCGAATGAAGTGTTCCTTCCCCGGCCGGTTCGATCCCGGTTACTTCTGCCTGGGGGTTTTTCGTCTGAAGGAACATCGCAACCCGCTTTGCCTGATCCTTCAGTGCCATTTCCACCGGCAGGTCTCCCTTTGCGGTATGCAGGTCCAGAAACATCTTTCCCCGGGAATCGGAGCGGTAATGGATGGTTTCGATCTCCCCATAGGACAGATCATAGATCTTTCCTTTGGCATATCCCAGCATCCGTTCTTCCAGAAAGAACGCCTGTCCGATCATGACCGCATCGGAGAAATCATCCAGATCTTTCACCTGTTTCAGCTGATGGTTCACCGACAGCTTTTCTTTGTAATAGAACACCATGACCGCAAACAATATGATGCCAAACCCGATGCCGATGTAGCGCAGCACTTCATTGTGACTGGAGGTATACAGAAACGTACAGACAAAGACACCCAGTGCCAGACCGGGAAGTACAAATACATACTTCATGGAAATAAAAGACTGTATATATCGTTTTACCATTATGCGTTGTCCCTCTGTTTCTTCAGCCATGTCACGGCAGCACTTACCATCTCGTCACAGTGATAGTCATAGCAGTGCGTATCTCCCGGTATGATCACCAGCTCACTGTGTTCATACAGCTTTGCCGCATCTTCTGCCACCTTCACCGGTACGGTTTCATCCGCTTCTCCCTGAATGACCAGCACCGGTCCCTTATAGTTCGGCGCAACCTGTTCCGGGTAAATAGACTGTGCAATCCGGAGATAATTCCCCGACAGTACATGGTCTTCATCCAGCTGTATTGACTCCGGTACCAGATCCTTGTCAAACGTATGTTCCAGCAGGATTCCGTTGCGGGCATCGTCCGGAATCATGACTGCCGGCGACAGTGCGATCAGCCCTTTGAGCTGTTCCCGTTTCATTCCCGCCGCCATCATAACCGTAAGGCCGCCCTGGGAATGCCCGGCAAGATACAGATCCGATACGCCTTCCATTTTGCGTGCATAGTCAATGACCGCAAGCACGTTATCGATCCAGCGGTACAGGTCGTGGTCAAAGAACCTGCCTCCGCTGCTGCCGTGGCCATACATCTCTGCCCGCAGCACACCAAACCCTTCGTTCACCAGTGCATCTTTCAGTGCGATCAGGTGCGGCTCTTCCATATGCCCCGTCAGACCATGGATCAGAATCAGCAGCGGTACGTTCCCGTTTTGGTTTTCCGGCAGTTCCAGCTGTGTATTCAGTTTGATGCCGCCGTCTTCAATCCAGAAATTCATATCCAGCTGTAGTCTCCTCCGGTTACCGCAAGGCTCAGCAGAGTATCATACTTCTCCACATTCTCTTCGCCTTCGATCACTTCTTTCAGTACCGCATCCTCTTTTTCTTCCGGCAGTGTTTCATCCGGCCCGATCTCCATATCATGTACTTCCCCGCAATAGGGGCAGACGATTCTTGGGGCAATCTTTACATCCAGGAACCGGTTCTGGCAATTGTCACATTCATAGTATCCGCATCGGGCGGTTCCATCCGGTACATAGAACATATCTCTGTTCACCTCGCTGTTGTTTCTATTGTATCGTTTTCCTTCGCCTCCACAATCATCGTCCGGAAAAGATGTGAAAAGAGTATTCGAGCCAGATACTGTCCATCCGGCCCAGATTGTCCGGATCGTTCCATCCCGTTTCAGATCGTCAATACGGCTTAGGCCTATAATGATTCGTTTTTTCGCACAAATCAAACCGCACATTAAGGGATAAGCGTTGTTTTTCGTGCAAAAGAGGCATTTTCTGATGAAATGCCTCCTGCTTTTCTATTTTGTCGAATGCACGGCCTCTGCCATCGCCCGCACGTATTCTCTGACCGGTTCTACAGCACTGGTGCCGTGTTCCGCAATTATCCGCACGATTGCTGAACCGACGATCGCCCCGTCACTGAAGGAAGCCATCCGGCTGGCCTGTTCCGGTGTTGAGATCCCAAACCCGACGGCACAGGGGATATCGGTACAGCTTCTTACCAGAGAGACCATGGATGGAATATCCGTTGTGATTGCACTGCGGACCCCGGTAACTCCAAGAGAAGAAACGATATACAGAAAGCCTTCTGCTTCCCTTGCGATTTTTTCGATACGTTCATTGGAGGTCGGTGCGATCATTGAGATCAGTTCGATTCCGTATTCCGTTGTTTTCTCCTGGAACTCCTGTTTTTCCTCAAACGGCACATCCGGCAGGATCAGCCCGTCGATACCAGCCTCCGAAGCCTGTTTCATGAACCGGTCCATGCCATAGGAGAACACCACATTGGCATAGGTCATGAATACCAGGGGAATCGTTACCGTTTCCCGCAGCCGCTTTACCAGTTCAAAGATCTGATCGGTAGTTGTGCCTGCTTTCAGTGCCCGCTCATCAGCCGCCATGATCACCGGCCCTTCTGCCGTCGGATCGGAAAACGGAATACCCAGTTCAATGAGATCTGCCCCGGCTTCTGCACAGGCCAGAACGATTTCTTCGGTAATTTTGAGATCCGGGTCACCGCAGGTGATAAACGGGATAAATGCTTTATGTGATTCAAACGCCTGACTTATCCTGCTCATTCGCTGATCTCCTCTCCGCGGTACTTTGCGACACTGACACAGTCTTTGTCTCCCCGTCCGGATACCGTTACCACTAGGATCTTATCCTTTGGAAGTGACGGCGCATACTTCATCGCATAGGCAAGCGCATGTGCACTTTCAATTGCCGGAATAATACCTTCCATCCGGGAGACATACTCAAATGCCCCAACCGCTTCTTCATCCGTAATCGCTTCATACCGTGCCCTTCCGGTATCGTGGAGCCATGCGTGTTCCGGTCCGATGCCGGGATAATCCAGACCGGCTGAGATAGAATACACCGGTGCGATCTGCCCGAATTCATCCTGACAGAAATAAGACTTCATGCCATGAAAGATACCGAGCCGTCCGGTATGGATCGTTGCCGCGGTTTCAAAGGTATCGATTCCTCTGCCTGCCGCTTCACAGCCGATCAGTTCCACCTGTTCATCGGGTATGAAATGATAGAACGAACCGATCGCATTGGATCCTCCTCCGACACAGGCAATCACGGCATCCGGCAGCCGTCCTTCTTTTTCCAGCATCTGGCTGCGGATCTCGTCCGAGATCACCGCCTGGAAATCCCGTACGATGGTCGGAAACGGATGAGGCCCCATGACGGAGCCGAGGCAGTAATGCGTATCTGCGATCCGGGATGTCCATTCCCGCATTGCCTGCGATACTGCATCTTTAAGCGTTGCGGTTCCGGTCGTGACCGGAATAACCTCTGCTCCGAGCAGTTTCATCTTATAGACATTGAGTGCCTGCCGTCTGGTATCTTCTTCTCCCATAAAGACAACGCACTCCATGCCAAACAGTGCGGCGGCAGTTGCGGTTGCCACACCATGCTGGCCGGCTCCGGTCTCTGCGATCAGCCGGGTCTTTCCCATCTTCTTTGCCAGCAGTGCCTGACCGAGCACGTTGTTGATCTTGTGTGCACCGGTATGGTTCAGGTCTTCCCGTTTCAGATAGATCTTCGCACCGCCAAGATCTTCACTCATCCGTTTTGCGTAATACAGGCGGCTTGGCCTGCCTGCGTATTCATTGAACAGTTCCGACAGTTCGCTTTTAAATTCCGGATCATCTTTGTACCGGTTATACGCTTCTTCCAGTTCGATTACCGCATTCATCAGCGTTTCCGGGATATACTGTCCGCCATGGATGCCGAATCTTCCGTTGTTATGCATGACTGTCCTCCTTCCGTACCGCCTTTGCAAAGGCCTTCATTTTCTTTGGGTCTTTTCTATGATCCGTTTCGATCCCGGAGCTCGTATCTACTCCATAGGGATGCAGGAAGCGGATCGCTTCGGATACATTCTCCGCATCCAGCCCTCCTGCAAGCATGTATTCTCTGTTTACATCCTTTAACAGGCTGAGCCGAACCCGTCTTCCTTCCCCAGCCCCGCCATCCAGCAGGATCCGGTCCGCAGAAGAAGAAAGTGCCTTCTGTACATCTTCTTCGTTATGAATGATAAACGCCTTGATGACCGGAACCTTCGGAAAACGTTCCTTCAGTTCCTGTACCATCTGATCTTCTTCGCTTCCGTGCAGCTGAATGACATCGATAATCCCTTCTGTCACAAAGGAAGCGATATATTCCACATCTTCATTGACGAATACGCCGCACATCGCAATGCCCGGATCCAGCAATGTCTTAAGTCGTTTTGCCTGTTCCCGGTCTACAGATCGCTTATATCCTGCCGACAGGATCATACCGGCATAGTCCGGATGGATCCCGTTTACCGCAAGGATATCTTCTTCCCTGCGCAGCCCGCAGAACTTGATCGTTGTCATATCTGACTGCTCTCAGCGATATAGGATTCCATGACCCGGTAAGCAGAACCGTCATCGATCAGCTGTTCTGCCATCCGTACGCCTTCTTCCATACTGTCGGCTTTTCCGCCGATGAAGATGCCGGCTCCGGCATTGAGTACAACGGCATTGCGCTTGGTGCCCTGAATCGTACCGTTCAGGATGCCGCGGGTAATGATCGCATTTTCTTCCGGTGTGCCGCCGACCAGTTCATCTTTTGTGCCGGCTGTTAAGCCAAACTGTTCCGGTGTAATTACCGTAGTACGGTAATACCCGTCTTTGAGTTCACAGGTCGTGGTCGGACCGACGGCAGAGATCTCATCGAGCTTTTCCTGACCGTAAACAACCAGAGCGCGCTTTACGCCAAGCTTGTCGAGTACTTTAGCGATTGGTTCGACAAGATATTCATCATAGACGCCCAGCACAAAGTATTCCGGGCAGGCAGGATTGGTCAGAGGCCCGAGAATATTGAATACCGTACGGAAGCCGAGTTCCTTCCGGATCGGACCGACGTATTTCATAGCCGCATGGTATTTCTGGGCAAAGAAGAAGCACATTCCGGTCTTCTCGAGCAGTGCCAGTGCCTGTTCGGGATCCTGACTGATATTTGCGCCGAGGGCTTCCTGACAGTCTGCGGTTCCGCAGAGGGAAGAAGCGGCCCGGTTACCGTGCTTTGCGACTTTGATTCCGGAAGCGGCGATCACAAATGCCGCTGTTGTGGAGATATTGAACGAATGTGCACCGTCTCCGCCGGTACCGACGATCTCCAGTACTTCCATGCCCGGATGAGGAACCGGGGTCGCATGTTCACGCATGGCTGCCGCACAGCCGGAGATCTCATCGATCGTTTCTGCACGGGTGCTCTTGGTTGCCAGTGCGGCGAGGAATGCGGCATTCTGGGTCGGTGTGGTTTCACCGGACATGATTTCATTCATGACGGTATAGGCTTCCTGATAGGTCAGGTCCCCCTTGTTGGAAATCTTTTCAATTGCTTCGCGGATCATAGTGTTTCTCCTTTCAGCTCCCTGAGCTTTTTCTTTCGGTCATCTGCTTTCATGAGCGTTTCTCCGATGAGGACGCCGTGGATGCCGTTCTGTTCCAGAACGATGATGTCTTCCCTTGTTTTGATTCCGCTTTCTGCCACCATCAGCACATCTTCCCCGATCAGGCTCCTTAAGCGGATACTGTTGTATGGATCAACCGTGAAGTCATGGAGACAGCGGTTGTTGACACCGATGATCCTGGCACCGCAGTCCTGTGCCACTTTCACTTCCTCTTCATCATGGGCTTCCGTCAGAGCTGATAAGCCAAGCTCTTCCGTGATCTTCAGATACTCCTGCAGTTCCTGCTCACTGAGAATCGCTGCGATGAGCAGAACCGCCGATGCCCCAAGCAGCTTTGCCTCATAGATCATGTACGGATCGACTGTGAAGTCTTTCCGCAGTACCGGAATGCGTACCGTTTCTGCGATCTCTTTGAGATACGTATCCGAACCAAGGAACCACTTTGGTTCGGTCAGACAGGAGATCGCATCTGCGCCGGCATCTTCATACGATCGGGCAATTTCCAGATACGGGAATTCCGGGGATATCAGACCTTTGGAAGGCGATGCCTTTTTGCATTCGCAGATAAAGCTCATCCCCGGTTTTGCAAGAGCGTCATAGAAGGAAGGGACCGGTTTATCTGCACAGGCTTCTGCCATTAACCGCATCTCTTCGTATGGAACCAGTTTCTTTTTCTGTTCCACCCGATGACGTGCATATGCGCTGAGCTGTTCCAGGATATCCATACCGTCTTCCTCCAAAAAGAAATCCCCGACAGAACTTGCGTTCCATCGGGGACGATTTTTCTAATCGCGGTGCCACCCCAGTTCACACAGCTGTGTGCGCTCAGCAGGATACAGTCATATCCCCGGGCTTTTAACGCTGCCCCTGCGTCAGAGAATACTCGGTTCCCCTTTGACTCTGCCCTCCGTGATCCATTTGACAGACTGTGCTTCTGCCCGGCTCTCACCTGCCCGGACTCTCTTTGAGATCATATCTGCCGTTATCTTCACGTCACTGGTTTTCGAATATCTGAATGATACCTTGAAATGTATGCGATTTCAATAGTTTTTCAGAAACTTTTTCAACATGTTTCACAGATTGTAAATTCTTTCTTGTATTTCACCGTGCCTGCAGGTTTCCATATTGGAACGGCGTTTCCCTGTTATTCGGTACTTCCTGGTTTGATCAGTTCTGATCCGTTGTGATTCAGGAAAGGTCGTCCCTCTTCAGAAACTGAATTAGTTCTAAATGATCCACTGTGCTGGTGGAATAATCCAGTTCGTCGTTTGTAATCGATATCTTCCGGTTTGACTGATCAAGCCTGCTGAATGCGCTGAATTCGCGTTCATAGGCTTTTTCTTCCTGAACACTTAACGCAGCCTGAATGTAATAAGCTTTGGAATCCTTCTGTACGTAAAAATCGATTTCTCTGCCGTTATTCTGAAATACAGAAACGTCATTCCCTTTGTAGTGAAGTTCATTAAATACGATATTTTCCATATTGTGAGACAGGTCAAACCGATTGTTTTTTACACGTATGGAATTCATTGCGACATTGGTGCGATATATCGTTCTCTCTTAATCATATCCTTCCCTTTCAGTTCCGTTCTACTGACAGATTTTGTGCAAACAACAAAAATCTGTCAGTAGAATACTGCGGATGGGTGTACAACTGGAGAAAGAAGATCTTTGGGAATGGCTCAAACGGTCCTATGGACAGCCGTGGCAAACACAAAAACAGGCCGTATTCTACCAGAAGTAGAACTTTTTCAAATTTCCCGTTACTTACGAATTCCTTCCCGTAACGTATCATGGTATTGCGGACCGCACCAATGACAACTCAGGAGAAACTATGGACACATTGAAAATCGGAAAATATATCCAGCATTTACGGAAGACAGCCGGCATGACACAGAAAGACCTTGCGGAAAAACTGAACATTTCGTTTCAGGCGGTTTCCAAATGGGAGAACGGTGATACGCTTCCTGACACCGGTATTCTTCTTGACCTGTGCGACATACTGAATACGACCGCAGACAAACTGCTCAATGGAGGAAGTCTCGCACCCGTCGAGCGAAAGCTTATGAAACTTGAGGATGTTATTACAGGCTTTCAGTATATCGAAAACATCGGAACGCTTTTCGGAGAAGACTGTACGTTTTTCGTGGGTATGGTGAACGGAATCAACGAAAAAATGAATATCGATCTTCTGACCTATCTGAAAGATCCTAAGACCCGTGAAGTAATGTATGCAGAGGTGCTGATCCAGGGAATCCTTTCCGGGCGTACCGTCGATATGGAAGAAATAGAAGCGAATTTCCAAAACGAAAAGATGATTCATACAATCCGGCGTTACCTTGCCAAAGCAGACGGGAACCCGGAGGCAGCCGGATAAGTAATACAAATCTGTCAGCAGAATACAGCAGACCGAACCAGTCCTTTTATACCTCAACAAAAAAGTGGAACGGATTATCACCGATTCCACTTTTTTTATTTGTCTGTCTTGTGTTTTCTTCCGGTTATTCCGCAGGAGTCGCTTTTGCGGCTGCTTTCTTTGCTTTGCGTTTCTTTACTGCCCGTACGATCAGGAAGATGATCAGAATGAGTATGATCACAAATGCGATTCCTGCCCACATCAGATACTTCGGCAGATTTGCCAGAAATACAATTGTGCTCAGTTCGGAAGCGTCACCCTCATAAATTCCCTGATCGGTAGGATCGGCATCGGGAAGCGGCGCTTTATCCGGGGAAACGGTATAAGCCTTGATATAGGCATTTCCAAAGGTCATCACCTTACCGGCATCGGTGCTGTTCAGCTGTGATGCATCGGCCCAGACATGTGCTTCTCCGTTGTTTACATAAACAAGTGTTTCTCCGGGGTTGGATACCACATGGACATGTTCCGCATTGATGTTGTCTTCGGTCTGCAGATCTTCCCGGATCGTCTGTTCGATGTTGAGCCAGGAGACCTTTTCTCCGTCTTTTTCTGTCACGATGTTCTGAACCACTGCGAAGCGGTCACCCTGTTTCAGTTCCGCCGGCTTTTCCAGGTTAACCGTATAGAAGCCCCGGTGGTCAAAGGAAGCGGTCGCTGCTGCAAGCAGTTCCCCGGATGTGGGATCCTGATTCTCATCGCTTACCCGGTATACTTCGATTTCTGCTTCGGTATTGTTTTCCGGCGCATAAACAGATACTGCCGCAAGGGTTTCATCCCGTTCACTTGTAAAGATGTTGGCAACCAGTGTTTCTGCATTGTCGGTAGGAAGTGAAATCGGCTCAAACGCTACCGGGTTCGTGAAATCATACTGATAGATATGGTCATAGTCGAAACCGTCTGCCGCATCATCCCCGACAATTGCCGAGAAGCTGAAAATCGAATGGTCTTCATAGCTGACCCAGATATACCCGGTCCCATGGCCTTCTTCATCGGGGAAGCCGTAGTTAAATGACAGCAGCAGTTCTCTTCCTTCCGGAGTCTTCGCAAAGTTGTCATATACCTCAATGAACCGGTCTCCGTATTTTTCGACGTTGGTTTCATAACTGCCCCAGCTGTTTTTGATCAGGAAGGCACCGTTCTGTTTCGGCATACCGCCTTTTCCTGTTTTGAAGTTCTCCCGCGGATAATTATCATTCCATCCGACAAGGGTAACCGCATGGTTCATACCGATATCCGAGGAATCATCATACTGGCAGAAATACTCATAATTCATGAAGTCACTGTTTCCGCCTTCACCTGGCGAAGAGGTGTCTGCCTGATAGCTCATCATCAGAGCACCATGCTCGATGACGGCCTGCTTGATGAGATTTACCGCATCTTCCCGCTGGCCTTTATACTCATATTTCTGACGGTCTGTGTTGATGGTGTAGCGGGACGGACTGTCGAGATACAGGAATTCCTGTACATGGGCAAGCGGTGCAGCGTTCCGGTCTTCTTCGTTTAACAGACCGTAGGTATCTTTTCCATCCAGCGGTTTATACGGTTCCTGTGATTCTGCCAGAGGGCCGATCCACGCAGTAAGCAGATCCTGCGAACTGGAACTGAAGCCTCCGGTTGAAAAATGCGAATTCTTCTCTTCCGGGTTCAGAGGTTCATCGCCTTCTCCCTTCTGAGATCCGTCCCACATCAGCTCCATGTTCATGTATGCAAGATAAAGCTCACTGAGATCCAGTTCCTTCGAGACGTTTTTAAGGTTCATCTCGAATGCGTCGGGATTGATCACGCCTGCGTTGCCGTGCCGTTTGTGAAGCAGATTGCTTTCAAGTGTGGCGATTGTACTGAACGCCCAGCAGGTACCAAACGGGCTCTGGTCCTTGATGCCGGTCGTAGATCCGATCGTCGGAAGATAATACTGGCTGACCGAAGCGACATCCACTTCACCGGTATACTTCACATCACTGGCATAATCCCGGTCAATCAGCAGATTGATGGATGCCGGTACTTCCTGACCGCCGTAATAGCGATTGTCCCCTTCCTCCATTTTGTAATTTGTGACCCACGTCCGCATTTCATCCCAGTCTTTTGCGTCCGTCGCGCCGTCACTGTTAAAGTCCATAACAATTCCTGCAGTTCCGATGGTTCCTTCTGCATTTACGGATACGGTACCCGTAATGAGAATGACTGCAGCTATGGCTGTAATCAATTTCTTCATCTGTTCCTCCCTGAGGGCATACAGTTCTCCTGTCTGCCTGCTCTGTCCCTTTAATAATAAGGGAGTTATTTCCAGTATCTCAATCCTTTCCAAAAGGTTCCGGTTCCTTCACACATACAAAAGGCTGCTTTTTGGCAGCCCCTGTATCAAAATTCTGTTTAACGCTTACCAGCCAAATCCCCAGAGGGTAAGTTCCATATTCAGGGTTTCGTATTCTCCGATACCAAGCTGAGCCATTGTCATTTCTTTGGCGACCGGTGCACCACGGAAATACGTCTGTGCAGTTCCTCCTTCGCACATGGAATGGTCAATGGTTCTCTGTTCGATATGACCTACCGTTTCCTCCGGTGTTACCGCATAGGTCATGCACATGTGAACATCCCCATTTTCAGGATCTTTCTGAGAATGTGCTACATAATCCACCTCAATCTTAAAGAATGATTCACTGTCCGCTCCTCCGGCAACCCGTTCCAGACTCTCTTCATTAATTTCCGGATTCATCTTTTCCATACCGTTAAATCTCCTTTTTCTCTTTCCATTATAATCTACGAAGCAGCTTTCGAAATTCCTCCGGATGTGCATCTTTGTGCGCTGTATGGTTTTGAGACAAAACGCGCACTGCTGAACAACACCCTGAAAGGCAGCGCAAAAGGCGGTATCTATGAAAACGCCGCAGCAGAATGCCTTGTAAAAAAACGGATATACTCTTTACTACTGGAAGCCGGATGATAATCATGCGATTGAATTCATCATCGAAAAAGACGGAGAAGTTATTCCGATCGAAGTAAAAGCCGGCAATACCGCAACCATTTCTCTGAATTTCTTCATTCGACGCTATCAGCCTTCTTCCGCATGGAAACTGGTCAATGGCAACATTGGTACAGACGGTGTGAAACGAACGGTTCCGCATTATATGGTAATGTTTCTCTGACACCAGCCGAAAAAGAAGCTGTACTTCCTTCCGGTTTATTTTCGGAAGTTCCTGACAGCTTCTTTGTTTTTTACATACGATAAGCGATCGTCCTGAAATCAGGAATCGTAGAAGTGCTGGCCGTTTTCGGTTACGAGCCGTTCGGTCTTTGGATACTCAAAGATCAGGCTGTTATCCTGATTGGCTTCCAGATAGGCAGCGAATTCGTCTGCGTACCATTTCGCCATCTCAAGGTTGTGCATGCGGCAGTACCCGCAGTTTTCCGGAGCAGTGCCCGGCACATCCGTTGCCTCTTTGACCGAACGGAATGCCTTTAACATCAGATCATAGAGCTCCGAGGAAGGACGGTTTCCCTTCAGGATGAGATAAAACCCGGTAAGACAGCCCATCGGCCCCCAGTAGATTACTTCGTCTTTCCATTCCGGATCGTTGCGAAGATAAGTTGCGATCAGATGTTCCAGCGAATGCATTGCCAGAATATCGATGACCGGCTCCCGGTTCGGCCGTTTCAGCCGTACATCATAGGTCGTAACCGCATAGTCCCCCAGATGGTCGACCCGGCTTGTAAAAATACCGGGAACGATACGGGTATGGTCTACGGAAAAACTCTGTATCAGTTCCATTTCCATTCCTCCTGGTTCTGTCTCTCGTCTGTATTACTGCATTCCTGCAACACTCAGACGGTTGATTGCACGCTTCAGCGCAAGTTCTGCACGTTTCATATCCGTATTCCGGTCATTCCTCTGAATACGCCGTTCCGCACGTTCCTTGCCTGCCTTTGCACGATCGGTATCAATTTCCTGTTTGTTTTCGATCGCATCCGTCAGGATCTCCGCATGGTTGTCATGAAAGTACAGAAGACCCCCTGCCACCGCATAATAATTGCGGGTGCCGTTTTCCTCCGTGCTCATCTTGCCGATGCGCAGGGAAGTAACTAACGGCATATGGTTCGGCAGGAGCCCCCGGTCCCCGTCGGTCGTCTGAAAGTTCAGATACGGGGTTTCAAACTCTTTGTAGATTCCTGACGGTGTGATGATCCGGACCTGAATCGCACTCATTTCAGTTTCTCTGCCTTTTCAACAACTTCTTCGATCGTGCCGACACTCATGAACGCAGCTTCCGGCAGATTATCGTAGTTTCCATCGAGGATCTCACGGAAGGAACGGACAGTTTCCTTGACCGGCACATACTTGCCAGGCAGACCGCTGAACTGTTCTGCGACCGAGAACGGCTGGGAAAGGAAGTTCCGGATACGGCGGGCACGGTTGACGATCTTGCGGTCTTCTTCCCCAAGTTCATCCATACCGAGGATCGCGATGATATCCTGCAGTTCCTTGTATCTCTGAAGGATCTGCTGCACTTCACGCGCAACCTGATAGTGTTCTTCACCGATGATAAGCGGATCCAGGTTACGGGAACCGGACGCAAGCGGATCAACCGCCGGGTAAATACCCAGAGCTGCGATACCGCGGTCAAGAACGGTCTTGGCGTCAAGGTGGGAGAACGCAGTAGCCGGAGCCGGGTCAGTCAGGTCATCCGCAGGGACATAGATTGCCTGAACGGATGTGATGGAACCGGAATCGGTAGAAGTAATGCGTTCCTGCAGCTGACCCATTTCCGTTGCCAGGGTCGGCTGGTAACCGACGGCACTCGGCATACGGCCAAGCAGCGCGGATACTTCCGAACCGGCCTGGGTAAAACGGAAGATGTTATCGATAAACAGAAGCACGTCCTGATGTGCTTCATCACGGAAGTATTCCGCCATGGTAAGTGCGGATAATGCGACACGCATACGGGCACCCGGGGATTCGTTCATCTGACCGTAGGTAAGTACGGTATTCTTCAGAACGCCGGATTCCTTCATTTCATAGTACATGTCATTGCCTTCACGGGTGCGTTCCCCGACGCCGGCAACGACCGAACGGCCGCCGTGTTCAATTGCGATGTTGTGGATCAGCTCCTGCATCAGAACGGTTTTGCCGACACCGGCACCGCCGAACAGACCTACTTTGCCGCCCTTGTTGTAAGGGCACAGCAGGTCAATGACCTTGATGCCGGTTTCCAGGATCTCGGTCGAGGTCTGCTGCTGCGCAAAGGTAGGTGCTTCCCGGTGGATCGGCATATGTTTCTTTGCGTCAACTTCTCCAAGACCGTCGATCGGCTGTCCGAGCACGTTGAACATGCGTCCGAGTACTTCATCTCCTACCGGTACCGTGATCGGTGCCCCGGTATCTTCACAGTCCATGCCGCGGACGAGTCCGTCTGTGCTGCTCATCGCAATACAGCGGACGATATCGTCACCGATATGCTGCGCGACTTCTACGGTCATTTCCGAATCTTCGCCGTTTTTGATATGAATCGCATTCCGGATCGAAGGAAGGGAATCGGAGCTGAAACGGATGTCAACGACCGGTCCGATGACCTGAACAATTTTTCCTATTTCACTCATAAGGGCTGTCTCCTTGTCTAGACTGCATCGGAGCCGCCGACAATCTCGGTGATCTCCTGTGTAATCGCTGCCTGTCTTGCCTTGTTATACTCCAGCAGAAGTTCACTGCTGAGTTCGTCTGCGTTGTCGGTAGCCGTCTTCATAGCCATACGGCGGCTTCCCTGCTCACTGGTCGTGGACTCCATCCAGGCGCTGTAGATCATGTCGGCAACCATCATCGGCATGACTTCCGCAAGAATCGAATTCGCATCCGGTTCAAACAGTGTTTCGACATGCATGGTTCCTTCCGTGTTCTCTGGTTCTTCCAGTTCACACGGCAGAATGCGGATGGTTTCCGGCTTGAACGACATGGTATTCACAAACCGCGTACGGATGATTTCCAGGGAACTGATCTCTCCCTTGAAATACTGTTCTTCCGAAGAGCGGACATAGTCCCGGATCTCCTGCGGGGTAACATCTTCCGATGCGATCGGCTCCCGGTTCACGAGCGTATATCCGTCGTGCGTCAGGGTCCGGTACAGAGAAGTCCCGATCAGCATGATCGGATCTTCCTTGGTCAGTGTCGTGCGGATATGCCGCATGACATTCATGTTGTACGCCCCGCACAGCCCCATGTCGCTGCAGAAAACGATTGTCACTTTCCTGCCGCCGTCCGAATGTCTCATATACGGGCTTTCAAGACCGGGATTGCGCGAGATGATCTCGTTTAAGGTCTGCCGCAGCCGCATCGCATATTCACGGTTGGCTTCCATAGCCGCCCGCTGCTTGAACAGTTTGGCGTTGGCAATCATTTCCATCGCGCTGGTGATCTTGCGCGTTGACTTTACCGAACGGATACGGGATCGAAGTGCCTGCTTCGACTGCATACTAAGCTCCCTTTACCAGACGGTAATCTTCAAGTACCGCATCCATTGCGGTTTTGATCTTCTCACTCAGCTCATCGCTGATGTCGCCGGTCGTGCGGATCTCTTCCAGAATGTCCTCATGGCTGTCATGGAAGGTTCTGAGAATCTTCTTTTCAAATTCTGCCACTTCTTCCGGGCCGACCTCATCGATAATGCCGTTCTTTGCGGCATACAGAGAGATCGCCTGGTCTTCCATCGCCATCGGGCTGTACTGCGGCTGCTTGAGCAGTTCGGTAAGGCGGGTACCGTGATCGATGATCTTCTTGGTTGTCGGATCCAGGTCAGAGCCAAACTGGGCAAACGCCAGCATTTCATGGTACTGCGCCAGTTCCAGCTTCAGGGAAGAAGATTCCTTCTTCATCGCCTTGGTCTGCGCATGGGAGCCGACACGGGATACCGAAAGACCGGAGTCGACCGCCGGACGGATACCCGAGGCAAACAGATCGGTCTGCAGGAAGATCTGACCGTCGGTAATCGAAATGACATTGGTCGGAATATAGGCGGAAATATCACCTGCCTGTGTTTCAATGATCGGTAATGCGGTAAGCGAACCGCCGCCCAGTTCATCGTTCAGCTTCGCCGCCCGCTCAAGGAGTCTTGAATGCAGGTAGAAGACATCACCCGGATACGCTTCCCGTCCCGGAGGTCTGCGGAGCAGAAGAGACATGGTACGGTAAGCCACTGCGTGCTTGGAGAGATCATCGTAAACGATGAGGACATCCTTGCCCTGTTCCATCCACTCTTCTCCGATTGCACATCCTGCATACGGCGCAAGATACTGCTGCGGTGCAGAAGTCGATGCGGACGCATTGACGATGGTGGTATATTCCATCGCATCGTGTTCACGCAGCTTCTGTACCAGACGCGCAACGGTCGATTCCTTCTGACCGATTGCGACATAGATGCAGTTAACGTTTTTGCCTTTCTGATTGATGATCGTGTCGATCGCAATCGCGGTCTTTCCGGTTTCACGGTCACCGATGATCAGCTCACGCTGACCTTTTCCGATCGGGATCATACTGTCAATGATCTTCAGTCCGGTCATTAACGGCTGGTTGACGCCCTTACGGGTCATGACACCCGGCGCAACACGTTCCACTGCGCGGGTCTTTGTATATTCGATCGGTCCGCGGTTATCGATCGGCTGTCCGAGTGCGTTTACAACACGCCCCAGCATGCCGTCACCAACCGGAACTTCTACGATCCTGCCGGTGCGGCGCACTTCATCACCTTCCCGGATCAGGGTGTCATCACCCAGCAGAACAATACCGATATGGTCTTCTTCCAGGTTCAGGACCATTCCATAAACGCCATGGGGCAGTTCGAGAAGCTCACTGCTCATTGCGTTGTCGATCCCCTGGACCATGGCAATGCCGTCACCGGTACTGATGACATAGCCTACATCATCCGAATGAATCTTCTGATCATAGTTTTTGATCTGTTCCTTAATCAGAGAACTGATTTCTTCCGGTTTGATCTGTTTCATGCGTTTCCTCCTTTCAGGAGTGCTTCCTTCATTCCTTCTATCTGACGGGCTAAGGTAACATCGGTTACGGTATTGCCCGCGGTTACTTTGATTCCTGCTATTAATGACTTATCAATGGTATTGACGAGCTGGATCCGGTGGCCGGTCTTTATCTCCAGCGCCTGACGGATCCGTTCCATCTGGGTTTCATCCAGAGGTCTGGCACTGGAGACAACGGCAGTCTCAATGCCGAGTTCCAGATTGGCCAGCCGGATGTATTCCTTTAAGATCTCATCCAGATAAAACGTACGGTCCTTGTCGATCAGCAGCTTCAGAAAGTTTCTGGTCGACGGCAGACAGGAAGCGAAGATCGAATCGATCGCGTCCTTTTTCTCTTCGTCCGTTACTTTTACGGCACGGAAAAACGTCAGAAGTTCGGGGTCACGTTTCAGTACTTCACGCAGTACCTGTGCCTCTTCTTTCCGTTCTTCTACCGTATCTTCTTCTTTTGACAGCTCGAACAGCGCTTCGGCATAACGGCCCGCAACATCACTTGCCATCGGTCGCTTCCTTTACAAAGGCATCGATCGCCTGACGGTCGAGTTCTTCGCCGCTGTCTTTTGCCAGAAGTTTGCCCGCGGCGCTCATCGCAACCTCGACCATTTCCTTCTGCATATCGCTGTACATAGCTTCGCGTTCCGCCTGCATCTGCTCACGCGCTTTGTTTTTGACCTGTTCTGCTTCCCGGTTGGCATCCGCAAGGATCTCATCCTTCCGGTTGCCGGCTTCTCTTACGGCTGCCGCTACGATCTCTTCCGATTTCGTTCCGGCATTCTTCAGCTGCAGGGCTGCTTCTGCACGGTCGCTTTCCGCCGCGCTTCTTGCCTGCTCGCCTGCCGCAAGATCTTCCTGCATCTTATCTGCACGCACCGCAAGGAATTCCTTGACGGAAGACCACAGATATTTCTTCATCAGCAGAAACAGGATCAGTGTGCTTAAAAGCTGTGTGAGCATCGTAATCGGATTCGGAATCAGCTGTCCTACGATGTCAACATCAATCATTGTTCACGTCTCCGGTATCTCAGAGGTTCGGATAAACGAACATCAGCAGGATCGAAACCAGAAGGCCGTAAATCGCGACCGTCTCGGACAGCGCGATACCGAGAATCATGTTGGAACGGATCTTGGATTCCGCTTCCGGATTCTTACCGATCGCATCACAAGCGTGAGCTGCTGCCATACCTTCACCAAGACCGGTCATCATACCGGCCATGACCGCAAGACCTGCGCCAATGGCAATTAAACCTTTATTGATATCCATATTTTTATCCTCCTATGCGATACCGTTTCGTACATCTTCGGGAATATCGTTCCCGATGAGAACCATCGTAAGTGTTACAAATACCAGCGTCTGAATGAAGCCGGCAAACAAATCAAAATAAGCATGCAGTACCGGTGCGATAATCGGACCGATAAAGTTGAATACGCCGCCCTTTGCGCCAAGGACACTCGCAATCGCATTGGAAAGCGCCTGGGTTGCGCCATATACCAGCTGCATCATGATTCCTCCGCAGAGAATATTGCCGAAAAGACGGACCGACATCGAAATCATGATCGAAAACTTGCCGACAATATTCATCGGTAACATCACGGCCAGCGGCTCAAGGAAGCCATGCATGTATCCGCCAAGACCCTGGTATTTCAGTTCCGTGATCTGGATCAGCAGCCAGGTCAGAAACGCCAGCAGCAGCGTTACCGAGAGATTAGCCGTCGGGGAGCTGAGCCCAAACAGCGAAATCGTATTGGCAAAGAAGATATACACCCAGAGCACCAGGATATACGGTGTCAGGATGTCTGCCGTTTTCTCGCCGACATTGTTTACAACATTGCGGTGCACGATATCAATTGCCCAGAGCACCGGCACAAGAATTCCGGTCGGTTTCTTGAGGGGATCCGTTTTCTTCAGTTTCTTTGAAAGCAAAATAATGCCGATTCCAAGCAGTATGGTGATCAGTATGATGACATATACATCGGATTGTACCGTCATTGTTCCGCCCCCTTTCTTCGGAAAAAAAGTTCATCCATTATAATAGCTGATTTTACCGATAATAAACCAGCCGCGGCTGTAAAAATATTCAAATAGGCAGGTTTGTATACGGCAGCCAGCAGTAATGCGCCCATCAGGGTGAAGTTGATCAGGAAATGCGGGAAGCCGGTGCCCCGTCCGGCACGGCCGGAATCCAGCACCCGGTTCCAGTAATGCACGTTCCATTCATAAATGAACAGTGCCAGCACGTCCCCCGCAAGGAAGCCCAGCCCATACGGCAGTCCGACAAAAAACAGAAGACAGCCGATTACGGTAATGAGCCCAAACGCTTTCAACAGACTGCGGTTCTTTGGATCAAACAGAGACATCGCTTTCCTCGATCATTCCGATCAGTTCCAGAATCCGGTTCAGATCGGCCGTATCGGAATACGAAATCGTAATCGTCTTGGAGCTGACAACCACCTTGGTGCCTAACTTGGAAGCCATCCGGTTCTCAATGTCCCGGATCAGCGGATCCTTTTCCGGTACATTCTTTTTCGGTTCTTTCTTCCCGGCAGCGCCGCTGAGTTCCCGCACATAGCGCTCCACTTCCCGGACCGACATCTTTTCCCGGTGGATCTTCTCTGCGGTCTCATAGATCTCATCTTCATCTTCCAGGGCAAGCAGCGGCCGTACATGGCCCATCGTCAGCTTCTTCTCCGTCACCATTTCCTGTACCGGCTGCGGCAGCTTCAACAGTCTCAGCATATTGGCACAGTATTCCCTCGATTTGCCAACACGCTCTGCCAGTTTCTCCTGCGTATAGCCGAGCCGTTTGATCAGCGACTCATAGGCGGAAGCTTCTTCGATCGGGTTCAGGTTTTCACGCTGTACGTTTTCAAGGATGGAGATCTCCATCATCTCTTCGTCGGTGAAGTCCACCGAGATCGCCGGTACGGTTGTCAGTCCCGCCAGCTTGGCAGCACGCAGACGGCGTTCTCCGGCAATCAGCTCATAGCCCTGTACGCTGCGGCGTACCAGCAGCGGGGTAAAGATGCCGTGGACCCCGATGGAATCTGCCAGTTCCCGCAGGGACTTCTCATCAAATTCCTTACGGGGCTGATAGGGGTTGGCACGGATCTCGGACAGCGGGATCTCCACTTCCCTTCTGCCCGGGGCATCGCCGCCGTTGTTCTGTATGTCATCGAGAAACTGTTCGACATCCGCTCCGAAGATCGACGTCAGACCTTTCCCGAGACCGGATTTCTTCTTTTCTGCCATGGCAGTTACCTCTTCTCATTCTGTGCGATCACTTCTTTTACCAGACCGACATAGGCCTTGGCACCTTCGGACCGCGTGTCGTATTCAAAAATGCTTTCGCCCCGGCTCGGTGCTTCCGACAGCCGGACATTGCGCGGAATATAGCAGCGGTAGACTTTTTCCTTAAAGTATTTCCGTACTTCCTGCTGCACTTCCACCGAAAGCTTCGTGCGTACGTCAAACATCGTGAGCAGTACCCCTTCGATCGAAAGCGACGGATTCCATAACCGCTGTACCAGACGGATCGTGGAAAGCAGCTGGGTCAGACCTTCCAGGGCAAAGTATTCACACTGCACCGGAATCATGACCGAATCCGCTGCGGTCAGTGCGTTTGTATTCAGAAGACCCAGGCTCGGCGGGCAGTCAATGATGATGTAGTCATACATTGGCTTTACCGCATCCAGCTTCTGCTTGAGCAGGTGTTCCCTTCCGACCTCATACAGGTTGGATGCCATCTCCACATCCGCACCGGACAGATCGATCGTAGCCGGCAGTACATCCAGCGGCGGCATGTCCAGCGTCACAACATCATCCTTTACCGTATCGTTTCCCATCAGCACCTGATACACACTGTGGCTGCGGTCAAAGCCGGCATTGGCAGCTCCGATACCGTTGGTGGCGTTGCCCTGCGGATCGAAGTCCACCAGAAGCACTTTTTTATCGGCGTAGGCCAGGCCTGCCGCCAGATTAATGGACGTCGTCGTTTTTCCGACTCCGCCCTTCTGATTCGCAACTGCGATAATCTTTCCCATTCCTTAAATCCCCCTACTTCGGGAACCGGACAATGACCCATATATCGGCCAGCGTTTCTTCCGTTTCCACCACAACATCAATTCCCATTTTCTTGATCATCCGAACACACTGATTCACGGAATTGATGCCGATCTGTGTGTTTCTGGTATAGCCCTTTGTCTTCCCGCGCTTCTTCGCTTTTTTGCCGGAGATGCGCTCCACATATGCCTCTGTCTGCCGCACATTCAGGTTCCGGTCCGCGATATAGTGATAGGCACCGGTCTGTTTTTCCGGCGGCAGTGCCAGCAGTGCCCGTGCGTGCCGTTCCGACAGTTCCCGGTTGGCGACCGCCTCCTGCACTTCCTGCGGAAGGTTGAGCAGGCGGATCTTGTTGGCAACCGCAGACTGGGATTTGCCGATGCGTCTGGCAACCTCTTCCTGCGTCATGCTTGCCTGCCGCATGATCTGCACATAGCCCTTGGCTTCTTCCACTGCCGTGAGATCTTCCCGCTGGATATTCTCCACAAGCGCCATCTCGGCAGCTTCGTTTTCCGTCGGCGAGAGAATATAGCACGGTATGGTTTCAAGCCCTGCCGTTTTGCAGGCACGCCAGCGCCGTTCCCCGGCGATGATCTCATACTGCCCGTCCACTTCCCGTACGGTGATCGGCTGGATCAGGCCGTTGATCCGGATGGACTCCGTGAGTTCTTCCATGGCTTTTTCATCAAAGCGCACGCGCGGCTGATAACGGCTGGTATGGATCTCCTGGATCGGCAGATTTACCACCGTTCCGGTATCGTCTTTTTCAAACAGGTCAAAAAACAGTTTCGCCATGCGTCAGTTCTCCAGCAGGGGTTTATGTTTGATCTGCGCGTAGACGCGCGGATAGGGCTTCGGTGTCGGACGGACCTTGTCCGCATGGATGATGGTACGCACTTCCCCGCCCG
This sequence comes from Solobacterium sp., assembly GCA_017512725.1. Taxonomy (GTDB): domain Bacteria; phylum Bacillota_I; class Bacilli_A; order Erysipelotrichales; family Erysipelotrichaceae; genus Bulleidia. The sequence goes on from JAFWEW010000033.1 coordinate 68,449, forward strand.
GAAGCGTATCGAAGATCACCTTTGGTTCCCCGCACCCAAGCTTCTTCAGCGCAAAGGCCGCTTCTGAAGCTTCTTCATTTCCCTGCGGGCCCTTCAGTGCACAGAAATACCCGCCGGTCTTTACCAGCGGAACACAGAGTTCCGAAAGCACCGGGAGATTCGCGACCGCCCGTGCAGTTACCACATCAAAGGTTTCCCGTGCTTCTGCGGCATATTCTTCTGCCCGTCTGTTTACGACCTGAACGTTTTTCAGGTTTAACACCCGTACCGCTTCTTCAAGATAGCGGCACCGTTTGGCCGTCGGTTCGATCAGGGTAAAGGCGGTATTGGGCAGTGCCATTGCCCATACTAACCCGGGAAATCCGGCACCGCTGCCGACATCCGCCGCACTTCCGGCAACCGTCTCATGAGCCAAAGGAACCAGGCAGTCGAGAATGTGCTTCTCATAGACTTCTTCGGGTTCATCGATTGCGGTCAGATTGAATTTCGCATTCCATTCTTTTAAAAGGACTGCAAGTTTCTCACATTGATCGAAAAAAGCGTCCTCCAGGGGAATGCCTCGTTTTTCTGTTTCCGTTTTCAGCTCCGCGATCGTCATCTGTGAGTCCATTTTACACTGAAACAATTCGCTCAGTATGCCGAAATCACGTTTTTAATGTGGATAATTTCGTTTTCCACAATTTCCAGTGTATCCGGGTCCGGCGCAAAGAAACTGCTGTACGAGAAAAACACGATTCCGGGGCACCCTTCTTTAAATGAAACCTCCATCTGGCGGGCCATCATATCATCGTTGTCGACCCACTCGTTATTGACGGTTTCATCCTCGGAAAGGTTCTGGGACGCGCCGATCACATAGGCCGCAAGTCCCGGCATCAGATCAACCTCGCTGCCGTCGGTGATGGCCTTCCATTCCTGCAGGGTCGGCTCAAACGGCTTGATCGGGTGCAGGAAGCCCCAGTAGATCTGCGGAATCAGGCAGTCCACCGTTCCCTGTTCCACCCAGTGGCGCGGATCGGCAAACAAAAGGTTCACGCAGTTGTCGAGATTGCCGGCCGGAGAAATCGAAAAGATCAGGTTCGGGTCTGCCTGCTTTACCGTCTCGTAAAGTTCCTTAATCATCCGGTCGGTATTCCCGATCCGGAATTCCTGCAGGCTCAGGGTATCGTTTTCCTGTTTGGCCAGAGAATAAACATACGCATCAAAGTTGTTCTGCGTATTGTACGGATAGAAATAGTCATCGAGGTGAATTCCGTCAATGTCATACTTCTCGATCAGTTCTTTCGCGACGGAGGTAATCAGTTCCCGCACTTCGGGATAGGCCGGGTTGAGATAATACCGGTCGCCGTTCTGACGAACCCGCTCATCATTCGATTCGATCCACTTGCGGATCACAAAGTTTTCCGGCAGGGATCCGGCTTCTTCCACCGTGACGGAGCGCATCGGGTTGATCCAGGCATGGACCTGCATGCCGGCATCCTTTGCCCGCATGGAAAAGATCGCAAACGGATCATAGGAGATGTCCCCCAGAACAGCCGTACGCGGATAGATATCCGAATCGTAGAACGCATCCGTAAAGGCAACCGCATGGAGGTAAAGCGCATTGATGCCAAGGTCCTGCATGTTCTGTACGGCGGTATCGACAAAGGAACGGAACTCCTCTTCGCTCATCCCTCTGCACATACTCCGGTATTCCAGGTAGGAGAACCACATCCCAATGGTCTTCTGTGCCGGTTCTTCACTGACCGGGGTTTCCACCGTTACCGGTTCTTTTGGTTTCTCTGCCTGACACGCACTGAGGGCAATGCCCAGCAGGATGGACATCAGGAGCTTCAGAAGCTTAGCGGGCATGGGTGATGAACTCCGAATGCGGCAGTGTCTCGATCCACTGACAGAACGCCCGCCATTCCGGCAGACGGTTGGCACGGCGGCTGAAATAGATCCTGCGCAGCTGCCGGTAATTGGTCGTCATGCGTGCAGTCAGCTTGAAGCCGGCCGGATTGGAATACAGGATCTCCAGATACTTCTGTGCCGCAACATCTTCCAGGGTCGTCGTATCATTGCCCTGCTTCTTCAGGCTGGCAATATCTTCCTGCAGTTCGTTGTACTCCTTTGCCTTTTCTTTCATGATCGCAATGATGCGGGGATCCACATATTCGATATAGACCGTATCCAGGTCCATATTCGTAATGCGGTGGATCGGAGACTGGGAGCTGACAAAATCCAGAAAGTGGAAGCGCTCTGCCTCAACCCATGCCTTATTGGTAAACGTCAGGTCCAGCTGTACCACAACGCCGTTGAGAAGGTTCTCCGGTTCGTTCTGTCCGGCATCTTCCGGCACATCCACCATCGGATACGCTTCGCCTTCCACCGCTTCCTCCAGACCATAGATATTCACATTTGAAACTACTTCCTGCCAGTTCATGATTTCGTTCTTCCTTTCCCCTGCTTCAGTGCGATCGCAAGCACCGCGATATCCGCCGGATTGACGCCGGAGATCCGGGATGCCTGGCCCATTGTGGCAGGTTTGTATTTCATCAGTTTCTGCCGTCCCTCAAGGGACAGATGATCGATCTCGTCATAGTTGAATTCCGTTCCGAGCGGAATCTGTTCCATTGCGGCAAGTTTATCCGCTTCCCGTCTTGCCTTGTCGATATAGCCCCGGTACTTGATCTCGATATCGATGTTCTGTGCCGTCTTATCGTCGATTTCTTCTCCGAGGATCTCATAAATATCCGCGGTCGTAATGCCCGGCCGCTTGACCAGGTCATAGCCGCTTTCCCCGATATGCGCCGGCACCGTTCCGCTTTTGATCAGCAGTTCAGAAAGCCGTTCATCGTCGAGGTGGATCCGTACATCTTTCAGGTGCTGTTCGGCAGCGGTCATCTTCGCCATTTTGTTCAGATACGCTTCATACCGTGCTTCGCTGATCAGACCGACCCGCCGGCCTTTTTCGATCAGGCGCTGTTCGGCATTGTCATGGCGCAGCAGCAGCCGGAATTCCGCACGGGATGTCAGAAGCCGGTATGGCTCCAGGGTTCCCTTGGTGGTCAGATCATCGATCAGTACGCCAATATAGGCTTCATCTCTGCGCAGGATCAGCGGTTCCTTTCCTTCCAGCTTCATCGCTGCGTTGATACCCGCAAGAATGCCCTGCCCGGCCGCTTCTTCATACCCGGAGGTACCGTTGATCTGCCCGGCCGTAAACAGGTTTTCGATGAGCTTGTTTTCCAGGGTCGGCTTCATCTGTACCGGATCGACCGCATCGTATTCGATCGCATAGGCATACTTCCGGATCACACAGTGTTCAAAGCCCGGCAGTGTATGCGTCATCGCCTCCTGCACATCCCGGGGCAGCGAGGTGGAAAAGCCCTGTACATAGGTCGTATCCATGGACCTGCTTTCCGGTTCCAGAAATAAGAGGTGTCTTGGCTTGTCGGAGAAGCGCACCAGCTTGTCTTCAATGGAAGGACAGTAACGCGGTCCGACGCCCTTTACCACACCGGAATACATGGATGAGCGTTTCAGATTGTTGTGAATGATCTCATGGGTCTTTGGAGTCGTCCAGGTCATGTAGCACTGTACCTGCTGTTCGTATGGAAGGATTTCGGTTGTTGTTTCACTGAACGCTACGAATTCTTTCGTTCCCGGCTCCGGTTCCGTCTTTGAAAAATCGATCGACTTTGTCAGTACCCGCGGCGGGGTTCCCGTCTTCAGCCGGAACGTTGTCAGCCCCGCTTCCCGCAGGGACGCCGAAAGGTTCGGGGTTGTCCGTTCCCGGTCCGGACCGCCCGGCACTACCTCATCGCTGATCATGTTCACTCCGGCCATATACGTACCGGTTGTCAGAATAACGATATCGGAGGTAATCACCGAACCGTCGCTTAATGTAATGCCGGTGACTTTTCCGTTTCTGGTATTCAGCTGTTCTGCAGTTCCCGCAAGTACGGTCAGGTTTTCCTGATGGGTGACGACGTCCTGCATCATCTTTCCATAGGCGATCTTGTCCGACTGCACCCGCAGGGCACGTACACCCGGACCTTTTGCAGTATTCAGCATTTTAAACTGCAGGGCGGTACGGTCTGCCGTAATCGGCATCTGCCCGCCGAGCGCATCGATCTCCCGGACGACGACCCCCTTGGCCGGGCCTCCGACCGATGGGTTACATGGCATTTTGCCGATATTTTCAATGGACAGACTCAGCAGGACTGTCTTATGGCCCAGCCTTGCGGAGGCAAGCGCCGCTTCGATTCCCGCATGTCCGCCGCCGACAACAATTACTTCAAAATCAGACATGGTTTGCCGCATTCAGAAGGAATTCCTTCTGTTCCTCCGTATCTTCCGCCACGATCTCAAATACCGGTCCTTCGCCCCGTAGCCCAAGCTGTCTGGCCTTCAGGCGGTACCAGGTCATCTTCCCGAGTACATCCCGGATGCGCTGGGGGCGGTCATTTGCCTGGGCCGCAAACGGAAAGGCGATCCGGACGGTATCCCCGTCCATTTTGAAGAGATCCGCGTCGCTGTTGCGGATCGGTTCATAGCCTTCTTCCAGCATTGCATTCATTTGTCTGCGGACCCGCCGCTTCTCCGAAGGTGTGCGGGTTTCTTTTCCGAGTTCCCGTGCGATCAGTGCCAGCACCTGGCGCACTTCATCGAGCATGAAGATCGTATCCGGCTCAAAGTTCTGGCTGTTTGACCAGTTGTCAAGACCGATCGTCTCGGCCTTTCGCAGGATCCGTACCGTTACAGATGGATCCTGTTTGTCGAGATAGGTATAGCTTTCCAGCTTTTCATTGATCGTGATTCCGACCTCTTCCGGATAGACCGGAGAACTGAAATACACGCAGTCGGAAAGATGGAGACAGTTCATGGTCTCCGGCACGTTGCCGTCTCTTGCGGCTAACTGGATCGCTTCTTTCAGACGCTCCCGGTCCGCATAGCCGTTGCGGGTGCCGTAGCGTTTCCACATCTGGTCCAGGGTAAGTCTGCTGGTGCCCTCAAAGTGGGCATAGCCGACAAATCCCTTCTTCCGTTTCGTCCGTCCGTATGCATAGAAAAACAGCAGATCGCCGCGTTTAAAATCCGAAAACCTGGCCCGTGCGGAAAGCCGCCAGAAATTCACGTCGGAATTTCCGCACAGACGGTGGAATTCGATCATTTCCTGATCTGTCACATACGCAATCGAACTCATGAACGGGTCCTTTCTCAGAAGATGCCGAAACTGTTCCCTGCCTCATCAATGCCCATCCGGATTGCCGCAGGTTCTTTCGGCAGACCCGGCATGGTCAGGATCGAGCCGGTATAGGCAACGATAAATCCTGCCCCGCGGGAGATCGAAAGATCACGGACATGGAGGGTGAAGTGTTCCGGACGGCCCTTGATGTTCGGGTCATCGGTCAGTGAAAGCGGGGTCTTGGCCATGCATACCGGTACCCGGTCCCAGCCGTTGGAGATATAAATCTTGATCTTCTCCAGTGCTTCCTCGCTGTATTCCACATCCTCGGTTCCATAGATTGTCTTCGCGATCGCAAGAATCTTGTTCTGGATCGTGTCATTGACATCATAGATCGGCTGATAGCCGCTCTCTTCTTCGCACAGCTCAGCAACATGCGCTGCGAGTTCGGTTGTGCCTTCGCCGCCGCGTGCCCAGCCATCACTCTCCTCAACCGGATAGCCTTTTTCGTTACACCAGTTCAGAAGTGCTTCGACTTCCTTCGGCGTATCGGCAGAGAACTTGTTGATGGCAACGAGATACGGTACATGGAAGGCCTGGATGCTTTCGATGTGTTTTTCCAGGTTCTTTGCGCCTTCCAGCATCGCTTCGATATTCTCTTCACTCAGATGGTCGGCATCCACACCGCCATGCATCTTCAGTGCCCGTACAGTCGCAACGATAACGACCGCATTGGGTACGAGACCTCCCAGACGGCACTTGATATCGAGGAACTTCTCGGCGCCAAGATCTGCGCCAAAGCCAGCTTCGGTAACCACATAGTCCGCAAGCTTCAGTGCCGTTCTTGTGGCAATGATGGAGTTGCAGCCATGGGCGATATTGGCAAACGGTCCGCCATGGACCAGTACCGGTGTATGTTCGAGGGTCTGTACCAGATTCGGCTGGATCGCTTCTTTCATAACGACCGCCGCAGCTCCGTCAACACCCAGATCTTTTACGGTAACCGGTTTGTTGTCATAGGTATAGGCAACGACACAGCGTCCGACACGCTCTTCAAAATCCTTCAGATCTTTTGAAAGACACAGGATCGCCATGACTTCCGTCGCAACGGTGATGACAAAATGATCTTTGCGCTCTACGCCGTTGGTCGCCTTTTCCTGGGCAATTGTAATCGTACGCAGCGTACGGTCATTCATATCCAGGCAGCGTTTCCATTCCACCCGCTCCGGATCAATGTTCAGCGGGTTTCCCTGATAGATGCTGTTGTCGAGAACCGCTGCAATCAGGTTCGTACATGTCGTGATCGCATGCATGTCACCTGTGAAATGCAGGTTGATGGATTCCATCGGAACGACCTGTGCATAGCCGCCTCCGGCTGCGCCGCCCTTTAAGCCGAATACCGGACCGAGCGACGGTTCTCTCAGACATGCCATTACATTCTTTCCGAGTTTGGAAAGCCCGTCCGCAAGACCGACGGTCGTTGTTGATTTGCCTTCTCCGGCTTTGGTCGGGTTGATGGCGGTAACCAGGATCAGTTTCCCGTCTTTGCGGTCTTTCAGTTCGTCGAGGATCTTCAGCGAGATCTTCGCTTTGTCATTTCCGTAGGGAACCAGGTATTCCTTACCGATTCCGGCTTTTTCGGCAATAACCGAAATGTCTTCCAGGGTCGCTGCCTGGGCTATCAAGAGATCGTTGTTCATGGCTTCCTCCTACATTTTTCTGCGATCCGCAAGCGCATGCGAAAGTGTAATTTCATCTGCGTAATCCAGCATTCCTCCTGCCGGAAGCCCATGGGCAATCCGGGTTACCAGGAGATCCGGGTATTCTTTTTTCAGCAGCCGGTCCAGATACATTGCGGTCGTTTCTCCATCCATGGTGGCACTCGTCGCAAGGATCACTTCATCGGCATCCTTTGCCCTGTCCGTAAGCCGTTCAATATTCAGGTCTTCCGGCAGAACTCCCTTTGAGGGAGAGATCAGTCCGTTGAGCACATGGTAGACCCCGCGGTATTCTGCGGTCTTTTCCATTGCCGCAACATCCTTTGCGGACTGAACGACAAAGATCTGACGGTGGCTGCGCTCCGGGTCTTTACAGACGGAACATACTTCTCCGTCCGTCAGGTTCCCGCATATTGTGCACCGCCGCAGGGTTGTTTTGACATTCATCAGCGCATTGGCAAACCGTTCGGTTTCTTCCGCAGGCTGTTCTGCGATCATCAGTGCATATCGTTCCGCGGTCTTCTCACCGACACCCGGCAGGGTGCGGAACGCTTCGATCAGAGCCCGCAGACTCGGGGGATACATGCATTACATCCCCGGGATCGAAACACCCTGTGTGACCGAACCCATTTTCTCTTCCCGGTCGATCCGGGCCTGATCTACGGCGCTGTTCATCGCAATCAGGATCATATCCTGCAGTTCTTCTTTGTTTTCCTTATCCAGCAGTTCCTCATTGATGTTTACTTCCAGGATTTCATATCTGCCGTTGATCTTTACGCTGACGCCCTCTGAGCCTCCGCTTTTTCCTTCATACTCGGTCGCATCCAGCTGTTCTTCCAGTTCCTTCAGCTTCCGCTGCATCTGCTGTGCCTGTTCCATCAGCCGCTTCATATCCATAGTTCTTATTCTCCTTTGTCGATTACTTCGACGATATCTTCTCCAAACAGATCCATGACAGACTGTTCGGTATGATCCTCTTTCATTGTTTCTTCCTGCGGTTTTGTCCAGCGCTGAATCGTCCGCTTTTCCGGCAGGCTCTTTTCCCGCTGCCGGATGCGGAACTGCGTCACCGCTTCGTCATAGCGTCCATTGCCGATCACATACGGCATGGCATCGATCCCTTCTGCCTTCAGGGTTTCATACAGCTGACGGTTGAACGCTTCCTCCATCGCCATATGCATGACCGCATCCGAAGCGGTAAACAGCAGAACATCGTTTCCCGCTGCCTTCAGGCTCATCTGCCGCAGGGATGCGGAATAGCGGTCCATTGCGGGAGAAGCTTCCAGCTTCTGCAGAATCGCTTCGGCATTGGCTTTCGACGCTTTGTCACACTGTACCAGCAGCCGCAGAACATCTTCTCCATCCAGCTCGTTCCATTCCGGTTCTTCCGGTTTTTCATCCGGTACGGGTTCTTCCGCAGGTGCGGGTTCCGGTTCCGCCGGTTTTTCCGCCGGGGTTTCTTTCACCGGTTCCGGTTGTTTCCCTGCCGACTCCGGTTTCCGTTTTGCGGGCTTAGGTTTTGGCTTTGCCGGCTGAGTTTCGACTTCCTCCTGCGTGCCCTTTGTGATCAGCTCCAGGCAGGCAATCTCAAATACGGAAGAGACCGACTGTGCATTGCGGAAGCGCTCCTGTGCCTTCATCAGGATTTCAATATCCTGAAGCAGCACGGAAGAAGGCTGTGCCGCAATCGTCTTGGCATGTTCTTCCGACAGTGCCCTCAGCAAAGCTGCGTTGCTGGTGTACTGGTAGATCAGTCCGTCCTTGAGGGCGGTGATCAGATCCTGACAGAGTCTTCGGATATCAACACCGTGCTTCTCACAGCTTTCCGTCCGCTTTAAAACCCCTTCAAGATTCCCCGTAAAGATATCTTCCAGCAGAGCGATCTTTTCGCCGGACGATGCCAGACCAAAGATCGAATCGATCGTCTCTTCCGTTATCGTTCCGGCCCCGTAGGCCCTGGCCTGTTCCAGGATGGAAAGCGAATCCCGCATTCCTCCATCTGCCAGTTCAGCGATCTTCAGTGCCGCCGCTTCTTCCAGCGTAAAGCCTTCCTGCTCGGCAATCGACAGCAGATGGGCCTGGATCTTCGGTGCGTCTACTTTGGAAAAATCAAACCGCTGGCAGCGGGAAATGATCGTCTTCAGCAGTTTCTGCGGATCCGTCGTTGCCAGGATAAAAATGACATGTTCGGGCGGTTCTTCCAGAGTCTTCAGGAGTGCGCTTGCGGCACTGGAAGACAGCTGGTGAACCTCGTCAATGATATAGATCTTATGTTTTCCCATCATCGGGGAAAGCCGGGCCCGCTCAATCAGGTCCCGGATATCTTCGACATGGGTCTCATTGGCCGCATTGATCTCAATGATATCCGGATGGGTGCCTTCGATCGCCGCTCTGCAGTTATCGCATGCATTGCAGGGTGCCTGTTCCGGGTGTTCACAGTTGACCGCCCGGGCAAGCAGTCTTGCCATGGAAGTCTTGCCAGTACCTCTTGGCCCGCAGAAAAGATAGGCATGCCCTACCTTGTTTTCTGCCACCGCATTGCGGACGGCTCTTACGACATATTCCTGACCGACCAGCTCATCAAAGGACTGGGAACGGTATTTCTGATATAATGCAATCGTGCTCATCGTTTTCCCTTTACCGGTTCATTATATATTAAAGAGGCCCCGGCATCCGTGTATTTTCTCCGGAAACCATAAAAACCGGATCCCCATTTGGGCACCCGGCCATTTTATGCAGATTCGATATGAATCGTTATCCCAAGATCCTCTGCCATGGAGCGGATGTCTTCCAGGCATTCTTCCGTTACCTTAAGATCGGAAGCCAGCGGATAGTGTAATCCAAGCCGCTGGTACTTCCCTGTCCCCAGAGAATGATACGGCAGGACATCCACCCGCTTTACGCTTTCCCCAAGCGATTTGACAAACAGCAGCCGGTTCTTCAGATCGTCCCGGTCATCATTGTATCCCGGTACGACGACCAGCCGGATGATCAGGCTGTTTCCCTGTTCCGCAAGCCGTTTCACATTGGAAAGGATCCTCTGGTTGGAAACCCCGGTACACCGTTTATGAATGGATTCATCGTATGCCTTGATATCAAACAGGAACAGATCCATTTCCGTTGAAAGATCTTCCAGTACTTCATACGGGACATTCCCAGCCGTATCCAGTGCACACGAAATACCCATTTCGTTCAGAAGCCCTGACGTCTCTTTGACAAACTCTGCCTGTAATGCGGGTTCTCCGCCGGAGAAGGTAACACCGCCTCCGCTTTCTTCATAGAAGATCTTATCCCGGGCAAGCTGCTCTGCCAGCTGATTGGCGCTGATCCGGGTTCCGACATGTTCACTGTGTTTTACACCATTCAGATCAAACACCATGTCTTTTTCCCCTTCCAGCATCAGCTCCGGGTTCGAACACCAGGCACAGCGAAGATTACAGCCAATAAGAAATACCGTGCTGCGGATCCCCGGCCCGTCTTTTGTGGAATACCCCTGGATCGTTGAAATCAGTCCTTCTGTCATAACTGCCTCAGAGCACATTTTCCGTACGGGCAATGATCGCATCCTGTGTTTCCGGCATCAGAGATACAAACTGTGCACAGTAGCCTGCGACCCGTACGATCAGATCGGTATAGTTTTCCGGATGTTTCTGCGCATCCCGCAGGATCCTGGAATCTGCCACATTGAACTGATTGTGATAGATCCCCATCCGCTGGCTGGCCCGTAAGAAGCCGGCAAACTTCTCCAGATTCTCTTCCCCTGCCAGTGTTCCCGGGGAGAACCGCATGTTCAGCAGCTGTCCCGCTGCCACCCGGTCATTGGGCAGCTTGGCAACGGAACGGATCACTGCAGTCGGTCCGCTGCGGTCGGTTCCCTGGGTCGGGGAACAGCCCTCATTCAGCGGCGATCCCGCAAGCCTTCCGTCCGGTGTCGCCCCGACATCGAGACCATTGGGCACATAGGATGTAATATTGCTGGTCGACATCGTATAGCGGCTGACGGCAGGGCCTTTTCCGGTCCGTTCGGTTTTGTATTCCGGCAGCAGTTCCAGATACGATTCAAAGATTTCTTTTACAATCTGGTCTACTTCATCGATATCATTGCCAAACTTCGGCACGGCCGTACAGAGCTCCCGGATCGCCTGTCCGTTTTCCCCTTCCCAGTTGGATGCCATCGCCTGACGGAGTTCTTCCCAGCTGATCTTCTGTTCTTCAAAGATCAGTTTTTTAATGGCTTCCAGAGAATTGCCCAGTACGCTTGGGCCGATGTTGGACTGTGAGATCACATCGTACTGGCAGCCACCGTTCTTCAGCGTCTTGCCAAGTTCCATACAGTTGTCGATGAGACAGGACGCAAACGGATCGGCGTCATATACCGCAAGGGAGCGGTCACATACCGCATCGCATTCCACCGCAAGATCCGAATAGAATTTCAGCAGCTTCTTCCAGGCATTCCACAGTTCTTCATATGACGAATAGGTAACCTCACTGCCCTCGTTTCCGTTCACCGAGATCATCTGGATCCCGCTGACAGTGTCCATCCCGTTGTCCAGCACCAGTTCCAGAATCTTTCCCCAGTTCAGGTACGTCATGCCGGTCGCACGGTGGCCGTACTTTCCGCCGACACCGGTTTCCACACAGCCGATCGCACAGTAATCCAGCGCATCTTCATGCGGGATCCCGAGATCTTCGATTCCCTTTGCGGCAACATCGTCATTGAACATGGACGGCATTCCGCATCCGGTCCGGATCAGCTTTGCGGCAAGCCGCAGGAGATCCGTCGGCGTATCTTTGTTGTAGCGCATGGAAAAGTTGGGCTCTGCCATGGCGGTCAGGTTCATTGCTTCAATGCACAGTGCGGACAGTTCGTTCGATCCGTCCGTTCCATCCGGCCGGTACCCGCCGATCATCAGATTGGAATACAGCGGATAGCCCTGGGAGAATTTCGTATGCCCGTACGGCCGTACCTTGTTGTGGCTGCTGTTCATCAGAAACATGTGGGTCGTGATCTCCAGTGCTTTCTCTCTGGTCAGGACCCCGGTATCGATATCATGACGGTAATACGGATACATGTACTGGTCATATCTTCCATAGCAGAAGGAATGGCCGTTGCTTTCGATCATCTGCAGCACATGGACCAGATAGACCGTTTCGCACGCTTCCCAGTAACTCTGCGCCGGGCCTTCCATCAGATGCTCTGCCATCCGTCCCATCGTCAGTAATTCTTCTTTACGCTTAAAATCGGCAGTGTTTTGTGCCAAATTGTATGCGACAGCCGAAAAACGCTTGATATAATCCAGCGCTGCTTCCAGTACGATTACCACGGATTCATAGAATTCCCGGTTCTCTTCCGTGAGGTCGTTCCGCTTCAGGTTCTCCTTTGCCTCGAGGCTGATGGCCCGGAACCCCCGTTCCAGCAGCATCTCATGTTTCGGTACGATATGACCGTCTCCCGACATGGAGATTCCGCCCCGGTGGATCACCTTCTGTTTCTCTGCCAGAAAGACCGGTTCCGGCGTATTGCGCAGCACTTCATCTTCATGGGTATGCCCGTGCCAGTAAGGCGCGATCTTACGGATATCTTCTTTCACGTCTTCTGTGATCCTGAAGACATCTCCGCTCCGGTGTTCAAACTCATCCAGTTCCTTTACGACCCAGTCGATCGAATACTCCGGAAAGACCGGTGCCGCAAAGTTCCGGCTGGCCTGGTTCCCGAAGATCAGCGAATCCGGTTCAATATAGACGGTCATGTTCCGAAGTGTATGCGCGAAGGCTTTTGCCTTGCGCAGGATATACGGTTCCCCTTCTGTTGTCTGAAACGATTCGGTATAGAACTTCGCGCGTTCACTGCAGATGCTGGCTTCCCGCTTCTGCATTCTTAAATGAAGCCGCTCGATCCGTTCCAGATCGATCTCATCATTCTGCGGTTCGAATTCCAAATAACGCATCATAGGATTCTCCCTGCATGCATACTAAGCATGCATTTTATAAATACATCACTGTGATCCGGCAGTGCGCACAGCGCATCTGCCTGCAGTCAGAAAAGTACACCCGTATCTTATGTGAGGTTGCGGATGTACTTTGTTTCCGGTTCAGATTACGACCTCAGCGCTTGAGATCCAGTACGACCGGTACGGACTTGTAGCCTACGCCCATGCGGTCAATACCCATATCGATGAGCTTCAGGAAATGTTCCCGTGTACGGATACAGCCGGAGCCTTTGATCTTGCACTTGCCGCCGACTTCATCCATCATGATCTGAATGGTTTCCGGAACAGCGCCGTGAGCTTCATAGCCGGTCAGGAAGCCAGTGCTGGTCTTGACGAAATCTGCGCCTGCTTCAACCGCACACTGGCAGGTTCTGCGGATCTGTTCTTCATTCAGCGCATCTGTTTCAAAAATGACTTTGAGCGGAACGTTATGTTTATGACATTCATCTGCGACTGCCTTCAGATCCTTTGTGACTTCCTCATATTCCCCGGAACGGATCCGTCCGAAATTCGCAACGATATCCAGTTCCCCGATGATATCCTCATTGCCTTCCATGATGATCTTTGCCTGAGCGATCCGGGATTCCGTGGAGCTGGTGCCAAACGGGAAATCGCATACCGGGCAGAGCTTTGTGGCTTTTCCTTCGACATACGGTCTGCAGAGATCCATGTAGGCTGGGTTAATGCAGATGGTTGCACAGCCCAGCTCAACGCCGTCTTTGGTCAGGTCAACGATTTCTGCTTCGGTAAATTCCGGTTTTAATACAGAGTAATCAATATACTTTGCGAGTTCTTCCGTTGTCATTTCAGCAGCTTTCTTTTCAGGTTTCATCTTTATATATCTCCTTCTGTTTGTTTCCATTCAAAGAATACGTCTAAAAATGATCGTTGTCAATCATTTTACAAGACAATTTGATTGTGTTCGTGATTTTTGCCTTACTTCGGAACGGAAATGATGTTTTCCGGAAGATCCGGTCCCGTAAAATCGGTATAGATGGCATCAAAGCGGGATACCGGCAGGAACTTGCAGAAACCATGTACTGCGTACTTGGTATGATCGGCAAGAAGCACCACCCTGCGGCTGTTGCCCGCTGCGGCATGCTTCACCTCTGCAGTTACGGATTCTGTTGTATACGTCATGTCTTCCTGCAGATCAAATCCCATACAGCTGAGAAAGCAGCGGTCATAGGTATGGCTTTCCACCTGGGCAATCGCCTGCCCGCCGGTACTCATCGCATACTGCGCCAGATAATCCCCGCCGACCGCAATCGCTTTTGCGGCAGAGGTTTCATCCAGTGCCCGCAGAATCAGATGATTATTCGTAACGATCGTTACCGGGCGGTCTTTCAGATACGCAATGATCGGTGTAATGGAAGAACCGCCGTCCAGAAAAAGAAACTCCCCGTCTTTTATTTCCCGGCAGGCATATTCGGCGATCCGTTTCTTTTCTTCCATATTCACCAGCAGCCTGCGGTTCATCTGGATCTCATCCTGCGGACCCAATACCCGCCCTTCATTGACCCGGATCGCTCCGCCCGGGATACGCACCAGCTGACGGTTCTGTTCCATCTGGGCCAGCGTTCTGCGCACGGTCGCCTCTGATGCGGGCAGATATTCGGTCAGCTCAATGGTCGTAACCATGTTCTGCTGTTCCAGCAGTTCCAGTATCTTCTGTTCCTTGTTTTTTACGGTCATGGTTCTATATTACCGTATTCCGATCATTTTCTGATTGGTTTCTGTCGTTTTTCGATCACTAAAAAACCGGCCGCAGTGAATTCGCTCACTCTGCCGGTTCGTCGTCTGTTGGTTCCGGGGTATTGCCAGTCCCGATGGTTTTCTTCCGTTTTGTTTTTTCCCGTTTCTCCCGGAAGAAATCGGACAGGATAAATGCGCAGTCTTCCTTCAGGATCCCGCCGGTAATTTCCCGGGGATACGCACCGATATGCGGGATCATCTTAAGATCCATCCGGCTGATCACCGTGCCTCCCTTGGGGTCATCTGTCCCATAGTACAGATGATGGATACGGGAAAGACTGATCGCACCGGAACACATCATGCATGGTTCCAGCGTGACATACAGATCGCATTCATTCAGGCACCAGGTACCAAGTTTCTTCGACGCCTTCTGAATTGCGAGAAGTTCCGCATGGGCGCTGGCCTGCTGGTTTTTTTCCCGCAGATTATGTGCCCGCGCAATGATTTTTCCCTGATGCACAATGATCGCTCCAACAGGTACTTCATCAATATCCCGTGCCTTCTTCGCTTCCTTCAGCGCCAGGCGCATGTAGTCTTCCGCTGTTTTCTCTTTCATAAAAATAAAACGGCACACGCAGTCAGAGGTTTGTATGGCTGCTTCCTTCCGGACCTGACCAGGTTGTATACATAACTGCTGTGCCATACGTATTATACCAGATAGTTTTTCGGTTTCCAGTATTTCTTTCTATCATGCATGCATGTTATCCCTGCAGGCGTAACCAGGCCGCCAGAACCCCGTACATCTCCCGGATCCAGCACGTCGGCAGGATCCACCATGGCGTTGGTGCACGGACGGACGAAACTTCCAGCCGGTTCCGTTTTGCGTACAGTGCCGACCGGTAGGAATGAAAGTCACTGGTGACGAGCACGATCGTTGTACTGAGCTCATGTTCCTGAATCAGCCTGCTGGTGAACCGCAGGTTTTCTTCCGTATTGGAAGACTGGTTCTCGGTATGGATCCGTTCCGATGGAACCCCCTGTTCCACCAGATACTGCTTCATCGATTCGGCCTCACTGATCTGGTCCTTTGCCGTGATACCGCCGCTCGTCACGATGGCTGCGTCCGGATGTTCGAGAATGTACGGCAGCACCGCATCTGTCCGCAGACGGCTGATGAGCGACGGGCTTCCATCTTCATTTACTCCGGATCCAAGGATCACAACCGTGCTGTTCTCTGCCGGGGCTGTTCCAGGCACTCCAAACACCATAACCCCGGTTGTCAGAACTGCCAGAATGGAAACAACCAGAACGAATCCGCGCAGCAGTATTCCAATCGTGCTGTTGAACCCGTCGGGGCGGACTGCAATTCCAATCAGAAGCAGAGAGACCAGTGCTCCGGTGATACTTCCGAGATTGAGATACTGCATCCCGATATTGCACAGAAAAAAGATTTCTGCCGTGATTCCAAGTACCAGCAGGAGAATTCTCCATATAGGTTGTTTAAATTCCAACAAATGTTTCACGTGAAACAATTCCTTTTCCGTTCATTACTACTATAAATCAAAAGAACCGGATTTTCCGGTTCCTCTGATTAAAGTGTATTCTTTTTGGTTTCTGCCGGTACCAGACGTTCCTGACCGCCCATATAAGGACGCAGCGGTTCGGGAATCTTTACCGATCCGTCTGCCTGCAGGTTGTTCTCAAAGTACGCAATCAGCATCCGCGGCGGAGCGACAACGGTGTTATTCAGTGTATGGGCGAAATAGTTTCCTTTTTCTCCCTTGATCCGGATACCGAGACGGCGTGCCTGTGCATCACCGAGGTTTGAGCAGCTTCCGACCTCAAAGTACTTCTTCTGGCGAGGCGACCATGCCTCGACATCACAGCTGCGGACTTTCAGGTCTGCCAGATCTCCCGAGCAGCATTCCAACGTCCTTACCGGAATATCCAGGGAACGGAAGAAGTCGACACTGTTCTTCCAGAGCTGTTCATACCAGTAAGGGGAGTCTTCCGGTTCACAGACAACGACCATTTCCTGTTTTTCAAACTGATGGACCCGGTAAAGACCGCGTTCTTCAATTCCATGTGCACCGACTTCTTTCCGGAAGCACGGGCTGTAGGAAGTAAGGGTGTAGGGGAGGTTCTCCTTTTTCACGGTACGGCCCATGAACCGTCCGATCATGGAATGTTCCGAGGTACCGATCAGATAGAGGTCTTCGCCTTCGATCTTGTACATCATGTTCTGCATTTCCGCAAACGACATAACACCATTCACGACACTGCCATGGATCATGAACGGGGGAATAAAGTAGGTAAAGCCCCGGTTGATCATGAAGTCACGTGCATAGGCAAGGATTGCAGAATGAAGTCTTGCGACATCTCCCATCAAATAGTAGAAGCCGTTTCCCGAAGTATTCCGGGCGCTGTCCAGATCCAGTCCGTCCAGGGCATCCAGAATATCGGTGTGATAGGGGATCTCGAAGTCCGGAACGACCGGTTCACCGAACTTTTCGATTTCAACGTTCTCACTGTCATCTTTTCCGATCGGAACTGCCGGATCAATGATATTCGGAATGAGCATCATCCGCTGCTTGATTTCTGCTTCCAGCTCAGTTTCCGATACTTCCAGGTTCTGCAGTTCTACTTCAAGATCTTTTACTTTCTGTTTCGCCGCCTCCGCTTCTTCCTTCAGTCCCTGACCAAACAGTTTGCCGATCTCCTTGGAAATCCGGTTCCGGTCCCCGCGCAGGGAATCCGCTCTGGTCTTGGCTTCCCGATACTTCTGATCGAGCTCAGCCACTTCATCCACGAGCTTCAGCTTTTCTTCCTGGAACTTTTTCCGGATATTCTCTTTTACAATTTCCGGATTTTCACGAATCAGTTTAATGTCAATCATTCTTTTTCCTCCGTCTGAACAAAAAAACATCCTCCTTGCGGGACGATGTGTGATCGCGGTGCCACCCAGCTTGCCAAATTGTTTCACGTGAAACAATCCGACCTCTCATTCTCCGGATAACGGGCGGTGCCGGAAGGGATTAACTTCACTCCGGGGTGGATTTCATTTTGAGGCGCAACAGTTTCCATCAGCCACTGTCTTTCTCTTAACGCCTGTAAAATTACTTGTCCCCATCTGCGTTTCTAGAGTTCATTTAAGCATTGCGGCTTTGGTTTTGTCAAGACAGTATGGGTGTGCTACGATGGGTTCGAAAGCAGGTGATTTTGGTGAAGAAAACAGGACTTGCCGCACTCAGTGTCTTACTGATCCTGTGGGGCTGCGGCAGTAAGAATAAAGACGATGACATAAATCCCTATGATGCAGGACCGGTCACGGATACCGATACCCGAAGCGATGAAGAAAAAGAGCTCTCCATGATTCAGGGGTGTATCAGCGATTACAATACCGGCCGGATCGCAGAAGTAGAAGAATATCTGAATACTCAGCTCCATCCACTCCCGCTGGAAGTAAGTGCGCTGCCGGAGATCCATTCACTTTCCGATCTCACAAAAGAAGAATCCTATGTGGAGAATTCCAACAGCAGCTATGCGGGGAGTTATATGGTAGATGATAAATATAAAGTCATCTTTATCATCTATGAACCGACCGGCAATTCCTTCTGGCTCAACGGCCGCATCCTGTTTCAGATCGATCCCCAACAGGTCACAGTAGATGACAACCGGTTCACGGAATACCGCACGGCAATGACGTCTCTGCTCGAACAGGAGAAACGGGTGCTCAACTGGCTGTACGGTCTGAACCTCTCACTCAGTGAGACCGAATCCTTCCCCGGTTACTATGAAGTGCTGTCGATGGGGGGAACGACCCCGCATTCCATTGATGACATCCGGAATATTGCGGAACGGGTCTTTACCCGGGACTTCCTGGAAGAGAATTTCTACTACAGTGCGTTTTACAGTGAAAGCGCCATGTTCAGGGAAGCAGACGGGAAAGTTTACTGTGCCAGAAGCGACATGATCGCTCAGGAAACCTCTTCCGTTTATAACCCCCGCTACATCATCGCTGCAGAAGAACGGGAGGGGACCATCTATCTGGATATGCTTGCGGATTCGATTGGGGAGGTCCAGCCGGATATCAAGCGGCTTACAATGGTAAAAACCGATAACGGCTATCGGCTTCCGGCAGCCTACTGAGTTTCAGAATTTTCTGAAACTCTTTTTGTTTCTTTCAGAAATATTTGTAATTCTCAGCAAAAACAAATATGAATTTGTGAATAGGTATTAAAAAGTACCGCGAAATCATTTTGTGAACCCTATTTTATGCTATACTATTAATAAGCGATTTTTTGAATGCAAGGAGACGATCATGGCAAAGAAAATGACGGCTTACCAGAAAAAGCTTGATTATAACAATACCTACAACCGGGAGAACTATCGTTCTTTCTCGATCCGTTACAACAAGGCGAATGAAAAAAAGATCATCAGCTGGCTCGAAAAACAGGGCAGTGTCAAACAGTATGTGACCGATCTGATCCTTGCGGATATGGAAAAGAAGAAAACAGCCCGCAAAGCAAAAACTTCCAAAACATCCAAATAAGATCAGGATCCAATAAGTTCACGATTTCGAAAGGAAAGAATTACGTTCCGGCGTGATTTTTTTCAGTTTTAAATCCCGGCAATACAACCCCGTCCGAATGTGCAAAACCCGTCTGGAATCTCTTGTACTATAATATTTTATATACTAAAATAAAAATAACGATTGAGAAAGAATCATTCCTCACGGGAGGATCAACGTATTTGAATCATCATTAAATGTCGATCAAAAAGGGAATCTCTTTTCTGCAAAAGGGCAGAAACAGCTCGGCGCTGAAACCGAATGATCGCATTTTTGTTTGAACTTATGCATAAACAACCGAATAATTCATTTTCTGTGAAAGATACAACAATATAGGAGGAAATCAAATGTCTAGCAGAATTTATGATTGTATTGCCGCAATCGCCGATGTCATTGAGGAAAACAAGGATTTCCTCACAGACCTCGACCGCGAGATCGGTGACGCTGACCATGGAGTCAACATGGCCAGAGGTTTTCATGCGGTCAGAGAGAAGCTGCCAAAGGATGATCCGGATATCGGCGCTGCGCTGAAGAAAACCGGAATGACCCTGCTGTCAACCGTTGGCGGAGCTTCCGGACCGCTGTATGGCACTGCCTATATGGATGCCGGAAAAGTCGCAGCCGGAAAGACCGAGATCACCGCAGAAGACTTCGGCGAAATGCTGAAGGCAGCGATCGCCGGGATCCAGAAGCGCGGCAAAGCAGAGCGCGGTGAAAAGACCATGCTGGATTCCCTGATTCCGGCATATGAAACGTATACCGAAAAGGTAGCCGGCGGCGCAGATCTTGTGACCGCTCTTGAAGCGGCGTGTGAAGAAGCCCGCAAAGGCATCGAATTCACAAAGACAATCCGTGCAACCAAGGGCCGTGCAAGCTATCTGGCAGAGCGCAGTATCGGACATCAGGATCCGGGTGCTACATCCGCTACGCTGACACTGGAAACCATTCTGAAATTCCTCAAGGGCTGATTAAGGGCAGATTGATATGGTAGGAATAGTTATCGTATCGCACAGCGCAAAAATTGCGGAAGGCATCAAAGATCTTGCCCTGCAGATGGCGCATGATTATGACGGCATTTACGCAGCCGGCGGAATGGAAGACGGCAGTATCGGTACCGATGCGGTCCGCATCATGAATGCGATCCGTGAAGCGGATAAGGGAGACGGTGTCGTTGTTTTCGGCGATCTTGGAAGCGGGATCATCAGTGCGGAAATGGCAATCGACATGCTGGACGGCGAAGGCATTAATGTCAAAATCGCAGACGCTCCGATCGTAGAGGGCGTTATTGTCGCAGCTGTCGAGGCATCCATCGGTTCGGATCTCAACCGGATCATTGAAGAATCCGAGAAGACACGGGACTTCCGCAAGATTCAGTAATTTGTTTGGAATAAACCGCATGACCTGCGGTTCGGCGCAGACTAGCGCCATAAGTTCTTCATGGATAATAGAAAAAGGAGGGTAATATGAAGAAACTGATTAATGAGGTCGACAATGTAGTAAACGAAATGCTTGATGGCATGGTAGCAGCCTGCCCGAAGTACGTTAAGCGTCTGCCTGGACTGGAAGTTCTGGTTCGTGCCGGCGGTTCTGAGGGTAAAGTTGCGCTGGTTTCCGGCGGCGGAAGCGGACATGAGCCTTCCCACGGCGGATTCGTCGGAAAAGGTATGCTGGACGGCGCAGTAGCTGGTGCAGTATTCACATCCCCGACACCGGATCAGGTCTTTGAAGCAATCAAGGCAGCAAACGGCGGAAAGGGTGTCCTTCTGGTTATCAAGAACTACACCGGTGATGTCATGAACTTCGAAATGGCTGCAGACATGGCCAGAGATGAAGGCATCGAAGTTGATCAGGTTGTTGTCGCAGACGACGTAGCAGTTGAGAACAGTACCTGGACAACCGGACGCCGCGGTATCGCTGGAACCATCTTCGTACACAAACTCGCTGGTGCCTGCGCAGAAGCTGGCGGAGATCTCGCAGCAGTCAAGGCAGTCGCAGAAAAGGTTATCGCAAACGTACGTTCCATGGGTATGGCAATTGATGCCTGCACCGTTCCGGCAGCCGGCAAGAAGAGCTTCGATCTTGCGGAAGATGAAATCGAAATCGGTATCGGTATCCATGGCGAACCGGGTACACACCGTGAAAAGATCAGCACTGTCAACGGCATTTCCGATCAGCTGCTCGACAAGATCCTCGCTGAGGGAATTTACAACGCTGGTGACGAAGTCTGTGTCCTGGTCAACGGCATGGGCGGCACTCCGCTGATGGAACTCTATGTTGCGAACAACCACGTTAAGGATGTTCTGGCAGAGAAGGGCATCAAGATCTACAAGACCATCGTCGGCAACTACATGACATCGCTCGACATGGAAGGCTTCTCCATCACACTGCTCAAGCTGGATGATGAAATGAAGAAGCTGCTCGATGCACCGGCAGACACCCCTGCATTCGTACAGTTCTAATTGGTTCAATGACAGAACAGAGGGCTTCGGCTCTCTGTTTTTTTCATTATTTCCCAGGTGAATCATTACCGGAACTGCCCTCGGAATGCGGGATTCCGTACCGTATAATGGGAAGGGAGGGCGGAAGACTGCCGTTCAGGATACGATATGTCAGAAAACAATCAGTTACAGGAAGTTACCGTTAAAGAAGAAGGTTCCGGAACACCTTTCATTACCATGTATCTGCCGAAAGGGTGGGCCGCTTCTCTCTCTGTAGACCGGAAGGTCTACCACGGATTGAACGAGCCAATGGATATCTTTCTTCGGTGCGGCTCTCCGGACAATCAGTCCACGATTTGTTATCACTCCAATTATCATTTCCGCGACAGCCATATGTATCCGACCAAGGATTATTCAACCACTCCCGACGGATCCCTGTTTTACAAATTCACTCCGATCAAAGCGTTTCTGGAACATGAGATTACATGGCTTATCGGAAAAACGAATCTCAGGTATGTTTGTTATCAGGACTGGCCGGTGGATGATGCCTGGCTGAAGGAATATCAGAAATGGATTACCGAAAACAACCCGGATCCCTATACGACAGTGGCTGACTTTTACTATAAACCCGGTACCATCGAGTATTCCTTTCAAAGCGAGAACAACAATACTTATCGGTGTGTCCTGTACGCCATTGTTGAAGGTGCAGACTATGTGGTATGGCGTTTTCTGCCGTTCGAAATTCAGAGAATGCTGAATGATCCGCTATCCAACGATCTCGGACGAATGGCAAGCAGCAGTTACCTGAACGTTCGTTACGATCCGCACTGCAATTCCTGGATCTATACCGCTGACAGTTACCGGGACTGGTACGTCTCACAGATGATCCTTATGGTCATGCCGGAAGAAGAATATGAGGACCAGTACAACAATATTTACCTTCCGGTCGTTTCGTATGGAGTTCATTATACGCCAGAGCTGCAGAAAGAGATGGACTCCCTTCAGGCTTCCATTAACAAAGAGAAAAAAGATGCACTGGATGCCGCTTTCAGCCAACCCAGCCCAAGTTCCACTACCTCATCCAGTTCTGCCGAGGCAGAACGCAGACGGCAGCGAGACCGGGAAGCACAGGAAAAACTCCGGAAAACAAGAGAAGAAACAGCCGCAATTCAGAATGCCATGTATGAAAACAGGCAGCGGAGTGAAGCGAAGATCCGTGAGATGCGCAATGATACGATGATGGGCTATACCAGATATAACGACCGCTACGGCAGTGAACATGTCATTCACTCCACCGACAAGTATGCATATCGGAAAGGGGATACCTATGTCACCAGCAACCGTCCGCTGGACCATGGCTATGACTGGGATGAACTGGAGAAAAAGAAATACTGATCCGACCACTAAAAAAGCGTGAAGTAAAATCTCGTAGGGTTTTGGGGAAAAGGCCTTTAAAATCCCGTAGGGTTTGAAAAGCATAATAAAGCTCAAGGACTCAATGTATAAAGATGAATTCCTTGAGCTTTTTTGATGGAAACAGACGTTTGAGTGCA
>JAFWEW010000034.1 GCA_017512725.1 Solobacterium sp.
ACACGATAAAGAATATTATCGTGTTCATCCTCTGCCGTGACGATGCATACCTTATGATGACTGATCCCGCGAAGAGATTTAAATTCGCCAACAGAAGGACCTTTCTTTCCTCTCTTCTTACTGTAGCGTGGCATATTCTCCGGTTTTGTGCCGCACAGATTGATTCTGGTGTAAGTCGCATCAATCTGTATCTGGCCTTTGAGAAGAAGTTCAGCCATCTTGTAATCAGCCATTCGGTAGAGTTTCTGTCGAAAACAGAAACAGGTGGATTCAGATAAGTGAGAACGATAAGCGGTCTCTTCCAGGGACAATCCTTCGATCTCACATTCGATCAGTTCCCGGATATTCTCATCCTTCAATCTGTTTGAAGACATCAGAGTACCGGTGGTAGGAAGAAATGTTTTTCCGCAGGATTTACAAAGGAATCTTTGCATTCCATCTTTGTGCCCATATCTGATGAAATGCATACTGCTGCAATTCGGACAGCACGTAGGTCTTTCGAAAGAATTACGGTGATGATCAGTATCATCATCTTCGCCTTTTTTAATCTTCTTTGTATGACTTCGAGGACTGCGTCCGAACCTGTTCCAGATATAGTCGCGAATGAAGATGATGTCATCTTCAGAGAGTGAATCGAGATACTCTTTTGTAATCTTTGCCATGGTTTATCCTCCATCCACTTACAGATTAGGAGATATCAACAGAATTACTGTCCCTGTTTAAGGACAGTGGCAATATTACCAACATTTATCTGGAGAATAGCCTAAATAAACGGTTTTTCGACATTTTTGAAAGCGTATTTCTGTTCGATTTTCAATCCTTCCAGTAACCAGGTGAGCTGTTGGTGTGTTATGGTCACTGCTTCGCTGTTTTCGCTTCGGATCCATTTGAAATGCCCCTTATTCATACGCTTATATAGAAGCCAGAAACCTGTTCCGTCATAGTAAAGGCATTTCAGTTTATTCCTGTTGCGATTACAAAACAAATATAAAGAATGATCTGTAGGACTACGCCCGAGTTCTCCCAGGACTAATGCGGCATATCCATCGATTCCCTTGCGGAGATCAGTAGCACCTTTCACGAGGAAGACATCTTTAATATCATCGAACCGGATCATAGATCTCTGCAGAGCCGAAGGATCCGGCTAAGCTCCTGATCAGTGATGTTGGTATAAGATAACTGAATACGATTCACCGATACTGTAGTTTGTTCTGGAGGTTCTGCGACGACCGGAAGAAGTCGGGATTCTTTGGAGCTGCTTCTCTTGGTTGGCCCATAAATAGCCAGACGATAGTGGTAAAACATTCTGGTACATACATTCAGTCGTTTACAGTATTCCGTGACTGTTTCCGCCCCGGCCTGATATCCATCCATTATTTGTTTCCAACGTTCAAGCGTTTCAGATCTACTCATAAAAGCGATCCCTCCTGATAGCTCCAGTATCATCGGGATCGCTTTGGGTTAACAGACGGTATTCGGTTGACGCTTACGTTGCGATGTAGTACATTCTTGGAAGTTTGCAGTTCTCGTTATCAGGACAACCGTTACAGACATAAGGGAATCTTGTCGTACGTTTACATACTGGATCCGGGAAAAAATTGGTGCAGATCTCATTGCAGTTATCGTGTGTGCAGAATCTGCACTGCCCAGTAAGGCAGTGAGTACACAAACGTGTTTGTATGCAGTCGTTTTGTTTACCGCATTTGTTGTGCTGGTTTTTTCGTACACGACGTATGCGGTGACGTTTGATTTCTTCGCGGATACACTTTGGATCTCGTTCCATTTGAACTCCGATCTGTTTTAGTGTGATTTCAGGATTGTGGAGCAGTTCCTCCAGGTTCTTGCGTTCTTCTAAGCTCAGATGCTTATAGGAATTTTGTGCAGCCATGTATAACTATTTATCCTCCTTTCATGGCAGACGGCATATCCACACCTAACCATGATATAGAAGGGCCGATCCGGCTCATACCCGTAAAGGATAATCACCGGATCGAAGGAACCCAGGTTCCTGACCTCCTGGGATTTATCTGTAGTAACCTTCCGAAAAGGAAAAGACCCATCATCCATTGACAGGTCTTCGAAGAGTTGGTTGTATCCGCTCAATGGCTTCGTCCCAAGATCCAAACCCTTTTCGTATAGGGGCACGATACCGTTGACGTCGCATCCCTGCGTTGCGTTTTATCTCTCTCGTGACAACTGCACGGTAGCGAATGATTACATCTATGTAAAGGCTTTGGTGAAAAAAAGGAACTTTCCTTGAGAAAACCACTTAAAAAGGAACTTTCAAAAATAATTGAGGGAGAGATTTGATTAGAAAATCGTTGTTGAAGGAGATTAACATTGGATTACCATTTAATAAGTCTAAGAGAATTCAGGAGTGGAAGAACCTAGTCAAAGGAAATCATGAATTGGCAATAAATTGCCAGCTTAAATGAGCCAATGATAAACTGATTTCGAAAAGAAGGATTATGATATGAATATTGCATTAATTACTGCGGCAGGTGTCGGAACACGGACAAAACAGGTTGTTCCAAAGCAGTTCCTGAATGTGTTTGATAAACCGGTCATTATATATACCATGGAGTGTTTTCAGAACCACCCGGAGATCGATGCGATTTATATCGCATGTCTTGCCGGCTGGGAAGGATTCATGGATCTGTATGCCCAGCAGTTTGGCATTACCAAGCTGAAGAAGATCGTAAAGGGCGGAAAGACCGGACAGGAATCCATTGAACTGGTACTGGATGAAATCGCAAAAGACTGTAAAGACGATGACATTGTACTGGTACACGATGGCGCAAGACCGTATCTACCGGCACAGGTGATTACAGATAATATCAAGACCTGCAGAGAACATGGCAACGGCATTACGGCAATCGACTGTAAGGAAGCGATGCTGCAGACGGATGACAAGATCAAATCCAATATCAGTATTGACCGGGAAATCTTATATCGTACCCAGACCCCGCACAGTATGTACCTGAAGGATATGCTTGCACTTCATGAGGAGGCAAAGCAGAAGGGAATCACCGGTTCGGTCGCGACCTGCACGCTTCTGGTTGAATGCGGCTATACGGTCTGGTTCAACCGGGGTTCGGACTTTAACTTCAAGATTACTTCCAAGGAAGATCTGCTGTTATTCAAAGCGCTGTTAAGTGAAGCGAAAGACAGCGGCTGGCTGAGATAAAAGGAGAGGAAACACCATGAATGTAGCGGAATATATCGTTAAGTATGTGGAACATAAAGGGATTGATCACGCCTATGTGATCGTTGGCGGAGCAGCACTCTGGATCTGCAAGGCCTTAAGCAAATCCACCGGTCTGAAATTTACCTTCACCAACCATGAGCAGCCTGCTGTCATGGGTGCCGATGGCTATGCACGGATTTCCGGGAAGCCTGGTGTTGCCTTTGTGACAAACGGACCTGCGCTTACCAATACCGTTACCGGCATGGCTCAGGCCTATGTGGATTCTTCTCCGGTGGTTCTCTTTACCGGCAATTCCAGCCTGGCCCATGTACAGTATGAGCGTGAACATGACCTGCGGCAGTATGGAACACAGGATGTGCGTACCGACCTCATCATGAAGCCGGTCACGAAGAAGTATTATCTGATCGATGATCCGGCTAAAACTGCTGAGATTCTCGAAGATGCGTTTGCGACGGCAGCCGGCGGCAGACCCGGCCCGGTATGTATCGATGTGCCGATTTCCATTCAGTCGGCAGAATGCCCATGTGAATTCCCGCCGGAACCAAAACAGGAAACAAAGCCGGCGATTTCGAAAGAAGCGGTTCGTAAAGTCATTGAGACCATGAAGAACGCAGAGCGGCCGTTGATCCTTGCGGGTCAGGGAATCCGTCTTTCGGGCAGTGTGGATCTCTTTAACCGTTTCATTGAAGCACTGGATATCCCGGTCATCAATGCCCGGATGGGAATTGATACGATTCCTTCTGACAGCAAATACTTTATCGGCCGCTGCGGAAACCACGGGTTCCGTTCTTCCCACTTTGCGGCACAGACCTGTGATGAACTGCTGATTCTGGGAAGTCATCTGGCACCGAATACCACCGGATACAATGTAAAGGATTTTTCCAAACAGTCCCATAAGACACTGGTTGAGATCGATGAAAGTGAACTGATTAAGTACGGAACACCGATTGATGAAGTGGTTCATGGCGATCTAAAAGACTTCTTTACGAAAGCACTGGAGATCATCGAGAAAGAGAATATCAAAGGGGACCATTCAAAATGGGTTTCAGTCTGTGATGAATGGAGAGAGACCTATCCGATCATGCAGAAAAAGTACTATGAGGGCGAACTGAACTCGTACTGGCTCGTAGATACCGTCACAAAATGTGCCAAGGAAAGCGATATTGTGATTGCCGATACCGGAAGCTCCTGCAGTGTCGTTGCACAGGCATGGCAGGTAAAAAAGAATCAGCGGGTATTTATCTCCGGCGGTCTTTCCGGCATGGGTTACTGGGCGACTTCACTTGGTCTTGCAGAAGCGAATAAGACAGATGGCAATGTGATCTGCTTTGTCGGTGATGGCAGCCTGCAGATGAATATTCATGAGTTTGCGACGATTGAACGCAATCAGATTCCCATCAAGATGTTTGTGGTAAGCAATGACGGCTATCAGTTTGTACGGATGTCGCAGGGCGGCTATAACATTATTCCGACCTTCGGAACGGATGTATCGGACGGTGTACCGATTCCCAACCTTGAAAAGATTACCAAGGCATACGGCCTGGAATACCGTTCCTGCCGGGATGCCGAAACACTTGATAAAGTGACCAAGGAAATGCTTGAAATGGATGGCCCGGTTGTCTGTGAAGTATTTGTCTCCAAGAACCTGGAAGTCGAACCAAGATTACGTTCCATTGCCAACGAAGACGGTACCTTCAGTATGCCGGCCTATGAGAATCTCTTCCCGCTGCTGGATCCCGAAGTGCTGAAGGCGGAACTGCAGAAAGCGTATGAATAGGTTATGCGTGAGATATCACTGAGTAAACAGAAACAGCTGATGCTGGAAATGCTGAAAGACTTTGATTCATTTTGTATGGATCATGGTCTTTCGTATTACCTGACCGGAGGAACCCTGTTGGGTGCGGTACGGCATAAAGGCTATATTCCATGGGATGATGACATCGATGTCGGAATGCCCAGAAAAGACTATGAGATCTTTGTGGACTTCTATAACAAAGAAAAGACGAATCCGGATTACGCATTTGTCTCGTTTCATCAGAACCCGGATCTTTACGTTTCTTCCGGCAAGCTGATCAATATCAAAACAGCAATGGAAGAGGCAATTGATTCAACCGTTGAGATGGGCGTCTATCTGGATGTGTTCCCGCTTGATAACCTGGGTAATACGAGAGAAGAAGCAGAGCAGTTTACAGAAGACTGTCTGAAAGTAAGAAGGGCACTTGATGTACAGAACTGGAAGATTATAAAAGAGCGTGCCTGGTATAAAAATGTGGTAATCTGGCTGATCAAGGCGGTTTCACCAAAAGGAAAACGTCGGCAGCTGGTACAGCAGCAGGACCGGCTCTGTCAGAAATATGCGGCAGATACCCTGACTGCGTATGTCGGATATCCATGTGCCGCTATGAAACAGGAACTGCTGGAAGGGAAATGGTTCGAAGAAACGATTACCGTACCGTTTGAGCAGTATGAATTCCGGATCCCGAAAGCATATGACAAGGTTCTGAATGTCTTTTACGGACCAACGTATATGGAACTGCCGCCGGCAGAGAAACAGAAAACACATCATGCCTATTCTGTATGGTATAAAGACTGATTAGTTCTGGTATCATTAACACATATAAAAAAACGATTACCTGAAACAAGTAAACGATCATGACACAGGTTTTAAGTGAAAAACTGCAGGAAACCCTGCTGGATATGCTGAAAACAGTGGACTGGTTCTGTGAAGAGAACGGAATCCGTTATTTTCTTTCGTTTGAATCCCTGCTTGGGGCAGTACGGAACAACGGACTGGTTTCCTGGCAGAACTATATCAATATTGTCATGCCGAGAAACGATTATGAACGGTTTGTCACTTCCTTCAAAACATTAAAGGAATACCGGGTGTTTACGTATCAGAATGAAGAGAACTATTACTACCCTTATGCACAGGTTAAAATTGATAACATTCTCGAGGATGATATCGTCCGGCTGGAGAACAGTTTTGTTCATCTGAACATCGTACCGCTGGATAATCTTTCCGGAAATCTGCAGATTGCCCAGAAGATGGCAGATCAGATCGATAAAAAGAGAAAAAGCCTGAACCGGAACCGGAAGCTTTGGCAGCTCAGCCCGATCTCAAAAAAGAGCGGCCCGGACAGTACTAAGTCGTTCTTATCCAAGCGGCTGCGAAAGCTGGTGGAACAGATTGACAAAGAATGCAGGGCGTTCCGCTCAAATGAGTATTCCGACTATGTTGCCGCCATCTGTGCGGACCGGCCTGGATCGAAAGAGATCCTGGATGCCGCATGGTTTCAGGATTACATTACCGTTCCGTTTGAGTATCTTGAAGCACGCATTCCAGTCGGATATGAAGAACTGTTGAAAAAGCTGTATGTGAATTTTGAGAATATGCCGGTATAATTATCCATTCTCTCTTGATTATTAACCTACAGTCTAATTTACTTCGTGCATTCGCATTGATGAAATACAAATTAATCTTTCTATTTTGATATCTTTCCAGGGGATAACAGGTAATTACAATATGATGATGAATCATTCAGATTTGATACCAATCAGCTTTGAAGAACATAAGAAACTGGAACTGGATATTCTGATCTATGTGACAGAGTTCTGTGAAACGAATCATCTCAGATACTCCTTATCCGATGGGACCCTGTTAGGTGCCGTACGGCATAAGGGTTTTATTCCATGGGATGATGATATTGATATCTGTATGCCGCGTCCGGATCTTGAGAAACTGATTGCGATCTTTGATGGCGGGAAGGATTATCGGATCCTTGGACCGCAGGATCCCCAGGCAAGATACTTTTTTGCCAAGGTCTTCAACGTGAATACGATTAAGATTGAAAATGCACGGGAAGACCGTCAGGATATCGGCGGCGTGGATATTGATATTTTCCCGATTGACGGAACTGCCAGTGATCTAGAAGAATATCAGTCGCTGTATCAGAAGATTACCCGAATGTATTACCGGCAGGCTCTGGTTGCCAGCGGATTGAAAGGAACCTGGAAACATTTTATTCAGACAGCAGGTTTCCGGATCCTGTATGGGGATTCGCAGACGATCATTCGCAAAGCGATCGATATGTGCAAAACCTATCCGTTTGACAGCAGTGAATATGTTGCTTTTTATGATCTGTTTTCACCCGGATGGAGAATCCCGGTGGAATGGTATAACGAATCTGTATTAATGGACTTTGAAGGAAGGAAGTTCCGCTGCCCCAAGGGATATGATGAAGTACTGACCATGCAGTATGGAGATTACATGACACCTCCTCCGGAAGCGGAACGGGTTACCCATCATCAGAACAATGTTTACTGGCGGAACAAACCAGGTTCTTAACCAATCGGCTTTGATTGCAGAGCGAGAAAGCTGTTTATTCCCGTATCGGAGTGTGTTATAAATCATAGTTGATGAAACGCTGTCTAGCAGTTACAGGTACATTCCTGCCATACAACGATGTCACGACGCAGTTGCTGTATAAACAGCTGCGTCTTTTGCCGTTTCATTATGATGTCTGTGCACTGGAAGGGGATGGCTCAGATCCTTCATTCGAAAAGAAGATCAGTGCAGATCCAAACTATCAGAAGTTTTCAATCACAGCCCCATATAAATACCGGGATGCGACATTCTCCATCAAAAATGTGAATCTCGTAAAAGCACTGTATACGGTAGATCAGTATGTGGATTACGCAGTCAATATGTATGACGGTCACGATGTCGTATATACTGCTTCGCTTCCATGCTATACAACCAGAGTTGGAGTGGCACTTAAACAGAAACACCCAAATATCAAATGGATCGCCAGCTTTTCCGATCCGATTAATCACAGCCCGTATAAGTACGATAAAGAAACCATTCGTTCCTATTATCCGGTACAGCGGGAGTGCTTCTATATTTACATTCATTACTACTTTGTAGACAAAGACGAAGCCGACGCATTTGAACAGGCAGATCTTCTGCTGTTTATCTGTGAAGAACAGCGGGATTTCATGATTGAGCAGTACAACCGGTACTTTCACAATATCCCGGAAGAGGAAATCCGGAAGAAGTGCGTGATCGTACCGCTTTCGTATATCCCGGAATGGTATGAAACAGAAGAGAAAACCTTTAAAGATCCGGATCCGGATACGTTTGTACTGGCCCATTTTGGAAGGATCTATGGACTTCGGATCATCAAAGAGTTTATCTATGCATTGGATGCGTTTACTAAAGAACACCCGGATATCAAGATCCTGGTGGAACAGTATGGAGAGTTCCGGAAATCTGATCTGAAGCTAATCCGAGCGCTTGGACTGGAACCGTATTTCATTATTCATGATAAGTATTCTTATGATGAAGGTTACCGGAAGATGGGAGAGGCCGATGCCGTGCTCTTGTTTGATACGATCATGCCCGAAGATGAAATACAGCCATATCTTCCCAGTAAAGTACTGGAATACTCTCTTTTGAAAAAGAATGTGCTGGCGGTCACAACCCCAAAAAGCCCGACTTATCGATTGATGAAACAGACGGATTCGGTCGTCTGCCGCTATGACCGGAACGATATTAAACAGGGACTGGAAGATATCGTGATCAATAAGAAGAGATCCATCATCGATTATTCGATCGTAAATGAAGATGCGGTAGCGGACCTGAAGAAGCGTTTGAGCGATCTGGATCTGGATGACTAATGAGATTGCAGGAATTGGTATAAGCAGAGGCTGTGCCGGTTCCTGCTTTTTTTATGGGTAATGAAAAGATGCCGGATGTGGTTTTTATTGCATTGGTATCT
Source organism: Solobacterium sp. (assembly GCA_017512725.1). Classification (GTDB taxonomy): domain Bacteria; phylum Bacillota_I; class Bacilli_A; order Erysipelotrichales; family Erysipelotrichaceae; genus Bulleidia. Next base: position 8,986 of record JAFWEW010000034.1, read on the forward strand.
GGACTGAAATACAATGTGTTTGTTCAAAAATTGTTATCAAAAGTTAAAAAATGAACAGACGGAGAAAATGAACTATGCCATTAACGCGAAAACAATTTGATATTCTGGAAATTCTGGCTGAAACAGAAGGAAGTTTTACACAGCGGGAGCTGGAGACCAAAACAGGCCATTCCCTGGGAACGATCAACCGTGTCATGAAAGAACTGGGGGAACGGGGATTGATTTCAGAAGGGAAAATCACACCGCTGGGAATGAACGAACTGGAGCCTTACCGTGTAAAACGTGCGGTATTCATAGCGGCAGGATTTGGTTCCCGGATGGTACCGATTACCTTTAACACCCCGAAACCGCTGGTAAGGGTCCATGGTGTACGGATTATTGACCGTCTCATTGATGCCTGCCTTCAGGCGGGAATCAATGAAATCTATATTGTCCGCGGATATCTGGCAGAACAGTTTGATCAGCTGCTTTACAAATATCCGATGATCAAGTTTTTGGAAAACCCGATCTACAATGAAGCGAACAATATCAGTTCTGCACTGGTCGCCCGTTATCTTCTTTCAAACAGCTATGTGTTTGAAGCAGATCTTCTGATCAGTAACCCCAAGATCATCACAAAGTACCATTATTCTTCGGATTTTCTTGCAATAAAGAAAGACCGGACGGATGACTGGTGCTTTGAAGTAAAGGACGGAATTATCAAAGAGGAAAAAGTAGGCGGGGAAAACTGCTGGCAGATGGTAGGTATTTCCTATTGGAACGAAGCCGATGGGCATAAGTTATCCGAGGATATTTCAGAGGTTTATCAGTCTCCCGGAGGAAAAGAGCGCTACTGGGAACAGGTACCGCTAGTATACAAGAAAAACAATTATTCGGTCGAAGTACGGGAATGTCTGGATGAAGACATTGTTGAAATCGATACATTCCGGGAACTGAAGGCAATCGACAAAACCTATGATGTCTAGGAGCAGAAACAATGAGTGAGAAAGAAAAAGGACAGCTGAAACGAAAACTCAGCCCGATGCATGTATGGGCGATAGCTTTTGGATGTGTGATCGGATGGGGCTCCTTTATTAATCCCGGAAAGAAGTTCCTTCCGGCTTCCGGTGTAGCAGGTACGGCAATTGCCATGGCGCTTGGGGCATTGGTGATGATCATCATTGCCTTCAGTTATGCCTACATGGTTCCAAAATACCCAAAAGCCGGCGGGGAGTTTACGTTTGCCAAGATGTGCTTCGGCAAAAACATGGCGTTTATCTGCGGCTGGTTTTTAGTCGTGGCCTATCTGACCAACGTACCGATGAACTCGACTGCGATCGGACTGATAGTCGACGGCCTGGACGGAACGGCCGATATCCTGAAATTCGGCTTTCACTATACCGTTGCCGGGTTTGATATTTACATGGGTGAAATGATGCTGGCGATGGGGATTCTGATCCTGTTTGGTTACCTGAATATCATTGAAGTTCAGAAAGCGGCATTTGTTCAGACCATCCTCAGTTCGCTGCTGATTATCTGTGTGTTCACATTGTTTACCACTGCTCTGATCAGTTCGAAAGCATCGCTTTCAAATATGGCTCCGATCTGGGGATTTGACAAAGCTGCTGCGGCAGCAGCAGGGGCCACTACCGAGAATATTGATTCGTTTGCCCATGTCGGCAGTTCCGGTATTCTTGGAGCGATCCTTGCGACCTTTGCGATTTCTCCATGGGCCTATGTAGGGTTTGATGCGATTCCCCAGGCTGCAGAAGAATTCAACTTCAGCTTCAAGAAAGTCATTTTCATCATGATCATCGCCATTCTGTTTGGCTGTTTTGTCTATATTTCAAACAATACGGTTGCGGCTGCAGCACTTGCCAACTGGCCGGATCGGGTCATGGCCGGAGAATGGGTCGTGCTGGTAGCGGCAGAAGAACTGCTTGGAACGTTTGGAAAGGTTCTGATCGGTGTCGGTGTAAGCTGTGCCGTTCTGTCCGGAATCATGGGCTTCTATCTTGCCTCGAGCCGGCTGATGTATTCGATGAGCCGGGACGGATATCTGCCGGAATGGTTTGGAGAAGTTGATCCGAAACACGGTACACCAAAGAATGCGATTCTTTTCTGCATCCTGGTCAGTCTCAGCGGACCGATCCTTGGACGGGAAGCCCTTGGCTGGTTTGTTGATATGAGTGCGATCGGTGCTTCGATCGGCTATTTCTTCACCTCCGCATCTACGTACTTCACTTCAAAGAAGCTGAAAGACGGCACACCGGTATTAACTGCACTATCAATAGCGGGAATGGCATTCAGTATTATTTTCATGATTTTGCAGCTGGTACCGATCCCGGGACTGAGTGGCGTCCACTTCGGAAAAGAAAGCTACCTCATGTTAGTGATCTGGATCATTATCGGTCTAGTCTTTTATCTGAAACAGCGGAAATACTTTTCGGAGAATGATTAACTCTGAGTCATACATACATCAAGGAAAAAGGAAATTTAACTATGGAACCAGTAAAACGAAACATACTGCTTAACCCGGGGCCTTCAACAACCACGGATACCGTCAAATATGCACAGGTCGTACCGGATATCTGCCCCCGGGAAAAAGAATTCGCCGGTCTGATGAAGGGAATCCGGGAAGATCTTGTAAGGATTGTTCATGGCGATCTGCAGAAGTATACTTCCGTACTGTTCTGCGGCTCGGGAACGATCAATATCGATGTCTGCCTGAACAGTCTCTTGCCGGAAGGGAAAAAGATCCTGGTCGTGAACAACGGTGCCTACAGTACCCGTGCCACGGAGATCTGTGAATATTACGGACTTCCATTTATTGACCTGAAGTTCCCGGTCGATCAGATCCCTGATTTAGAGGTTGTGGAAAAGACAATCCGGGAGAATCCGGACATTGCCCTGGTACATACGACCCATAACGAGACGGGTACCGGTCTTTTGAACCCGATAAAGGAAATCGGTGCGCTTGCACATCGGTATGGTGCTCTGTTTACCGTCGATACGACTTCAACCTATGCAATGCGGCCAATAAATATTGAAGAAGACAATATTGATTTCTGCATGGCGAGTGCCCAGAAGGGACTGATGGCGTTTACCGGGCTCAGCTTCGTGATCGGACGCAGAGAAGCGATTGAACAGTCGGCTTCCTACCCGAAGCGGAGTTATTACTGCAACCTCTATCTGCAGTATGAATACTTTGAAAAGACTGGAGAAATGCACTTTACTCCTCCTGTACAGACCATCTATGCGGCGATTCAGGCATTAAAGGAATACTGGCAGGAAGGGGAAGAAGCCAAATGGGCCAGACATACCCGGGTATTCAACGCAATCAACAAAGGGCTGGATGAACTTGGCTTCCGCCAGGTGATCCGTCCGGAATGGAGAGCCGGTCTGGTTTCTTCTGCAATCTATCCGGATGATCCGGCCTGGGATTTTGATAAAATCCATGATTACTGTTATGAACGGGGATTTACGATTTATCCTGGAAAAATCAGTACTGCCAATACGTTCCGCTTATGTGCATTAGGTGCAATTGATGAGCCGGATATTAATGATTTCTTTATGGTGTTCAAAAATGCCCTGAAGGAAACCGGTGTTGCGGTTCCGGTTCATTACAGCACTCCGGAGGAGACAAAATGAAAACAGCATATACCGTATTTTGTACCGATATTATTCATGACGGGCACCGGAATATCATTGAACAGGCCCGTAAGTATGGAGATGTTGTGATCGGAGCACTCAGCGATGAAGCACTGATCCGCTACAACAAGTTTCCGACCATCTCCCTGGAAGAACGGATCCAGCTTTATAAATCGTTAGATGGCGTAAAAGATGTCATCGTACAGAATGACATCATGTACAACCATGTCATTGAATCGCTCCATCCGGATTATGTTGTACACGGAGACAACTGGAAAAACGGACCGGAACGTGCAATCCGCGAAAATGTACTGTCGCTCTTAAATGAGTACGGTGGAGAACTGATCGAAGTTCCCTATACCTATAATCCGGCAGTCAAGAAAATCGACCAGCAGCTGAAAGAAAAACTGGCTATGCCGGAGTACCGCAGAAAACGGCTGAGACAGCTGATTGAAATGACACCGATTGTTAAGGTGATGGAAGCGCACAGCGGTCTGACCGGTCTGATCGTCGAAAAGACCGTTGTCGAACATGACGGGAAACTGGATCAGTTTGATGCGATGTGGGTTTCCTCGCTCTGTGATTCCACTGCGAAGGGGAAACCGGATATTGAACTGGTTGACATGAGTTCCCGCCTCCGGACAATCGATGACATTATGGAAGTCACGACGAAGCCAATTATTCTGGACGGAGATACCGGAGGATTAACAGAACATTTTGTTTATAACGTACGAACACTGGAACGGATGGGTGTTTCGGCAGTCATTATTGAAGATAAGACCGGTCTGAAAAAGAACAGCCTGTTTGGTACGGAAGTGGAACAGACCCAGGCTTCCATTAAAGAATTCAGTGCGAAGATTTCGGCAGGGAAAGAAGCACAGCTGACGGATGACTTTATGATTATTGCCCGCATCGAAAGCCTGATTCTTGAAAAGGGCATGGAAGATGCGCTGACCCGTGCATCTGCCTTTACTGCTGCAGGAGCTGACGGAATCATGATCCACAGCCGGAAGAAGGATCCCCAGGAAATTCTGGAATTCTGTGACCGGTTCCGGGAAACAGATAAAAAGACACCGATTGTTGTGGTGCCTTCCAGCTTCAATTCCGTACGGGAAGAAGAATTCTCCAGACATGGCGTCAATATTGTGATTTACGCGAATCAGCTGACCCGCTCGGCATTCCCGGCGATGCAGAAGACCGCGGAAGATATCCTGAAATATCACCGTGCAAAGGAAGTGGATGACCGCCTGATGCCCATCAAGGAGATCATTACGCTGATTGATGAACTTTAAGGAGTTATTGAGTTATGGATGCAGAGAAATTTACGGAAATACTTGGGTGTGATTATTATACGGGGGTTCCGGATTCCCAGCTGAGGCCGCTGTGTGATTATCTGATGAATCACTATGGAATTGACCCGAATCATCACATCATCGCCGCAAATGAAGGCAACTGTACGGCACTGGCTGCAGGCTATCATCTCTCTACCGGAAAGATACCGGTTGTATATATGCAGAATTCCGGAGAGGGAAATATCATTAATCCGGTAGCCAGTCTTCTGAATGACCATGTATATGCGATTCCGGTAATCTTTGTAATCGGCTGGAGAGGAGAACCGGGCATTCATGATGAACCCCAGCATGTCTATCAGGGTGAAGTTACCATAAAACTGTTAGAGGACATGGATATCGCTTCCTTTATTGTTGACAGTAATACAACCGAAGAAGAACTGATGGCCAAACGAAATGAATTTGATCATCTGCTTAACAAAGGCAAAAGCGTCGCATTCGTGATCCGGAAAGGCGCGTTGACATATGCCGATAAAGTGAATTACCGGAACGATTATCCGATGATCCGTGAAGAAGTGATCCGTCATATCGTAGCTGTTTCCAAAGAAGATCCGATCGTCTCAACGACCGGAAAGGCAAGCAGAGAGTTATTTGAGATCCGGGAAGCGAACCAGCAGTCCCATCAGTATGATTTCCTGACGGTAGGCTCCATGGGGCACAGCTCCTCGATTGCCCTTGGCGTTGCCGTCAACAAACCGGAAACGAAGGTCTGGTGTATCGATGGAGACGGTGCGGTGTTGATGCATATGGGGGCAATGGCTCTGATCGGATCGGTAAAACCAAAAAATCTTGTTCATATCGTGATCAATAACGGTGCTCATGAAACAGTCGGAGGGATGCCGACAGTAGCCGGAAACATTGATCTTGTCGGGATCGCAGCATCCTGCGGATATGAAACTGCCGTATCAGTCGGATCCTATGAGGCTCTGGATGCAGAACTGGAAAAGGCTAAGCGTTCCGATAAACTGACCCTGATCGAAGTAAAATGCGGACTTGGCTCCAGAAACGATCTTGGCCGGCCGACCACCACGGCAATTGAAAATAAAAACAGCTTCATGGATTATCTGAAGAAGTGATCGAAAAGACTGGCGCAAATTGCCAGTCTTTGTATGTTTATAAGTTGTTATGAAACTACTCCGCAGGGCCTTCCTGCTCAAACCGGAACTTTTCAAGATCTTCCATCGTGGTGATCTTGTAGTTGATATCTTCCCCGGGAACGATGTGAATGTCCATTCCGTGTTTTAATCCGATCTCACTGGTGCCCCGGAACTGTTTCAGTTCTTCATTGGAAACACCATCATGGGCGTGATAATATTTTCCGAATTTGAACGCTTCCGGAGTCTGACCGGCATGTAATTTATCACGGTCTACCGGACGCTTTACATGTTCGCCGTCTTCACTGTAATAGCACCCGTCTTTTACCGTAATGGTTGCCAGGCACCCGTCAAATTCTTTCGCTTTCATCAGAACATCAGTAAGCACCTTCTGGCTCATGTTTGGTCTCGCGCTGTCGTGGATGACAACGACATCATCATCTTCCATTCCGCAGTCCTTTGCCAGTTTCAGTCCGGAATAGATTGATGCCTGCCGGCTGTCACCGCCATCCGCATATCCGCAGAATTTGGTGATCGGGATCTGTTTCATCCAGTCATCGAGATAATCCCGCCACTCGGTATTGCAGACAACGATGATCTTTCAGATATATGCATTCTATTCAAAGGTTTTCAATACATAACCGATTACCGGAATGCCGTTTACTTCAATATACTGTTTGGGCCGATCGTGATTCAGACGGGAACCAATACCTCCCGCTAATACAATCGCAACTACCTGATCTGCCATATCATTCACTTCCTTCTTTGCCTGTTCATTCTAGCAGAAAACTCTTGTCTTAATAAAAACGGCGTAATGAAGCGATGGAAGAATTTGAACGAACAGGGGTTTTCGCAAATCAAATAATGCTAAAATGAGTTCACTGTATTAAAAACATATGAAGAACATATTTTCATGGATCAGACAACATAAATGGATCATCGTACTGCTGGTACTGGTTTTAACCATTGGCGGCTGTGTAATCTGGGCAAGGAAAGCAGTCAGCGGACTGATGAAGGAAACAAAGCTTGAGACAAGGGACCTTGTTACCTACAACAGTTTTGTAGGTACTGTTGAAGCAGATTCCGATTATAACGTCATTCCGAAGGTTTCCAGTTCGGTACAGTCGGTTCTGGTGAAAAAAGGGGATGAAGTGACACAGGGGCAGATTCTTGCGGTACTGGATTCCTCAGCCGTGGAATATTCAATCAAGCTTCAGGAAGCGACCATTGGTCAGAGCGGTACCAGTTCCTACTATTCGATCAAAGATGCGGAAACCAGTTATGAAAACTATAAAAAGACCGTCGAAGGAGGACTGAACAGCAGTCTGATCAGTGCTTCTCACGCCAAGGATACGGCCTGGAATGTCTGGGATAAGGCAAAGAAAGCCTATACGGACGGAGTAGCTTCCATTAACAGCGGAATCGCTTCTGCTGAATCGGCAGTCAATACCGCAAAGTCCGCACGAGATGTCGCCAAAGCAGCTTATGATGCAATTCCGGATAAAGAAACAACCATTGCGGATTATCAGACCAAAGAAACCGAAAAAACAACAGCGGAAACCGAACTTTCTGCCGTAAAAACAGCGGAAGAGATCGCAAAGCTGGAATATGAACTGGACCCAACCAATCCAGTGAAAGAAGCTGCGTATGAAACGGCCAAAGAGAATACCAAGAAAGCGCAGATCAAATATGATACCGCGGTACTCGATCTGGAAACCATCAAACCGAAATATGAAGCCGTGATGGTTGCCAAAACCGCCTATGAAACAGCGGAAAGTGCGTACAACACTGCAGTCGCAACGCTGAATAACTTAAAGAATACAAAAGATTCTTCAATCGAATCTCTTCGAAAAGCTGTGTCAGACGCTGAACATGAACTGGAGATGGCAAATATCACCTATGATTCAACTGTTCTGTCGGTTCAGCAACAGCTTCAGACCTTACAGGACAGTGTGGAGCGGATCAAAGCCACTTCCAGCAACGCAAGCAGTCAGCTGGAACTGCAGCACACAAAAGACAGTCTGAAAGACTATACGATAACGGCACCAGTCAGCGGAACCATCACATCCCTGAATATCAAAGAAGGGGATATGGCAGCTGCCGGTACGCCTGCCGCAGTAATCTCCAATGTGGATACAATGAAGATTGCCATCAAGGTAGATGAATACTCGATTCTGAATGTAGAAGTCGGAAAACCGGTACTGGTCTATATTGATTCGATTGACTCTACCTATGATGGTGTTATCAGTACGATTGCCAATACCGTCACTTCAGTGAACGGGGTTTCCTATTATGAGGCGACGGTTAACTTCCAGTCCGATGCGAAGGTCCGCAGCGGTATGAGTGTGGAAGTGCGTCTGGTCAGTACGAATGAGAAGGGTGCTCAGGTACTCCCTGCAGAAGCGATCTCCTACCGGGATGACAATTCTGCCTATGTACTGGTAAAGACAAAAAACGGTACCGAAGAACGGGATATCATGATCGGGGTATCCGATGGGGATTATGTACAGGTGACCAGCGGACTGACCGAAGAAGATACGGTTGTTTATGTTCCGGTCAGTGAACTGACAAACGGCCGGATGGCGGTAGAAGTCAATGAGTGAGCAGAGTGACATCATTCTCGATATGCACGGGATCGTGAAAGAATATCCGATGGGAGATGAAGTGTCCGTTGTTCTCAAAGGCATTGACCTGCAGGTAAAGCGAGGAGAGTTTCTGGCCGTGCTTGGGCCTTCCGGCTCCGGCAAGTCCACCCTGATGAATATCATCGGCTGTCTTGATACTCCGACTTCCGGAGACTACTATCTTTCCGGCCGTCATATCGCAGACATGAGTGAAAAAGAACTGGCAGGGATCCGGTCAAAAGAAATCGGGTTCATTTTCCAGTCGTTTTATCTATTGCAGCGTCAGGATGCACTGGAGAATGTCGAGCTTCCTCTGATCTATGCCGGCAAAAGCGAATCCGAGTGCAGGAAACGGGCAGAAGAGATGTTAATTCGGGTCGGGCTGGAAGACAAGCTGCACCATTACCCAAACCAGCTTTCCGGCGGTCAGCAGCAGCGGGTCGCCATTGCCCGTGCGATTGCCAATAACCCGACGATCTTACTGGCAGATGAACCTACCGGTGCTTTGGATCAGGCAACCGGAAGACAGGTCATGGATATCTTTCATGAGCTGAATGAAGAAGGGCGTACGATCATCATGATCACCCACGATGCCAGTATTGCAGCACATGCCAGACGCATTGTACGGATCCTGGACGGGAACCTTCTGGAAGGCGGGGAGAAAAGGGATGCTTAAATTCAGTCTGATCCATCAGTGTTTCCAGATGTCGATCCGTAATATTCTGGGGAATAAGCTTCGCTCGTTTCTGACGATGCTTGGAATCATTATCGGAGTCGGAGCGGTAATTGGTCTGATTACAGTCGTATCCGGAGTGGCGGATTATATGATAGGTCAGTTTTCTTCCATGGGTGCCGGTTCACTTTCTGTTTCTATTTTCGGAACCCCGATGAAACAGGGGCTTTCAGAAACGAATCTTCAGGAAATTGCAGAAATTGAGAATATCCAGAGTGTTTCTCCGTCCGTTTCCGTTACTACAACGGTTGTTTCCGGGACCTATGTCAGTCAAAAAGTAAGTGTGGATGGCAGAAGTGAGCAGTTCTTCGTTCATCAGCCGGATATGATACGGCTGGGAAGACCACTTCGTATCTCCGATATGGAAGGAACCATCAACGTCTGTGTGATCGACAATACTGTCGCACAGGCACTTCTTCCGGGGAAAACACCGTTAGGCGCAATCTTAAAGATTGGCGGTGTGCAGTATAAGGTGATAGGGGTAGCCGGAAAGACGGATGATATCTCGGCAGCGTTTTCGAGTTCCGGCGTAGACGGAACGATCTATATTCCTTACCGGAATGCCTTACGGATGAACAATACGAATACGATTTCCAGCATTGATGTCTATGTCGAAGACACATCAAAGATGGACCAGACGGTCGAAGCACTGACAAAGTTACTAGAGAACGTATTCAATCAGGCAGAAAACGCCTATTTCATTATCAATATGGAATCCCTGCTGAATGCGATGAATACCATGACCGGAATGATGACAGCGATGCTGGCGGGAATTGCCAGTATTGCACTGCTGGTAGGTGGCATCGGCATTATGAACATGATGTTGGTATCCGTAACGGAACGCACCAAAGAGATCGGCTTACGGAAAGCACTGGGTGCCGAACCCGGTGTCATTCAGCTGCAGTTCCTGCTGGAATCTGTGATCCTTTCGGTAATCGGAGGCACGATCGGGATCCTGTTTGGCGAAACGATTGCCTATATTGCCTCGGTACTGATCAAGTATGATTTTTCACTGAATATCAATGCGATCCTGATTGGTTTCTTCTTCTCCCTTGCGGTTGGTGTGATCTTTGGCTGGGCCCCGGCCAGAAGGGCAAGCAGACTGAATCCGATCGATGCCCTGCGAAGCGAGTAATACCGGTAAAGCACCTTTGAAGATGGTATAATAATCCTGTTTTTCGGAGGTGCTTTTTGTTATGCGGCTGAGCGTCATCGTACCGATGTACAACGTAGAAGCGTATCTTCCCCAATGTCTGGATTCCCTTGCGTCTCAGACACTGAAGGATATGGAAGTGCTTTTGGTTGATGACGGCAGTACAGATGGTACTTCAGACATCGCTGCGCAGTATGCGGACCGCTGTTCCAATTTCCGCTATTTCCGGAAGGAAAACGGAGGATTGTCGGATGCACGGAATTATGCGATTCCATTTGCCAAAGGCGAATACATCGCATTTCTTGACAGTGATGACTGGGTGGAAGACACGCTCTATGAAAAACTGGTAAATGCGATAGGTGATGCCGATGTCTGTGTAACGGATATTGAGTACTGGTACGAAGATCCTGCCCGACGGTTTCGGATGAAGGGCCTGACGGACTGGTCGGCAGAAACGGTACAGAAACGGGCATTATTGTCCCCCTTATTTGCCTGGAACAAGCTCTATAAAGCAGAACGGTTTCAGAAACAGGGATACCGGTACCCGGTGGGTACCTGGTATGAAGACCATCCGGTCACAACCATGGTATTTGCCAAAGCAGAAAAGATTGCTTACCTGGACGAATGTCTGATCCATTACCGTCAGCGGGAAGGTTCGATCATGTCGGCTACCAGTGACAAGCGCATTGCTCAGATCTTCGATGTCCTGCAGATGGTACGGGACAACTTCCAAAAGGAAGGAATCTATGAGCAGTACTATGACGAACTGGAATACCTTCATATTGAGCACCTGCGGCTGTACGGAATGTTCCGGTTCATCCGCAGCGATGACTGGAAGACGTATTACGACCGCAGTGAAGAAGTGGTGCACCAATATTTCCCGCATTGGAAAACCAACAAATATATATCCAATTTGGGTTTTAAGAATAAGCTTTTCCTTCAGTTATATAACAGACACACGGCGTGGTTTTTCAACCCGCTGATCAAACGTTAGGAGTATCGTTACGAGAACAAGACACAGTTTTTACAACTTTCTGGTCAGTACAATTGCGGCTCTGATCCTTCCTCTGGTAGGGTTTATCAAAGTCAGTCTTTTTGTCGGCCTTTACGGCAGTGCGGTCAACGGTCTGCAGTTGACGATTGCACAGGTCATTACTTTTTTGAATATCTGTGAACTTGCGTATTCGCTGGCCTTCCGGCAGCTGCTGTATAAACCGCTGGCCGAAGGGAACCACGAAGAAGTCAAAGCGGTCTATCATGGTGCCTGCAGGGTATTCCGAATCACCGGACTGATCTGTATTGCCGCATCCATTGCCGTGGCTTTAATATTTCCATCATTATCCGAGAGCCCGTTCCCGTACTGGGAGACGGTAGGGGTATTCCTGCTGCTTGCGCTTCCTTACGGGATTTCCTATTTCCTGATGGGCCCGAACTTTGTAATTATGGCCGATCAGAAGGAATACCGGATCAATATTTGGATCCAGACCATTTCGATCTGCCGGATGATCCTCATGGTTGTGGCGATTCTTTTGAAGATGCCGTTTATTACAATCCTGCTGATTGAAGGAACGAATATACTGCTGGCCAATACCCTGTCACGTATGATTGCCCTCAAAGAATACCCGTGGCTCAAGGAACAGCCAGAAAACAAGGACGACAAGTCCTTTCAGAAGAAAGCCGGCTATGCCATGATTCAGCGTCTTTCCGAACTGGCAACCACCCAGACCGACAACATCGTCGTTTCCGGCTTCATGGGTTATGTCATGTCGAGTGTCTATGGTACCTATAGTTATCTGACCGATAACATCGGTAAGATAACTCAGACCATGGTACAGTCCCCGATGAATTCCTTTGGAAATCTGTTCAATGACAAAGATGCCGACAGCTATGGGGTATTTACCGAGTTCTTCAACTTTGCGACCTATGTCTCAACAATCGTCGCCTGTACGATCGTGATCGTCATGCCGCAGTTTGTCCCGGTCTGGATGAGAGATCCGCTCTATACCGCAAGTATTACGATCTGTTTCTTCTTCGGTCTGAATATCTTTTATATGACCATGCGCCAGCCGATCATCATCGCAAGAGATACCAACGGCCTCTATGTCAATGCAAAAAACAACGCCTGGCTGCTGGCAGGAGTAAAGATCGTTCTTTCCATTCTTTTGGTTCAGAAGCTTGGCCTGCTTGGTGTCGTGCTTGCGACAACGATCGCATACTGGGGTGTTGATTTTTCGTATAACCCGAGACTTGTCTATGACAAGGTGTTCCACCGCCCGGCGAAAGACTATTACTTCATGGTCATTACGAGATTACTGCTGGCGATTGTCATCGGTTTAGGCGGTTACTGGTTCTGGAATGCCTTTCTGGCAGGCATTGCCTCACAAGGCAAGGCAAAGCTGATCCTGTGCATCCTGCTGCTGGGTATTCTGATTACAATCGTAACGACCATTATTTACTGGTTCGCATACCGCAGTTTCCGGCACTTGTATGTGCGTCTCAAAGGGATCCTGGAACGAAGAAGGAACCGAAGGGAGAATGCCGCATGAACTTACTGAAACGAATTCTTCCTGCCGGGCTGCTTATTTCATTTACGGTATTGACCGTATCCTGCCAGAGACAGGTGGAGATGATCCAGAAACCGGAAGATACCATGCCGCCGTATATCAATCTGACACAGTATGAGTTCTATACCGAAGTCGGAACACCGATCGATTTCTCCAATATAGGCGGCTATGACGATATCGACGGGATGCTGCCGACCAGACTCCGGGGCTATGTGGATTATACGACCCCGGGAGATTATTACCCCTCCATCGTATGTACGGATCTTTCCAATAACGAAAGTGAAGCAGTCATTACGATCCATGTGGTAGAAGAGGGCGGCCTTCCGGTACAGCAGAACGCTCCGACACCGGAACCGACCCCTTCAACCTGTGAGAAGGGAACCGATCCGGAACAGCCCTGTTCTGTGGTATTAAAGGAAACGGCAGAACAATATAAAACCCTCTATTATGGAACAGAGGGCAAGGATTTCTGTGAAGAAGATTCCGGGGATGAAGAATACAGCTGTGAAGTAATTTACCGCAATGATGGTACATTCTGGGGATATGGACTGAAGTGATTCACTCCGTATCCTTTTCTTCTGTCTCCGTTGTTTCAATCTGCGGAAGGGAGTTTTCCGCACCGTCATCTGAGACGGTATAGATATTGATGCACTTCCACTGATCATTCTTGTCTTTGATGAAATACATCTGATAGAAGTTGCTGTAAGTCTGAGAGACATTTACAGCCGTAACAACATAATCAAACCTGATGGAACCGATAAACGCATTTTCTCCAATCGGCAGGATATCCGAGATTTCAATGTTCTGATAGGAGATATTCTCGTGTGTTGTGAACCACTGGTTATCAAAGGAGTTCACCGCATCATAGAACACCGTACCGGGAAGGAGATGCTGTTTCAGGTCATACAGGGTTCCGTCTTCGGTAATGTACTGGCAGTATGCCATAGCCGTGTCATTGATCTCACCGGCATATTCACTGTACTGTTCCGGAGTCGGCTTTGGGCCGATGTAGTAACGGTATGCGCTGTGGTCCCGTACGGCAATATCATCTTCCTTTTCCGGCTGTACCGGCGGATTGCCGATCAGGTTGCGAACATAATACTTGGTAACAGTAGGAAGCTGTTCTTCCAGGCCGTAGTTTTCAAATCCGCCCGGTACCTGATCGCTTTCATGGGAGTTGGCATAGGTGATCGGAATGTCATTGATGCGGAACGTACTGTCATCCAGGGTATCAAATTCATATTCCAGTGCACCGATCAGTGCCCGTACTTTCCAGACCTTGCTGTTTTCCGGTTTGGTCGCTTCCAGAGCACAGATCTTGTTCTGTCGGTAATACACATCGTAGTATTCATTGCCGCCGCTGCTTTCAACCCATACAAAGGTACAGCCGCCGGGTTTGAACTCACTTCCGGTAACGATATACAGCAGATACTGGGTTACCGCATCTTTGGAATTCAGCTCCTGGAAGTACCGGGTATCGTCATAATAAACTTTATCCCAGTTGCGGTTATAGATATCCGTCATATACTGCGTCAGGGCACCGTTAATGGACTGTTTCTCATACCGGTACAGCCAGTACCAGAGGTACCCGCAGGTAATACTGCCGATGATAATCGCTGCGATCAAAGTACGCAGAAGCCCAGAGTAAAAGGAAGCACCGCTGCGGAGCTGCTCGCTGTAAGCTTTTTTGCTTTTGACCTGGAGTTCACTCATTTTACCACCCACGCAGTCGGCACCAGCCGTTCACCGTTCATCGATACCACGTTATTAATAATCTCTCCTTCATAATACATGACCGAAGAAGAACCGCCGTCAAGGTTGGCAGCGACAATCGCATTCTGTTCCAGCATCAGATTGATGCAGTCTTCATAGGAAGCACCAAGAGAAGACGTCTGCCGCCCGTCAATGACCAGCAATAAAACCGCGCCGTCTGCCCGCTGACCAATAATGGTTCTTGGATTGAGACCGCCTCCGTTGCCGGTAATCTGGCAGGCATGACCGTCATATACAAGCACCGGTCCAAAGGTCACCGCATCGGTAATGCCCCATTCCAGGGCATTGGCTCCGGTCATATTGCCGACGATCAGATGATCTGCGGTATTAAAGCCGATCAGGCACTCATAATCTTCCGGAGAGCCGAAGATGATCTTGGAGTCTTTGATAACAATCCCCTGGGGAATCGAACCGTCTCCTTTTCCGTTGGGGTCGTCAAACCCGCCGCCGTTGATTCCGCCGATTCCGCCGATTTCTTCAACATAGTCCTGAACGGAATACCCGGCCTGACCACCCGGCATATAGGAATTGACGCCTAACTCGATCCGGGAAGGATCCCGTACGATCATCAGCTTTCCTTTCCAGGTACCGCCGGAAACATCGATAATCTCGATTTTGTTCCGTTCACTGGCAGGGATGTTGAAATCGCCGTAATCATCTTCTGTCACATTGGCAACGGTAGCAGAGTTGTCAACGGAGTTCCGGGCAAGGATCGCTTCGATCTCTTCATCGGAAAACATCGCATTGACGATTGCCTTTCCTCTTCGGGTCTCCCACATCGTTGAAATAACCATGTTGGAGAATGTCGGGGAGGGGCCTTTTAATATAATCAGAAGCGCAATGTACGCAAAAAAACCACCTGTAATCAGGAGCGTTAAAATATAAATCAATGTCTGACGGAAGCGCCTGCGGATACTCGCTTTGATCTTCCGTTTTTTTCTTCGTTTCGTCGCTGTCATAAGACGCTGCACATCATGAAAAACACAGAGCATTTCTGCTCTGCGCTATTATAACATGACCTAATGCATAGATAAGGACACATCAGAGAACCGTAATGGCATATCCGGTTTCGAACGTTTCCCCCGGTTTGAGAAGCAGGGTGCCTTCCCGCTGTTCAAACGGCACCTTCACTTCACCGAAATCCGTATGGGAATGCCAAGGCTCGATACATACAAACGGGGCATTCGGGCTCCAGAAGGCACACCACGGGAAATTAGGGGCAGTTACGATGACCGTATGGTTCGAATCTTTTAAGGTATAGGTACTGCTCTTTGGATTACTGATAATGATGGTCTTTGCCAGCCGTTCTTTATCCAGCGACAGCTCAGATACTTCTTTCCCGTCAACGTTCTCCGGCTGATCAAATACGATCCTTGCATTTTCCCAGTCATAGACATTAAAGGCAGGGTGATAGCCAAAGTTAAACGGCATGACTTCATCCCCGGTATTCTTCAGAAGATTGCGTACCGTCAGAACATTGCCGTCAATGGAATAGACGTTGTGCAGTTCAAAGTGGAAGGGATACTGTTTTAGTGTTTCTTCACTGTCTTTCAGTTCCATGACTACCTTGTTTTCATCGTGTTCAATACAGGTAAATTCACTGTTTCTCGTAAATCCGTGATTTCCGGTCACATACTCTTTCCCATTGATGTGCAGAATCTTGTCCCAGGTACTTCCAACCATGGGGAACAGGGTGGGGTTCCTGCCGGCCCAGTACTTTGGATCTCCCTGCCACAGCACTTCAATGCCGTTGTCATTCCGTTTCAGACTGTGCATTTCTGCCGCATGTTCACTGATGACTGCGGTAATTTCATTATTTTTAATTGTAAATTCACTCATTGCCTGGTTTCCTTTTCTGAGCCCATTATAGCGTTAGTCAAGCGTGAGGTAGTGTCAAGTAATTGCGGAATACAGTAATTCATTACACTGGGTTATTAATATTTCGTTGAAAGATGATTGTGACTCAAGAGTTGGGTCTGATCATCTTTTTTATCAAAACAAAAGAATAACAGTGTCCCTCCGGTGAG
>JAFWEW010000035.1 GCA_017512725.1 Solobacterium sp.
AATCATCTGAATCGGATCCGGATCGGATTCGCTGTCAGATGGTTCTTCTGCACGAACCGGGAGAATCAGATTCGCGCATACAAACAGCACGGAAACCACTGCCGCCAACCCGAATTTCAGGCTGTTATATTTCATATTTTTCATTATAAGAGAATATTACCGGTCTGTTATAAAAACCGGGCTGTGCTGTTCTGTCACTTCCCTGGCAGACCTGATTGCAAACGCATAATTTTGTTCATTGCTGTTCAGATAGTGCAAAAATACAGCAGTCATTTTTAAGTACAGTTCGAAAAGAACGACCGGAGCGATGTACACCCGGCCGTTTCTTTCGTTATATGACATTTGATATTACTGGCTGTCATGCCTTCATTGCTGTTAAGCGCCCTGAGCTGTCTTTCGCTTTCCGTAGAGGAAAACAGCCACAGCAGCAGCCGCATAGATTACAGCTCCCAGCAGCATCGGCGAGAATACACCACGATCCGGCAGCAGCATCAGTTCTGCAATCACCGGCGCAATCGTCAGCAGGACATAAGACAAAACAATCGAGATGATAAGCGCAGTCGACTCATCTACTGAATTTCGGACAACGTTAAGTACCATAAACTGGTCGGTACACATTGGGGTACCAAAACCATCCAGGAACCCAAGTATCATGCTGGTGATCACGATCATCATAACCAGCGGCGGTACACGCAGAATAAAGATGCTTACTGCGGTCAGGATAAATGCAAACGCAATGGAAACAGGAACTCCAAAATAGCGTTTCGCAGCACCGACCAGAGACGGTCCGATATAGATACCGGCAAGACCATTTGCAATATAGCAGTAACTCAGCAGAACGGAGGATAAACCATTCGTCTGGCAGATCGCCGGAATCAGAGTCACACAAAGCATGACACCAATATTCAGCGGAATACCGATTACCAGGATATAAAACAGCATCTCTGAGGAGAAGACGATCTTTCTGATATCGCTGAACCGTACCGGCTTCGCTTCCTCTTCCGCTGCTTCTGTTTTCTGTTTCAGTGCATTCCACGGAAGCAGGAACACCGTAGCCGCCAGATAGATGGCAAACAGACAGGCTGAGAAAATGAACGTCATGGAATAACTTGTATTGGCGGAAAGAATCGCACCGAGACCCGCTCCGCAGGTTGCGCCGGCCAGCAGGCCTGCATTATCCTGGGAAATATTCCTGCTTCTCCCGACTTCTGTCTCATAACCCTTCGTGATCAGGTAATTGGATACCTGCTTGAAGCCGGCATAAGCGAAACCTGCAACTGCTCTGCAGATAATAATGGTCAGCGCTCCGCCAATGGCAAACGCTGTCGCATTGCAGAAAACCATCAGCAGCGTTGATAAAATCAGGATTACTCTTACATTAAACTTTTTCACAAATCGGGGAAGAACCATCATTCCCACCATCTGCATCAGACCTTCCATGGTCAGCGGCAATGCGGCTGTCATACCAACCGACAGACCAAACAGTGCTTCTCCGCTGTCCCGGATCAACATGGCCGCGTATGGAACGCACATGTATTCTGCAGTCGAACACAGGAACCCGGTAAACCGCAGCGCTATTCCGACCTGTTTCTCTGAGAAACCGTTATTGGTATTATCCAGTTTCTCTATTTTTGAAACAAACAGTTCAATCAGATTGTTCATTTCAAAGACGAAGATCATCAGGATGATCATGGTTGAGAGCAGCACGAGAAGAATGTTCGTCATTTCTCTCTCCGCAGCCTCTGTTGAAAGCTCTGCTTCAAGAAGGAGCTGGGTTCCTTCCTCTTCGTCAATATCAATGACATAGGAAATCAGTTTCGATGCCTCATCGTTCCGCGTGTAGGACGAGATACGGTCCATGACACGTACCGAACGGACTACCGACAGAGTCGAAACCCGGTCTTCAATATAGCTCGCCAGACCTTGTACTTTCCGAAGATCCACACCCTGATTCTGAACACGGCGGATCGTATCTTCCAGGTTCACCATGGAAACTTCAACCGAGTCTTCCATCTTCTTCATGTAATCTTCCTGGAACTTGCTGATCGTCAGTCCTGTGAGCAGTACGATCGAAACACCCATGATGATCAGAATAACGATTCGCTCAAAGACACGGTCTGAAGCCCTCCGGTGGTTGGCTCTCCACTGATCGTCTTTGATAACCCGGACAAAGATTGCCAGCATCAAACCTTCCAGCAGAGCCGCAAGCAAGGATACAAATACGATATTTCTCTTTACTTCCCGGAAACTGTCATCAAAAATACGGACGGAATACAGACACCCATAATAACCGATGACATTATCGTCCTGGTGAATCGGCGTCAGGATCATTCGCATCGTATCTTTTTTCGCAGTTCCGTTTTCACTTTCTGCCATTTCCGAAAAGAGTTTACGGAACTCACGGGTACTCAGAAACTTTTGAATCGTGCTTTCCGCTTCCGTGTCATTTGAGGAATCATAATACATCAGTTCCCCGTCCGCTCCCAGAATAAACGGGATCGTGTCGTGAATCTGATTGTTGAATGACGCAAAGACTTCCTCCATTCCATAGAAGTTCTCAAAGCTTTTTCCGAATCCGATGGCGGTTTCCAGATCCGATACGGAATCCTTTTCGATCTTGGTAACAACCTGTTCTTCCAGTTCCAGGGCAGATGTCCGATAGTTCAGATAACCCATCACTGAAATGAAAATTACAGACAGTCCTGCCACCACCAGCAGGATCATCAGATAAATCAGAGACTCTTTTCTGTTTTTCATGACTGTTCACTCCCTGCTGTAAAAATCCGATCGCATACTGCCAGGAACTCAAACGATAAGGGATACTGAATCTCGATGGCAACATCATAATTCACATAAATACTTGGAGCACTCGTATAAACACAGGGAAGACTGCCTGCTTCAGTTCCGTTCAGCGTTTTCGCAATTACATCTGCTACAAAGCGCCCTACATTTTCCATATCATTGGCGGATATCAACATCAGTGCGCCTGCCTCTACAACCGAGACATCATCCATCAGATAGACCGGTATGTTTTTCTCGTAGAAATAGGAAAGCAGCGGCATCAGGTATTCCATATCATTAATCAGGTCGACCGTGAGGAAAAAGGCGTCAATATTTTCCCCGGCCATCTGCTGGACCTTCTCTTCAACCAGTTTGTAGTATGCTTCTTTTTCTTCTTCGGTTTCCCGCGGCTGCTCGTCAATGTTGTATTTGATCAGTGAGAACCCGATCTCTTCCGCAGACTGTTTGATATCAGGCACACCGGAAATGGTCTCATCTCCATAGATAATCACACCCAGGCGGTTAAACGGTTTGATCGAGTGATAATACTTCAGCTGACGCAGAGGAAGGGATGGTTCAACCTGGGCCCACACATAGGGGTTCCCGCTTCCTTCGGTCGCAGAATCGATAATTCCGGAAGCTACCGGATCAGTCGCGGAATAATCAATCATGGGAACCTTCAGATTCAGATCTTTTACAAATACACCCGCACTGGTTCCGGTTGTAATGATCAGATCGATATCCCCTTCTCCTGCTCTTTTCCTAAGATCTTCCGCGATTTCCGTTTCGTCTTCATAGGCGAGGTAATAGCAGGCACCCGGAGAAAATTCAATGTACGGGCCGAGATCGGTTTTCTCCAGGATTGCATACATCTCATCGATATAGATTTTCTTCTTTTCGATTTCATCCGCGGTAAAAGGAATACTGCCTTCTTTGATCCATCCGTTCTCCTCAAGTCCGGCCAGGATGTAATACAGCTGCCGGCTGAACGGAATGTATTCGTCATAAGACACCACACATAACCGCTTTTTGGGTTCTCCCGCTTTCAAATTCGGGGCTGTTTCGCTGGTGTTTGAAGTTTCCGTCTGAGTATTTTCCTCCGCCTGTACACGGCATACTGCCGGCAGCAGAAACAGGAGTGCCGCAAGGAGCACTGCAGTCCCTTTCCTTTTTTGTCTTCTAAAAGCTCTCATACATACACCTTTTCCAATCTTTCCGCGGTCATGCTTAACCAGTCCGAATGAATGTAATCCATATTATTTCTGCAGATAATCTGTTCATCCGTTACACCTGGTTCTCCCAGTAAAACAGCTGTGTCACCGACAGCCACATCATCACTGTCTGTCACATCAATGCAGAGGTTGTCCATGCAGATATCATCGGCCAGTGGATATATCCGGTCGCCGATCCGCACACGTACGTCCTTTTGTGTCAGCAGCAGAGGACAGTCGCAGTAACCGATCATAGCCCGGGCAATTTTCCGCCTGCTGGTACTGCTGTCTCTGTGCTGATAGGACAATGGGGTATCGGCATCGATCTCCCGGACATCGAAGATCCGTGCACAGATTTTCATGACCGGCTTCAGGCATCCGCCGTCACCGCACATCAGCCCGTACATGGCTGTTCCCACCCGGACCATGTCATAGGAGTATTCCGGAAAACGGAATACCATGGAAGAATTCATGACATGGACAATCATCTTCTTCCGATGATCGTCACGAATGCTGTTTATCAGGCTGTCAAATTTCAGCAGCTCTCTTCTGGTTTCTTCCCGGCTCTCGTCATAGTACGCAGAATACAGATGTCCATAGAGTCCGCAGATATCAATGCCTTCTGCTGAAAACAGTTCTTCTTCCTTCTGCTGAAACTGTTGAAAGCCAAGTCCCATTCCGGAATCCCAGATATCCACCCGGATATGAACCCGGATCTTCTGTCTGCGCCTGATTCCCAGGGCATTCAGACTGCGAAAGTGATTCAGGCTGTAGACCGAAAATACCGCTCTCTTTGCCTTGTCTCCCGCCCGTTTCAGCAATGACTCGATTTCTTTGTCATCTGCCATTCCAAGAAGCAGGACATCGCATCCGTCATCTTCCGTCTTTCTCAGGATGCGCAGCAGCTCACTGCCTTTGCCGACCGCTGTCATTTCCGCCAGTCCTCGTTCCGTTAACAGGTTTTTGACACCCGTCAGTCCGTGCCCATATGCATTCCCCTTGATCACTGCGCATATCCGGGTTCCTTCTTTTACCCTGCTTCGCACAGTTTCCAGATTATATGCAAGTGCGTCTCCGGATATTTCCACCCATGCCGCTTTATTTACGTTCATCTGCCACCACATTCTCCGGATAATCCCGGAACAGCTCTTCTGCTATTTTCCGGTACCAGTCCGGTTCCCTCTCTTCTCTTACGGTAAGGTCAAAGTACATCTCCGACAAACCGATCCTGTGTCCATCCCACAGGGATGTCTGTTTCGCCAGCTGCCGTATCCGTTCAAATGAAACCGGGTTATGCCACAGTTCAACCGGACCGGCAGTCGTCGCAAATCCATCACCCCGATAAAGCATCATCATCGGCCCGCATATATATCCACTGCAGTCATACGCCCGGATCAGATCCGCCTGTTCCTCACAGCGTGCTTCCTCCAGCACTGCACACAGAGCACTCTGCCATTGCGGAAGATACGAAGCCTGAAACATTCCGCCCATCCAGGTGATCCCCCGTTCAAAAAACAGCAGCAGGCACTCGGTAAACACTCCGGGGAATACTTTCTTTTCCTGCAGCAGAGACGACAGTTCCGCAGGATCCGTTCCAAAACTGACCGGTTCCTTTCGCCAGTCCATGCCGGTCAGACTTCCGTCTTCCCTCAGGCTGAGCATTACCTTGCGTCCTTTTTCATCCGCAGCGCGGAAGAGAAGATCCCCGAGAGACAATCCGTCCGGCAGCTTTTTCCGGACGATCCGCTCTCTCATATCCTTGTCATATAAAAACTTATAGAGAAGCGAACGTTCATCCGACAGTTCCTTCAGTAAGAGCGGCAGGATCACCGATTCCATTTCCAGATACACGATCGAAGGAGCCTCCCCGGAAAACAGATGACCGGTAAGCTTTTTCCCGAGTATCGTTGTCTGCTCGGAGAAAGACCCCGCTTTTTTCAGATCTTCTTCGTTATAGACAGCACTGCATAGTTCCTGGAGCACCTGCCGAAGGGACCGGTCTTCCCCTTCCGAAACGAACCGTTTCCGGAACCGGTCCACCATTTCCGGAGAAACAGGATCTGCATGTGATGCGAGCTGCACACTGTACTTTGCCGGAAACAACGGCAGGAACTGTTTGTTATCTCTGGAAAAATACGCACTGATGCCTCTTGAATACGTGGAGTTTTCCAATTCCACCTGTCCGGCAGCCAGTACCGGAACAACCGGGCTCTGACGCCCCAGCTTTTCCAGAATCAGCGCAAACAGGATGTCTCCCTGCAGAAACTGTGAACAGTAAAGAGAGCCGTGATGGTCTGCCGTACAGATGACGTTTTCGTTCAAAACATCCCGAATTCTGGCAGCGTCTTCTTCTCCAAGCAGCCTGCAGGTCAAAGCGGCGGCAGATTCTATAAAATCTTCCGGATCCCGAAGGGAACCGATCTGCCGGTTGTGCTTCACCTTCTGTGCCTGTACTTCCGCAAAGGAATCGAGATTCATCGGACCAAATGCATAGCTGGCCATAACCGTTCCATTGCGCTCTCTGCACAGTTCTGCCATTCTGTTCACACGATGCGCCATTTATTATTCAGCCTTTCCGTAATAGATGAAACCAAGCATGGTAATATCATCAAACTGCGGTGCGTCACCGACAAAGTCATCGATTTCTTTTTTCACGCTCGGCAGCAGTTTCGCCGGCAATGCGTCCGGATCTCTGTTCAGAGCTTCCAGCATCCGTTTTTCACCAAACAGTTCATTCTGTGCATTTGTCGCTTCCATTACGCCGTCCGTATAGACAAAGAGTCGGTCTCCCGGATCCAGATGGATTTCATTCTGACGGTACTTCAGTCCTTCCATAGCCGCAACTGCCATCGAATGCTTGGACTTAATGAGTGTATAAGGCTTGTTTCCTCTGCGGATCGCAGGATGTTCATGTCCGGCATTCACCTCATAGCCATCCCCTGTTTTGAGATCAATGACAGCCAGCCATACCGTTACGAAGAACTGTGATTCATTTCCTTCACAGAGCTGGTTGTTCACGTTTGTTACAGCTTCGGCAGGAGACTCTCCGGACTGGAGCCGGTTCTTAATCAGTGCCTTGGCGATAACCATGAACAGAGCAGCCGGAACACCCTTTCCGGAAACATCCGCAATGACAAGTGCCAGATGCGTATCATCCACCAGGAAGAAGTCATAGAAGTCACCGCCGACTTCTTTTGCCGGTGTCATGGAGGCAAAGATGCCAACTTCTTTTCTCTCCGGGAATGCCGGGAAGATCTTTGGCAGCATATCGGACTGGATCTGGGTAGCGACATTCAGATCTGCGTCAATGCGTTCCTTCTCTGCCGTGATCTTCTGAAGATTGATCATGTAATTCTCCAGTTCGAGAATCATATTTCCAAAACTTCTTGCCAGAACGCCGATTTCATCCTGCGGACCGGCTTTAGCGATGATTTCATTTGCGATCTGCGGATCTTTCTTATCCGAGTAGTCCTTAATCTCACATTCAATCTGCACGATCCGGTTCAGAACCTCTTTGCGCAGGAGGAAATAGAGAACTGCAGTCATCACAATCAGCACCAGCGCTGTCACCAGTGCCTGTTTGATAACACTCTGCATGATCTCTGTATTGACATAGTCCACGCTGATTTCCGAACACATGAGACCTACCTTCTCTCCGTTGATCAGCACCGGCATGCAGTAGGTATATACATGGCCAAATTCATTATTCAGGGTATCAAATCCATTCTGGACTTCTCCTGTTTTCCAGGCTTCCCACATATACTTATGGATCTCAGGATCCTCATAAACAACGTCTCCGAGTTTGAGGATCTCTTTTCCGTCTTCCGTCGTTGTCGTTTCCATCGTAGGATCGAACATGTAATTCATCTTCAGATCCGCTTCGCTTTCCGGATAGATGAAATAGACATAACTCAGATTAAAATCCTCGCATGCATCAAAAAAGGCAGAAAACCAGTAATCAAACGAATAATTAACATAAAGGCGCTGACCTTCCAGATCCAGATCGTCAAAATCGAAATCCGTCCCATAAACTTTTCCGGGATAATGATCTGCGATATAACGATTGAACGCTTTCTCAGCCTCCGGCAGATCCGAACGGAAATCCACCGGAACCTGTACCAGATCCGGATGTTCCTGGAACCACTTTTTCAGGTGAACAAATTCATTTCCTTCCGATTGAATCTGTCTGGTCAGATTGGTTGTCAGTCTTCTCAGATCCGCCACAGCATCTTTATGATAGGCGTCCGTCTGAGCGGCATACGTCATTGTTCCGTTAATGATGATCGTCACTGCCGCAAACAGAATGAAGACAATCGCGAACAATTTCATCAAGCTTCTTTTTTTCATAGTTTTTTACCTTTTATACAAATAAAAACAGTACCATTATCAGTAACAAATTCCGTAAAATCAATCTTTAAAAACAATTCATCCTACGTATCGAAACGATCTGCAGAATACGGTTTTTCCCCTGTTTCGTATCTGCGGCAATTCGTTTGCTCAGGTGTTCAGGAATTTCAGAAGCCGGTTCTGAAAATCGTGATAATACGGTTTTTCCATGTACACCATGTGGGATCCCCCTTCAATCATTTCCAGCGAAGATCCCTCCGGCAGCCGGTCCAGACTTGCTTGGACAAACTCATAGTTCAGATAAGGGTCCTGATCCCCGCAGATCACGAGTGTCTGGTTTTGGATCTTCGAAAGATCGATCAGTTCTTCGGACCGGTCGACACAGATATCTCTTCTGCCGCCATTGGGACTTGATTCTCCGTCATAACGCCAGCAGCTTGAGCACCAGTATTCCACAACCGCCGGATCCGTCACCGTCTGATCAAAAGAGCCGTCTTCCGTCCGCTGAAAATCATCGACGGCATGTTCCCACGTATTATGATGGAACGGCTCATTCACCTCGTATTCCCCGATGCCGCTCAGGATCGGCGCATACAGCACCACTTTATTGACAAGCTCAGGATGGGCAGCCACAAACCGGCTGACCGTTACCGTTCCCCAGCTCCACCCGAGAATGTCAATCTTATCCTGACCGGTTTCCGCAATGATAGTTTCTGCCGCCGCATGAATGTCTTCTGCGGCATAATCGGAATCCGGCAGAAATCCATCCGGAACCGATTCCGACTGCCCGAAACCGGCAATATCAAGAAGCCACGTCCGGTATCCTTCCCCTGCCAGTTTCCGGGCAAGACTGTAATCTTCATAATTAATATCAAATTCCTGTGATGAATAGGTTACACCATGAATCAGCAGGATATTTCTGTCCGGGTCTGTTCCGGCCACATGAATTTCCCGCAGATGCAGGGCCAGTCCGTTTCGCTTCAGTGAATGGTCCGCTGCGTCGTATTCTGTCCGGACAGTATTGTTCCCTGATCTCTGCCAGATCCCGCCGCAGCCGGATAAAACGCTGATTACCAGCAAACCAATCCATATCGTTCTGAAAATACGCTTCTTTTTCATATCCCTGTTGATTCCTCAGTTTGTGCCGGAGCCCGATTCACCGGTCCCCGATCCACACAGTATATAAATATACATAACGATATACGTTAAAAAAAACAAAACCGCCATAAAGCAGTGCCATCCTGTCACAGTGTTTCTGCTTATTGAACTGTTTCTGTTCCGATTGATAGAATAATTTCATGTTTTCAGAACATCACAGCTGTTTTTTTATGCGGCTGAAGTACTGCAGGGGGTCAGAATTATGACATGGTACGATGAAGCAGTTTTCTATCATATTTATCCGCTCGGACTGACTGGAGCGCCAAAAAAGAATGATTACGGGGACCCGGTGCACCGGCTGAACACCTTGTTGCCCTGGATCGATCATCTGAAGAAACTCGGATTTACCGCCCTCTATATCGGCCCGCTGTTTGAGTCCGCCGGACATGGATATGAAACTGCCGATTATAAAAAGCTCGACAGCCGCCTTGGAACCAATGATGATCTGAAGGCGTTTGTCAAAGCCTGTCATGACAATGGCCTGAAGGTGATTTTTGACGGTGTATTCAATCATACCGGCAGAGACTTTTTCGCATTCAAAGACATTCAGAAAAACCGTGAAAACTCCCGGTACCGGGACTGGTACTGCAATGTGAATTTCTGGGGAAATAACGAGTACAACGACGGCTTCTGCTACGACAACTGGGGCGGATTTAATCTGCTGGTCAAACTGAATCAGAGAAATCCGGAAGTACAGGATTATATCGCAGATGTGATCCGCTTCTGGGTCCATGAATTTGATGTGGACGGCATTCGCCTCGATGCGGCGGATGTACTGGATTTCGAATTCATGAAAATACTGCGGCGGGTCGCCGACTCCGTCAAACCCGAGTTCTGGCTCATGGGTGAAGTCATTCACGGAGATTATTCCCGATGGGCAAATGCGAGCACACTCCACAGTGTTACAAACTATGCGCTCCATAAAGCGCTCTACAGCAGCCATAACGATCACAACTACTTTGAGCTTGCCCACACGATCCGCTATATCGGCAATATGATCTCTCCTGCCGTCCGGCTGTATAACTTTGCCGACAACCATGATGTGGAGCGGATCTATACCAGACTGACAGACAAGGCGCACTATTTCCCGGTTCATGTTCTTCTTTACACGCTGCCGGGCATCCCTTCTGTCTATTACGGAAGTGAGTTTGGCATGGAAGGAAAAAAAGAACGCTGGTCGGATGATTCTCTGCGCCCATGCATACATATCGAAGATTACAAAACGGATTACACGGATAACCCATGTACCGTACTGATTGCTTCTCTCGGGGCAATCCGCAGGGATTATCAGGAAGAGCTTTCTTATGGCAGCTATCAGGAACTGGCGCTTACCAACCGGCAGTTTGCCTATACGCGGGGATCCCTTCTTATCGCAGTCAACAACGACGATCATTCCGCACCGTTATCACTCAGTGCACCGGACGGCATGTACCGGGGACTGCTTTCGAACACGACGGTTTCCGCATCCGGCGGAAAACTGAATCTCACGCTGGATGCCTGCAGCGGTGAGATCTTTGCGCCGGTCCGCACCGGAGAAACAGTTATCCGGAAGGAAACCGAACCGCATCCCGCAAAACCCGTGACTTCCGAAGCGTTTGTTTCCAAAACGGGCGAAGCAGCGAACAAGGAACCGGACTCCGATTCTCCAAAGAAGCCGCATACCAAACCCAATATCAAACCGGAAAAACCAGCAGAACCGGCACCGAAAGCTCCTGTTACGATTCCGGATATTCCCTATTCCGAGATGACCGTAGAACAGCTTCAGGCGGTCATCCTGACCAAACTGGCGAAGAACGGACCAGTTACCGATCAGATGCGCAAAGATGTGGAGAACAATATCTGGCACGATTCTCTGGTCAACTGGGCAAACAGTTTCCGCTGACCTGAAACGTATTTCTCTCTTTCAAAAGATCGTTCCTGCCGGCGAACGATCTTTTTTTCAGAGTTTAGACCGGGCAGTGTCGAAACCCATATATGTTCCGATTCGTTACACTCCTGAACTTCATCTTCTTGTTCTGTGTTTCGTGATTCGCTATGATGACTTTTAAGGAATATCTCTTCATGACCTTTGGTGAAACATTAAGAAAGCTGCGCCAGGAAAAGGGATTGTCCCAACAGCAGCTTGCAAAAATGGTATTTGTGGACCGGACCAGCGTCACAAGATGGGAGTCCGGGAACCGGCTTCCGGACGCAATGATGATCATGCGCCTTTCCGAATGTCTTGGAGCGGATGTGACCGATCTTCTCAGTGCGGCCAAAGGACTGGACGGCGTGCCGAATGTGATTCTTGTGGATGATGAAAAAATCATTCTGAGAGGCGGTCTGCCGATTCTTGAAAGAGCATTTCCCAACGCAGCCGTGACCGGATTTACTCGGCCGCTTCAGGCCATCTCCTTTGCCAGAGAGAACCGGGTTGATCTTGCGTTTCTCGATATCGAAACTGGTTCGCTGAACGGGATTGAACTCTGCCGGCAGCTTCTCGACATTCATTCCCGTACCAACATCATCTTCCTGACCGCATTCCCGGACTATTCTCTGGACGCATGGTCCACCGGCGCATGCGGCTTTCTGATCAAGCCGCTGTCTGTTGAAGCAGTACGCAGGCAGCTTCCTTTTCTGCGCTATCCCGTCCGAGGGCTGAACAATGAATGACCTGCTGTTTACCATCAATTTTTCGGTTAACGTCGCTGCGTTTCTGATTGCCCTGAACAGTCTGTTTGCCTGCATCGTCGCGAAAAATGTCGAGCTGGAGACCCGGCGCTTTTTTACGGTTTTTTTCAGCATCCTGATCCTGTATGCGTTCTTCAGTACGGTCAGTCAGATTACAGGGACGTATTTCCATAATGTCGGACTATTGCGCTTCACTATCTTCATGCATTCTTTACTGTCTTCTCTGCTGATCCCGATGCTGACGATATACCTGCTGCATACCTGCAGGGAAGACTGGAAGACAAGTCCTCTGTTCAAAACGACCTTCGGACTCTGGATCATCTATCTTCTTCTTTTGATTTATACACAGTTCACAAACCAGATTTATTACGTTACTCCGAACGGTGAATATCTCCGGGGTCCTTATTATCCGGTTCTTCTGGTTCCGCCGGTGCTGATCATGGCTGTGAATATCATTGGCCTGATCCGCCGGAAAGACAAGCTCCCTTCCCGCTATTTCTTCGCCTTCCTGATCTACTTTCTGATTCCGATGATTTCCATGCTCATTCAGATGGTCTCATACGGTCTGCTGACAATCACGCTCGGAACGACGCTTGGCGCGGTTATCCTGTATTTCTTCATCGTTAATTCACAGGCTGAAAAAGCCATGCTTCAGCAGGAAGAAAACAACCGTCTTCAGGCTGCCAATACCGTACTTCAGATGCGCCCGCACTTCATTTACAATACGATGACAAGTATCTATTACCTGATTCAGCAGAATCCGGAAAAAGCACAGCAGGTCACCCTCGATTTCACAACATATCTGCGCAAGAATTTTGCGGCAATCGCCAAGGATTCTCCGATTCCCTTCACTTCCGAACTCGAGCATACCAAAGCCTATCTTGCGGTAGAACAGGTCCGGTTTGAAGGAGATCTCTTTGTAACCTTCGACACGCCGCACACCTCGTTTCTGATTCCGCCGCTGACGCTTCAGCCGATTGTTGAGAATGCCGTTAAGTATGGCGTTGACCCGGAACTTGAGCCGATGCATCTCACAATCATCACCAGAAAAACCGATCACGCCAGTGAGATCACGGTGAAAGATACCGGCCCCGGATTTCGTACCGTCGAAAACGGAGAACCGCATATTGCACTGGAGAATATCGCAGAGCGCCTTCAGTCGATGTGCAGAGGCAGCCTGACCATCGAATCGCAGAACGAGAAAGGAACAACCGTACGGATTGTGATCCCGGACTGATCCTCCCGGCAACACGAATGTTCCGGAAGCTCAAATGATGTGTCGCTTCTGTAACGGACAAACGTATTTAATGAAAAAGACAGAGTTCTTTTAACTGCCCGCCATTGAGTATTCGGACAGTTTTTTACAAAGTATGACATATCGATTTATGCATGCAGCAGCGGTTTGTCAAAACAAAAAACGGTCCGCATGTATATTGGTACTGACAGACAGCAGATAACGAACGGAGATAATGAGACTGTGAAAAACTATTACAGGCGTCTGAAAGAAGCGCTTAATCATATTGGCCTTAGATCCATTGCGACCGCACTGACGGTTTTCATCATTACTGCCGGCATTGCAGGCTATGTCGGCATTCGCTATTACGAAGCAGAAAAAGAAGTTTTGCTGCTGCAGGGTGAACTGAACGCCAGAGAATCGGCAATCGAATATAACAGCTGCCTTCTGACACGTGTCAATATTGTGACGCTGGTAGGCCGGGCCGTCGATGAAATGCTCTCCAGGAACACAGGCGGCGATCAGATTGAAGCTTATCTCACACAACAGACGGAATACATCATCTCCACTCTCGATCCGCATACCACAGGTCTTTATGGCTGGATCGCCGGAGAATATCTTGATGGATCAGGATGGGTTCCGGATGCGGGCTATGTTGCGACCGAACGCCCCTGGTATCTTCAGACACTGCAGTCGGAAGATGAGATTACGTTTGTTGAACCCTATCTGGACGTACAGACAAACACGGTCATGATGACGGTTTCCGAGCTCTTAAGCGATGGGAAAAGTGTCCTTGCCATGGACGTCAGTCTGGATCCCATCCAGAACATTGTTGAACAGGTCTCTTCCGAGACCGAAGGCAGTCAGGCACTTGTGATCGATACCAACGGAATTGTTGTTGCCCATTCCGACAAGACCATGCTCGGCAGGAACTTTCTGGAAATGCCGGACAGTGCTGGCAGCCGCATTGCGAAGAAAATCCTCATCGAAAAGCAGATGAACTTTGATATCGATACTCCCGAAGGCAGTTATTCCGTTTATGCGGATCAGCTTATGGGCGGATGGTACAGTGTCAGTCTGATCAACTCGGATAACTGGTACCGGCCGCTGCGGCGCACAATGAATACCTTTGCGGTGATCCTGATTCTGATCATGGCATTCCTTGTTGTGGTATTTCTGCATCTGAATGAGAAAAACCAGGCACTTCAGAAACTTCATACCATTATCGATCAGGAAGAGAAACGCGGCGAAGAACTTCAGCTGCTTTCTGAAACCGACCGCATGACCGGACTTTTTGACCGGGTAACCGGAAAACGGAAAGTCGATGATCTTCTCGCTTCCAGCAGCAACGGCATGTTTCTGGAGCTGGATATCGACCAGTTCAAGCATATTAATGATACCTTCGGTCATCAGACCGGAGACCGTGTGATCCTTGCACTGACAGACGCACTGCGCAGCACCTTCCGCTCCAATGACATCCTTATGCGGCTTGGCGGCGATGAATTTGGTGTTTTCGCAGTCGGAATCGTCGATCCGGAAATGGGTGCGGCAATTGTCAGCCGGCTGTTTACACTACTTGACCGGCTTGAACTGCCGGAGCTGAATGGCGGAACATTCCATGTCAGTATCGGTGCCGCTCTCTCCGGCGGAACAAACGCAAATACATTTAACAGCCTGTATGCGCTCGCTGACAGTGCGCTGTATGACAGTAAAAAGACACCCGGAAACAGCCTGACATTTAACAGCTGAACGGTCTTCTGCCGCATGACAATTGAAAAGATTGCTTTGAAAGAGAACTGTCAGTCATCATAGAATAAATACATGAAAAAGAATCGTTTTATTATTCCGATCGCTGCTGTCGTAATCGTGCTGGTTTGCCTGTACCTGTTCCGGCCGTTTTCGTCGGCTCCGTCTCCAACTCCTGCGCCGGATACGCCGGTACCGTCTCAGACTCCCGCTGTAGACACACCTGCTCCTTCTGCTTCCCCAGCGCCTTTGCCGACGCCGAGTGAAGAACCGGCTGCACCAGTGTATACAACGGAAGATCTGAAGCATCTTAAGCATACCGAGCACTTCCTTAACTCCACTCTGGAGCATCTGTTTCTCGGCACCCTGAAAGATAATAATACGAGGGCTACCGGGTACCATTACGACGGCATCGTCGATTCTCCGGGATCCATCGTTCCCGGAACAAAATCAGAACCGGATTCCCATGGGGTTTACCTCGGAAAGGTAGTGGTTAACGGGGTAGCGAAGAAATCGTATAACGGGTATTCTTCCTTTTTCCCCGAATCCTATTCCCCGCAGGATGTAATCGATGCGGTCAACGATGTTTATGATCACTGCGAACTGATTGGTGATTCGCTGTATTCCGGACTGACCGAAGATGGGATGGAAATTGAACTGGTGATCCGGGAAAATGACGGCAAGATTGTCACTGCTTATCCGGTGATGGAGGAAGAATGATAGAACATACGATAAAAGT
Organism: Solobacterium sp.; assembly: GCA_017512725.1. Lineage (GTDB taxonomy): Bacteria > Bacillota_I > Bacilli_A > Erysipelotrichales > Erysipelotrichaceae > Bulleidia. The sequence continues at coordinate 15,887 of JAFWEW010000035.1, forward strand.
AATTACACTGCGCCGCGGCAGATATGAAAAAAAACGGAAGGTGATCCGTTTTGAAGATCCGTACTATAAGCTGGTTGGAGTTTTTCTCAACTCTGAAGCAACGATGTTCCGTTCACAGATCGCATCAGCGTTCAAAATGGCGGAGGAAACAGGAGAAGGATTCTTCGCCGGGAACCTGATGACCCTTGTCATTCAGGACGGCACCGCTGTAATCAGCAGCCAGCTTGATGCGGAGTCCGAACCGGTCAGCCTTCCTGCCGAAGAACTGAAAGCACTTCTGAATGAATGGTACTCCAATTGAATCACAGCCAAAAAAACACCCTGTCGGTTACCGGTTCCCTTAAGAACCGGAAAGGACAGGGTTTTCATTTGGTCTTACGGCTTTTTCTGAACGAACCTGTTTGTAAAATGCGCACCTGCGTTCTCATTTCATCGTTTCAATGAACCAGCGGTCTTTCTCCAGAAACAGATTTCGTCTGCTTTTTCCAATCAGCACCTGATAGCGTTTGCCGACACCGCCTGCAGAACTTGCCATAGAACGCGGGCCGGAAAGAACCTGATCGATCTCGTACTTTTCAATTCCGTTTTCCGTCTCCCAGTATAATGCGTTCGGGACGATCGCTCCGTCTTTCTTCCACCTGACATCCACGTCTACATAACGCTTTCCAAAAGCTGCTCTCATGGTTTCTTCCCGCAGTCTGTTTCGATCCGGTAAAGATTGGAAAATGCGATCCGCCTGCCGCTGATCCGGATAACCTGCTGTTCCGGATCCACCTTTTCCACAATGCCTTCCGCCGTAAGATATCTTCCCTTCTTCCGATAGAACTCGCTGTTTTCATCTTCACACCGGGCATAATATTCAATCACTGCCTTCACCGGATTCTGTTTTGCGTCATGACCGTTGAACGTCCGTTCATAGAGCTGATTCAGCTGTTCGTTCAGTTCATACCGTTCATCTTCGTCCACTTCCCGTTTTTCTTCATAACGGACTTCCTTTGAACCGACTTCCTCTTCAAATCCTTTCAGTGCCGCAAATGGTGCGAAAATCTTTGCCCGTTTCGCGTAATCCATCTTTGGATGGCATCTCGAAAAGGCATCTCCGCAATGGCGCTGCTTTCCGTTTCTCAGAACTTCCAGATACTTGAATTCTTCCGGAAGATCCATTTTTCCAATTTCCGTTTTCATAACTGGTCCCTGCCTCAGGCACGGTGCCCGCCAATCTGTCCGTTGCGTTCCCGGGCAGTTCCGCCTTCCATAAAGTTTGTTCCCTTCAGCACGGCATTTGTTCCATACCGCTTCCGGATCTCCCGTACCGCTTCCTGAACCCGCTTCTCCTTTTCCTGTGCTTCATAATCGGTAAACAGATCCAGCTGAATGCAGGTCTCCCCTTCTGCCGTATCGGCAGCGGAAATGCCAAACCGCCGGACATAGAATCTGCGGTTCACCTTCCGGTCAAATTCTTCCAGCATTGCTTTCACAACCATGGCCGGACTGTTTGTCCGGTTATGGAACCGTACCGTACCTGCCGTATATTTCGGAAACATCCGCCCATAGAAATCAATGCACATCGGTCCGTTGTACCAGGGATTCATCTCCAGCGACTTTGCGTCATAACTGATCCAGTAAGTAAACAGTCTGCTCGTAAGATTCTTCCGGAACATATCCGCACAGAGATCATCGATCATTTCTGTAAACACGATCCGGGCCTCATCAAAACCGTACGGCCGGGAGAGCACCTGTCCGGAATTCAGGCTGTGTGAAGAGGCGTGGTAACCCTTGATATCCTTCATGCATACCGGTTCAATTCCCCAGGCATGATCGATCAGAATTTCCGCATCAATGCCAAACGTTTTGTAGAACCACTCTTCATCCTTCTGGGAACGCATCGCCACCTGTCCCATTGTGAACATGCCGCCCTTATTCAGTCTGCTGCACTTCCCCGGACCAATCTGCCAGAAATCCGTCAGCGGCTGATGATCCCACAGCAGATACTTATAGCTTTCTTCATTCAGTTCTGCGATCCGCACACCGTCTTTATCTGCCGGTGCTTTCTTGGCAACGATATCCATCGCCACCTTGGCAAGATACATGTTGGTTCCGATTCCGACGGTTGCGGTGATTCCGGTTGTTGCCAGCACATCCCGGATCATTGTGACTGCCATCAGATGCGGCGCAGAGATTCCCTTCTTCTCTGCCTCTTCTTCATAAAAATGCAGATAGGAAGTGACATCGATAAAGCATTCATCGATGCTGTAGACATGGACATCTTCCGGAGCGGTATACCGGAGATAGATGGAATAGATCTCTGCCGAGATCTTCTCATACTCCGCCATGCGCGGTACCGCCACGATGTAAGGCACTTTGCAGTGATGGCCCCATTCATATTCCCGGATCTTCTGCTTTGCCTCAAACAGTCTGGGCCTGGACGGTACTCCGATCGCTTTGAGGCTTGGAGAGACCGCAAGACAGATTGTTTTATCCGAACGGCTCTCATCCGCCACCAGCAGATTTGCCTTCAGCGGATCAAGTCCCCGGTAAACACATTCGACCGAAGCGTAATAAGACTTCAGATCGATACAGATATAAATACGATGAAATCGGTCATAGGTCTCCGCCGTCATTGGTTTTTTCTCCTTTCTGCGCATAAGAAAAACATCTTCAAAGATTTCTTTGATTTCAAATTGATTTTCATCCGATTGTATCCGGATATCGGTTCCGGAATTCTGCACAGGACCGCCCGCCCTGCAGTTCCTTCCGGTTCAGACCAGAATCATTTCCCGTCAATTCACAGAATCCGCACGGTCATCGATTTTCCCGAGAAATTCCTTACTTGGCCGGAACGGTGCGTTTAATGCTTTTCCTTCTTTCTGCATCTCCAGGATCCGGATCATCAGAAGGTTGACGTTGATGTTCATCGCCGAGGCAATCTCCACCATATCTCTGCCTTCCTTCATCAGGTTCAGAAGTTCTTCTTCGTCGATCAGAAGATTTGCCGCAAAAACATTTGCCTCATATTCCGCAGAACTGTGAATATCAAACAGTTCATACTCCAGAAGCGGAATGTTTCCGGACAGGATATCTTTGTGAAGCAGAATATGACCAAGCTCATGCGCACAGGTCATTCGCCGCATCTCTTCACTGAGATTCTGATTGATAAAGATAAACGGAATGTCATCAAAGACCGCACACAGTCCTTTCTGCCGCTTTGTATCGATATACTTCACTGCGATGTCCAGCAGAAACGCAATCCGGAACGGATCCCGTGTTTCAAATTCCGCAATCAGTTTTTCCGCAAGTGCCGCGTCCGCTTTCATCTGTCCTTCTTCCTCTTTACGCTTTTATGCTTCGCTTCCATATAAGCTTCCTGAAGCGCATGCATGATCTCATCCACGTCCGCTTCTTCCATCTCTCCGCCAGCCCACAGCGCCTTGACGTCTGCGACAAGATCCATTGCCTGCCGCATTGCCGCACTGCCGTACTGTTCATTGGCACGCAGTACAAAATCGATATTCTGATCCAGAAGAACCGGTTCCTCCACACCCAGTGTTTCTGCCAGAACCGTGTAGGAAGAACGTTTCTTCGGCATCACGCTGCCGCTTTCATAGTTCTGAATCGTACGTTCGGAAATGCCGGACTTTTCGGCAAGTTCCCGCTGCGACCATCCTTTTGAGATACGGATATTTCTCAGTTTTTCGCTGAATTCCATCGTTCACACTCTTTTCTATCTTGCGTGTTTCACGCAACTTGCAAATTCATATTAACCGCCGATTGCCCTCTTGTCAAAGACCTTCCGGTAAGTTTTTGAATTCACAATCCGTGAAGTTCCCGCCGTACCTTTTTGAAATACGGTTCCGGCACGTTAAAAACCGGCCTTCTGGATCAAGATCAGAATCAGCCGGTTCCCGATTATTTTCTGCAGCAGAAGATGCCTTCTGAACGTACGGTCTGTACCTGTACTTCCGAATACTGTTTCTTCAGCCGTTCCTCCAGACTCGCTTTTGTCTCAAACGGCGGGGTGAAGAATCCTTTCGGCACATAGAGCTTCTCAACAAAGAAATCCGTACGTTTGAATTCCTCCGAGAGATAGAAACAACCGCAGAAGGTACCGCCTTTCTTCAGTACCCGATGCGTCTCGCGAAATGCCGCATCCTTATCCGGAAATGCATGGAACCCATTCAGTGACAAAACAATATCAAACTGTTCATCTTCAAACGGCAGTGCCCCGACATCTCCCTGCACAAACGTAATGTTTGAAAGCTTCATCGCTTCCGCCCGTTTCTGTGCATTTCGCATCATGTCTGCCGAATAATCCAGACAGGTAATATCCGCATCCGGCAAAGACGCATACAGCGGCATCGTCAGTACACCCGTTCCGACCGGTACTTCCAGCAGGCGGCCGGAGAACTGTTCCGGGATCGGATCCAGTGCATCATTGATCCATTTTTCGGCCAGTGTTTTATCCAGGCCCCATACCGTACTGTCGATGATCTTTCCAATCAGCGTGGACCTGGTAATGATTCCGTCATATACCGTCCCAATATCTCCCAGCTGCCGGTAGGAGTCCTGAATCGCCTTCTTTCGATTTTTCATATGGGACGCCTCCTGTTGTCTGCTCATTCTTCACATAAGCCATAATACCTCTGATCCCCCGGCTTATGCTCATTTCCTGTCTTCAAAAAGAGTGCCGGTTCAGAGGCACTCTTGAAATGCATTGTTTACACGTTTACGTTTTCCAGCTTTGTCGCTTCTTTATACGGACGGAACAGCAGCCAGATCACTGCAGCCAGCAGTACCAGCGCAATTGCCGGGAAGATTCCAAACGGCACTTCTCCGGTCATCAGGCCGCCAAGCTGATAGACCAGCATTGCGGCAACATACGCAAATCCGCATTCATAGCCGATCGCAAACCACGTCCATCCGCGGTTGTTCATCTCCCGCTTGATTGCGCCGATTGCCGCAAAGCAGGGAGCACACAGCAGATTGAATACCATGAAGGAGTATGCGGAAAGCGCAGTGTAATCTGCCCTCAGATTTGCCCAGATTTCCTCGCCAGCTTCGGATACTTCACCGCCGTATTTATACAGAACACCAAATGTTCCGACGACATTCTCTTTCGCAATCAGACCGGTAACGGTTGCCACTGCCGGTTTCCAGGAACCCCAGCCCAGCGGAATGAACAGCCATGCGAACAGGTTTCCGATTGCCGCAAGCAGAGAGTGCTCCATGAAGTCTTCTTCCGGCAGCATTCCAAACGAACCTTCATATACACCGAAGTTGGAGAGGAACCACACCAGGATCGTTGCCAGCAGGATGATCGTTCCTGCCTTCTTCACAAAGGAAGAAGCACGTTCCCACATGGAATGCAGTACCGATGACAGTGTCGGCATATGGTACTCCGGAAGTTCCATGACAAACGGAGCCGGATCTCCTGCGAACCGTTTTGTTTTCTTCAGGATGATGCCGGAGATCACGATGGCCGCAACCCCAATGAAGTAAGCACTCCAGCCAACCATTGCAGAGTTATTGAACATCGCACCTGCGATCAGGGAAATGATCGGCAGTTTTGCACCGCACGGAATAAAGGTTGTAGTCATGACGGTCATCCTGCGGTCACGTTCATTTTCGATCGTACGGCTTGCCATGATGCCCGGAACCCCGCATCCGGTTCCGATCATCATCGGAATAAAGGATTTGCCGGACAGGCCGAACTTCCGGAAGATACGGTCCATGATGAATGCGATTCGTGCCATATAGCCGCATCCTTCCAGAAATGCCAGGAAGAAGAACAGGACAAGCATCTGCGGCAGGAAGCCGATAACTGCGCCAACACCGGCAATGATGCCGTTAATGATCAGGCCGTACAGCCAGCTGCCTTCCGCTACTCCGACCGCAGTCAGAAGGTTTCCGACCGCTCCCGGTACGATCTCACCAAACAGCACATCGTTCGACCAGTCTGTGCCCCAGGTACCGACCGTGGAAATGGATACATAGTACACCAGCCACATGACAAGCATGAAGATCGGAAGGGCCAGCCAGCGGTTGGTCACGATCCGGTCAATCTTGTCTGAGGTGCTCATCTGACCTGCATTCTGTTTCTTATAGTTGCCTTTCAGCAGCTTTTCGATAACTTCATACCGGTTATTTGTGATGATCGATTCCGCATCATCGTCGTATTCCTTCTCGACCGCTTTTGTTAACGCATCTGCAGAGGCAGTCGTATCTGCACTGAGCTTCAGTTTCTCAATTGCCTTTTCATCCCGTTCAAATACTTTTACGGCATAGAAGCGTTTCTGATTCTCTGGTACATTGAGCAGTTTTGCGATCTTCTGAACGGCATCTTCGATCTTTGCGTCATAGGTGATCGGATCCGGTTTCTCACGGTTCTTTGCCGCAGTCAGTGCTGCTTCCGCAGCTTCCATCGTTCCTTCGCCCTTCAAAGCAGAGAGATTCACAACCCTGCAGTTCAGCGCTTTGCCGATGGCTTCAAAATCAATCTGATCTCCCCGCTTACTGACAAGATCCATCATATTCACGGCAATGATCATCGGAATACCGGTTTCTGCGAGCTGGGTCGTAAGATACAGGTTCCGCTCAAGATTGGTTCCGTCAACGATATTCAGGATCGCATCCGGCTTTTCTTCGATCAGATAGTTTCGGGAAACCACTTCCTCCAGCGTATACGGAGAAAGGGAATAAATACCCGGAAGGTCTTCAATGATCACATCCGGATGACCCTTAAGTTTTCCTTCTTTCTTTTCAACGGTAACACCCGGCCAGTTTCCGACAAACTGATTTGCGCCCGTCAGCGCATTAAATAATGTTGTTTTGCCGCAGTTCGGGTTGCCCGCAAGGGCAATAACGGTTTTGCTCATAAATAGAATCCCCTTTTCTACTCTTCGATTTCAATCATTTCGGCATCGTATTTCCGAATCGACAGCTCATAGTTCCGAACTGTCACCTCCACCGGATCTCCCAGCGGCGCAACCTTGCGCACATAGACTGAAACTCCTTTTGTAATTCCCATGTCCATGATTCTGCGCTTAACAGCTCCTTCCCCATGGAGCTTGATCACTTTGACCGTTTCACCGATCTTTGCGTCACGCAATGTTCTCATATTCTCCCCCTTTTTAAACACTGATCTTGGAGGCAAGCTGCCGGTCCAGTGCGATCCGTGTCTCCTTAACATTTACAATCACGTTCCCGCTGATCTCTGAGACCACGGTCACTGCACCGCCGACATGGAAGCCAAGATCTTCCAGATGTTTCTTGGTTTCGGCATTTCCGCCGATATGAACGATTGTCTGTTCAACGCCTGGTTCTGAAAGCATTAACGGCATCATCGATTCCTCCTTTGCTAGTTATTACTAACTAACTATAGTTAGTTTACATATACTAACTCGAAAATGCAAATCTTTTTCGACTTTTGAAAACGGTGCACTTCCCCTGTGTCAGCCATTCGTTTTCTTGTCAGATCAGACAAAAATTGAACCTTTCTTGCAACACTTCGACCAGTTAAACTGTTTCTAAAGCGGAGGGATAATTATGAAACACAAAAAATTCGTGGCTCTCGCCATGGCACTGTCTTTGCTGACCACCGGATGCGGCCAGGAAGACAGTCAGACAACTTATCAGTTTGACGGAATATCCGTCACTTTATCCGGAAAGATGAACGAGATCGTTTCGCAGCGGGCAGGGTTTTCCATACAGTATGACAGTGTATTTACCGCAAACGAAGATCCGGAAGACGGTATCTATATCTATACCGCCTATGACGGATCCATTCCTTATGTAATGGTTGATTACTATGACAGTCCTCGCGCGACTATAGAAGAGTATCAGGAATTCAACCGGGAATCCATGGAAAACCGTTATGGGGAGGATCTGATTGAGCTGTCCGAACTGAAAGAATATACCTTTGGAGATAAAAAACTGACCGGATTTGAATATACATTCCGCCAAGGGGACGGCAGAACCAATGCTCTCTGGATCTGTGAGCCGATCGGAACCGGTTTCTCAGAATATATCATCAAATACATGGATCCCCAGAAATCCATCACAATGGATGCGTTTGAAGCAATTCACAGAAGCTTCAAGCTTCCGGACGAAGCTGCTTCTGCGGATTCAAAAGCGGAACAAAAAACAGAGTCTTCTTCGGCTGCTGCTCTGCAGATCGAACCAACCTACGCACAGAAGCTTGAACAGACACTGAAACAGAAAGAATTCGGCGGTGCGTTCACCATCAACATTCCGGATAACTGGGTCGTCACCACCGGCGGATATAATATGCATCTCTGGATCCGGGCATATGATCCCGCAGATCCGACCCTGCAGGTATTCTCCCTGCTTAAGGCAGATATGATGCTGAAGAATTACAATGCAAAGAGCTATTACCAGAAAGCGTATCAGATGGACGGAAGCCCTGCGCTCGCGAGCTGGGCAGAGGCAGTGGTACTTGAAAATCCTACACTTGAAGAGTTCTTCAAGAACAAATACGCCGACTACTGTAATTATTGCAGTAAGTGGGTATCTGCCTATACCGGATTTGACTATCCGCAGATCGGATCCTTTGAATCCATCGAGAGCTGGGACATAACGGATAATCTGTTCGCTTCTGTCGCACTGGATGATAAGGCAATCCACGCGCAATTTACCGAAACGCTTTCCCAGAAAAAAGCAGAAGGCATGTTCACCGGATCCGTTGTTAATCTTCTGACCATGATGGATCCCGGCTATGACTGCGGTGTATACGGTATCTACAGTCTGGCTGGCATCACGGCTCCCTATGGCATGCTCAATGAATATTCCACTGTACTTGCCAAAATCCTCGGAAGCATCCAGTATACCGACGCATTCCTTCAGGCGGTTGCTTCGGAAGAAAATACCACAATCCAAAATGCCCGTCAGATCAATCAGATGATGCAGGAAAGCATGAACATCGTGACAAACGGCTGGAATTCCCGTCAGAAAACCTATGATATTCTCTCGCAGGAATACTCCGACTCCACCATGGGCTTTGACCGCTATCTCGATACCGAGACCAACGAAGTATACCGGGTCGAACTTGGAGCGCTCGATCACTATGACGGAAGCCGCTATCAGAAAATCGAGCAGGGTTCAAACTACTATACCGAACCGATATCCGGTTATATCTACAACTGATTATCTCCTTCTTCGCAAAGCAGGACAGCCATCGTGACTGTCCTGCTTTTTTCCATGTTATGAGATTGAATCCCGATCAGGATTCGGTTTCTGAGAGTACCGCAAGGCTGACTGCCTGCGGCACGATGATGCGGCTCATCTCCGGACCAATCGTCCCGTCTCCGTCCAGTGAATAACATATGATCGTATCGCTGTAGCGGTTGGCGGTGATCAGATATCCGTTGACGATAATGAAGTCCCGCGGATGCTTGCCGCCGCTGTAGGTTCCCTGGCACACTCTGCGCTTTGCGGGATCAATGACCGAGATCGTATCGACCTTGCGCGTACTGGTATAGACCAGCTTTTCATCTCTCCCAAAGCGGATCGCCGCAGAACCTCTCTGATAAGTCCTGCCATCCGGCAGTACCGGGATGACGGAACGCAGCTTCCATTCATCCGTATCAAGCACATACAGTTCGTTGCTGAGCTCCGTCAGCACATACAGTGTTTTGCCGTCTTTTGTGAACAGGCCATGGCGCGGACCGGTTCCCTGCGGGAAGTTGATACATCCCTGGTACTCGAGATCCATATTGAAGATCATGATCTTGTCCAGGAACAGTGTCGGCACATAAATCAGATCCTGATGGAACAGTACCTGATGGCAGCCTGCCCCTTCCCGGATTTCCACCTTCTTGTCCACATGAAGTTTTTCATTTTTGAATGTCAGTCTTGTGAAGGTTCCCAGATGATAATTGGCAGTATAGATTTTGCCTTCATGCCAGGTAATGTAACAGGAGGTCTTCTCTTCAAACGAAATCTGATCCAGCATTTTGCCGTCTTTATCAAATACCGCTGCACCGCATCCGTTTTCGAACTTTCCGATCGATGCCGTCAGGCCATCACAGACGCTGATGTACTTCGGACTGTTGATCTCCGCGAAAACCCGCGGATTCTTCAGCTCTCCGCCTTCCAGATCAAATGCATATATGCCTTTGCTGCCGGTGTCTGTATAGGTTCCGGCCAGAATGGTTCTTGTGATCATGCGTATTCCTCCCGTATGCGTGCATTCAGAAACACGTCGGTGTCTCTTTAAGCATTGTACCAAAACGAAGCAGATGCGGGAATCCTGCTGACGCCCCGGCAGGAGAAGTGCCAGAGGGCAATGCAGAAAAAAAGAGCTGTACGCGCTGTATTGGAATACAGACGGCACAGCTCCTGTAATTGACAATCTCCCGGATTACTTAACCAGATCTTTGAGAGTCTTGGAAGCCTTGAATGCAGGAACCTTGGAAGCTTTGATCTTGATGGTTTCTTTTGTACGAGGGTTGATACCGGTACGTGCAGCTCTCTTCTTAACGGAGAACTTACCGAAACCGTTGATATCAACGACTCCGCCCTTTTTCAGTGTCTTCGCTGCTTCTTCGAAAACATAGTTGACTACTTCAGCAGCTGCCTTCTTTGTGATGTTCTCGTGTTTAGCTGCGATTTCATCAGCGAGAACCTTCTTTGTCAGAATCTTTGCTTCTTTTGCCATAAACTTCTTCTTATCTCCTTCTCGTCAAAACTGACAGTTATATTTTACATCACCCATCAAAAAAGCAACTCTAAAAATGCTAAAAAACCGCATTTTTCTGCGGTTTTTTGCACTTGGTGCACCAATTTAAGCCATTTTCTTATACAAGAGCTGCCAAAATCCTTGATAAATCGTGGGTTGAGAGGATTCCGATCGGCTTGTCTGCGTCATCTCCGGACTCCGTGATCAGGATGACCGGAGCGTCTCCTGTGTCCTTCACCGTCCGGTCAAAGAACAGCACTGCGTCCATAATGGATTCATTTTTTCCCATGAATAATGTCTGCGTTCCGTCGTCCCGAACCAGATTAATGATCGGAACAGTATCCGGATTGTCATCCACCAGCCACCCGGCGATCTGATCCATCGTGACGATTCCAACAAACGCATCATTGCGGTAAACCGGAAGCTTGTCGCCGCCGATTCCATGAAGCAGATGATAGCCTTCTTCCACAGTCGTTGTCTCGTCTGCACACCGTACCGGCGTTGTTGCGTAGTTCAGCACACATTCATCCTCGTTGAGAAGATCTGCGATCCGCTCAATATTCTCCACAACGGAATCCAGCGGTTCGGCAATGAATTCTTCATTGCGGGGACGCTGATGAACGATTGCGTTCCGCAGATCTGAGTATTCTTTCAGAGTCTCCTCGTTTTTGGCGACGATCCGGTTGTTTCTTGCCGCAAGATGAACAAGCCTTTTGAATGGAACGTAGTCGTTTTTGCACAGCATCTGATTCAGGCTCCGTTCAATCGAGGCATACGCATTCAGGAACCGAACTCCATTTTCCGTCTTTTCTGCCATATCTCCTCACTTGAACATACTGCGGATCGCCTTGCTGTAAACGTTTGCCGCATTCTCGTATCCTTCCTCACTGGTCCAGATATCGGTTTCTTCCTGTGAATTCACATTAAAGGATGAAACGATGACTACCGGCGCATTGGCACTCATCAGCTCGTAGGTTTCTTCTCCGTAATCCGTCTCATCATCCAGTCCGACAATCCGTTCCTGATAGTAGCCCTTCTTAATCGGATGGTTATAGAAGTAGCCGGTGAAGCACGGCACGCTGAGACTGATGAAACCCTCTTCGATCAGCTTTGCAAATGCAACGCTGTCCCCATGAGTTTTGAAGGCTGCGGGCTGCGCATAAATCATTGTCTGTGTTACATTCGGACTCATTCCGTCATGACATCTTACCGAAAGCACGAGATCCGCATGCGCATCATTGATTTCCTGCACACGGGTAGATACTGCCATCGCCTGACCGTCCTGATGGGTGCGTATCACCCGGATGCCCGGCACATTCTCCAGCTTTGCATACAGAAGATCGATGACTTTCTCGTTGTATTCATCTTCACTGACAATTCCCTGAATCCCGGAGGCATCACCGCCATGGGCATTGTCGAGAACAATGACGATATCTCTTCCCTTCTTATTCTGTTCCGTTACGATCTGATAGGTCACGAGTCCTGCGATCAGAAGCACCAGAAACAGTATTGCGAATGCAAGTATTTTCGTCTCTTTCCGAAGCTTGCGTTTTGATTTTCGTTTTGTCATTGTATGATCCCCTCAAGATCCTCCAGCTGCGCATGCGCGCTCATTTCCAGAAGAATCTTTCTGACCAGCTTTTCCATTGCGCTGTCTTTCGTATAGTCGCAGCCTGCCATGAAGTTTGCCCGGCCTTCTCTCAGAAGCCGTTCAGCGGTCAGTGCCGCTTTTGCGCTCTGCGGATTATAAACCGCAATCGATCTTCCGCCGTTCATTTTCACAAGACGCATACACGGGACATCCGTGATCCCGTCGGCGATATAAATCATCCGTTCAAACGGAATCGGCCGCTGCTTCATCGGCACCCAGGCGTTCAGATCCGCTTCATTGTCTTCATCCAGCACCTGCTTATTAATGCGGAAAATATACTGGGTTTTGGTCGTATAGTTTACGATCCTGCCCGGCCATACCGCATAGCCGTTTTCATCATAGTAATATCTGCACGCATAGATCTTCCGGAATTCCCTGGCGATCGGCGTATCTTCCAGGATCTCCAGCATGCCGGAAGAAATGATGTAATGTTCTGCCTCAAGCCCGCATTCGCTCGCAGCAGCGTTTATCCTGGAAAACCAGGTATCCACACCGGGATACAGATTAATGGAACTTCCGATTCCATCAAATGCTGCTCTGGTCAGAGGTCTGCCGGACTCCGCAAACTTCCGCATGAGCATATACAGATAGGCCCCGATATGATCCATATGCTGAGAAGAAGCGATCTCATTCACCTCACCCCAGAACAGACCGGGTGAATCATACCCGAGTTCCGGAATCAGGCTGTACTCCTGCATATCACGGTCACACAGTGTTTTGTCAAAATCATAGATTAATGCGACTTTTTTCATATCACGCTCATTATATCAAAAGAGGCACGCATCCACGTGCCATCCTGAGGTTTTCAAAGTTCCAGAAGCTTCAGAAGCGCCTTTACATAGATTTCTGTCTGTAAAAGCAGTTCATCAATACCGACAAATTCGTTTGCGTCATGAATATGATAATCCCTGCCCAAGAAGGCACATCCGAATGCAATCGTATTGTTGATTCCCTTGGCGTATGTTCCGCCGCCCATTGTCATCGGTTTTGATTTTGTATCGCCGGTAACTTCCGCATACGCATCGACAAGACTCGATACCAGCGGAGAGTCGGTCGGGAAGAAAATCGGTTCTACGGCAGACAGGATTTCAATCTTACCGTTGGCATCCTCCATCCGGTCTTTCATTGCCTTGAGCACAGACTTTGTGCTCATGGTAACCGGGAAGCGGATATCGATGGAACCGACAATCTCATCGTTATCGGTTTCGATCACGCCGACATTCAGCGTCAGTACGCCGAATTCATCTTCCAGCTTGGCATTCAGGCCGCTTCCGTCGGTTGTCAGCCCGAAATGGGTCCAGTAATAATCCACAAACGGATCCTGCATGCCCGCTTCCTTCAGTGCGGTCAGCAGACAGGAGATCGCATTGATACCAAGTTCCGGCGTCGATGCGTGTGCCGCTTTTCCATAAACCGTGATCTGATTGCAGTCATCCTTTTCCTCAACATCAAAGTCAATGTTCAGATTATGGAACCAGTCACTCAGTTTCTTGGAAGAATAGCTGTTCTTGATGACCTTTGCAGTGCACTTGGCAGCCACGACATTCTTTGCCGAACCGCCGCGGATCTCAAGAATATTATGAGACCTGCTGCGGAAGACCCCTCCCAGCATGCCTTTTTCGCCATGCACACCCGGGAAGTCGCCGTCCGGCGTAAACCCGTAATCCACATGTCCTTCCTGTTCCACATAATGCGCCAGACATCTCGAACCAGTCTCTTCATTGGTTCCCATGATCAGGCGGATCCGTTTTTTGATTGGAACATTCATATCCCGCAGAACCTTCAGTGCGATCATACTGGCAACGACAGCGCCCTTATCATCCGCCACACCGCGTCCATACAGGATTCCTTCCTGTTCCGTCATGACGAACGGATCGGTGTTCCATCCGTCTTCGCGGATCGCCGGAACAACATCCAGGTGTCCGATCACACCGATCACCTGATCGCCTTCACCAAGTTCCGCATATCCAATATAGTTCTGAAGATTCACGGTTTTGAAACCGTCCTCTTCCAGCATATCCAGTGCCGCATGAAGCGCATCACGCGGTCCCGGTCCAAATGGTGCTCCGTCTTCCGGTCTGCCTTCCACGCTTGGAATCGCAACCAGTCTGCCGAGCCGCTCTACCAGTTCATCACGATAACCGGTAACCATTGTTTTTACATTCATACAAAGCCTCCGCTACGAGTCCGACAATATATCGATATTTTACCAAAATCAGATTTCAAAATCGACCAGAAGCCCAACAGGGCAGTGATCGCTGCCTTCCACTTCGTTCCAGATCAGACTGTCTTTCACATGTTCCATCAGCCGCTTCGAAACAACGAAGTAGTCGATCCGCCAGCCGGCATTGTTCTTTCTGGCATTGAACCGGTAGCTCCACCAGCTGTACTTAACCGTATCCGGATAACACTGACGGAACGTATCGGAGAACCCTTCCTTCAGAAGAATGCCAAACGCTTCCCGCTCCTCATCGGAGAAACCGGCGTTTTTATGGTTGGTTGCCGGGTTCTTGATATCGATCTCTTCATGGGCGACATTGAGGTCCCCGCAGTAGATGACCGGCTTGGAGGCATCCAGCTTTTTCAGGTGCGCACGCAGATACCCTTCCCATTCCATACGGTACGGAAGGCGGGCAAGCCCATCCTTGGAATTAGGAACATAGGCACATACAAACCAGAAGTCCGGGTACTCCAGCGTGATGACTCTCCCTTCCTTCGTATCATCTCCTTCAATGTCATACAGGACATTGAGCGGCTCTTTCTTCGCATATACCAGCGTTCCGCTGTAGCCCTTGCGTTCGGCACTGTTCATATAGAGATGATAGCCATCAAAACGCAGTGCATCCTCCAGCTGATCTTCCTGCATCTTGGTTTCCTGAACCGCAAACAGATCCGCATCCTGTTCCAGGAAGAAATCCGCAAATCCCTTTTTTGCGCAGGCTCTTAAGCCGTTGACATTCCACGATATGAGTTTCATTTCTTTAATGCCTTCGTAACCTGTTTCAGCCACGCTTTATCCTTTCGGTCCAGATACGGACTGAGTGTCTCGTATACGGTCTTATGATATGCGTTCAGGAAGTCCAGTTCCGCATCCTCCAGCAGCGATGGTTCGATTGCCTCAATCTCATACGGACAGAACGTCAGATTCTGGAATTCCATCCACTGCCCGTAGAAGTTCTTTCCGGCAGTTACCACAAGCAGTTCGTTTTCAATCCGGATCCCCAGTTTATCCGGTAGGTAAACGCCCGGCTCATCCGTTACGATCATGCCCGGCTCAAGCACAGCCGCACCGCGTTTGCCCCAGGCTACAGACTGCGGGCCTTCATGTACAGAAAGCACATAACCTACGCCGTGGCCGGTTCCGCACTGATAATCAATTTCTTCGTTCCAGAGCGGACGGCGGGCCAGAATATCCAGGTTATTCCCGCAGCTGCCATACAGGAACTTTGCCATTGCAAGATCCAGATGTCCCTTGAGCACCTTGGTATACAGGCGACGTTCCTCTGCCGTCAGTTTACCGACTGCAATTGTCCGGGTGATATCGGTCGTACCGTCTTTATAGGTACCTCCCGAATCAACCAGCAGAAATCCCTTCGGCTTTACTGCCGCATGATTCTCTTCTGTTGCACTGTAGTGCATCATAGCGGCATTCCCCTGATACGCACAGATTGTCGGGAACGACGGTTCGATATAGTCGCTTCCCTGTGCACGCAGTTCATACAGATAATTCTGCGCACTGACTTCCGTCATGCCGCCTTCCGCAACGGTTTCCTTTACCCAGCGGATAAAGCGCACCATTGCAGTGCCGTCCTTGATATGTGCATTCAGGTTGTTGCGGATCTCGACCCGATTCTTCATCGCCCGCATCTTCAGGATCGGAGACGGTTCCGAAAGAACGGTATTTGAACGGTCCAGACGCGCATACAGCGCCGCATTAAGCTTGTTCAGATCCGCCCAGATCACCCGCTCACGCAGTGTTTCCAGGTCCTTTGCCAGCATTGCATAAGGCCGGATATTGATATTGTTCTGCGCAAAGTGATTTTTCACTTCGGTGCTGATCTTTTCATAGTCA
This sequence comes from Solobacterium sp., assembly GCA_017512725.1. Classification (GTDB taxonomy): domain Bacteria; phylum Bacillota_I; class Bacilli_A; order Erysipelotrichales; family Erysipelotrichaceae; genus Bulleidia. The sequence goes on from JAFWEW010000035.1 coordinate 32,303, forward strand.
ATGTAATAGAACACCTTTGTACGGGTAACCATCGCAAACGCATATGCCACCGGCAGGCATTCAATATCATTCCCGCGGATATTCAGCATCCAGCAGGGATCTTCCAGACTGGTCAGGATCAGGGTATCCGCACCCTTATTCTTCATTTCCGCACGGACTCTTGCGATCCGCTCAGAAGCCTCCTCCCCGGTATACTTTGTCTCCAGCACGTACAGTTTATCCGCAGGCATATGCGGGCGTTCTTTGCCCCATACCTCTCCGGCAAAATCTTCATTCATGCGGATCTTTGCGTTCTTTTCCTTCAGTGCCTCCGAAAGCTTTCTTGCGGTTTCTGCACTGACGACCCTTCCGTCAAATCCAAGCGTACCGTTCTTCGGTGTTTTCTGGATCAGAAAATCCACCGGATCCGGCACTCCTTCCTGCCGCAGACGCATCAGCGTTATGCAGGTGCCTTCCAGCTCTTTCTCCGCCTGGGTAAAATAACGTCCGTCGGTCCAGAGTCCTGCGAACCCTTTTGTGACGATCAGACATCCGTATTCTCCGGTAAAGCCGGAGAGGAACGATTTACACCGGAAATAGGGTGCTGTATATTCATCGGAAAGATGATCATCTTCATTTGGAACATAATAGATATCGATGTTCCGCTCCTTCATCTTTTTCCGTACCAGTTTGATTCGCTCGTTAACACTTACCATGATTCAATACTCCTCGCTGCTGTTTATTATATATAAAAAAAGATTCCGATGCAGTTCTGCTGTTTCCTTCGACAACTGCGTTTTTCCGGAATCTTTCTAGTTATGCTTTTTTATTACCGCGGTGTCCGTGGTGCCCTCACCGCATTTCAGGTTTTGGTACCTGTTTTTGTTTCGGGTTTCCCCGAATCATAAGCTATTCAGTTTTTAACTAAAATTTGCCATTGGTCTGTCCTCTACGCAGACGCTTTCTTCCTTTTTCAGAGGATTTTTTTCCGTTCCCTGAACTTTCTGCCTGATCCAGAGAACTCGAATTAATATTCGAGAAGCACCTTCTTCATATGATGTACCTCCTTTTGAGAGCTACTTCTGTTTACACCTTCAATATAACCGCTGCAGATAACATTACCAGTCTTTAAATTCATTTTTTTATTCCTTATAATAGATTTGTTGGGACCCGGACGAACCGGGATTTTTTGTAGCTTATGATACATGATATTTATCCGCATCATTTCGACAACCGATGGGAACCGCGGAACCCGAAAATGACCGACATTGTGTTCGGCTATGACGGCAACAATGTCATCCTGAAGCCGGACCAGACCTTTTTCCATTACCGTGATCTCGACCACCGGCATTCGTTTGTCTATCTGTTCTCCATCGATGATACCGCATTTTTCCTGACGGAGATTCCACAGGAAAATGCAATTTCACTCAACATCAACATTGCCAGGAACTATGAGCCAAAGGTTCTCGGGTATGCCTGCGTAACCGGATGGCAGCTCTATACCTGGCGGAGAACTTCCAGATTCTGCGGATCCTGTGGGACCCGCATGATCGAGGATCAGAAGGAACGGGCGATGCGCTGCCCCTCCTGCGGCAGTCTTGTCTATCCGCGGATCAACCCCGCAGTTATTGTAGGGATCATCAGTAAGGATAACGAGATCCTGGTCACACAGTATGCGATCCGTCATGGAGAATACCGCCATGATGCGCTGGTCGCCGGCTATGCCGAGATCGGTGAGACCATTGAAGACTGTGTCTGCCGTGAAGTGATGGAAGAGACCGGTCTTACCGTTCATAACCTGCGTTATTACAAATCACAGCCATGGTCCTTTTCCGGATCACTGCTGTTTGGATTTTTCTGTGATACCGATGAGAAGACGATCCGCCTCGACCGCGATGAACTCAAATCTGCAGTATGGAAGAAACCGGAGGATTCCTTCGATGTCCCGGGGACCGCTTCCCTCACTTCTGAAATGATCCATGTCTTCCGTGAAGGCGGCGTAAAATACGGACACTGACCGTTCAGAAAAAAAACGGATGCCTCATGCGGCTCCGCCTTCCTGTCAGATTCTCTGTGTATTAATCAATTCCGTTCATTCGTTGAAGTATTCTGCAGCTTTGTCCTGAGACATCTCTGCATAGGTTTCTCCCGCAACTTCATAACCGATTGCGAAGATCCAGCTCGCCTTGCGGGCACCTTCTTCCGTATTCGGACAGGCTCTTAACTGTGCCGTTGTATTTGGATAATACAGCGGCATTTCATATTGAAGAAAATGAAGCTGCCCATCGAGCGTCGTATAATCGTAGCCGTTCTCTTCGCACCAGGAGATGAGACTGTCTTTCCGCTCATTCCCCCACTGGCACAGCCCATAATAACCAATACCGTTATCCGCCGTCGGGCTGAAGCGGGATTCTCTGTGCATATTCGACAGAACACCGCAGGCCTGGGCGCGGTTGAGCCCCATTGCGGAAGTCAGGAAACTGTAGATCGTATCTTTTGCGCTGCCGCCGGAACTGACGGTTACAGGAGCGGGTGTCGGTTTGGACTTTACGGTCACTGCCGCAGTTTCTTCACTCTGGTTCCCTGCCTTGTCGATCGCCTTAATCAGAACGCTGTATTCACCCGGTTTCGTACTGTCGACATTGGATACCACGGTATACGATCCCGGCACAAGGGATTCCGTATACGGAAGATCCCCGTCAGTATCGTCCGTTACCGATCCGATCAGGCTCCCGGCACTGAAGCTGTCTCCTTCTGAAAGAGAAACCGACATGGCGTTGAGCGTGATAACCGGCTTTTTGGAATCAGCGGCAGTTACCGCAGCAGGCGTTGCGGAAGGCTCGGGTGTCTTCACCGCCGGGCTTTCTTCCGGCGTCACGACAACCCGGAACTTCTTTACCGTTTCATTGCCGTTTTTATCCGACGCAGTCACCGTAACCGTATAGGTGCCGGCCGTTTCGGCCGTAAAGTCTCCGGTATCTACGGTATACTTCAGCTTTCCGTCAACCGGATCTTCCGCAAGTTCCACATTGTCTTTCGGATCAAACGCTTCATTCAGCGACACGGTGACGTTTTCTTCCTTCAGCGTGATGATCGGCTCAATAGTGTCTTTTACTTCAAAGGTCTGTACGAAGTCCCGGCTGACGAGCGTACCATCTTCGGTCACGCCGCTTACGGTATATGTCACATCCTGAGTGCCGAGCTTTCGGGTATCTACCGAACCGCTGACTGTGAGTTCTCCCTCTGCGGATTCAACATAATCATTCGGATGAAAATCACCGCCGTATTCCACCGTCACGCCTTTTTTAAATTCAACCCTCAGGGTGCTGTACAGTTCCTCTGCCTCTTCCCTGCGGACTGTTGTGTGATAATGGCTGAATGCGATGACTGCGGCAATAATTGCGATCAGAAGAATCGCCGCAATGATCAGAACCGGAACGAGTTTGATTCTCCTTCGGGTCTTTTTTTCATATCCCGAAGAAACCGCAGGTTCCTCAACTTCCGTCAGTTCGGAAGTCTGTTTCAAAGACGCAAGGATCTTTTCCCCGGCATCACTGTATTCCGGTTCCGGCATTTTTTCTTCTGGTTCCGGTATTTCCTCTTCCGGTTCCGGCTGCGGGGGGTCTTCTTCAGGTTCCGGATCTTCCAGATGAATCTCCTCCGGATGTTCTACAAGCTGTTTCAGATCTGCCGGCAGCGGCGCGTCCGCTTCCAGTTCCGTTCGTTCAAACGGTGTCAGAAACAGTACCTTTGCGCAGTGCAGTGCCGGCCGTTTCATCAGCTTCATATCGCCGCCGTACAGTTCATCCCCAAGAAGCGGATGCCCGATCGACGCAAGATGGAAACGAATCTGATGGGTCCGTCCGGTTTCAATCTCAACTGCCAGCACGGAGATCGATTCTTCTCCGACATGGAACTCATGCGTTACCTGATAGTAGGTAGATGCCGGTTTCCCGTCTTCTTCTCCGCTGACCCGCCGGCGCTGTCCCTCCACCTTTGCGATCGGAATGTCAATAATGCCGCGTTTTGCCTCGAGTACGCCCATGACAAACGCCGTGTAGTATTTCCGCAGCTTGCCGTCTTCCCGGTCTTTGGAAAGCCGGGATGCCGCGAGCCGGTTCTTCGCATAGATGATTGCGCCGCTGACATCCTTATCCAGCCTTCCGACCGGGCGGATCACAAAGTCATAGCCCTGTTTCCGGTAATAGGATGCCAGAATCGTTCCCATGGAATCATTGATGTGATTGTGTACCGGATGACACGGGATGCCCGCCGGCTTGTTCACAATGACCATGTCTTCGTTTTCGTACAGAATCTCCGGCTCTGCTTCCAGAATCGGGATCCTGCCGGTTTCCGCTTCCGGAAATCTCAGAGTCAAGGTATCTCCGACCCGCATCCGGTCATTGACCCTGGTCCGTTCCCCGTTCAAAAGAATCTCACCGTCAAATTTCAGACGGGAGATTTCTTTGCGGGACAGATTCAGTTCCCGGGTCATGACTTCTTTAATATTGCCATTGCCGGTTACCGACCAGTCCTTCAGATTCATCTGGTAGGTAATTTCTTTTTCCATTGAATGTCTTTCGTTCGTTATGAAATCTGAGAGCGGAGATAGCTGTAGATAAAGTCATCCAGATCTCCATCCATGACTCCCTGAATATTGCCGACTTCGTGTCCGGTTCTGAGATCCTTGACCATGGTATACGGCTGGAAGACATACGAGCGGATCTGGGATCCCCATTCGTTCGCCTTGACTTCACCCTTGATCTCCGCCATCTTCTTTGCCTGTTCCTGGATCCGGATCTGAAGCAGTTTGCTCTTGAGCATGTTCAGGCACGCTTCACGGTTCTGAAGCTGGGAACGCTGTGTCTGACAGAAGACGGTAATGTTGAGCGGCTTATAAGTCATTCTTACCGCTGAGTCAGTTTTGTTGATGTGCTGTCCGCCGGCACCGGAAGAACGCATGGTGATCGTTTCAAGATCCTTTTCATCGATCTCGATATCCAGATCATCTTCAAACTCCGGCATAACTTCGACGCTTGCGAAGCTGGTATGACGACGGGCATTGGAATCAAACGGTGAGATGCGTACCAGACGGTGCACACCGTTTTCCGCTTTTAAGTATCCATATGCCATCGGGCCTTCGATCTGCAAACTGCAGGATTTCATGCCGGCTTCTTCACCGTCCTGATAATCCAGCACCGTAACCTTGAAGCCGCGGCGTTCCGCCCATCGGACATACATCCGGTACAGCATGCTTGCCCAGTCCATCGCTTCCGTTCCGCCGGCTCCCGGATGGATTTCCAGAATCGCCGCATGGTTGTCATACGGGCCGCTCAGGAGCACCTGAATTTCAAATGCGTCAAAGTCGGTCATGACCGTGCGGTATTCTTCTTCCACCAGCGATGCCAGATCTTCGTCAAATGAATTGTTCAGTTCATTGACCGATTCCGCAAGATCGCTGAGCGCTGTCTGCAGTTTCTCGTGGTTCTCAACGAGAGACTTCAGCGAGTTGTTGTTTCGAATAAGTGCCTGTGCCTTCTTCTGGTCGTTCCAGAAGTCCGGCGCATTCATCGCTTCTTCGTTTTCTCTGATTTGTTCTCTTTTGCCGTCCAGGTCAAAGAGAGGAGCCAAGCTGCTCCAATTTGGCCTGGCAGCGGGCAACGCCCTGTTTCATTTCATAAAGTTCCATCTGTGTTACTCCTCTTATGCCTTCTGTTCTTCACCCTGTTTTATGACCTTGATATTCATGCAGTAGGCAACAATATCCTGGGCAATGTTATGCATCATGTTTTCAAACATCTGGAACCCTTCGGTTACATATGCCTGCAGGGGGTTGTCTGACGCATAGCTTCTCAGTCCGATTCCGTCACGCAGCTTTGACATCATGTCGATGTGGTCGACCCATGCCCGGTCAATGACCTCCAGCGACATATTGCGCTCAAAGCTCCTGATCTGTTCCCGGACCGGATCGATCTTCTGATCGTAGGCATTCCACGCCCGCTCCTCAATCACGGAAATCGCATCCTCTGCCGATTTACCGGTCAGTTCACCCTCGGTAAACAGACCGTCAAATCCGAGTTTCTTGAGAGAGCTGATCAGAGCCGGCACATTCAGATCACCGTTTCTGGATTCCGGATCGATGTTGGCACCGACGGTATCGGAAATCACACGGCTGAACATCTGCCGGATGACTGCTGAGTGTACATCTTCATTGTCGAGAATGAAGTTGCGCTGATCATACATGACTTCACGCTGCTGACGCAGCACGTCATCGTACTGCAGCAGCTGTTTGCGGGCGTCGAAGTTAACACCTTCTACACGCCGCTGAGCGGAGTTGATCGATTTGGTCACGGTCTTGGATTCAACTGCGGTATCGCCAAGTGACTTGAAGATTCCTTCGAGACGCTCGCTGCCGAACCGGATCATCAGATCATCCTGAACACTGACATAGAAACGGGATTCACCCGGATCGCCCTGACGGCCGGAACGTCCTCTCAGCTGGTTATCAATACGGCGTGATTCATGACGTTCACTGCCAAGCACACAGAGACCGCCGAGTTCCCGGACTCCTTCTCCAAGCTTGATATCGGTTCCTCGGCCGGCCATGTTGGTTGCGATCGTAACCGCACCTTTCTGACCTGCCTTGGCAATGATATCTGCTTCTCTGGCATGGTTCTTGGCGTTGAGTACTTCGTGGCGGATCTTTTCCTTTTTCAGCATGTCATGGATGAGTTCGGAAGTTTCAACCGCAATGGTACCGACAAGCACCGGCTGTCCCTTCTCATGCCGTTCCTTCACTTCACTGACCAGCGCCGCAAACTTGGCAGCCTTGGTACCGTAGATCGCATCCGGATAGTCGATACGTGCTACCGGACGGTTTGTCGGAATCTCATATACCAGCATATTGTAGATTTCAACGAATTCTTCTTCCTCGGTCTTCGCCGTACCGGTCATGCCGGCCAGCTTGTTGTACAGACGGAAGAAATTCTGATAGGTGATTGTCGCAAGGATCGTTGTCTCCTGACGGATCGAGATGCCTTCCTTCGCACAGACTGCCTGATGAAGACCGTCGGACCATTCGCGTCCCTTCATGAGACGTCCGGTATTCGGATCGACAATGTTGATCTCATCGTTTTCGGTATCAACGACATATTCAACATCCTTCGCCATGATATAGTTGGCCTTCAGCGCCTGTCCGATACGGTGCAGCAGCTGCGTATGTTCAAGGTTATAAAGGTTGTCGATGCGGAATACCCGCTCTGCCTTTGCGACACCTGCTTCGGTCAGCTGTACGGTGCGTGCCTTGACATCAACTTCATATTCACCGGGCTTGACGACTTCCTCGCCCTCCGTAATCTGTTCCTTCAGGCTTTTGGCAAAACGGTCTGCCTGCAGGTAAAGGTTTGCGGTCTGGCGCATGCCGCCGGAAATAATCAACGGTGTGCGGGACTCATCGATCAGGATCGAGTCCACTTCATCGACAAGCGCAAAGTTCAGGCCGCGCTGTACACGGTCTTTCGAAGACTTGACCATGTTGTCGCGCAGATAGTCGAAACCAAGCTCTGAGTTGGTCGTATACGTAATGTCACAGTTATAGGCAGCACGCTTCTGAGCCGGGGTCAGCTGCCGGAGATTCAGACCGACGGTCAGACCCATGAAACGGTGAATCGCGCCCATCCATTCACTGTCTCGCTGAGACAGATATTCATTGACGGTAACGACATGTACGCCTTTTCCTTCCAGTGCATTGAGATAGACCGCCATGACCGAAGTCAGTGTCTTACCTTCACCGGTCTTCATTTCCGCGATATCACCGCCCTGCATGACAGCTGCACCCATCACCTGAACCGGATACGGGAATTCTCCGATCACTCTGCGGCAGGCTTCACGGGAAGCGGCGAATGCCTCGGGAAGAATATCATCCGTTGTCTTTCCCTCTTCCAGCAGTTTGCGGAAGCGCGGCGTTTCCGCCTGCAGTTCTTCATCGCTCATTGCGGCATATTTTTCTTCCAGTGCCAGCACCGGTTTGATCTTTCGTTCAATCTCTTTGAGACGACGTCCGTCCACATTGAGAATCTTGTCAAATATTCCAGCCATAATAAAAACCTCCTGATTGCCTTTGAATCAGCTTACTCATTATAACTATATTAATTTAGGCGTTCAAGAAATCTTCTGAAGTGCGGGACGGGGTCAGGGCACAGGCAAAGATCCGAAGATCCAGACCCTCCGGCAGCACCGAAAGAGCCCCTCTCATCGTTGATCCGGTCGTGATCACATCATCTGCCAGCACACAGCGGTGCGGCAACGCAATACCCGGTTTCAGGAGAATCCCTCTCGACATCTTCCGGCGCTCCTTCCGACCCAGTGACTTCTGCGACTGCTCTCCGGTTTTGAGAAACGGTTCCATCATCGGAAGTCCGACCCCTTCGAATAATTCTTTGAGATGCGAGAATCCCCGTTCCCGTTCCTTTTCTTCCGAGCTTGGCATCAGAAGCAGCGTCCGGCCGTGATACATCCTTCTCAGCATTCTGCGGTCCGGATACAGAAACGCGGTTTTCAATGCCTCGTCCCCGCATTCCTTAAACTGCAGCAGGCAGGATGAAAATGCCGCATTGTACTCATACAGCACGAATGCCTTTTTCCCCTGAAACCGGAAGTTCCGGCGGATCCGTTTCCATCCGTCTCTGCAGTCCGCACACAGCACATCCTCTTCCCGGAACAGATCTGCGAAGGTCTCTTTCGACATCGGTTTTCCGCACATCAGACAGCGCATCGGTTAGCCTCCAGGATTTCTTTCCGGCACTTCCGTACAAGCGCACTGCGGGATGATTCCAGAAACAGTACATCTCCATCCGGATACTGAAAGCTCCGGCCTGCACGTCCTGCCATCTGGATCAGCCCGGCTTCATCAAAGACCCCGTGATCCGCATGGAACACACAGACATCGGAACCGGGAATCGTGACCCCTCGTTCCAGCACGGTAGTACTGATGATGATCCCGTCTTTCTTCTGCCGGAACGCCTCGATGACTTCATCCCGGTTTTCGGTTTTTGAAGTACAGACAGAACAGGAAACAAACCGGCTCAGAAACGTATGAAGCAGATGTGCCTGACGGATCGTCGGCACAAAAATCATCCGGGGAGTCGACCGTTTTTTCAGCCAGTACAGAAGGATCCCCAGCAGAATCACGGTCGGCGCTGTCTTAATCACCGGAACCGGAAGATCATGGCCATGCGGTCTGCGGTTCAGTTTCAGGCAGATCAGTTCCCCGCGTTTTTCTTTTTCCTTCAGCCAGGCATCCGGTGTCGCCGTCAGATAAATCGTTCTGCCCCGGCATGCCGTTTCAGCAATTCCATGAAGGACCGCATTGCCGCGGAACGGAAAGGCATCCGGTTCATCCAGTATCAGCAGATCAAATGTTCCATAGTACCGATATAACTGATGGGTCGTACAGATCACGATATCCCCCGTCAGTTTTTCCGTATGTCCGCCGCAGACCGCAGTCACCTCCGCGTTCGGGAAGTACTGCCGCAGACGGTTTTCCAGTTCCAGCACCACCTGCCGGCGCGGAATCGCAAAGCAGACATTTTTCCGGGCTTTCAGCATCTTTGAAATACTTTCGACAACCAGTTCTGTTTTCCCGGCTCCGCACACACAGTGCAGAAGGACACTGGTGGTATCAATCGCTTCTGCGCACTGATGGGAGACTCTGGCCTGCGCCTCGGTCAGAGGATACTGCAGTACATATTCTTCGCTTCCCGCCCGTACCGGCTCCAGTACTGCCGCTTCCCGGTCTTCTTCCAGCATTGCCCTTCCAAAGGAAATACACTTCCGGCAGTACCAGCCGTTTGAACCGCGATAAAAGAACTCCCGGTCGGTATTCAGACATCTTGGACACTTCATCTTCTGCCTCCTGATTTACTCATTTCCCGGTGAACCGTGATTTCCTCAGAATGACAGAAAAAAAAACATGGATCCGGTTTGGAATCCATGTCGTTCTGTTTTCAATTCTCTGTTTCTCAGTGTCCTTCCACCATCGTCTTTACAATGGCTGCACAGTGCTGACCCGCTGTTTCGGCAAACTGTTCAAAGGAAACCTCCTCCGAATGATCTGCCTTGTCCGAAATTGCCCGGATAATCACATAGGGTGTCTGGTTGAGATAACAGGCCTGTGCAATCGCCGCTCCTTCCATCTCACAGCAAAGTCCTCCGAAGTTTTCAATGATGGTATTCTTCTGTTCGGAAGAAGCGATGAACTGATCCCCGGAACATACCCGGCCTTCAAATACCTTCACATCCGGAGCGGTATCCTTAACCGCCTTTACCGCCGCTTCTCTTAAGGACGGATCTGCCGGAAATGCATAGAGACCGGTGTAGGGAATCTCTCCTTTTTGAAAACCGATAATACTGACATCATAGTCATGCTGGACCGCATCGGCGGAAACAACAATATCCCCGATATCGATCCGGTTATCAAGCGAACCGCCGACACCGGTATTGATCACTTCTGAAACTCCATAACGATTGATCAGCGTATGCGCACAGATTCCTGCATTTACTTTTCCCATACCGCATTTCACAACGACCGCTTCCGTGCTGCCCAGTTTTCCGGATACAAACTCCATCTGAGCGATCACTTCTTTTTTCTGGTCCGTCATGGCCGCTTTCAGTAGGGATACTTCTGCGTCCATCGCTCCGATAATACCGATTCGTTTCGTCAAAATAGATACCTCCTGTGTTCTGTTGATTTTTATGCCATAACCTCATCCGGCGAAACATCGCTGGTTCCGCCGGTCACAGCAGATTTGCCGACATTAAGGCAGTGGTCTCCCATACGTTCAAGTGTACCGAGAATGTCAGAATAAACAGATTCTGCCACCGGAGAGTTGCAGACCTTGTCGGTCATTCGCTCGAAGTGCTTTCTGCGCGCTTCTTCTTCCATCGCATCCAGCTCATTCTCCAGTATCAGCAACCGTTCATAGGTATCTGCGTTTCTTGTAACAAAGGTTTCTGCCGAGAGATCAAACATGTCAAGAAGTTTTGCATGCATGCCGTCAATATCTGCAATCGCCGCATCCGAGAACTTCTCATTCTTTTCGAAAACCATCAGGTAGAACTCGATGAGGTTGCTCGCAAGATCACCGACACGCTCATAGTTCTTTACTGCATCAAACATGAACCGGACATCGTTCTTGTCCTGACCGGTCAGGTTGCGCTGCATATTAAGATTGATCAGGTATGCCGTAATCTGCTGATCAAATGTATTGACGATTGCTTCCCGGCTGTCAAACGCTTCTTTGTCTTCCTCGCCTCCCGGCTTATGCAGGAATTCATCCACCTTAACGATATTCAGCCGTACCATATCGATCAGCTTGAGGGTCGCATTTTCAGAAGCTTTAACTGCAGCAGACGGAAGAATCTTCGTCAGATCCTCATCCAGCTCTTCCAGCAGAACCTTATGTTCTTCAGATACTTTATCCGGTATGAGCTTGCAGACAAAGGCAACCAGCTTCTTTACAAATGGCAGGAACAGCAGCGTCGTGACAACCTTAAATATAATGTTGGCTACTGCAATCTGCATCATCGGATTCAGATTACCTGCAACACTCTGTATAAAGTTGGAATACGGCACCAGCACCAACATTCCGATAATCGTTGAGATTACATTGATCGTCGTATGCAGTGCGGCGGTTCGTTTTCCTTCCGTGGATCCGCCGATGGCTGCCAGGATTCCGGTCATGGTCGTTCCGATATTCGCACCGAACATAAACGGAAGCGATGCGGAGAATGTAATCGCTCCGGCCTGATACAGTTTCTGTGCAACACCGATTGTTGCGGCAGAAGACTGAACCAGCGCGGTCAGCAGCACACCCGTTAACATCGCAAGGATCGGGTTCCGGCTCATCGCCAGCGCAACTGCCTCAAACTCGGGAAGTTCCTTCAGTGCCGCCAGCGAATCGCCCATTCCCGCCATACCAAAGAAAATCAGACCAAATCCAAGGATGACGTTTCCGACATAGACATACTGTCGTTTCTTTCCGAAACAGATCAGCATCGTTCCAACGAAAATAATGAACATCGCATACTTCTCGATGTTTACCGAAATCAGGAAAGACGTAACCGTAGTTCCGATCGTCGCACCGAGAATAATCCCCGCGGCCTGTTCCAGTGTCATGAGACCAGCCCGGACAAGTCCGATTGAAATCGCGGATGTCGCAGAACTCGACTGCATGATTACCGTCATAATGATTCCGATGAACAGTCCGGACACCGGATTTGATGTGTACTTTTCGATGTAGTCCCTGAGGCGGTCACCTGCGGTAGCCTTCAGTCCGTCTCCCATGAATTTGATTCCAAACATGAAGAGTCCGAAACCGCCTAGCACCATTCCCCAGTCCAATGATGAAATTCCCATTCAATCACCCCTTCTTTACAAACAGTGGTTATCCAGTTCTATATATTATTTATCTTATCGTATATTCTGCCGAGATACGAAACAGAAAAAGAAGATCGCTACTGCAGATCTTCCTTTGTCGTGATTTTTTTATTTGCGTAACTTCCGGTAATTACCCGGATCCCGGATTTCGAATACCGTTCCCAGATCGAACAGTCGTCGGTTGCCTGAAAGCCCTCTGCCTCTGCCTTCTTCATATATCTCAGCAGAGCTTCGGTGCGGAATGCCTGCGGTGTCTGGGCTGCCATCAGTTTTTCCCGGGGCAGGGTTTCGACGATATAGCCATTCTCTGTGATCTTGATCGTATCCTTGCAGGGAACCATCAGACAGGCCGCTTCTTCCTTCACCATTGCCTGTTTGATTTCTTCCAGACTGTCCTTGCTCAGAAATGGTCTTGCGCCGTCATGAATCAATACCGTTTCGCTGATTACCGCCTGCAGACCATGGAACACACTTTCCTGACGGGTCGCTCCACCCTGGACCAGAACGATCCTGCCGACCCCTTCTGAACTGATCTCTCTGCGGTAGTCATCCGCATCGGTCACTACAATCACCAGTTCACAGTCGCTGTCATCAAGAAACAGCGCCATACTGTGCTCGAGGATTGTCTTTCCTTCAAGCCGGTAATACGCCTTGTTGTATCCGAGTCCCATGCGGCTGCCGGAACCTGCCGCAACTATCAGTGCCGTATACTTCACGCAGTGATCATCTCCTTCTGTAATTCCGCTTCATTATATCCGGAAAGAAAAAACCGCTCTACCACAAGCAGCTTTTCCCCATTGCAATTATTATCATTCAGGCGTTCTTCTTTGCATGTTTCTCCGGAAGTTGTACGGATCCTGCCTGTACGGTCACCGGTGAATCTCTGCCTGCGAACACTCTAACAAGCTTCAGAATCTGTTCTGTCAGCCTGTTACCAGTACTATAGCCGCTAAATGGAATGAATTCTTCCCTTTTTAGCGGTTTTTCGCCAGGAATCAGGAATGAATTTTGTTGTTTTGCAAATATTTCATAATTCATCCTCTGAATTCATGGCTTTCTATAAGGTTATCTCCTGATTTTCGGAAATTCTCCGCAAGTCATCCCATCGCAGATTTGTTCTATTTTTAACAAAAAAAGACAGGTTTCCCTGTCGAATCACATCACCTGACCAAGTGCACCATACGATACGGCGGTCATGATCACTGCCGCAAGAAGGATTCCAAGCAGGATGGAAATACTTGCGCGTTTCAGGTCCATATCAAACAGCGCCGCAACCAGCGCACCGGTCCATGCGCCGGTTCCCGGCAGCGGGATGCCGACAAACAAGATCAGCCCCAGAGCACCGTAACGGTCGATCTTCGGTTTATTCTTCCTCGCCTTTTCTTCCATCTTTTCAACAACTCTTGACATGTGATGATCTGCCATCCAGTGAAAGATTTTTTTAATAAAAAGAAGAATAAACGGTATCGGTAAAATGTTTCCAAGCACACAGAACACAATTGCGCGCCACATCGGAATTCCCAACATGCGTGCAAGCAGCAGTCCGCCTCTCTCTTCGATCAGCGGAATCATACTTACAAGAAAGACAGACCACTCCGGAGAGATGTACTGTCCGATCGTATTCATAAACCAGGTAATAAAACCTTCCATAATATCCTCACAATCTTCGGATACCCATTGTACAGGAACACCCCTTCCCCATAAACCACCCGTCCGAAACCCTGCCTGAAAAAATATTGAAAAAAAATTACTTTTTGTGTTGACATGGGTTTTACCTCGAGGTATTATAACTGAGCATCTGGAGAAAGTTGGGCCTGTAGCTCAGGTGGTTAGAGCGCACCCCTGATAAGGGTGAGGTCGTTGGTTCAAGTCCATTCAGGCCCACCATCGTTTCTCTTCAGATTAAACATATATGGGGTTATAGCTCAGCTGGGAGAGCACCTGCTTTGCAAGCAGGGGGTCAGGAGTTCGATCCTCCTTAGCTCCACGAAATGATTGGGGAATCAATGATTCCCTTTTCTTTTTTTATCTCAACTGTTTTTAAAGTATAGGAATTCTGTTTATTGATAGATAATATAAGATTATAAAAATGCCATACAGAATCGTATCCGAAGAATACAACTGCCATTTCTTTCGACACCCGTCCGAAACCAAAACCAGCGAACCCTGATTGGATTATGATCCAGGAAAGGATACAATGGTTGGGTAGTAAGGAGTTCCTCTGATGGATAACAACCTGATCTATTTACTGTTTCTGGCAGTTCCGTTTGTTACCGTACTGTTTTTACTTTTTGTGGCGTCATTCTACAAGGTTCAGAAAAAGGAGTCCATTATCCAGGATATCTTTCCCATTTTCAAGGGAATCTGGAATTCGTTCCGGCCCAGTTCCGCTGACGGAAAGGAACCCTTCACCTCGAAGTTTCTGGATCTGTTTCAGAAGGCCTACAATGACGAAACCCTCCAAGTAAGTGAAAACAAGAACAAGTATTACCTGTACAAGATCCTGATCCTGGCTGTAGTTTCCTCCGTTCCTTTCCTGATGCTGGTAATGCTCAACGAAAAAGACCTGCTGTTGGGAGACACCGAATGGAGTAATATCTATCTCTACACCATTGTCGCGGTTCCGCTCATCCTGGCCTATCTGCTGAACAAGTATATCAATGTCCGGCATTATCGCGATCTGTGGATTACCCATTCAAAGATCAAGTCCCATATCGACTGGCGGATGATGGTGTTCATCAAGGAATATGAAACCCAGAAGACGAAAATGAAGCCGGAAGAATCGGAAGCCCTGCTGGAATCCCTGCAGAAAAGCTTCATTGATGATATGTGCGAATTCTACAACACCAGTTCCATTGAGGTTTCCGAAAAGGTCATGTCCAAAGACGAGAACATGTTTCAGGAAATCCTGTCGATTTTTTCAAAGGAAAATTCATGAGGAACCGCCCTGCGTTGGGCGGTTTTTTATCCGCGGCAGGTTTTCCCTTTTTCTTCCGGCATGGCATAAAAAAACTGACACCTTCTGCGATGCCATGGCCTATGTATTCAGAGAAGGTTTCGGCACCGGCAGCCGGACTCACGAAACATTGGTAGACGGGATCAAAGACCTGCTGTTTGGAAAGAACAAGTAATGCATTACACGGGGAATCATGGATTCCTTTTTTCTGTATCGGCAGCGATATTCATCTTGGCTGAATACTTTTTCATCTAGTACTATGAAATGAGTGGAGGAAACGCTTTATGGTTAAGCATTGGATCAAAACCATCCTGAGTCTTACATTGATTCTTGTTCTGGGCGCATGCGGACAGGAAAATAAGAAAGACGTATCTCTTGTCGATTTCACAGGCATGAACAAAAATGATGTGGAAACCTGGAGAACCGAAAACAATATCAGCACCGATGAGGTGAAATATGCCTACGAATACAATGAAACAATTCCCAAGGATACCGTAATTTCACAGTCCATTCCGGCCGGTCAGCCGCTGGATGGCAGGAATCTTACGATTACGCTTTCCAACGGCGTCGATCCCCAGGCAGAGATTACCCTGATCGACTTTACCGGAATGAGCCTTGCGGATATCCAGCAGTGGTTCATCAACGAGCATTTCGAACAGGTCAGCGTGGAATATGTCTATGATCCCGCCATACCGGTCGGACAGTTTGTCGGCACAAGCGTAACGGACGGAAAAGCCTGCCGTGATGAACCGATCGTCATTCAGATATCCGGGGATCCGGAACAGGCTGGTGTCGCAGTAACGGTACCGGATATGTCCGGCTGGACACAGAGTCAGGCAGAACAGTGGGCAAATACCAACCAGATCACAATTGACTACAGCATTACGATGAGTGAAACCGTACCGCAGGGATGCGTCGCATCACAGTCTCCGGTTCCCAATTCTGAAATTGTCAAAGGCGATCACATGCAGGTTTCCATCTCGGGCGGCTCACAGGTACAGGCGATTGATCTTACCGGCATGAGCAGTGATGACATCAATGCCTGGGGTCAGCAGAATGATATCCAGATTTCCTGGATGCAGTGCTGGAATGCAGCTCCGAGCGGAACCGTGTACTGGAATCAGCCAAACAGCGGAACGATGCGCATGGGCGATATCATGAAGGTCTATATCTCCGTCGGCCCGATCCCGGTCGCAGATTATACCGGTCTTTCCTATCAGAACAATTTCATGGGCTGGCTGAATTCCATCAATGATCAGTATTATCAGTCCGCGAATCTCAATGTTACAGTTTCCACACAGGCAACCAGTGATGTGGCTGACGGTGTAATCATCAGTCAGCAGCCCAACAGCGGTTACCTTGATCCGGGAAGCACGATCAATCTGGTCATCGCTCAGCATGTCGACCCTCAGCCGACACCAACACCGGAACCGGGCGGACTGAAAGTCAACGTTCCGTCCATGACCGGATCCAGTGAATCTGACTTCCTTGGTGCACTGCAGGGTTACGGAATGGCGGCAGGAAACCGTACCGAACAGTATTCCAAAGTCATCGCACAGGGATACATTCTCTACAATGACACCGGAAGTTTTGATCCGGGAAGCTCGATCAACTATGTTGTAAGCCTCGGTCAGTTCAAAGTCATTCCGCAGTACTGGGCAGGAAAGAACTACACCGATCTTGTAAGCTACATCGACAGTGCCAACCGGATGGGCGCCAATGTATCACTGGATACGTCCTACGAGAACACGAATGATGTGAACTCGGATAAACGGGTCAAGGATATCACCGGACCGCTGGATGACGGTGTGGTCCATGTCACGGTATGGCGGTTAGTACTCTATTAATTTACACAGACAGAACAGGAGAGGCATGATTCTGCTTCTCCTGTTTTTTGTTATCTTTGTCTGCGATGCCGGATATCCGGTTCCGGGTTTGCCTTATGAGAAACACGAATCGAAAAAGGCGCACATTCAGCACCTTTCTGTATCTGTATTGATTCGGGATGCCCTGCTATCCGGGAGTCACTGAAATCAGTTCTGTCCCTCCGGAGCAGCCTCTTCCGCCGGTTCTTCTTCCGGCGGTTCTTTCTTTGCAATCCACTTTTCAAACTGCAGTTTGAGGAACGCTCCAACCGGAACTGCCAGCAGCATCCCCAAGATTCCGCCTACCGCACCGCCTGCCAGCAGTGAGGCAACGACCAGAAGCGGATGGATCTGAATCGCACCGGCGAGCAGTCTTGGATTCAGGATGTTACCGTCAATCAGCATTATTATTTCAAGCACAACAAGGCCGATGATGATCATTCTGAGATCGAACCCGTTAATGACATTGGCAAGAATGACTGCGATATATCCCAGTGTCGGACCGACATACGGGATCAGATTACCAAAACCGGTAATAAAGCCGATTACTACGGCATACGGCATTTTGATCAGAGAGAATACGATCGATACCGCCACACCAACAATAATCGCGTCTACCGACTGACCACGGATGTATCCGGAGAAGCACTTGTCCGCGTCCGCAATGAGTTCTTTCCACTTGGCAATCGCTCTGGAAGAAAGCAGCTTGTGCAGCACATTTCCCCAGTATTTGGCAAGATTCTCTCCGTCAATCAGGAAGTAAATCGAAAAGATAATGCCAAACAGCAGTGTTGAGAATACACTGGCAACGGATGAGATCGCACCGCTCACGGAACTTCCGATGTTCGGAATATTGATATTCAGTTTCTCAAGATATTCCCTAGCCTTTTCGATCATCGTATTCAGTTCACCGGAATAGGTCTCAAACAAGGAGGTGATACTGTCGAAATTGATATTCGTAATCAGCTTTGAAGATACTAACGCAAAGAACAGTACAATTGCCGCAAAGATCAGAATCATGCACAGAAATACAGAAACCGCTCTTACCCATTTTGCTTTTGGGAACATCTTCTTAAACTGTTTTTCCGTGCTGTGAACCATCGGCAGAATCAGATAGGCAATCACACCGCCGATCACAATCGGCTTAAGGACTGCGTCAAGCAGTTTTTTTAATACGCCCAGAACCGGAAGTGACTTGTAGATCGCATATCCAAGAAATACCGTCACCAGTGCCGCAAGCCCTGCGTAGGTGGCAATTTTCAAGTACTTTCGATCCAGTTTTGCAAAAAAGTTTTTCATATTCTTTCCCCACAACGCTGCTGTTATTCTCTCCGGGTTCCAGAAGATTCACCCGGATGAATATGTTCGCGTATTCTATCAAAACATTGTAAACCAACTTTTATAATTATCAGAAAATTCTTTTGTTCTTCCGATCGTTAACATGCAGGAAGAACGACCGCATGACGGACCGTTCTTTTCCATCCTCCCAGTGCTGTTTCGGAGCGGGAAGTCCCTGCTCTGTGGCTTCCGCGCAGGCAGCGGAACCATACATCAGGAATTGTACAGAAAATAGTCTGCGCTGTGGGCAATACTCTGAACATCCGGATGCGGAAAAACAGATGTATCGATGCCGAGTTTTTCAGCGGTCATTGCCGCAAGCAGCTGCAGCGGGATGACAAAGCTGATCGGTGAGAGTTCCTCTGAAAAATCAATTCCCAGTTCCAGGTCATTCACCGAAGCGTTGAGATGCGGAGAAATCACAAACACATGATTTGTGATGGAACGGGCAAGGTTGATGATCTCAATATTCCGCTGAGGATGAGCAGAAGGATGCACCAGGGCAATACAGTAATCATCTTCCAGAAACGACAGATCAATCAGATGCGCAAACTCCTCTGCCTCATAGCTTCCAACGATCCGTTTCAGCGTTTCTCCGATCTTCAGAGCTCCTTCCATGGCAGTTACGCTGTTCAGTGCGCTGCCATAAATACTGAGTTTCGGAGCGTTCGCAAATTCCTCCAGATGTTCCTGTACCCAGTACCGGGAGCGTTCTATGATCACCGGGAGATCCGTCTTCAGGAACGCTTCGGTCGCCGCATCACAGTCTGCCGCTTTTCCGGCAAGCGTATATGCAAGCACATACAGTGTCAGCAGTGCTGCCGTATACCCCTGTGTTTCGGGCGGTACCATTTCCTTTTCACACAGCATCGGCAGCCAGACATCACTGATCCGCACCGCTTCACTGGTTTCGTCCTGAGAGAAGCACATCGTCAGACAGCCCTGCTGCTTTGCATACTTCAGAGCCTCAATCGTAGAGGTGCTGGTACCGGACTGTGAAACACCGACCGCCAGTACTTCTCCTGGCTGATAGACACCCGAAGGATTGACCGTTTCCGTATCACAGAACAATACCGGCTGTTGAGAAGAGGTCTCAATATTCAGATAGCGGGAAAAATACACTGCGCCAAGACAGGACACATGATAGCTGGTACCGGAACCGAAAAAGTAGATCCGTCTGATACTGTGATCCGCAAAGAGTTTCTGTACCGGCTGGAGAAATGTTTCCCGTTTCGAAAACACCTGCTGCAGGATCTGCGGCTGCCGCAGAATATAATCCATCATAGAAGGCTTCATGTTTCGTTTTCCTTTCCGTCTGCTTTCCTGTTTCCATCATACGCAGGAGCTGTTGTGCTTTGCCAGATATGTTTATAATTCATATGCATGAATATTACAGTACTGACCATCTTTCCGGACCAGTTCAGCAGTTTTCTGGAACATCCGCTGGTGCGCCGTGCGGTTTCCAACCATCAGCTGAATCTGTGTATTCTGGATCTCAAAACGTATGCGGACGGCAGTTTCCGGCATATTGATGAAAGTCCGTATGGCGGAGGTACCGGAATGGTACTGCGGTGCGAACCGGTATACCGCTGTCTCGATTCGATCCGCACCCCTTCCAGCCATCTCATCGCTTTTACACCGTGCGGAAAACCATACACGCAGGAAGACGCGCACCGGCTTTCCAGAGAAACGGATCTGATCCTGTTATGCGGTCATTATGAAGGCTTTGATGAGCGGATCCTGAACACGGTTGATGAACAGCTTTCCGTCGGAGATTACATTCTCAGCGGCGGTGAACTGCCAGCCATGACCGTAACCGATTCCATCGTCCGTCTGCTGGATGGGACACTGAAGGAAGACGCTTCTGCCAACGAGTCCTTCGAAACCGGTCTGCTGGAACATCCGCAGTATACCCGGCCGGAAGTCTACCGCGGAATGCGGGTCCCGGAAGTGCTGCTCAGCGGCCATGCGGAAAAGATCCGCATCTGGAAGCGAAAGGAATCCCTGCGCAAAACCCTGCACTGCCGGCCGGAAATGCTCGTCGCCCTGCCCAAAAGCGCAGAAGATGAGGCGCTGCTCGAAGAAATCCGCAATGAAGAAAATCAGCCGATCGATCCGGAATAACCATTTCGGACCATCCGCTGATTTTTTCTTATCCAAACGAATGCTGGACTACCGTTTCGGAGGAAACAACCTCTTCGCTTTCCACCGTTGTCTCCGTGTATTCGACAATGGTTCCGGAAGACGTTTCTTCATAGGAAGGCGGAGGCGGAACATATGCCGGCTCTGGTGCCGCTGCCATTGTGACAGGTTTCTTTACTGCCGGTGTTTCTGCCGGTTCTTCTGTTTCCTCTTGCCCGTCTGCGTAGTGAATTTCCAGCAGCTTTACCGTGCGGTTCCCGCTGTGATCCTGCACTGCATATTCAACCGACTGAGTCTCATCTTCTCCCAGCGCGTCGCTGCATTCCACCCGGTCTGTCAGATCCCCGTCCACATTGTCTTTCGCGCTTACCAGATAGGCAAGACAGGAGAATTTCGTGACCCGAAGCAGTTCAATATGATCATTTGAAAGCGTGATTTCCGGAGCCGTTTCATCAACGATCCGGATCCGCATCAGTTTCCTGACCGTGCCGTCTCTGGTCTGCAGTTCATAACAGACCAGGCGCTCTTCCGGTGTTTTCGCCGTAAAGGAATCCGGCAGGATGAGCCGGGCATCTTCTCCCTGATAGTCTTTCACATAAGCGGATGGTTCAAACGTCATTCCGCAGGCAAGCCGGATCTCATCCGATGTCAGCGTCAGCACCGGCACATCCGTTTCCGGTCTTGTGATCACGATCACAGCGGTTCCAAGCAGCGACAGGATCACTGCCCCAAGAATCAGTACCGGAACCGAACGCGGTTTCTTTGGGATGGGCGGTGATTTCCCGTCCTTCATCTCTTTTACCAGTTCTTCCATTTCATCCGAAGCGATCCAGGGTTTCGCAATCTGGCGCACCTGTTCCCGGCTCAGACCGGATCCAAGGGCGGAACGCAGTACGCCCATCTGCAGATAATTAAACTCCTGTCTGCTGAACAGCCTGAGTTCTTCCTCACTCAGTTCCTCCTGACGGCCTTTTTCAATCTCACTGCGCTGAAGAAATGTCATCAGATCCGTACTGAAGTCGCTCATCCGGTTTCCCTCAGTGCCTGAATCACGATCCGGCTGTCTGTCTTTTCCATATCACAGGTCACCAGTGTCACAAGCCCTCCGCCTTCATACACTTCTCCTTCCCGGCGCTGATCCAGATACGGAATGGAAGCTTTGATCATCTGCACAACTTCTTCTGTGTTCCCGGCATTCGGATCTGCCCATCCGATCTCGGTTTCTTCTTCCAGGTCATAGGTCGCAGAGGAAATGATCCGGCACGGAATCAGACCTGCCTGCGATTCCAGCAGAAACGACGGATGGGTTTGAAAATAGTCTTTCTCCCGGAACTGTTTCAGAAAGGTAAAGCACCAGTCTTTTGTTTTTGAAGAGTGGCCGTAGATCACCAGATTGACCGGATCTGCCGCACAGGGATCACAGAATACCGTCCCCATGGTGTCATATTCTCCCCGTACATTGTGTTTCAGCGCATATGCCGCATCCGGGGTGCAGATGACCGGAATTGCCCGGTACCTGTCCCCGTCTGTGAACCGCAGCACATATTTCACACGCGGATTAATCTTCTGCCACGCTTCCAGCGTCAGCGGTTCCTCTTCCTGTGTATGGACATATTCTTCTGCCATGGAAGAATTCGGATCCCGCAGCTGCGGCAGATCTGTCGGATACTTCACCAGTGCAGCCGAACCCGCAAGCGGGAACAGCGTCAGCAGCGCTTTAACCCAGGGACGCAGTTTCCGTTTCATAGCGTTCTCCTGTCCGGCGTGAGATCAGGATTTTCCGGATCTCTTTTCTCCGGGTCACAATCTTCGCATTGGTCCGGGTATTCGTTACCGTATCGACGGTATATTCCGCTTTCGGCATAATGACCGCACAGGCTTCTCCAATCAGATAGCCAAGCGGTGACCGGGTCTCACAGATCCGTACGGAATGTCCGTATTTTACCTCCGGCAGAAGAATCATTCCCTTTTCCACATGCGCCGGCGTAACAACATCTTCTTTGCTTACCAGATAGTCTCCTTCAGCCAGATCTGCAAATACGATTCTTCCGTCTTCCCCGGTATAGCCGTCCAGTACCACACCGTTTTCTCCCGTTACTTTCACATACACACCGGGTGTCCCCACCGTTACCGTTTCCTGAGTAATCGCTTTCGTCAGGTACCAGGTACTGCCGCGGGAATCCCGAATCGTCATAGCAGTGATTGCTTCTCCTTCCTGTTCAACAGCGATTACTTCAAGCGTGTCTTCTTCCTGCCAGCCGGCAGTTCCGGGAATTGTTGATGGAGTAATCCGGTATTCCTGTTCCTGGATCCGGATGATGGCCTGATTTTCTCCGTCGGCCCGGATCGTCCAGGTTTCACCGCCGTAGGACAGCGTCTCCTTCTGTTCTTCCAGCGCCTGATGTACCATCTGCCATCCCGGCATTTCCGCCGTCCGGCTTACCATTCGTCTGATTGTGTCGCCCGGAGTTGAAAGACCTGCCTCAAGGGCTTCTTCTAGGGTAATCGGAAGGCGGTTTTCTTCATGTGTACTTCGCATCAGAATTCCGCCGCTGATATATTCTCCCAGCATCTCTGTACCATAGGTTTCATCACTCTGCACTGCCCGTACCGTAAAAACGGTCTTTGAACTGTCGTCAAGATCGATCAGCTGGCACTCTGTGATTTTCCGCTTATCGGATAGTTCTCCAAACACATCCGGTACGGTATCCTTTTTCACCGATATCACCTGATACTGGCGTACCACACTGACCGGTTCCTTTTCAATCTGTTCAAACACT
Organism: Solobacterium sp.; assembly: GCA_017512725.1. Lineage (GTDB taxonomy): Bacteria > Bacillota_I > Bacilli_A > Erysipelotrichales > Erysipelotrichaceae > Bulleidia. The sequence goes on from JAFWEW010000035.1 coordinate 55,799, forward strand.
GCACCAGCCCTTGGGTTCTTGAGCGAACGGGTGATATCGGTATACTGCATCGGTGCCGTTACGCTGTATCCCTTTATCGGCACATGATAGCTTCCCTTAAATGCACCGTCTTCCAGTCTGGAAAGGATCACTTCTTCGTTCAGTACTTTTTCAATCCGGTAAATGTACTTTTTCCCGGAGGTCTTTGTCGGCCATACCGATACAATATCCCCCGCATCCGTATTCTCCGGAATATCTGCGATTGTGATCTTTTCCCGGTAAGAGGAACTCTGTTTTTCATCAATCACCGTCGCTTCGTCGGTCACATCTTCCGCTGTGAACCATGCGTTGTTCAGCGGGATCCGATGATCGTCCTGATCCACTTTGTACACCTTAACGGCTATCCGCCGCAGTCTGTTCTCCAGAGAAGCCTGTATGGTATTTGTCTTGGCGTCTGCGTTCATGGTGAAAGAATGCGTCACTTCTGCAGTGCCGTAATCATATCCATCCGGAAGCTCCACTTCACAGGCAAGATAGGTTCTTCCCCATTTCAGTCCGTTTACAGAAAGCTGTCCTTTCACATGTTCCGGACTGACGGTATCAAACTTCACCGGCTCCCCGGTTATCGGATCCCGGTACCAGTAGGTTCCCGGTTCCAGATCGGAAACATCGACAGTGCCATACGAATCACTGATCATTTCCTTTACTTTTCTGGTCATTGACTCATCGGAACAAATGACTACCTGTTTCCCGGCTATCGGCATATTGTGATTGGTACTGTCCGCAATGCGGATGTACTGATGCCCGGTGATTCCTGCGAAAACCGGCAGACCGACCAGTTCTCCTTCGGGCTCTGTCCGTGAAAACACGATCCGTTCTGCCCGGATGACATCTCCTTCTGCGTCTGTTGTCTCAAGTACTGCCGTTGCGTTGGCATCGGAAGAAAGGGTCCAGGTTCCATCAATCTGTTCCAGAGTGATATGCGGATTTTCATTCCGCAGACGATAACTCCATTCACCCGGTTTCAGATGAAGACTGTAAGTATTGCCGGTGCGGTAATAATGCAGGGTCTCTGTTTCGTAGGTATTGAGGTCCGGGAATTCTTCTGCTGTTTCAACGGTATGACTGTTCTGCTTTTTGACTTTCAGAATCGTTCCGTGCGTATCGTCATGATCAATCGAAAGAATACGGTATTGTTCACCCTGAACTTCGATTACATCTCCAATGACCCATTCCGCCGGGGTATTCCGGAATGTTTCCAGATTAAACGGAGTTTCTTCACTCGCTTCTTCTGTGATCACAAATACTTCCCCGTCCGTATTGCGGACGACTGCTTCATCGTTTTTTACCGACTGAATCGCATAAAGCACATCATTGATTCTTACATGCATGCCGGCTTTCTTTTCACCATAGCGTGCAAGATCCGCATCTTCATACTGCAGACCCTCCGGTTTATCCACTTCGACCCGGAAGGAAGGTTCCTGCTGCTCATACGGGTCATGACTGTTTGAATCGGTCACCTCCTGTACAATACATACCTCTGCTGTTTTCCCATCTCCGGACTGCAGCCGGATCATTTCATAGCCGGACGCCGATTCCCGGATCACCTCATAGGATGTACCGTCGATTTCAACGGGTCCGCTCGTCTGTGTCAGTTCTTCTGCGGAAAGCAGCGCATCCGGATTCCATGCATAGACCAGTTTTTTCTGATACTCACGACCATTGCGCAGCGTCATGGTTCCCCGTCCGTCATCCTCATAGTCCGTATTTACAACGAGATAGCGAATCCCGTCTTTTTCAAAAACATCTCCGCTGCTCAGCGTATTGTCATACATTACCGAGAACGTATCACCAGGTTTATACACCGAACCCCGTTCGGTTTCCTGATCTACAACGGTATGCCAGGTGACCGGCATCACGCTTCTTACGGTTTCCGGAGTCACTTCATAGCGGCCGCGGAAGGATTCCACGACAGCTTTTTGATTAATCTGGTCTGCATAAAGAACGGTATACTCCACACCATTGACATCGGTAAACCGGCTTCCCGCTCCTGCGTTATCCGGCAGGTTCTCCCAGCTGAGATCTCCCTGTGTTCCTTCCTCTGCATAGGCATAAAGATGAAGCGAAGCCTTTTCACTCAGACTGTTCTTTGGAACCTGGATCGTCTGCCAGTCCACGTCGATCTGTTTTTCATCCCGTTCTTCCACCGTAAAGGTCACCGGAATCTTTGAGGTATGAAACGCCTTTTCCGTATGCCCTCCATCGGTTACTTCCGCAAGATATTCCATTCCGTTTACACCAAACGAAAGGATCAGAGACACTTCGTCAGCTTCCTTTACCCGGTAAACCGTTCCATCTTTTTGAATCTCTTTTCCGGCCTCCCGGTCTGCCGCATCGATCTCTTCGTACTGCGGGCCGGCATAGCTGACGGAATCTACTTTTGCCAGTTCTTTCTGACGGGTCAGTCCAACCGGGCAGCCTTTCGGATCATATGGATCCAGGCATGCGCCTCCTTCTGTTTCTTCCCCGCCGATCAGTTCCTGATAACTCAGATCGCTGCTCAGTCCGTCGTAAGGCCGGTTGTTCTCATCTTCTTCGGAAGCTCGGCGGATCACTTCCGTTGTCCGGTCCGTGATCCGGTATCGGTTCCCTCTGCTGTCACTGACGATATATACCGGATTCTGAACCGCAGTCACAATGAACTGCTCTTCTTTTGACACGGTTTCCGGAATGTCTTCATAGGAGATCCACTCCGGTGCCGTTATTATCATTTCATTGCCGTCCGCTTCCACCTTCATGGCATACGGACCGTTCTGCAGTACGGTGAATTTCATTTCCCGCATCTGATAAAAACTGCCGTCTTCGGAATACGGATAGCTCAGTACAAACTGATCGCCCGGCATCAGGTTCCTGGCATCCGGAATATCGCTCCATTCCGGACGGGGATCCTGCAGACTGATCGTGTATTCCCGGTCCGGGCTTGCGATCAGACTTTTCGCATTAACGGATTTGAGCGTATAGACCGTGCGTCCAACTTCAAGACGGTTCCCCCGCTGCAGCGGAACGTTCTGTTCTCGCGAAGCTGCTTCAAATGCCGCAAAATCCGGTTCACTGGTTTCATTGACCAGAATGTTGGCTTTCTGTTCCGTTTCGCTTACGAAAACCGTCACAAAACCGCCGTCCGCCATAATATCCCTAATCACAGCCTTCCGCACACAGGCGCTGTCATCTTCCGGATCAAAGGTTCCATGCATGGAACGGACTTCTCTTACCTCGATCTCATCTCCGATCTTCGGAGCTTCCGTCAGCTGATATCTGGAGAAACAGTTCGTATCAGCCGGCTGGTATTCACTGGCTTTCACCGCATTCAGGATGTACTGACTGTCTGTTATCTCCCGGATCTCATACAGGAACCCGTTGAAGACGAAGCTGTCACCAGTCTTCAGATCACTCCGTTCCTTCAGCTGCCGGTACGTAATTGCCGGTGTCCTCGTTCGCCCGAGATTGACTTCGGTTCCATAGTCCGTCGGATCTTTCGAAAGATCGAGATCACCGGTCTCATAGAATACAAACTTCGCACCGTTGATCTTGGTTACCGGATCTTCTTCATCCTGTTTCGTCAGTTCAAGCGTTATATCACGGAGCCGGTTCACAAACGAGTAAACTGCCGAGGCACCGGTCGATGTTGTTTCGACGGACCATGGACGGTCGTCCGTATCAAATGGATCCGCACCTTTCACTTCCCGAATCCACCATTTCTTCCCCTGCGGGAGGAATCCGTTGATCCGCAGGGTCCCGTCCGGATCAACCGGAAATCTTCGGATCGCAGAACCGTCTTCTGTCAGGATCGGATAATACATGCGGGTCGTGTTATCGATATTTGAATTGCCGTCTTCGTCGTTGCGTGTGATGCGGTCCGGATCGTGGTATTCCGTCCAGTTCATATCATTCCCGCCGGTTTTCTGATACTGCGTTTCCGGGTCTTCATACCAGCCGACACAAAACTCTGTTCCGACCGCAAAGCTTCCCCGGGTATGGTACTCATCCAGTTTGCGCACGACCACTGCACTGGTACGCAGTTTAAATGACAGCTGATACTGCGGCGTCGGATCACTCCCGGTCGCAGCCATCAGTTTCTGCTGGTCCCCGGCTTCATACAGCAGAACCCCATTCAGCATGTTTTCCCACTGATCGGCTTTCCGTTTGAATGTCAGGACCTTCCCGCCTGAGATATTCCAGCCGTCGTAATACAGATCGTCAATATCGATCAGCAGCTTGTTATCCTCCACCCGCAGATGCATTCCTTTGTGTTCTTCTTCGCTGTAGTCATTGAACCAGGAAAGCACATTTTTCGTGTCGGTCAGCGTCAGTGTAGTTCCCCAGTCGACATAATTAAAACGGGGTCTGTGATACGAATCCGAAAAACTCGGAACCGTATCATAGTTTTCCACAAGAAACGTGATCTGGTTCATGAGGCTCTCAACCGGAGCCTTGCTGTTGTAACAGGCTTTGTAATCAAAATGCGGTGCAGGGCACATATGCAGGGAATTACTGATTGTTTCATAGTATTCCGGTGCAACGATCTGCCAGATCAGCAGCTGGGTCGCAACATACGCTTCTTTTGAGGTTCCGATTGACGGGAACCCATACCCGAAATAAGAAATCCGTTTCAGAAGATTTCTTGTATCCTCATCCAGGCTTTCCCAGGTACGGCCGCTGTAATCTGCGCCATAGCCGTTTACCAGCGATACCTGTACCGTCGGCTCCACGCAGTAGCACACTTTATCGCCCAGAAAAAACAGGGAAATGTACTCATACTGCCCCGGGCTGATGACCGAATCAAACTGTGCAACCCGTCCTTTCGAGATCAGCTGTCCGGCATCGGTCTGGATGATTCCGCCCCGCCGGTTTCCGGCTGATGTATCGAACGGACTGCTGTTCATGAGTCTTGCGGCCGCATGCGGCAGGGTCTCATGCAGGTCGATCACATCGTCTCCCCCGGTTCCTTCCACGGTTTCGCTCTCGGTAATCTCCGGTTCTTCCGGCGTTTCTTCTTCCGGAACATCCGGCGTCGGCTCTGGTGTTTCTGCTTCCGCAGAATCACTCTCTGGCGTTGGAGCTGGCTCTTCGGAAGACTCTGCCGACGAAGGCTCTTCGGTTGAAACGGGATCTTCCGGATTGGATGATTCTTCCGGTTCTTCGGGTACCTGTTCCTCCTTTTCTTCCTCCGCCGCAGCAGGCTGTGAAATTTCCGGCGGCAGCGGAGTCTCTTCGCCGGAAATGGGCACACTGAACAGACTGAAGACTGTCAGGAATGCCAGTAATACGTTCTTGCATTTCAACATTCTTTTCTCTCCTCACTGTTCTTATTTCCCTTGAAAACAGAATTCCCTCAGAATTCAGAAAAAAAATCCGGCCTGATCCGGCCGGCAGAGATAAAAAAAAGACACAGCGGAATAAACTGTGTCTTGGTGATGCCCAGATTAACGCTTGGAGTACTGCGGAGCGCGTCTTGCACCCTTTAAGCCGTACTTCTTCCGTTCCTTTTCACGTGCATCGCGAGTCAGGAATCCAGCCTTCTTAAGAACCGGTCTGTAGTCTTCGCTTGCCTCAATCAGCGCACGTGCGATACCGTGGCGCATCGCACCTGCCTGGCCGGCATAACCGCCGCCTACGACGTTGATCTTAATGTCGAACTGACCCTGTGTCTCGGTTGTTACGAGCGGGCTGTTTACGATCATACGCAGTGTTGCCTGCGGGAGATACTCTTCCAGAGTCTTTCCGTTGACCGTGATTGTGCCTGTGCCGGGAGTCATAAAGACACGGGCTGTGGACTGTTTGCGGCGTCCTGTACCGATGTAGGTAACTGCCGCTTTCTTCTTCGTTGCCATTGTCTATTCTCCTCTCTTAGTCTTTGATCTTCAGCTCTACAGGCTTCTGAGCTGCATGTGGATGATCCGGGCCTTCGTAAACGAAGACATGACGGCGCATCTCATTTCCGAGTTTGTTATGCGGAAGCATTCCCTTGATTGCCTTCTCGACCCATTCAACGGTGTACTTTTCGCGCATTTCCTTTGTGGAACGTACACGGAGTCCTCCCGGATACATCGAGTGGCTGTAGTAGAACTTCTTCGCATCCTGATCTCCGGAAATCTTTACCTTGTCCGCATTTACAACGATTACATAATCGCCGCAGTCAACATGCGGAGTGTAGGTCGGCTTGTTCTTACCGCGAAGAACAGAGGCTACCTGAGACGCAAGACGTCCGAGTGTGCAGTCAGTCGCATCAACGACATACCATGTGCGCTTGACTTCGCTCGGCTTGATCATCGTAGTTTGACGCATCATTTCAATATTCCTCCATATGTGGTTTTACCGGGGCCACATTTGGCTGAAAAGAGCCAAGTTCAATTTTATGCAATGGCCGGATGGGCGTCAATGCTTTTTTATGCCGTTTTTCGGCATTTTTATGCCTTTATTGCAATTTTCAGCGTTTCCGGAAGTCCGCGTTTCTTCTGCGCGTCCCGGATCTGTTCTGCCAGGTTCTCCAGATCTGCTTCCTTCAGTTCTTTTTCAAGCCGGAGTTCCCCTCCGGTTTCCTCCAGATAATAACTTCCGTACGGTTCGTTGGTATGACGGTCCGCAATGACATATTCCTGCGGATACGTATTGTTTCTTACTGCTTCTTCCACTTCCGAGAGAACCATGCCTTCGTTCAGCGTATCTTCCGGCAGATATTCCCGGACTGCTGTTGTTTCGGTGAGTGCCAGCGTTTCATAATAGTCGATTTCCATGAGCGTCAGTCCTTCCGGATGCGCATTTCTTCGGGCAATCGTCTTGGACTTCGCTTCCAGGATCCGCTGAATATCCTCCGGTTCCAGTTTTCCTCTTCCGACATCCAGCAGCTGCGCGGTCATCATCCGTACCATATAACGAAGGAACCCTCTGCCCCGGTAGGAGATCGTAAGCAGATTGTTTTTCAGAATGAAATCAATGGATTCAATCGTACGCACCTGATCCGGTGTCTCCTTCAGGCTGTTGGAATTAAAGGAGGTAAAGTCGTGTGTGCCGATCAGATACTGTGCCCCCTGTTTCATCCGTTCGATATCGACGGGATATGGGCACTGATACGCCTGTGTCCGGGTGAATACGTCATATTCTCCCAGGTTGATGCGATAGTCATAGCGCTTGGAGCGGACACAATAGCGGGCATGAAAAAGACGGTCTTTCTTTTCGACTTTCCGGATATGGATATCGCCGGGAAGATGGCCGTTGATTGCGCCCATCATCTTCCGTTCACTGACATCCATTTCCGTGTCAAACTGAAAAACCTGTCCCCATGCGTTGACACCGGCATCGGTTCTGCCTGCCGCAAGAACCCTTACCGGCCGGTTCATAATATGTGAAACCGCAGCTTCAATCTGTTCCTGTACCGAAGCTCCGGTATTCTGTGTCTGCCATCCGCAGTAAGCACTGCCGTCATAGGCAACGGTGCATTTATAACGGATCATGCGAAATACGCGAGATAGATCATTCCCGCAAGCAGCAGGCACGCCCCGAGCAGAAGCGCCCAGTCCGGTCCTTTCATCTTCAGAATTTTATAGCGTGTGCGCGGTTCCCCCGGCTGATAGCCTCTGGCTTCCATCGCATTGGCAAGGTCATCCGCACGCTGGAACGCACTGACAAACAGCGGAACGATCAGTGACAGGATCGCCATGATCCGTTCACTGAGCTTTCCTTCCTTCAGGTCAACACCGCGGCTCTCCTGTGCCTTGATGATCCGGTTGGTCTCATCAATGAGATCCGGAATAAAGCGGAGTGCAATCGATATCAGCATTGCGATCTCATGAGAGGGAACTCCGATCTTCTTGAACGGACCCAGAAGATCTTCAATGCCCAGCGTCATGTCCAGCGGCTTTGTCGTCGCCGTAAGACAGGTGGTGATCATGATCATCAGAAGCAGTCTTACGATGATGTACAGCGTCTGCATAACGGCATCCGAGTAAATAGAAAGCGGGCCGATTTTAAGCCACACCTGTCCGGTATGGATCACAAGAATGTTGATGACCAGCAGAAATACCATCATCAGCAGCATCGGCTTCATCGATTTCCAGATATAAACCGGACTCAGTTTCGAAAGAATGATTACCGTGCTGACTGCCGTAAAAATGATTCCATAGCCGATCCAGCCGGCCGGGAAAAAGATTGCGATAAGCGTTATGATCATTGCCCCGATCTTGGCCCGGGGATCCATTCTGTGGATCGGTGAGTCCAGCGGGATATAGCGTCCAAGTGTAATGTTACCCATGATGTTTCACCTGCTTTGCGATCGCACGGGCAAATACGGGGAGTGTGCGAATATCGTCTGTGAGCGCAAATCCCTTCTCTTTCAGCATATCTTTCATCCGGATCAGTGCGGGCGGCAGGATATTCAGTGAATCACAGTAAGAAGAATCTTTGAAAAAATCCTGCACGGACGTATGGATGGTCGGTTTCCCGTTTTCCATGACGACCACCTCATCACAGTATCCGAATACCTGTTCCATATCATGTGTAACCATGATAATCGTCGTTCCGTGGATCTTGTTCAGGTCCCGGAACAGCCGCATCATCTCCAGTGCACCCTGCGGATCCAGACCGGCTGTCGGTTCATCCAGCACCAGAATATCCGGGTCCATTGCCAGAATTCCCGCGATTGCCACGCGGCGCTTCTGACCGCCGGAAAGCTCCAGCGGGGAACGCTGTTCATATTCTTTATCCAGACCGACCATGCGCAGTGCATTGGAGGCTTTCTCTTCCGCTTCCTTGACAGGCACACCAAAATTCTTCGGTCCAAACGAAATATCCTTCAGTACGGTTTCCTCAAACAGCTGATACTCCGGAAACTGGAAAACCAGTCCGACTTTCTTGCGAAGCTTCTTGAGCCCCTTTGCGTCCTGTCCTGCCTTCAGCTGCCAGTCATCTACGATCACGGTTCCCGATGTCGGAAGCAGCAGGGCATTCAGATGCTGAACAAGCGTGCTCTTGCCGGAACCGGTCCGCCCGATTACCGCAGTAAAAGCACCTTCCCGGAATTCCAGATCCACATCTTCAAGGGCTACATACCGGAACGGTGTGCCTTCGCTGTAGATATGACTTACCTTTTCGAATTTAATCGGCACAGTTCTTCCACCAGTCCTTCCATTGTGATCGCAGGCGTTACGGTTAACCCTTCTTTGCGAAGCTGTTCCTGAAGCCGCAGTGCAAACGGCAGCTCCAGACGGATCTTTTTCAGTTCCTCCGGTTTCGCAAATACTTCTTCCGGGGTTCCGGTCAGCGCAACCCGCCCTTTATTCATTGCGATTACGTAATCGCTCTTTACCACTTCTTCAATATCATGCGTGATCGAAAGGATCGTCAGTCCCCGGTCTTCATGAAGTTCGCTGATCAGATTCTTGATTCGGTCCTTTCCCTGCGGATCCAGCATCGAGGTTGCCTCATCAAATATGATGATATCCGGATGCATCGCCATTACACCCGCAATCGCAACCCGCTGTTTCTGTCCGCCGGAAAGCCGTGTCGGTTCATGGTCCAGGTATTTGGTCATATGAACCTTTTCTGCGAATTCCTCGATAATCGCATCCATATCCTTCTGTTCCACACAGTGATTTTCCAGTCCAAAGGCAATATCGTCCCTTACGGTGGAACCAATGAACTGGTTGTCCGGATTCTGGAACACGATACCGATCCGTCTCCGGATTTCCCGGAGATTTTCTTCATTCAGTTCAAGCCCGTCAATCAGGATCGTTCCGCTTTTCTTTTCCAGAAGACCTGCGACCAGTTTGGCAACGGTTGATTTTCCGCTGCCGTTATGACCGATGATCGTTGTATAGCTTCCCTTCTCCACGGAAAAGGTGACATCATCTGCCGCGTTCTTTTCCTGATCATAGGAGAATGTCAGATTTTTAACTTCTACTGCTTTCATTTCATTCCTCAGAATCCAGTAAATTATAACAATCCTGCCGTTATTTACAAAGATATCCGCGTCATTCCGCATCCTGCAGGTGCTTTGTACCTCCCTGTACCGCAAAAAACCTTTGCCCTTTTATCAGCAATACATAAGAAAAAGCAATAACTCACCGGACCGTAATCCCGTGCGTCATTGCCTTTTCCTGTAATACGTGCAGAGCGTATTCGGATTAATACAGGAAGCCGATGCTTGCCAGTGCGACAAGCAGGGCAGCTGCGATCAGGGTGAATACCACCGTGATCATGAAGATGTATTTATAGGAGCTGCTGTGTGTTTCCTGGCATACATCAAGTGTTGCCAGGATCCCGCCGCAGTGCGGAAGCGAATCCAGTCCGCAGCTCGATACGGAAATAATCCGATGGAGCGCCCCAAGCTGCGCAGGCGTGGTCAGCTGACTCGTCCAGCTTTGAACGAGTTTCTCCGAAGAGAGCGCAATATTGATTCCCCCGGAAGCACTTCCGGTTACACCTGCAAGCAGGGTGACGGAAAGTGCCGCAGAAAGATATGGATTCATATTCAGGTTCGTAACCGCATTGACGAGGCTTTCATAGCCCGCCGTGGAAGAGATTACCTTTCCGAAGCCGACAACGATCGAAAAGCTGAGCAGCGGTCCGATCCACTCTTTCGCCCCGTTCAGAACGGAATCCGCAACCGTTTTCCGGTTCCCCATCACCGTTCCAAGAATCAGAAGATAAAAAATCGCAATGATCATAGCCGTACATACCGGTGCATAGGGGTTCGCATTCTTCAGCTGGTAGCCGCCAAACGAGACTCGCTCAAAGATCATATAGAGAACGATAAGCATGATAATCGGAAGAAAGGCAAAGAACGGTTTGGGAAGATCTTCTCCGGAAAGTTCGGATACACTGCCCGGCCGCAGGGCATTCTCATCGAAGCCCTCCCCGCGCTCCCGGCTCTTTTTCACTTCATGTTTCAGATAGAAATAGCCAAGTCCGAACATGACGAGCGTTGCGATGATGCCAAGTACCGGAGCCGCCGTGGATGTCGTTCCAAGATAGGCCGTCGGAATAATATTGTTGAGCTGCGGGGTTCCGGGAAGCGCAGTCAGCGCAAACGTTGCCTGGCCAAGCTGAATGATTGCCGGAAGCAGGGTCTTGGAGATATTCGCCTTGCGACAGAGGGAGACACCAAGCGGAAATACGGTAAAAGCCACGACCATCGCAGTTACTCCGCCGTATACAAGCAGTGCGGTCGTAACCGAAATGACAAGGATCACAGACTCTTTGCCGAACAGCTTCATAAAGAATTCCGCGATCGCATTGGCGCATCCGGTATCCGACATCAGCTTTCCGTAGATCGTCGCAAAGAAGAAGATCGGAAAATAGGTTCCGAATGTTCCGCCGATCCCTCCGAACAGGGTGGTAAGTGCTGCCCAGGGATCCGTCGGATTGAATATCATGACGACAAACGTCGCCGCAAGTGCCGCAAGGATCGCCGGGATCCGCTTATAGATCAGGATCGACAATACCGCAAGGCCCAGCACCAGGCCCGCGATTCCCATAACATTAGACATAATGAAAACACCTCATTTTTTCCATGATGAAAAGCGGTATGCGCCGGGCAGTTCCGGCGCATCGCTGTTGTTTATGACTGGCTGAAACGGATCCTTATTCCTTAACCGTTATGATCCGTGAGATTGAAATAAGCCTGTTCGACCTGTTCTCTTGTGAACGGTCCTCCATGGCCGGAATATGCGGAGGCAAGCCCTGCATCCAGCAGCTTCTTTCCGCTTTCCTTCAGTGCCTCATCATCCAGACTGAGAACCGCAAACGAACAGATGCCCTCTCCGAACGGATCGAGAACGGTATCACCGACAAACGATTCCCCGCTGTCAAATACGACCGAAATCGAGTCCAGGGTATGACCCGGAGTCGGAATCACCTTTGCGCTGAAGCCGTACGGGTGCAGATCTGTTTCTTCGGAAACAGGGATATCGATTGCGACTTCCTCCGGAATATCCTGGGGAGCCGGCGCTGCGATCATGTCATAGAATTTCTGGCCCAGTTCATTCCGCGGTACATACGGTGTAAACTTTCCGGTCTTCAGGAATGTCTCCGCCCCCGGATGTGCAAGCACCGGAGCCCCGGTCAGTGTCTTTGCGTGATGGATCCCGCCGGCATGATCGAAATGGCCATGGGTCAGCACGATGAGCGATACTTTCGAGAAATCAACACCCGACATCGCGGCCTTCAGAGTCCAGCCCGGAAAGTTCAGATAGCACCCGGTATCGATCAGCATTGTTTTGCCGTTTTCCTCCACGGCGTAGAAGTTTGAGATTGGTCCTACTGCGATTGTTTTAATTTCCATGATTTCCTCCAATATCGTAAATTATTAATTTTGTACGATTTCTTGATTTCAAGATAGCACAGTTTCTAATTTTCGTAAATATCTTTTGTTTACGAATTATATTTTTCGTTTCCCGGTGCTATAATGCTCGTATGTATAAAACCGGCATCGAGACAAAACAGCAGATCATTCAGTGCGCAAAGGCACTGTTTTACGAAAATGGATATAAAAACACGAGCGTCAGTCAGATCTGTCAGGCATCTGACACAAAGCTCGGTACGTTTACTTATTATTTCCCGAAAAAGAACGATCTTCTGAATTACCTCTATGCGGAATACATGCAGAAGTGCATCGATTTTATCGACCGCAGGCATCTGAATCTTTCTTCCCCGGAACATCATATCTATACCGTCATGTTTTACTACATGCGGCTGTATTCCGATGAGGCGATCGTCCGCTTCCATCAGGAAGTCCTTTCCATCGGTTCCATGAACATGTGGTTTCAGAATCCGCGCACTCTGATTTTCGATTTTTCCGGAGCCAAGAGCGACGAAGCACTCTACAGTCTCTTCGTCAATGCGGATAACGCGGTACGGCGGGAGCTGAACCTGAACTTTATTCAGTCCGGCAGACGCGATCCGGAAAGCATCCGTGCCCTGATGAAGGATATCTATACGATCAATGCCAAGCTGTTTGATATCGATCTCGATGAGCTCGAAGTCTGGCTGAATCATGCCTTCCGCTTTGCAAAGCGCAATCTGAAAGAACCGGTTTCCCTGCTCGAACCCGGCAGTACGGACTGATTCGTTCTCCGATTTCTGAAACGCCGCCCGAAACGGCGTTTTTTTTCATCCCTTTCCCTGTACTTCTTTTTGATCCAGCCGTTCAATGCGTCAGACCAAAAAGAAAAAGCGGATCTCATCGACCCGCCTCTGTCTGATTCTTACAGTTCAATATTATAGCCTTCGTAAACACCCTTCAGGCATGCGACCTGGTTCGCAACATTATAGATGTCGGAGAGAATGGAACCGTCTTCCGTGAACATCTTGCGGCTGATCGCAGCTTCCTGTTCATTCAGAACTTCAGCACTGTAGCCGTTGTCTTCTCCGATCTTGATAAAGTCGGATTTTGCCTGTTCATTTTCAAACTTCGCTTTGTGTGTGATCGTGATCAGACTGTCTTCCGGATACTTCTCATTGAAGACCGGATTGCGGCTCAGCTGCTCTGCGATAAAGTCATGGCTGAGATACGGATAGAGCTGTGCAATCTCCAGTACTTCCGGAGCAGTCTCTTTCTTCGGCTCTTCCCCCGTTTCTCCTTCTGCCTCTTCCTTGGCATCCTCCAGAGAAATAAAGCGGACTTCACTTTCTTCTTCGTCGTCAGTGGTTTCTTCCTTGTCCAACAGCAGCTTAACGACTGCCGCACATGTGATCGCGGCTCCGGCAGCGACTGTAGCACCAATAATTCGTTTCAGCATATGATGTTTTACCTCACTATCTGTCACGCTGATTTTAACATATATTCCAGAATCTGTACTGCATTGGTAGCCGCTCCTTTGCGGATCTGGTCCCCGCAGCACCAGAGATCAAGACCGCCGATCGCTTCATCCTTCCGGATCCGGCCGGCAAACACGATATCCTGGTTGCTGGTATCCAGCGGCATCGGGTATCCCTCTTCCATCAGCTTCACGCCTTCTGCACTGCGGATCGCTCCCTTTGCTTCTTCAATCGAAACATCCCGCTGGCATGCCAGGGAGACCGAAATGGAATGGGAACGGAATACCGGTACCCGGACACAGGTACAGGTCACTTTCATATCCGGATTATGAAGAATCTTCCGGCCTTCATTTCCCATCTTGGCTTCTTCTGTCGTCACGCCGTTGCCGGTATCACTGCCGATCCAGGGAATGCAGTTGTATGCGATCTGCGCAGGGAATACCTTCGGTTCTGCCGGTTTTCCTTCTGCCAGCGCTTTTACTTCTTCTTCCAGTTCCCGCATGCCGTTGACACCCGCTCCGCTGACAGCCTGATAGGTGCTGGTGACCAGCGTACGGATCGGTGACAGTCTGTGAATCGGGGCAATCGCCATCATTGTAATAATGGTGGAACAGTTCGGGTTGGAAATAATACCGTGATGGCTCAGGGCATCGGCTCCGTTGATCTCCGGAACAACAAGCGGCACGGAAGGATCCATGCGGAAGGAACTGGAGTTGTCGATGAATACCGCTCCGGCTTTCTGAATATAGGGAGCCATCTCTTTCGCATGATCCGCTTCCACGGCGCCAAGTACAAAATCAAGTCCTTCAAACGCTGCTTCATTCGCTTCTTTGATCATGATCGGCTGCCCGTTGAATTCCAGGGTCTTGCCGGCACTGCGGCTGCTGGCCAGTAACCGCAGTTCATCACACGCAATGTTTCTCTCTTCGAGACATTCCATCATCTGCCGGCCGACTGCACCGGTAGCTCCAAGTATTCCTAGTTTCATTTCGTTACCTCTTCTTCCTTGATAAACCGGTCATAGATACACCGGATCGCATTTTCGAAATCCCGGTTATGGACACCGACGACAATGCTGAGTTCATCACTGCTCTGGTTGATGATTTTGATGTTGATCTGATGAGAGCCGAACTCTGAGAGCAGTCTGCCGGACATACCCGGCTGATCCTTCATGGCTCTTCCAACGACCGCGATCAGTGCCAGACGGTCTTCGATTCTCAGATCATCCGGCTTCAGCGTTTCCTTCAGCTTGCCGACAATATCATACAGGCAGTGTCCCACCTGTTCCGTCGCTACAATGACCGAGAAGGTATCAACCGTAGTAGGCACCGATTCAACCGATACCTTATAGTCTTCAAATACCGACAGGATCCTGCGCAGGAAGCCGACCTCCGCACTTGCATGCATCTTGACCAGCGTAATGACCGTGAAGTCCCGCTTTCCGGTGATGCCGGTGATGCAGTGCGGCGGGTTAATGCGGTCTGCCTCGGAGCAGTCTGCCATGATCAGTGTTCCGGGATTGTCCGGATCATTGGTGTTCCGCACATTGATCGGAATATTTCTGCTTTTTACCGGGAAGATCGCATCATCATGGAGCACATTTGCGCCCATGTAGGACATTTCCCGCAGCTCATTGTAATTGATGCACGGAATGCCCATCGGATTTTCAATGATCCGGGGATCTGCGACCAGGAAACCGCTGACATCCGTCCAGTTCTCATAAACATCGGCCTGTACCACATTTGCGATAATGGCACCGGTAATATCACTTCCGCCCCGGCTCATGATCCGGATCACTCCGTTCGGCAGTGCACCATAGAAGCCCGGAATCACGATTCCGCGTTCCTTCATGCGCTCTTCCAGCAGCATCTGTGTGCGCTCCATGTCCACTTCTCCGTCATACCGGAAGGCAATGACATCTGCGGCATCGATGAAATCATAATCCAGATACTCGGCCAGAAGCTTTGAAGTCAGGTATTCTCCCCGGCTGACCAGATAATCCGTACTCATGCCGCGCTTCATGACACTCCGGATCGCATCGAATTCCTTCTTCAGATCCGTCTTCAGTCCCAGCTCATCTTTGATGCGCTGATATTTCGCTTCGATCTGCTGAAAGATCGGTTCATAGGATACGCCGAAGCGTACATGTGCTTCACACAGGAACAGAAGATCGGTTACTTTATGGTCTTCATTGGATTCCTTGCCGCAGGCAGAAGATACGACAAATCTTCTGGCACTGTCGGATTCAATAATCTTTTTGACTTTGCGGAACTGTTCCGCATTTGCGACACTTGAGCCGCCGAATTTCGCTACCTTAATCATTCGCCTGCCACCATCGCCGCAAACAGTGCAGCATCTCCGCTTTCTTTGATCATACGGTCCGCCTCCGACAGCGGCATTTCCTTTGTCAGCAGCGTATCCTCCGCCAGTTTCTGTTCCGTCACCGCATCAAACAGTTCCGGTTTTCCGGTACGGATATAGAATCTCGCACTGATATTTCCGTTATAGACCGTCCGCTTCTTCATCGCTTCCGGTACCGCATCCTGATTGACATAGATATCCAGCAGATCCTGAACAACGGCATGTGCGGTCGGCAGCGAGCCCGCTCCCTGACCGATGTACACGGCTTTGCCAAGTGTTTTGGAATCCGACTCTGCCGCATTGAAGTTTTCTCTGACATTCGCAAAGATATCATTCTTACTGAGGAAAACCGGCATGACCCAGAGACTGATCGAATCCCCGTCGTCTTTGCCTTCCGCTATAAGCTTCAGGCTGCGGCCGTTCTCCTTCGCCCAGGCCAGATCTTTTGAAGAAACCGTTGAAATACCATAGGTAATGACCGCATCGAGATCCGGTTCTGCCCCAAATGTCTTCATGGCCGTCAGTGCAGCCTTGTATTTCGCATCATAGCCCTCGATATCATCCGTCGGATTCTTTTCCGCATATCCGAGCGACTGTGCTTCGTTCAGGCATTCCGCAAAATCCATGCCGGTTTCTTCCATCCTTGTCAGAATATAGTTGGTCGTTCCATTGAAGATCCCCCGGAAAGACTGTACCGGCTCCAGCCGCTTTACTCTTGTGAGATTGGCCATCCAGGGAATGCCGCCGCCGACAGCCGCCTCATAACGGATCGTAACCCCGTTTTCCGCCGCCAGCGCACAGAGTTCCGGACAGAAGTGCGCAAACATCTTCTTATTGGATGTTACGACATGTTTCCCTGCTTCCAGGGCTCTTGAGACAAACGTATGCGCAGGTTCAAGCCCGCCCATGCATTCCGCAACTATTTCAATTTCCGGATCCTGAAGGATTTCTTCCACATTCAATGTGCAGCGCGGATCGGTAAGCTCCGCCTCATCCTTGACGAGAATTCGTGACACTTCCAGCCGTCTTACCCGTTTCACGGCACAGGAATCGGTAATGGCCGTTACGCCGCTGCCGACTACCCCATGACCCAGCAATCCGATTTTCATACTTTACTACCCCCTGATGTTTCTGTAATGAGTACAGTTGTATTCAAAACACGAACATAGTATCATGACAGAGACATTCACACAAGGAGAATATGCTATGCAGTATAACAGTACGAGATCCAGAGCGTTTCCAATGCCGGCACACCAGGCAGTCATCCGCGGTTTATGCCCGGACGGCGGCCTGTTCGTCATGGATGATCCGCATGTAACAATCGATCTTGCCGCGCTCAAAGGCGCTTCCTACCAGAAGATCGCCAAAACCGTCATCGGGGCATTCTTTCCCGATTATGACGATGCGGAACTGGAACACTGTGTGGCTTCTGCATATGATCAGAAGTTTGACAGTGAAGAGATCGTTCCGCTGAAATCCTTCCAGGACGGATCGATCATGGAACTCTGGCACGGCCCGACCAGTGCCTTCAAGGACCTGGCACTGACAATCCTGCCGCATCTTCTGACCGCGGCATACCGCAAGGACGGCCGAAACGATACCGTGGCGATCCTTACCGCTACCAGCGGCGATACCGGCAAGGCAGCCCTCAGCGGCTTTGCGGATGTGGAACATACCCATATCACCGTGTTCTATCCCGTAAACGGCGTATCGGACATTCAGAAGCGGCAGATGAATACCAGCCGCGGAAACAATGTCAATGTCGTTGCGGTTGAAGGCAACTTCGATGACTGCCAGCGCATGGTCAAGGCAGCCTGTTCCGACCCGCAGGTTCTTTCCGCCTGCCAGGGTGTTACGATCAGTTCTGCCAATTCCATCAATATCGGCCGTCTGGTACCCCAGGTTGTCTATTATTTCAGCACCTATCTCAAACTCGTGGAATCCGACAGGATCAAAGAAGGCGAACCAGTCACGTTTGTCGTGCCGACCGGAAACTTCGGTGATATCTTTGCCGGGTATCTCGCAAAAGCTGCCGGTCTTCCCGTTGCGCGTCTCATCGTTGCCAGCAATGACAATAATGTTCTGACAGATTTTATCCGCACCGGTACCTACAACCGCTGCCGTCCGTTCCACGAGACAATCTCTCCGAGCATGGATATTCTGGTTTCCAGCAATCTGGAACGTCTGCTGTACTTTGCGTCCGGTGAAAACTGTGCGCTTGTCAGAGATCTGATGAAGCAGCTGAATGAGACCGGAAGCTATACCGTTTCCGGGGAACTGCTGGAGGAAATTCAGAAAGACTTCTGTGCGTACTGGGCCGATCAGGACCAGTGCCGCGAAGCAATCCGTTCTCTGTATGAAGCAGAAGGGATCCTGATCGACCCGCATACCGCCGTTGGCCTGTCCGCTTTGCGGCAGTACCGGGCAGACGGCAATACCGAATACGCAGTCGTGCTTTCCACCGCCAGCCCCTTTAAGTTCGCAAGGGACGTGCTTTCCTGTATCTCGGAAGACGTACCGGAAGATGCCTTTGCGGCAATGAAGCAGCTGAACAGACTGACCGGGCTTTCCATTCCGAAGGGACTTGCGGAGCTGGAGTCTCTGCCGGTCCGCTTTGAAACCGTGATTTCAAAAGAAGATGGAATTCCCTATCTTGCCGATGAAATGAAGGAGCTCTCAAAATGATCCGCATCCGTGTACCGGCGACTTCCGCAAATCTTGGCCCGGGCTTTGACTGTCTCGGCATCGCCCTTGGCCTGTACAACACCTTTGAGGTGGAGGAATCGGAAGAGCTGGTTCTGAAAGGAGAAGATGCCCGGTTCTGCGGCGAAGACAATCTGTTTGTGAAGGCATTCCGCGCTGCCGGAGGAACAGAGAATATCCGTGTGACGTTTTCCTGTGATATTCCGGTTTCCCGCGGCCTTGGCAGCAGTGCTTCGATGTATACCGGCGGCGTGCTGGCATATCAGCTGCTCCACCACTGTCTTGACCCGAAGAAGGCGTTCCGGATCGTCAGTGATCTTGAGGGCCATCCCGACAATGCGGCCCCTTCTGTTTACGGAGGATTAACCGCCAGCATGATCGGCTCTCAGGGCTGGATCACCCATACGATTCCGGTAAACGAAACCCTGCGCTTTACCGTACTGGTTCCGGATGTTGAAATCCGTACCGAAGACGCAAAGAAACTTCTGCCGGACAGTTACCCCGGCAAAGTTGCGGCAGTCAACGGCGCAAAAGCGGTACTGACCGCAGAAGCGCTCCGTACCGGTGACATGGACCTGCTCTGGGAAGCCGCAACGGACCAGCTTCATGAGCCTTACCGCAAGACCCTGATTCCGAACTTTGACACTGTCAAGAATATTGCAGAAACAGACAACGGCGGCGTGGTCGTGATCAGCGGGAGCGGTTCGACCTGTCTTCTGATCAGCGACCGGCCTCTGAGTGACCGTGCCGCTGTGAAGATCATTACGCTTCCGGAACACTGGAACGTACAGGAACTTCCCGTCAGCGGCGGACCCGAATATCAGGAGAACGATGACCTATGGCAGGCAATTATCTGATCGTACATAAAAAGATCCTGCCGGATTATCTGGAAAAGGTCATTGAAGCGCGCGAACTGCTGGCGTCACATGAGGCCGCAACGATCACAGAAGCCGTCAAAAGCGTCGGGATCTCCCGCAACACATTTTATAAGTATAAGAATTATGTATTCCGCATGCAGGAAGGCGGTGACGACCGGAAGGCAAGTATTTCCGTCAATCTCAAGGACCGTCCGGGAAGTCTCAGCAGTGTGATCCACTGCCTCTCCGCCGCCAATGCGAGTATTATCACGATCTCCCAGTCGGTGCCGGTTGCCGGCAAAGCAGCAGTCGTTCTGACCATCAATACGACTGCGATGACCAGTACGGTGGAAGACCTTCTTGTCACACTCAAACAGCTGCCGGATGTATCGTCGATACACCTCAATTCTATGGACTGACAGTTTGTGATAAGATACTCATCGTAAGGAAACTGAGTTATGAATCTGAAAAGCAAACGTATTTTATCCGGAATCATGATCGGCGGTGACATCTTCATGGCACTCATCGCGTTCATGTTGATATTTGAAGAAGATCTGTTTATCATCGGCGCCCTCATGCTGGGGTTTCTGGCAATTGATATCTATCTGACGATCGACTATATCCGTTCTCTGAAACATCGTGAAAAGGTAGAGAACAGCCTGAAATCCGACAATGAGAATGCCCGGTTCATCAACCGCAACTGGGAGGAACTGAGCCGTCAGGAACAGGAAAAGGAACGGCAGCGGGCTGTGATCCGTGAGCGCGCAAGACAGCGGAAAGCGCAGCAGGCCCAGCCGGCACCTCAGCAGGAACCGGTCATGGATTTTGCGCAGGCAGTCAATGCCGTCGCAGAAACGAAAAAGGAGGCCGCCGCTGCAGCCCAGGAAGAAGATCTTTCGGATATCCTGACCGGACCCGCATCACCCGGTTCCCAGGAGATGCACGGCTAAATAAGGAGAGACTGATTCTATGGTTGTAATTGAAATGGATAACGGCAGAGTCATCAAGGTCGAACTTGATGAAAGCGCAGCGCCGATTACGGTGGAAAACTTTAAGAATCTCGTTCGCAGCGGATTTTATGATGGTCTTACGTTTCACCGCATCATTCCCGGTTTTATGATTCAGGGAGGCGATCCCAAAGGAAACGGAACCGGCGGAAGCGGAAAACACATCAAGGGTGAATTCGCAAAGAACGGCGTCAATAACCCGATCCGCCACAAACGCGGTGTCATCTCCATGGCCAGGGCCATGGACCCGGACAGTGCCAGCAGCCAGTTCTTCATCATGCATGCGGATGCGCCGCATCTTGATGGAGACTATGCCGCTTTCGGCCATGTCGTGGAAGGCATGGATGCCGTGGATGAAATTGCGGCCGTCCGGACCGGATTCGCAGACCGGCCGGTAACCCCGGTTGTCATGAAGCGGGTTTACATCGAAGAATAACAATCACAGCACTCCTATACCCATTCCTTCCGATTTTGGGTATACTGTTAGGGCGAGAGAAAAAAATGAAAAAACGTGTATTCAGTATTACAAGTTTATTGATCGGGCTTCTGGAAGCACTGGTTCCATGCATGCTGGGGGCTGTAACGCTGGGCATGCTGGCATATACCGTCATCGGACATGTCAGTCTGAACTCGGTCAGTGACTTTATTATTATGGAAAAGGAAGTCTGGTCCTATATCGTGGAATATCTGGGAGCGTTCCTGCTGTTTATCGCAGTATTCGGGTGCGGTCTCGGTGCTTACGCAGCCATGCGCAAAGAAGGCGGCTTTGAATCGTTCGCCGGATTCATTCTCTGCGCGGTAATGTCTGTATACTTCCTGATCAGCTGAGTTCATCTGCCCGCTTCGGCGGGCTTTTTTTATTATTTTCGGATCATCTGATATCCGATGCCGATATGTGTGGCAATCAGCTCCTCATCTCCGCAGAGCTGCCGCAGCTTTTTCCGCAGGGAATTCATATAAACACGCAGGGATACGATATCAGAATCGACTCCATTCCCCCAGATATGCTCAATGATGTAAGAGTGTGTCAGCACCTTTCCGACATTTTTAGCAAGCAGTGTCAGCAGTTTGTACTCCAGTCCGGTCATATGAATCTCCTGCCCGCATACGGTCACAAGATTTGACGCATAATCGATTGTCAGGGGGCCATTGATAAACACCGGATTTTCTTCCCCCTGATTGGCAATATATTTCAAACGCCGCTGTGCCGCACGGATCCTGGCCAGCAGTTCATCTACCGAAAACGGCTTTGTCAGATAATCATCCGCCCCGCTGTCGAGCGCCTTGATCTTGTCACTGTCTTCCGAACGGGCACTGATAATGATAATAATCACCGATGACCACTCACGGATCGTTTTTATCACTTCGATACCATCCATATCCGGAAGGCCGAGGTCCAGCAGGATCAGATCCGGCTTGTGGGATGCGCACAAGGAAATCGCTTCCGTTCCGGAAGCTGCAGTAATGCTGGAATAATCGTGTATTTTCAGGGTCGTTGTGATGAGGCTGGAAACAGGCCGGTCATCTTCAACTACCAGTATCTTGAAATCGTTCATACCGGAAATACATCCTTTGCCTTCAGTGTAAAGCGGAAGACAGCTCCATGAGGATCGTTGTCCACTGCATATATCTTACCACCGTGTGCCTTGAGGATCAGATCACAGAGATTCAATCCTACGCCAAGTCTGCGTGAGCTGTCGGAAACACCTTTCTTCCCGGTATAGAACAGTTCAAAAATATGCTGCTTATCCTCATCCGGTATTCCATCCCCGTTGTCACTGACACTGACCGTGACCGTATCCCCTTCCCGCTCAGCATCGATCGTAACAAGAGATCCCGGCGGTGTATATTTGACGGCATTGTTCAGAAGATTGATCAGTACCTGTGTAATCAGATTGGAATCCATTTCCGCAAACAGATCTTCTGATACATTCCGAATCATAATCGTATGATCCGGATGCGGCATGATATGGCGAATGCTTTCCGCAATCACGTCATAAACATTTTCCGTCGTGATATCTAGACATCCGTTGTTTTCCAGTTTTGTCATATACAGAATGTTGTTCATCTGTGCGTTCAGCCACATGGAATCTTCCATCATGTCGTGATAGATCTTTTTCCGGTCTTCTTCACTCAGCTGTTTTTCATTCTGTTCAAGGTTCAGGGCATTGCCGTAAATGGAAGTCAGAGGCGTACGCAGGTCATGCGAAATTGACCGGAGCAGTCCTGCCCGCAGCCGTTCATTTTCCGCTTCAATCTCTGCCATCTTCCGTCTGGTTGTGATCTGCTCATTTTCAAGTGCCATTGTGAATTCACTCAGAATGGAAATCAGGATCGAATTTTCAAATTCTGTGAACCGCTCATGCCGCATGTCGATACCGATTACACCGAACGGATCGGTTTCGGAACCAATGCTGTAATAGCGGCACTGATAGTTTGGAAAATGAGACGTAAATGCGCCGGAATGGTGCCGGTTCTCTGCGGACCATTCAACGGCATCAATCTCTTTCTCATAGGCAGGACGGTCTACGGTGTCATTATTCAAAGAGTAGATCTTCGGGTTTTTGAATGAACCGGTTTCATAAAACAGAATGTTTCGGTTCAGCAGTTCCACCAGCTGCATGCAGGTTATCCGGATAATGTCTTTCCGGTTATTTGCCTGTTCCAGCTGATTTGAAGTATCCAGCAGCACTTTTGCCTGATAGGCGTTTTCTGCGGACTGTCTGGCGATTCCCTTCATGCGGATCGTAATGGAACCGGTCAGGATCGCTGCCAGCACCGTTACGAAATAGGTCATCATATAATCCGCATTGTAGACAAGCAGTGTAAAGCGGGGATCAATAAACAGATAATTGAACAGCAATATATACAGCACTGCCGCAATAATGCCATAAATGCGGTGCGAGGTCACAAGGGATGCGACCAGCACCGCAAAGATATAAATCGTTATGATATTCGCATTACTGAACTGGGACTGATCAAACCATGCCGAAAGCAGGGTTGCGATCGTCATGATTACGATGACCAGGATGATATCCCGGATCTTCCAGATAAAGGAATGTTCCTGAATGCGCAGAGCCGGAAACTCAGAGGCTCTTGTGTCAGGGATACTATGAATATCTACATTCGGCAGATATTCCGACAGCTGAACCGCTGCCGGTTTCCGAACCGGAAAGAAAGCACTGGTAATACTGTAGCCGAGAAACAGATCTGTCGCATGAATCAGTCGGGCATATTCTGCAATGGTCAGCAGAATATCATTGCTCTCAAAAACATAGATCTCGAATCCCTTTTCCTTTGCCAATGCAATATTCTCCTGCAGGGCAGGCTGTTCGGACACTTCTTTCTTTGAAGATCCTACGTAGATCGCAATCGCGCTTTTCGCCTTTCCTTCCGCCATTCTGGAGGCCGCCTGGATCACCCGCTTATTGCTGGGCGATGGAGAAAGACAGAGCAATACAACACATTCATTTTCGGTATACGACAATGTTTCCATAACAGTTTTCGTCAGTTGATTTTGGTAATAATTCTGCTTCCCAGCATTTTCTGAATGACCGGAGTCATGTCATCACGGTAATAAATATCCAGATCCCGCGCTTTATCGGACAGCATGAACAGATGCATTCCCGAATCATTCGCCACCGGCTCACACGGCTGAAAGGATGCCCGTATATGATTCATTGCAGCACTTTCCTTCGGATTTTCTTCATTCCCATCCAAAACTGCAAGATCGACTCCGGTCTGCTGCATCTCAGACAGAATTTCCGATCCATAACCAGTATAAAGAACACAGCGCTTTGGATCGAAATATTTTTTTGCCTGATGCAGGAACACTACATCATCAACAGCGATCCGGTATTTTCGGTCGGTCACGATATCAGGATCTATGACATCAAACAATTTGTTGATGGCAAAATACCCGATGACTGCACAAAACAGCAGGCTGCCTGCAGCAATTATCATTTCCAGCATACGGCTTTACCTCCCATCTTTCTACATACAGAACAGTTTCTGCAGTACTTCCTGTTTTCCAAGCACCAGCAGTTTCTGCCCTGCGTGGAGAATTGTATTGACATTAATATCCATGTTCATTGTTCCGTTCTGAACACCCAGAATATTGATCTGATACCGTTTGCGCACATCCAGTTCGCCAACCCGTTTTCCGTCCCACTGACTCGGTACCGCAACTTCGAAAATACTGTAGCCGTCGGATAAGTCGATATAGTTGGAAATCGTATCGGAGCCATAACGAATCGCCGTCCAGCTTCCAAGCTGACGTTCCGGGAACACCACCGCACTGGCACCGTTTTTCATCAGGAACTTTTCCTGGTTCCCGCTGGTCGCTCTGGCAATGATCTTCTGTGCACCTAATTCTTCCAATAGAGATGTCGTTTCCAGCGAACTGAGAAAATCATCTCCGATTGCCACGATACACAGATCGTAATCCGGAATGCCGAGTGTTCTCAGGAATACATCATCCGTACTGTCGCCAATCTGCGCATCTGTCACATAAGGAAGGATCCGGTTGATCCGATCTTCGTTCTTGTCAATTGCCATAATCTGATGTCCAAGTTCATTCAGTTTGATGGCAGTATACCGGCCGAATCTGCCGGCGCCGATTATCAATACATTTTTCATCTGAAACAGTCTCCTTTATCCGACAGTTATTCTTTCAGAAGGCATTCTGGGCTGCACCCGCTTGGAATTACTCACCATGGCGAAGGCGATTGTAAGACCACCGGTCCGTCCAAGAAACATAAACCCGATCAGAATAATCTTTGATATTGTTTTAAGTCCCGGCGTGATACCCGTCGTCAGACCGACAGTGCCAAGCGCCGAAGCACATTCGAACATCGCATGAATGACTGGGATCCGCTCCACACCAGACAGCAGCACCGTTCCGATCAGAAGCAGGGTCACATAAACCGTTATTACCGTAAACGCATTGTGGATGATATCCGGTTCGATTCGCCGGTGAAATGCATTGACATTGGAGTAGTGACGAAGATTCGCATGTGTGGATGCCAGCAGTATAAACAGCGTTGTCAGCTTCATTCCTCCTGCAGTGGAACCCGGCGCACCGCCGACCATCATGAGAACGATTGTGATCAGCAGACCGCTTTCTGACATTTCGTTGTATGGCATCGTGTTGAATCCTGCAGTTCGTGGCGTCACCGCCTGAAACAGTGACACGGTGAACCGTTCGGACAGCGGCATCCTCGCATACTCAATGAAGAAGAAATACAGAAACGGAAGCGTAATCAGAATAAGGGTCATGCAGAGAATGATTTTTGTCTGCAGACGCAGTCCCCGCTGCCGGAACTTGTTCTTCAGAAGATCCTGCCAGGTCATGAATCCAAGACCGCCGACAACGATCAGCAGAATCAGAACCAGACTGATCCAGGTATGTCCGTAATAATGAGTGAATGAACTGAATGGTTCCTTCATACCCATCAGATCAAATCCTGCATTGCAGAAAGCAGATATTGAGTGAAACAGTGCATATCCAAGGCCCTTCCAGATTCCGAATTCTTTTACGAAAGGAGGCAGCAGCAGAATGGTGCCAAGACCTTCGATCAGAACCGTCCCTTTCAGGAAAAATCTTGTGAAACGGACAATTCCGCCGATCTGAGGTGCAGATATCGCATCCTGCATCGTCAGTCTCTGAAAGATTCCTATCCGCCTTCCGGTCGCAATCATCAGCAGCACTGTCATCGATACGACACCGATCCCTCCGATCTGAATCAGAATCAAAATGACGGTTCTGCCAAATATCGACCACTGCGTTGCCGTATCATATACAACCAGACCGGTCACACAGACCGCAGATGTTGAAGTAAACAGTGCGTTGATAAACGGTACCGGCTGATGATCTGCCGATGCGAACGGCAGACTCAGCAAAGCGGATCCGATCAGAATCAGACACATGAACTCAATCAGAATCGTCTGAAAGGAGTTAAAGTGTTTCCGGATAAATGGAACTGGTGTAAACGAAACAGATTTCATATTCATCTCTTCCTAATTTCTTTATATTCTTTGCACTGTTAAATTTGGATTAACGATTCTGCGAAGAAATTAAAAAGACATTAATGCCGTCTCTGTAACACATAACGTCCGTATATATAGTTATTTATTCTGATTGTACTCCCGCAGGATCCACGCCATCAGAAGATTAACGATCTTCTCCTGCTGAAGCGGTGTCAGCTCTGTCTGTTTCGGAACCCGGTACCACTTATTCAGACATCCCCGGCAGCAGCATGCACAGGCATGCTGGGCCAGAAATACCGGATGTCCCTTCATCGGTGTCTGTTTTCCGTCCTTTTCCGGTTCGGCAGGCGCAAGCCGTTCCCGCACAAAATCCTCACAGTGCCGGCGGATCGTATCCATCCCTTTCTCATCAATATATTGAATATCCTTCTCTTTTAAATGAAAGGATGCACGAAACTTCGAACGGGACAGCCGCTCCAGCGCTTCATCAATCGTCATTGTTTTTCTCCGTTATGACTCTACCAAACTTTTTGCTCAAATGCTTGCGATACGATATCGTTTGATTTATAATCGAGAATGCTTCACGGCGGCTGTGGTGAAGTTGGTCAACACACTGGATTGTGGCTCCAGCATTCGAGGGTTCGAGTCCCTTCAGCCGCCCGATTAGTCAGATAAGTGCGTTGTTAAAACTTAAACAACGCACTTTTTCGTATTTTCGCTAACACGGTCAGCGAAATTTGGAGGGTTAGAAAGGAGAAATGTGCAAATCTTATGCGGTGGTAGCAATGGAAGTGATTCGGGAAGACTGGGAATTCAGAAAATCACGTCACAATCCAACCTTCGGCCAGGAACGAATCGCCTCAATGATAGGTATTACTCGCAGCCAGCTGGCGAAAGCTCTGAGAGAAGAGAAGAATCCCACAATTTCGTTTCTCTATGGCTGTGCAACAGCTTTAGGCCGTCCGGTCGAATAAATGCTTTATACGATCGGAAGAAGAGTTGTAAAAAAGCAGCGAAAGATGCTTATTTCGAATCAGATCAATGCAAAAAACTCGGTTGAACTGGGCTTATGAAAAAAAGGATTGTGCAAGTCCACCGACCAAAGTTGTACTTGTGCAATCCAGAACCGTCACTCGGTTGGAATTCGAGTGGCTACGAGCGGGAGTTTTTCGGTTTATCGAAAAATGATTTTCCGCCGATTTTCTGACGCTCGTATAACATCATTTAAAGACATTTATGTATATCCAGTTTGCAGGAATCCCTCACTTCTACGTACTATGTGAGTAACTGGGGGAAGTTCAAATAACATGAAAAAGAAGAGGAAAAGAAAACTGCGAAGAAACATAAAGCTGATATGCATATTCCTGATTGTGTTTACTGCAGGAATTGCCCTTTTTGTGCTGATACCGTATATCCGGTTTACGGAAAATAATCCTTTTCTGGAACGGGGGAATGAATACCATGCGTCTGATTTTGTTGCCAAAACAAACGGTGAGGTGACTTCGGAAAACGATGTGCTGTTTACAGAAGAAACAGGAGAGTATCGTGCCCGCTTTATAGTCAGAAAATGGATCTTCAGCAGGCAATATGATCTGGTCTATCGGGTTGAGGATACGACACCTCCAAAGATTTCATTTCGGGAGAGTGTTGTATACAGAAACCCTGAAGAAGACTTTTCAACAGAGAAAATGAAGGAAAATATAACGCTCAGTGAAGCAGGGACAGTCCATGTCGAAACGGATTACAACCCTCTGTATTCCGGCTATTACACAGTTAAAGCCGTTGCTGAGGATCTGTACGGCAATGTGTCTGAAGCTTCCTTTGATGCTGTTGTAACAGATGAAGAACCACCTGTTGTTTTCAGGACCGGCAATGATACTAAGATTCTGAAAGGAAGCGACTTTGTTCTTTCCGATATTATTAGCTATGGTGACAACGCTGATCCTGCTCCTCGTCTTTCAGTAACCGGAGAAGTGGATACTTCAAAAACAGGGAGTTATCCCCTTCATGCAGTACTGACGGATTTCTTTGGCAATGTGAAGGAATGGGATCTGACAGTGGAAGTTGTTGATGAGATACCGGAAACAGTTCCGAATTATCATTCTTATCCATTTAATGAGCTCAGGGAGGATTTTAAGGGGGAAGACAGAAAGTTTGGTATCGATGTTTCCTTCTGGCAGGGAGATATCGATTTTGAAGCAGTAAAAGAAGCAGGCTGCGAATTTGTGATCATGCGCATCGGGTATTCTCATAACGGCGAGCTGAAAACGGATGAAAAGTTTCATGAGTATTTGGGAGATGCTCAGAAAGCAGGACTTCCGGTGGGAATCTATCTCTTCGTATATGACAATGATGAAGATGAACTGATGTCTTCGCTGGATCAGATGTTTACGGAACTGGGAGATACGCAACTGGATCTTCCGATTGCGTTTGACTGGGAAAACTTTATGAACTATCAGGATTATGAGATCAGCTTTCAGAAGCTGAATCACCTGTATGACATATTTGAAACAGAGGTACTCCGGCGAGGATACGAAAGCATGCTTTACGGCAGCAAAACATATCTGGAAACGGTCTGGACACATACCGACACATGTTCTGTCTGGTTGGCACAGTATTACAGCAGGGCCACTTACAGCGGCTCGTATATAATCTGGCAGTGTTCTGGATCCGGCAGGATAGACGGTATCAAAGGAGATGTTGATCTGGATATTCTGTACTCCAAATAAATTGTCATTCCTTCTGTAATGTCTTTTTGTCCTTACTGTTTTTCAGCCGCCCGCATTTTCTTTTCCTCCTGGCTTCGTAAGCAGCGTATGAGTCTGGCTGATGATGCTGTTGATTCTTTGATTTGTACATTCAAAAAAAACGTCTCAATTCTCATCCCTCAAGAAGATAAAGAATTAAGACGTTTCTGTATGCAGCTAGTATTTACCGCAGGGAATTAAAGGCTACGAATTATCAGGAAGATCTTTTGCGGGTTTCCCCTCGCTCTGCGATGTCTGATGCGACTGATTATGGGTCATGTTGCGGATCGGGTTGATCTTACTGTTGTTGAGGAGGGTGACATTTCCTTCATCATCCGTGATTTCTGTCGTGCGAATTCCCATATCTGTGACACATCCCGTTACCCCGCCGGCAGCCACACGATCTCCGACATGAATTGAGCCTTCCAGCATCATAAAGAATCCTGCCAGCAGGTCTGATGCCATGCTCTGTGCACCCATACCAACTGCGATGGAAATGATACCGGCGGATGCGAGCATTGCGGTGGTGTTCACACCAAAGATATCCATAAGCCAGAAGAGAAGAACAATGCATGCACTGTAGGAAATAAAACTCTTGATCATTCTGGTGATTGTCCATGTCCTGACACTGAGACGGTTTTCCAGAAGATTCATTACGGTGCGGAACAGGAATTCAAAGAACAGTATTACAACGATGACAAACAGTGCAGCCCAAAGGGAATACAGATTAAACCCTTTTGCCCACTGTCCTCTGAGGATAAAGTTGAAGGAGCTCCACCATCCGTGTGAGGTAGCAATCAGAGTGACAAGTGTAAAAAGCGTCATGAAGAAAACATAGCCATCTGAAAAGACAATGATGGGACTTCCCGCCCTGGATGACGTTTTCAGTTCGTCCTCTTTCTCAATGATTCCCTCTGCGATCATCACGCTTGCGGTCGGATAGTACACCAGCGCAAGAATGAGCAGTACTGTCAGGATCAAAACGATATAAAGCGGCCGGATTTCATTAATGCCATGTTCAGGAACCAGATAAATCAAGGTTTTCCCGTTTTCTGCATTCGCAGAGATGCACATTTTTTCGCCTTTATAATCAGTAAAACCTTCAAAGCTCGTGCCGGTCTTCAAAGTCAGCAGATAATCCCCTGCTTTCTGACCAATCATGGAATCGTCGGTATGGGCAATAAAGCGACCGTCCTCATCATTGATTGCGGCAGCGATGCTTCCTTTTTGTACGGAAAAACTGTTGATCGTGCTTTCATACGTCATGCGCTTCAGCTCTGCGTTCAGTTCATCGGCGTTGTAGACAGCCAAAAGGAAGCCGTCCGCCTGTCCATCGCTGTCGGTCAGGAGAACTGCTGTCCCAATCTGAATCTCTCCTGTGTATGGGTCCTCTGCAGGTCCCACAACGGCATAAGGGTATCCCATCAGAACTGCATTGTAATCCTCACTGAGGTTCTCGCCCACAGTAAATCCTGTATAGCTGTTGCTGGCAAAGCGTTCATTCCCGTTTTTATCAAAACACATGAGGTAATCGGCCTTTGTGATATCACTAAGTTCTTTTAAGCCGTCACTGTTTTCATATTCCGGGCGGTCTTCCAGAAAGACTGCAAGAACCTGTGAGCGGGTCCGGTATAAATCCTCAAAGGCATTGCGGATGATTTTCTCATGATTCCGGTGCATCTCAATATCATGCTCTACACTGAGCCGTTTGTTCATTGCGGTGAAGGTTGCGTTCGACTGATTCTCCAGCATCTGAAGCATGGATGAGAAAACAACCGTGACCACAAGAAAAATCACAATGCCAGGCCATGTGGCGCGACATACCGAAGAGCGTGAGACTTTTTTCTCCTCTCCCTCGCTCCGTTCCCGAAGGAGGCGTTTCAAGACATAAAGCTGGATCAGGAAAATGCCCCAACCGATGATTGACGAGATTGCAGCGGCTATATACATGCCATTTCCGGCAACCGCATCAAACGGCATTGTGATCAAAACATCTGCGTCATAGTCAGAATAGTGCACCTTTGTCGAAAGGTAACGTTTTCCGAGCAGTGAGATGATTTTTCCAGAACGCGGTGTTCCTGCATACTCAGATGTTTCGCTGTTGTCGAGGATCTTTCCGACCTCTTCATAAAGCTGTGAAGTCTGCTCAGATGTCAGCCCATCTACCGGGTATCCTGCAAGCGAATCAGTGATTCTCACATAGGCGACAACATCATTTTCGGAAAGTGCATCCGTCATCACTATCGACCAGTCGCTGAGGCTGTTGTATAACTCCATCAGACTGTCACAGGAAAACTCAAATACCAGGCTTTCACCCGCATCCTCTGATACAGGAATCAGCACGAAGCCCTTACCATCATCCTTCGCGGTTTTCTCTCCGCTTTCTGAGAGCATGGGGTAAGCCTCGAAATACGGGGAGCGGGGCTCAAGTTTCTGAATGCAGCGATCGAAATTCTCCCTGGGACATACAGGTCCGGTAGTGGAAATCAGCTGGCCCTGCTTATTCAGAAGGGAAACACTTGCGGCGGAAACGTTATCCCGCACCATCTCCAGTTTTTCCTTATCTGAAATACTGTCTGTTTCTGCGTAAATCTTCAGTCCGAGCTCTGCACGGGTCAACATGTCATCTCCAAACGCAACGCTTCGCATGTTCAGCTCGTTTGTACGGCTGTTGACCGTTTCCGGAATCTGATCCAGGAGATCTTCCATCAGATCCAATGCGTTATTCTGACAGAACTTAATCGTTATAAAAAATACAATCACTGTGATAATCACGAAGATACACACAGAAAATAGGACTAGCTTTTTTCCGCTCTTTTCTTTTATTAGGGATCTGGTTTCATCAAACGAGTTCATAATCTGTCTCCTCAAAGCTTTCTCAACACGAATCCCACAGCTGTTCATCCTGATTTTCGCTCTTGGAATTGTAGTTTGTTTGGCTCTCCCCCACTTACGCACATAGTACGTTGAAATGGGGGATTCCTGCAAACTAGATATACATAAACGTTCACATTATCAGATCACCGTTATTCGGTTCAACAAGCTCAGTGTCACATACATATATCTTTTTGCTCAACCGTCTGCAGTGCTTTGATAAGCTCTGTATTCTCTTAAAAATTATAATCTCCGGACAATTGAATTTCTGTGACGTTTTTCCAATGTCAGAAAAAACAAGCGGATCGAGCAAGGTGTCTGATTCAATAATATTTGGTGAATAGCGATATGCGGTTTTTACTTCATGACAAACGAATTACAGATTTGGATCACAGAGTATTGGATTGCGAATTTTCGCTGTTTCTATTTTTAGTTCAGCGTCCTTCCCACAGTCATATGAAAGATTGCCAGCGACATGACTGCTGTAAGAATATCTGAAAACGGCTGTGTAAGCAGGATTCCGGAAAGACCAAACATGGAAGAAAGGATAGGAAGAAGAAGGGCAAAGATAATGCCCTGACGACAGACAGATATTGCAAATGCGCCACCTGCCTGTCCAACAGACTGGAAGATGCATGTGGAGACAAGGCAGATTGCCATGAACACCAGACTCGATGACATGTATCGAAGCATCTCAGCGCCTTTTACTAGAACGGCATCGGAAGCGGACATGATGCGCATGATATATGGCGCCCCGAAAAACAGAAGCACTGTAAACAGAAGCGCAAGACAGATTTCAAACCAGTATTCATAGTGAATGATGTCACGCAGCCGTTTTTTATTCTGGTTTCCGTAGCTATATCCGATGATTGGCTGGCCTCCAAAGGCAAACCCCATCAGGACCATTGTTGCAATCATGAAGGCTCTTGAAGCAATTCCATAACCGGCAATGCATTCGGTGCCGTATGCGAGCAGCCGTCTGTTTGTCAGCATCACAGAAAGTGACTGTACAAGGTTTGTCACACAGGCAGGAATGCCAATCCGTAAAACTTCCATCAGATCCGAAGCGCGGAAATGGAGGAAACGGGGATGCAGAACAACAATTTCGGTTTTTCCGGTCATTATCCAGGAAAAGTAGAGTGTCTCGATGACATATGCGAGAAAGGTTGCGAGAGCAGCACCGCCTGCACCGAGTCCCAGCCCGAAGATCATCAGAGGATCCAGAATCATGTTCGATATCGATCCAATTGCTCCGCCGATAAACGATTCTTTCACTTTTCCTTCAGAACGAAGGATATTTACCGGTATAAAGCAGAAGACGACAAATGGTGCAGCGGCACATATCCAGCTGAGATAAGCCAAGGCGGAAGAAAATGTCTTTTCATCCGCACCAAGAAGACGGAGTGCCGGAACACGAAGAAGTAGCAGAAGTACACCCACGGTCAAGCCGCAGATCAGCCCTGCCCATGCACTCAGCACGCTGACTTCTCTGGCATGTTCCTTTTTGCCGGCTCCCAGAAGCCGTGATACTGCAGAGCTGCCGCCGAGCCCGAAGATATCACCAAGCGCAATCAGCATGGTAAAGACGGGGGTGCAGAGGGATACACCTGCGATCAGTTCTGTTTTTCCCGTCAAAGATACAAAATAAATATCGACAAGATTATAGACCAGCGAAATGATCATCCCCGCAACAACGGGAAGAGACATTTTCAGATAGGATTCGGGGATCGGCTCTTCGGCGAGATAGTTTTTGTTTTTTGTGTCTGCCATAAATTCCCTCATTCTTTTGCGAGTCTCATCATACAATCGGCAACAGATCTTCCAAACCGTTCCATGGAAGCTTCGTCATATATACACTTGTTATAGTTGATGAACATAATCAGCTGATTCTCTTTTTTAGCAGGATAAAGCACGCATTCTGCGGCTGCCGGTGAAGTAACACGATAATCCCACATGGGAATATCATAGGATCCCGGAGTGATAGATGTATTAATCTCGATTCCGTCTTCGCAGATCATGTTTATAGTCTCCTGTTTACTGGGAGAGTTGTCATAAAGCGCGAAGGAAAGGTCAGAATAAATGATGCTGTCTATGATCTGTGCGCTGACTTCCTTCATCAGATTGAGTTCAGGACGGCTGAAGTCGATGGCGATGGGGTGTGCACTCATCGTGATTCCGATAATATTCTCTTTCCACGGTTCATCTCTTCCGTTATAGATCCACTGTACCTGAACCTTATCCGTATTGTTATATTCCTTCATAGCCAGAAGCCCGGCAGTGGAATACAGCATACCGAGACTGATACTCTTTCCCTGCAGTGCATCCATCAAATCGGTGAATGAATAACTGAAAGGAACTTTCAGAATATGAATCTGATTATCCCGGCTCTGATGATCCACCCGCGGCATCCGTTCAAAAGAAGGCAGATTATATATTTTTTTCAGCCTCTCGAGTTCTTTCTCTGCTTCTTTCCGGTTCGCAAAGATTTCATGCTGACGGAGAAATTCGAAGTAGAGGTCTTTCTCTGGCGGTTCACCGTGCAGTACACGAATGATATTCTTTATCACCAAACTGATGCTTGTTCCATCAATGATACTGTGATGGAAATCCATAAAGAGATAGACAGTGGTTTCCGTGACATAGATGGCGCATCGATACATCAGCGAGTTGATCACTTTGTGGGGTTTCAGCAGATGAGGGAGGATCTCGATTTTAAAGACGTTGTCAGAAGTATTGATAATTTCAACAGGCTGAATCCGTTCCGGTGCATACCGCTGAACAAACCCTTCATCCGCAAACGTGAAAATCATTCCAAAAATGGAGAAATGATGCAGGACGGTATCAACCGCACGTTTCAGTTCCTCTGGTTCGATTTCGGAACGCGGCATAGCTTTGAGAATCGGTACATTCGTTCCGTCTCCTTTGGGAGTATAAAGCTGGTAGTCTACATAATACCGCTGATACGGCAGAAGGGGATACGATGTCGGTGAACCGGCAGAAAGCTCTGTTTTAGCCTGCAGAGCAGACTGCTCCATAAGCGCTTCTGCCAGCCTTCGCGGTGTCTTCAGCGCAAAGATATCCTTCATGGTGATGTTAAGATCGTTGAGGTTTGCTACAGCCTGCATCGCAAGCATCGATGTTCCACCAATCTCAGAGAACTCGTCATCCGGATCAACCGAAGGAAGATCAAGCACTTCCGCAAAGACATTCTGGATTCTCTGCTCAATTGTATTTGAATCCCGGCTTTGGACCATCTCTGCCAGTCTGCGCGGTGTCTTCAGCGCAAAGATATCCTTCATGGTAATGTTAAGATCGTTGAGGTTTGCTACAGCCTGCATCGCAAGCATCGATGTTCCGCCAATCTCAGAGAACTCGTCATCCGGATCAACCGAAGGAAGATCGAGCACTTCCGCAAAGACACTCTGAATTCTCTTTTCACTGACGTTCGGCTCCGCGAATTCGCCAGTGCTGTGTTCCGCCGATGTTTTTTTGCGAAGACTTACGGCGTCGATTTTTCGCTGCTTCAGAGCCTGCAGATCTGCTTTACCGCGTGCATTTCGCGGCATCTCCTCCAAATGAATGAAGTAGTCGGGAATCATATAATCCGCCAGATACTTTTCTGCATGCTTTTTCAGTTCCTTTTGTTCAAATATGCGGCCGATGTAGTAACAGCAGAGACGTGCCGCATTCTGCACATTCACCTCAACTGTTTTTGACTCGTTAATACCGTCACATCGGCACATCACATTATCAATCTCGTCGAGTTCAACACGCTGGCCTCGGATTTTGACCATACGATCCTTTCGGCCATGAAAAACCAGATCCCCATTTAAGTCGTAGGCCATGTAGTCTCCTGTATGGTAAACCTGTTTTCCGGATTCATGGCTGAATTTTTTGCTCGTTTCTTCCGGCATATTGTGGTATTCCGTTGCCATGTAAGGGCTGATGATGCACAATTCACCGATGGTGTCGGGTTCGGTTATCGTCTGGCCGTTTTCATCTTTCAGAAACGCGGTTACTCCTTTAAATGGCTTCCCCAGCACAGCAGGGCCTCCTTGTCCGAGCGGATTGGCAAGCATAGTCGGACATTCACTTGCCCCGTAAAATTCGAAGACATCAGAATCGCCATACATATGCTGCGGCATCGCTTTTTCTCCGGATACAAAGAGATAATCAACCGGAAGAACTCCGAATATCTGGCGCATTGTTCCGTACATTGTAGGCGGCATGAAAATTCCGGATATCCGATTGGTTTTCATGATCTCATAAAGCAGGTTGATATCTTTCCGTTCCGTTTCATTTGCGATATAAAGACTGCCGCCGTAATAAAGCGGAGGGGTCAGATCCATCAGAGAAGCGGCAAATGTGAACATTGCGATACACAACGTATTCGTCTTACTGGAAAGGGGAACTAACTGCGGCAGTAACACCGGGTATGCGTCAAGAATACGCTGTTGGTGTACGACACCTTTTGGGGTTCCGGTAGAACCGGAAGTATAGTAAATCATTCCTTCCGCATCCGGATCAGAATGATTCAGATCCAGATCAGCTGCCGGCAGTTCTGTTCCCTCAGGAAATACCTTGTCAAGAAGAATCGTCGAAACATCTCCCGGAACATGTTCTGACAGAGCTTCTGTTGTCAGACACAGGGGGCATTGTGCATCCTTCAGTATTGTGGAAATCCGTTCAGCAGGATATTCACTGGAAAGAGGAATTGCTGTGCAGCCTGCCCGCAAAACACCCAGCCACGCCGCAATATAATCCTTTGTTCTGGGAAGAAGGAGGGCGATTCTTCCTGTTGTTTCACCTGGTTTCAGTGCGTCGAGAATAATCTTTGCAAGATATGCAGAACGATGATTCAGTTCACCGTAACTGTAGACCCCCTCACAATCCAGTACTGCAGGAGAATCCGGATTCTGCTTGGCCTGCAGTATAAATGCATCGATAAAATGATTCATAAAAAAACCTTTCTTTCAGAGCGAATATTCGCTTAATAAGCCAACAACGGAGCATATTAAGTTATTAGACATAGCTTTTTTCTTGTTAAGTGAATCTCCCCTCCCTACGCTGACGCATAGAGGAAGGTGCCTCAGACTTTCGTCTGTATGCAGATACGGTATCTACCCCGGCAGGCAGAACGAATCTTTCCTGTCCCGTCGGTAAAATCGACTGCACATGGGAGTTCACAGCTTTGGTGAATTCTTCAGGATAAAGAATACGTTTTGCTGCTCATGGGTCATCAGTATCCCAGATTAATTATTGTTCTCTTGAAAACCGATTTTCCAACCCGGCCATGCCTGCGGAATCAAAGCATATTGTCTCCTGGGTGCAGTATGCCCCAAAGGTTGCGTCAAGCGTGTAATCCAGAGGTTTCCCTTTCGCGTAGTTCAAAGCGGAAGTATATAATTCGTCCGTCATATAGCTTCTTGTGATATGCCAGTTTCCATTGATTTTGTCCAGGTACTGCTGCAACTCGGGATTATCACATATGATTTCAACTTTGATTCCTTCTCCGCCGGTCAGATGAAAATTACGGTCCAGAAATCGTTCATACTGGTAACTGGTTATATGAAGTTTGACTTTTGTCCCATACAGATGATCCACAAGTTCGGCCGGATAAAACAATGTTGTCACATGATATAGACGCGGTTCTTTTTCAAAGACCGGTTTTGCACGCAGCTGTTCAAACAGCTTTCTGACTTCGTCATGATCCGGAAAAATTCCTTCATATACTACCGGTGAAAGCGGAGCTCTGCTGCTGTAGGTTGGAAGAAAAGCACCAGAAGTCTGTCTGCGTTCCGGAGTAAACGAATAGTATCTGCAGATCAGAAAACAAAGAGCACTTAAAACAAAAAGAGTAATCAGAACATTCATATGATAGGGTTCACTTTCATGTAGTTATTATAATTGGAATTACGACATTGTTTTTTCAAATAATCGAATTCTTGGGCAGATATTCCATAGCGTTTGATAAGCTGTAATTACTGCAGGATATGCAAATCCTGATTGCACCTTTCACTTCCGAGTATACGAGAAATCCGCAGAAAGGAACTGCTAAAGATGTCCGAACAAAGACACCCACGTTCAGGCTGTCCGTCTTTCGATTTGCGCAAGTCAAACAGCGGTTTCATAACAGCTGACGGTGTCCCTGAAGATGCGTGAAGAACACACAGGACATGATCTTATCTTCCAATCGGATGATTGGATCCGGAATACTGATATCCAGTGCTTATGTGTCCTTGTTTTACACCATACAAAACACTTTATGGAAGCGGAAGACACGGTTGTGAACCACAGGTTGAAGCGGGATTTTTGAAATTTTATATTATGGATAAGAGCGGAGGAATACCTATGTCAATGGATCATGCGAAACAGTTTCTCGAAAAGATGATGAATGATGAAACGCTCCATAAAAAAGTCAGTAATGAAGAACCCGAAAGAGTTGCGGCGATCGCGGCGGAACTGGGATATGAGTTTACCTCGAAAGAACTGGAACGGGCGCTGAAAGAGCTGCGAAATACAACGGGACAGACACCGGAAAAACTGAGCTCGGAGGAAATGAATCTCATAACCGGAAGTGGAATCTGGGATGGTGAAGATGCACCGGACGGACATGAAATGGGATGCTTTATTTCCTATCACCGCAGAGACTGGTCCTATGAAAACGATATCTACTGCAAGCAGATGTACTGGTGCGTCAGAAATCACTGGGGCGGAGCTGCCTTTTGAAATACATCCTTGATCAGAGATATCGCTTACGCGGCTGGCACGGAAGTCCGTATGGCATATATGACACAAAGACAGGGAAAGTGCAGTTTCTTCCTGAAGCCTTATATCATGTCCTGATGCTCTGTGATGCGTGCAGGAGATGGATGCTGAATTTCTTTCACCGGAAGAAAAATCCTTTCTTATGAACCTGCAGGAAAAAAAGATCATTCAATCGGCCGGCCGATTGGATTTCCTGACGGAAAAGCAGAGGTATCATGCTTATCCCGCCCGGTACCGTAAAAACGCGCACTGGTCTTTGACCGGCGCATGCAACATGAGATGCCGCCACTGCTTCATGTCCGCACCTCATAAAAAACACGTCGTGCCGGAATTGAAAGAACTCCTGAACATCGCGGAACAGCTCGCGGAATGCGGCGTGTTTTCTGTGGGACTCACCGGAGGCGAACCCCTGATGCGGGAAGATTTCGGAGAGATCGTCGAAGCGCTGAGCACCCGGGAAATCCGGATTACGGAGATCTATACCAACGGCTGGCTCGTGAACGAAGCCCTTCTGAACATGCTTGAAAGAAATGGGCAGCGCCCGTCTTTTCAGTTAAGTTATAACGGAAAGGGAATGCATGATTATCTCCGCGGAATTCCCGGAGCGGAAGAAAGAGTGACTGAAGCACTGAAGCTTATGAATCAAAGGAACTTCCGGACCTCGGTTTCGATGTGTCTTCATCGGAAAAACAAGGATACCCCGAAAGATACCGTCAGCTATCTTGCGGATCTTGGGGTATCTGCTTTCAAGTGCAGTTCAATCATGGAACTCGGCGAATGGACAAATGCCGAAACGGAAAAACTGCGCCTGAGCCGGCAGGAAGAGCTGGAAGTATATGAGCAATATATTCCCCAGTATTTTGCGGAGAATGCGCCGCTGTCTCTCGAACTCTCTGGTGCCTTTCTGTATGAGAGGGGAATGAATCGGTGGCACAGTTTCTACCATCGGGAATGCTCGAAGGACCGGGAAGCGAAGATGCCGGCTTGTTCAAGCCTGCGCATGGCGTTTTATATCGGACCGGACGGTGTTGTGGCGTCCTGCCAGGGAATGTGTGACTGTAATTTTGCGAAGAATTTTCCGAAATCTGAAGGAGAAACCGCTGCGGGAGATCCTGACGGATTCAAAGTATGTAAGCCTCAGCCATGCCACCGTCAGGGATGTGCGGAACGGCAATGAGGACTGCCGCAGATGCGAGTACAGAGATCGCTGTGCGGGAGGCTGCCGGAATGCGGCACTGATCCACGGGGACAATTACTTCGGCCCGGATCCCGATGCCTGTTGGTTTTTCAAAAACGGCTGGGAGGAGCGGATCAAAAACGCTGCACAGCCGTCGTTTGAAGCCTACCGAAACCGCTGCCCGGAAGCGTTTGTTCCCTTGAAGGAAGAGGATCCTTTCTGAATGATTTGATTTGCGGAACACCTTGCTGTATATCAATACAGCCTGAAAGATGATGAAGGACTGACATTGTTATTCTTTTATATGAGCAGGAACCGGCCGCGGTACTGTTCCCAGGGAAAAGGAAGGGATATGATCGGCATTGATATTCGATTTATGACGCGGGACATGCAGGATGGAATCATCAGCTCCGGAGTGGGGCTTTTCTGTGCGGAAGTTCTGAGCGGAATGAAGGAAGCCGACCGAAAAGGCATTGTCCTGATCGTAAATGCGGATCAGAGAAAAACTGCCGGGAAGCTGTTCGGTGAATATAACGTGATTGAATTCAATCCTCTGAACCGGGGAAAATACCGAAAGGATCTGCGGGAGATTGATGAAAGAAGATATGACCGATTCCTGAAAATGCATCGGATTCGCTGTCTGTGGATTCCGTTTGCCAATCCGCATCATTTCTATACTGTCAGTATTCCGGTGATTTCAACCATCCATGATCTGATTACGATCCGCAATGACCCCGACAATCTTACGTGGAAGCGGGCGTTTCAAAACATCATCGAAAAGAGCCGGAACATCATCACAGTTTCCGACTACGTGAGAAAAGACATCCTTCGCGAATTTGAAAGCACCGATCCAAATAAAATCACGGTCATCCCCTGTCCCGTTGTGGTCGGCGATGAAACGGAAGAAGTGAACGAATTGAAAGAGAGGGACTATATTCTTGATGTGAATGCGTTTCTGAAACGAAAGAATGCGGTCACTCTGCTCAGAGCCTATGCCCTTTCCGGGCTGTCTTCCCGCTGTGATCTTGTCTTCTGCGGAGGTTATTACAGGGAAGACGTTCTTGAAGAATTAAAGGAAGCAACGGCGGAGCTAAGACTTGAAGAAAAAGTTCACATCTATCTTGCGGTTTCGATCAGAAAGAGAAACTGGCTTTTGAAAAATGCCGTCATGCTGGTGTCGCCTTCGCTCAGCGAAGGATTCGGAAGATCCCCGGTGGAGGCGGCGATATGCAAAATCCCGGTGATCACAAGCATTTCAGATTCTCTGACGGAAGCAACACTCGGAATGGTTCATTACTACCGGGAAGCGGAGAATGCCGAACAGCTGTCGACAGTTCTGACGGAGTTATATGACAATCCGCCCGCAGAGGAAGAACTGCAGAGAATCTCTGCCGCCATGAAAGAAAGATATGACCCGGAACGGATTGCGGCTGCCTATATGAGCTTGTTTCGGCAGTATGATGCCGGGGAATGAGCGCCGGAGCTGAATCCTCGCGCCTTCCGGTCTGCAAAAGAGAAACCGTTTTAAAAAGTAAACCGAATCCAATAGTTTTCCAACTGATGTAAAACAGAAGGCTGAACATCCGATCGGAATTCAAGAATAGATCCGCTTCTGAAAAGGAGTTTCCCCTTTCGGCATCCGGATCAGAAAAATGAATATCAGCAGACGAAACAACTGCAGGCAGATGGAAGATTCCTGCGGCTGCAGCGTATTATTTCGGAGGACAACATGAAATCACAAACCACAAAAAAACCGCATACCGGCAGATACATCCTGCTTTGCCTGCTCGCAGTGCTGCTGATCTTTGGCACCATCTTTTCCCATTTTGGGGGACTTGGACCAGGGCAAAGCGCCGACAGGGAAGCCTTTGCCGTCTATGCTAAAGAGGTCCCGGATCTTGCATTGCCGGAACATACAAGGATCGCTGCACTCGGTGAAGCGACGCATGGAAACAGTGAATTTCAGCAGCTGAAACGCACCGTATTTCAGAATCTGGCAGGGAAATACGGCATCCGTGCCTTCTGCCTGGAAGGCGATTACGGCGGCTGTGAAATGGTGAACCGGTATATTCACGGCGGTGAAGGAAGCGCAGAAGAAGCAGCTGCTGAGATCGGCTTTGCGATCTACCGTACGGAAGAAATGGCTGATCTGATCCGCTGGATGCGCGAATACAACGCGACCGCAGCCGAGGGAGAAGACCTGATCTTCTATGGCTTTGACATGCAGCGAAGCGATAAGGATTATGCCTGCCTGAAAGAAGCCTGCGCAAAAGCCGGCATTGATACCAGCAGGCTGGATCAGCTCTGGGATGCAGAAGCGGAATCCTTTTCAGAAACAGCCACGCTGGAAGAAAAGACCGCTGCTCTTACAGAGATCAAAGAACAGTTTGATCCGTCAGATTCTTATGGCATCCATGCGGCAGATATCCTGCTGCAGAACGGTAAGATCTTCGAAGAATACAATGCAGGAAGAAATCCCGTCGGGATGCGCGATCAGTTTATGACAGATAATGTCCTGTGGATGCTGAAACAGGAAGAAGACCGGGGACATGAGTGTATCTTTGTCAGTGCCCATAACGGACATGTGGAACAGCTTGGCTCCTATGATGCGGATAACAAAGTCATGGGCAATCTGCTGGCAGATACGATCGGAAAAGATGCTTATTATGTGATTGGCACAGACTTTCAAAAGGCCACCGTCAACCTTCCCCTGCAGAGCGGAAAGCGCATCACCCATACGTTCTATTCCCACGATCCTCTGGCAAATGCCGCAAAGCAGTGCGGATACGAAATGTGCTGGCTGGATTTCTCAGCGGTGAGCGAGAATTCTCCGCTTTATCCTGCGGTTCATGACTATTGCTGGATGGGAAGTCTCGGGGATAGTTATAATGCCCTGTTCATGACGTTTGTGCCGATGAGCTACCGCATCTATCGGTCTCCTGCCCTCACCTATGACAGTATGATCTTTGTAAGCAACGCACACCCCACGGTGATACAGGAAGTGCCGAATCAGTAGCACTGCACGGATACAGCCAAATGGATTCTATGGACCGATTTCATTTGACCTGGCATGTCTGATTCATCTGACTGATGAAAATCCCACTGAAAGTGATATGATTTCCATTGCAGGAATTAAAGGGGAATTATCAAAATGGTTTACAGCAACATCTTGGAAGCGATTGGAAATACACCTATGATCCGGCTGAATCATATGCCGGAAGAAGGAAGTGCGGAAGTACTTGTAAAAATGGAAGCACTGAATGTCGGGGGCTCGATTAAAACCCGTACTGCATACAATATGATCGCAGAAGCCGAAAAATCCGGACTGATTCATCCCGATACCATAATCGTGGAACCTACCAGCGGAAATCAGGGAATCGGACTGGCACTGGTCGGTGCCGTACGCGGCTATCACACAATCATTATCATGCCGGATTCTGTCAGTGTGGAACGGCGCAAGCTGGTCCGGCATTATGGTGCAGAAGTCATTCTGATTCATGATGACGGAGATATCGGCAAGTGTATGGACGAATGCCTGCAGACTGCCCTGCGCATGCAGAGAGAGGATCCGAAGGTTTTTGTACCGCAGCAGTTCACCAATCTGGACAACAAATACGCACACACCAAATACACCGCAAAAGAGATTCTGGAACAGGTTAACGGTCCGATTGACGGATTCTGCAGCGGCATCGGTACCGGCGGCACCATTACCGGAATCGGTGAAGTTCTGAAGGAAGCCAATCCGAATATTGAGATCTGGGCAGTCGAACCGGAAAATGCGGCGATCCTTGCCGGAGGCAATATCGGAACCCATCTTCAGATGGGGATTGGAGACGGCATCATCCCGGATATCCTGAACCGGGAAATCTATAACGACATCTGCATCATTTCCGATGAAGATGCCATGGAAACCTCCCGCAGACTTGCGAAAGAAGAAGGACTGCTGTGCGGAATCTCAAGCGGCACCAATGTCGCAGCAGCACTCCGTCTTGCGAAAAAGCTGGGTCCGGGAAAAACGGTGGTCACGGTACTTCCGGATACAGCAGAGCGTTATTTCTCCACACCGCTGTTTGATGACTGAATTTTCTGAGGAAGAGCTTCTCTTCCTTTTTTTACGGACAAAAAGAAAACCGCATCCTATGCGGTCCCAAGATTCACAGTTCGTACAGATCAGCGCCGGTCTCCCCGTCAATTGATCCGATTTTGACAGCCACCAGTTCATTTCTGGAGGTCGGAATATTCTTTCCGACATAATCCGGCCGGATCGGAAGTTCCCGGTGCCCTCGGTCTATCAGAACAGCCAGCTGAATTGCTTTCGGTCTTCCGAAGGAAAATACTGCCTCGATCGCGGCCCGTACGGTACGGCCGGTAAACAGCACATCATCAATCAGAACGACGGTGTAATCTGAAAGTGTTACCGGAATACTGCAGCCTGTGGTTTTCGGCATTTCACTGATTTCGGTCAGGTCATCCCGGTAAAGTGAGATATCCACGTGTCCGACCGGAACATCGACGCCTTCGAACTTCAGAATATTGTCGTGAATCATCTGTGCCATCGGAATCCCGCGGCGCTTGATGCCAAGAAGACAGATCCCATCTGCGCCATTATTCTTTTCAATAATCTCATGTGCGATTCGTGCCAGGGACCGCTCCAGCTGGGTCTCTGTCATTACATTTGCCTTAAATTTCATAAGTCGTCTTTCCT
The DNA here is from genome assembly GCA_017512725.1 of Solobacterium sp. Lineage (GTDB taxonomy): Bacteria > Bacillota_I > Bacilli_A > Erysipelotrichales > Erysipelotrichaceae > Bulleidia. The sequence continues at coordinate 100,777 of JAFWEW010000035.1, forward strand.
CTGATCGTTTTGATGTGTTGTTACCCGAGCAGAAATGCCCTGAGTCTTTCCATGTCCGTATTCAGGACCAGTTCTTCCGGAAAACCGATGCTTTCCAATAATTCTTCCGCAAGTTCGAACCGGCCGACCCAGCTTGGGTCATGTGCATCCGAGTTTACAATGATCGGAACCCCCGTCTTTACGCACAGATCCAACATCACCCGATAGTTTTCATAGCAGTTAATCCGCCGGTCTTTCTTCACCAGCGAACTGTTGTTGACTTCCAGTGCAGTACAGGTTTCTTTTGCGGCCACAACCAGCCGTTCGTAGTCCAGCGGTGTATGATCATCGTCCGGATGCGATACAAACTTCACTTTTTCGTGACGGATACAGGAAATCAGATTATCGGTATTCTTCTCTTTTCCCACATCCTGATAGCACAGTCCGTGAATCCCCGCAATTGCGTAATCCAGCTTCTGAATAAACCGTTCCGCAAGTGACAGTGTGCCGTCATTCAGCACATTGATTTCACAGCCATGCAGCACCTCAACCCCATACAGCGTTCTCGGTACGACTTTCAGATTGCCGTAATAAAACGGATCCACCGTACCGGGAATTCCCGGCGCATGTTCGGTAATGCCGATCATCTGCAGATTCTTTTCCGATGCGGCCATTGCCATTTCCCGTATGGTTCCGTAGGCATGACCGCTGGCAATCGTATGCATATGCATGTCTGCAATCAGTTTCATAGTGTTCTGTACGTTCCCTTTGAAAACATGTCTCCATTATACTCAAATTATTCTTTTTTCTGTTATCCGCATTATTAACCGGATGCTGCTTCATAATTCCATCTGGATCCGTTCTCTGGTTATGCTGATCAATATGGAATTTGCGCCATCACGCAGCAGAAAAACGTGATACGCTTATCACATCGAAAGAAACGGGGGATCGTATATGAATATTGTCTGTCTTGATATGGAAGGCGTTCTCGTACCGGAAATCTGGATTGCTTTCTCGGAAGCCAGCGGAATTCCTGAGCTTCGCCGCACCACTAGAGATGAACCGGATTACAACAAACTGATGTACTGGCGGATCGGTATCCTGAAGGAACACGGTCTTGGCCTGAAAGAAATCCAGGAGACGATCGCAAAGATTGACCCCCTGCCCGGCGCAAAGGAATTTCTGGATACGCTTCGTTCGGAAACACAGGTACTTGTCTTAAGCGATACCTTTGATCAGTTTGCGATGCCTCTGATGAAAAAGCTCGGCTATCCGACACTCTTCTGCAACACGCTGGAAGTCGCTGACAGCGGTGAGATCACAGGCTTCCGGATGCGGGTGGAGAAATCCAAGCTTTCAACCGTAAAGGCACTGCAGTCCATCGGATTCGATACGATTGCAAGCGGTGACAGCTACAACGATCTGGATATGATCCTCGCTTCAAAAGCAGGTTTCCTGTTCCGCTCAACCGAGCAGATCAAAAAGGATTATCCTGACCTGCCGGCATTTGAAGAATTTGATGACCTGCTTGCGGCAATCCGCAGCGCTTATTAAAAGCAAATCCTGCCTGAGTATTCAGACAGGGTTTTTCATTTATTCCGATCAGGTAAGCCATCCGGAGATCAGATCTGCAATTTTGCGGGAATGTACGATATAACTTCCGTGGCCTTCTCCATCAAGTATCTGCATGGCCGCATTTGGAATCCCTTCTGCGATCTGAACCGTCTCGCTCTTCTTGACCACATCTTTTGAGCCCGCCAGCACCAGTGTGCGGGTTTTTATTTTTGAGAGATCCTCTTTCGTAATATGCGGTTCTTCCAGCATCAGTTTCAGTTTTCCGTCCCGGATGAAAAAATACATTGCCCGGATCAGGAACCTTAATTTATCATCGACTCCTTCCGGCGTCAGGTTCGCACCGCTGGTGATCAGATCGGTGATACGGTCGGTTTTCATCGAGGCAAGGATCCCGATAATTCCTCCGTCACTGAATCCGTAGAAAACCGTATCGTTCAGATCCAGATCTTCCATAAACGCGATCATATCATCTGCCATGTCTGCATAATGATATTCCTTTACCGGCGTGCTTTTTCCATGCCCCCTGGAATCAACCAGATAACAGGTAAACGATTTTGAAAGTACATCTGCCGCTTCGTTAAAAATGCTGTGGTCTTCTCCGTTTCCATGGAGAAGGATCAGCGGTCTTCCATGACCCCGGATCTCATAATACAGGTTTATTCCATTTACACTTGCGATCATATCCGTTTCCTTTTAACCATCATACTACGTATGTTCTTCCTGATTCATCAGCTGTTCCAGATATTCCACAACTGCATTGTCCTTTGCCATAACCGCTTCCGAAGTACTGTCGTAAGAGCGGCCGCTGGAAAACAGACGGACTTCCCCTGCTGTTTCTGCCGCCGAAAGATACGGCAGATCCCCGCGGTTCACAGCCAGAATTGCCAGATAGGGTGTGCCGGTCGACTGTGGATCATCGAGGTCGAGCCCTTTATGATCCTTCACCGCTATGACCCGGGCATTTTCAACCAGACAGCCGGAAACAGGGCTGCCGTCACGTCTTGTCAGAGTGACATAGATATCAATTCTTTGACCGGGAACGACTGCTCCGCCAAGCCGGGCAAGATCGGTTTCCAGCGTATAGGCACTCTGACCTTCTTTCAGCTGTGCCGTCGGATTATCCGGAAGATCTTTTTCCTCTTTCAGCATCTCCTCAAAGAATACAGATCCCGCCGGGATCTTTCCCTGAATATCGGTATACTTGCCTATGATCTCGGTCTTTTCATTAAATGTATGATCCTGCAGATAGGCCTGCGGCACTTCAATCTCAAGAATATCCTCTTCTTTGATTTTCGAACGCGGCGGAATATCCTTTGCGGCAATACAGGTTTTCCGCAGATCGAGTATCTGTTCTGCCCTCAGGTTCACCGCAGCGCAGAACAGCATGACCAGAATACCGGTCAGTACCAGAATCAGAAAGCTTTTCAGGATCAGTTCTTTTTTCATTACAGGAATCCTCCTGTGATACTGTTAGTATCGTTTGGCCGGATTTCCCTGAATTCCGCAGAAAAAAACACTTCCCGAAGGAAATGTTCTTACATGGATTCCAGAGTAGTACGAATCGCCTGAATGAATTCCAGACTGTTTACTTTGCGCGGATTCTCAATCGTTGTGATCTGTACCAGGTCACCGGTCATGACACCCTGTTCAATGGTTTCGATTGTCGCTTTTTCCAGCTTGTCCGCAAATGCCGTCAGTTCCTGATTTCCGTCCAGTTCGCCCCGTTTCCGCAGCGCACCGCTCCAGGCGAAGATGGTCGCTACCGAATTGGTGCTGGTTTCCTCTCCATTCAGGTATTTGTAATAATGACGCTGAACCGTGCCATGGGCTGCTTCATATTCATAATATCCGTCCGGGGATACCAGTACGGATGTCATCATCGCAAGCGAACCAAATGCCGAACTGAGCATATCGGAGAATACATCTCCGTCATAATTCTTGCATGCCCAGACGATACCGCCTTTGGATTTCATAATCCTGGCTACCGCATCATCAATCAGTGTATAGAAATACGTAATGCCTTCCTGTTCAAAGGAAGCTTTAAATTCCTCATCATAGATCCGCTGGAAGATTTCCTTGAACATTCCGTCATAAATCTTGGAAATCGTATCCTTGGAAGAAAACCACAGGTCTTCCTTCACACTCAGCGCATACCGGAAACAGCTTCTCGCAAAGCTTTCAATTGAGGCATCCAGATTATACATGCCCTGCAGTACACCGGGGCCGTCGAATTTGAAGATCGTCTGTTCACTGACCGTGCCGTCTTCTGCTTCAAACACCAGTTTTGCGGTTCCCCTGCCGTTTACCCGGTATTCCGTATTGCGGTACACATCGCCATAGGCATGTCTTGCGATCGTAATCGGCTTCTCCCATCTGGAGACAACCGGATCGATTCCTTTTACCAGAATCGGTGTGCGGAATACCGTACCGTCCAGAATTGCCCGGATCGTACCGTTGGGGCTCTTGTACATTTCCTTCAGGTCATACTCTTCCATCCGCGCCGCATTGGGGGTGATCGTGGCACACTTTACACCAACGCCATACTGTTTGATCGCGTTTGCCGCATCGATCGTTACCTGATCGCCGGTTTCATCACGGTGCTTCAGACCCAGATCATAATACTCTGTATTGAGATCAATATACGGCTCCAGCAATTCCTCTTTGATCATCTTCCAGAGGATCCTGGTCATCTCATCACCGTCAATCTCCACAAGCGGGGTCGTCATCCTGATTTTTTCCATATCATTTTCTTCCTTACCGTTTTGTACTTTACCATGACTTGCGCACCGCCGCAAATGGGCTGCGTAAAAAAAACAGAGACCTCTGTTTCCAGGATCTCTGTTCAAATGATTTATGCCTGTTTCGGGTGATCGGCAAGATACTGTTTGATCGCTTCTTTTGCGTCCGCCTTGGACGGTTTGCATTTTGCAATATCGCCCGATCCTTCTGCAAGTGCTGCAGCCATGCCGGAGCATCCCGGATATCCGCAGCCGCCGCAGTTATATCCCGGCAGCAGTGCAAGCAGTTCTTCTTCCCGGTGATCCGGCTCAACATGGAATGCGATCGACGCAAATCCAAGTACCAGTCCGACAGCCGCCCCAAGTACCAGCATCATAAGTATTGCGTTCATAATGTCGATTGTTCCTCCTCTTTTTTACGAAGTGCGCAGTCTGTGATTCCGCACCCGGTGCAGTCCGGCTTCAGGTTTTCACACCCTTCCGGAACAGGTGTTTTCTTATTTGCGGTATACAGCCAGGCATTCAGCCCAAGCAGTGCACCCGCAATCACAATCGCAAACAGAACCTGCATTATACAAGACCTGAGAATGCAGAGAACGCGATTGCCATGATCGCCGCAACAACAAATGCGATCGGATTGCCCTTCCAGGCATCCGGTACATCTGCTGCCGCAAGACGTTCACGGATCGTTGCGAAGATTACCAGTACAAGCATGAAACCTGCCGGTACCGCAATGGAGTTAACAAGTGTCTCGACAAAGGTGTAACCCTGTGTGATGTTATCGAGCGCAACATAGAGAACGGCACAGTTGGTGGTAATCAGCGGGAGGTAGATACCCAGCGACTTGTACAGTGACGGAGATGTTTTCTTGATAAACATCTGTACAAACTGTACAAACGCCGCGATCAGCAGGATAAAGCAGATCAGCTTCATGTACTCCAGTCCCAGGGGAACCAGTGCATAGTAGTACAGGGCCCAGGAAAGAACAGAAGCTCCGAAGATGACGAAGATAACTGCCAGACCCATGCCGACGGCAGAGCTGAGCTTGTTGGAAACACCCAGGAACGGGCACATTCCAATAAACTTGGAAAGAATAACATTGTTGATCAGAAGTGCCGACAGAAATAATGTGAGAAGATTCATACCTTACGCGGCCTCCTTTGCCTTTACAGAAGCGGCTGTTGCCTGCGCAGCTGCCTTGGCAGCTTCCGCTTTTGCCTTTTCGGCTTCAGCAGCCTTCTTTTCATCGCTGTTCTTGATCGCCGCAACACCTGCCGCAAGCAGCGCGAAGGTCAGGAATGCGCCGGTCTGTGTCGTGAATACCGGGATTTCAAATCCTTCCGGAATCAGACGGAGTGAGAAGATTGTCGCATTGGTTGCCGGATTGGAAAGCTCCAGCAGTCCGGTTCCGAGAACCTGACGAATGAGACTCATCGCCAGAAGGGAGAACGTATAGGACAGTCCCATCATGATGCCGTCTCTTGCCGAATCGGAAACCGAATTCGTGCAGGCATACGCCTCTGCCCGGCCGAGAATGATGCAGTTGACAACGATCAGGTCGATGAATGTTCCGAGTGTGCTGTAGAGTTCCGGTGTGAAGGCCTGCATCAGCATGCCGACAACCGTAACCAGTGTCGCGATAACAACGATGTAGACCGGAATGTGGATCTCATCCGGTGTGAGCGGTGCAATCAGGGAGATTACGATATTGGAAATCGTCAGAACCACGATTACCGCAACGCCCATACCGATCGCATTGTTCAGTGTTGTGGTAATTGCCAGGGTGGAGCAGATGCCGAGATACAGTCCGAATACCGGATTGTTATAGATCATCTCGGACCAGAAACCACGTTTCTTTTTGGATTCACTCATAACTGCCTCCTCTTATCTGGCGTTGAAGAGCGTCTTCGCAGCGTCGAAGCCCTTCTGAATCGCAGTTGATGTCAATGTCGCGCCGGACAGCAGCGGTGCTGTGTCGGAGCTCGTCAGAGCGTTGATCTGAGAAACATATTCGTCCTCAAAGCAGCGCTTACCGAAACCGGCTGTCTCGTTTTCCTCAAGAACCTGGAAACCGCCGACCGAACCGTCTTCGTTGAATGCAAGCAGGTAGGTAAATCCATCGGCATTGTAGCCTACACCCTTTACTTTGTAGATCATGCCTTTTCCTTCTGCGCTGTAGGCACCGAGAATCATTCCGGTATCGTCGCTGTAATCCACAGCCGTGAATGACGCACCCGGATAGATCTTCTCAAGATTTACTTTCTCATTGGCAATTGCCGCATCCGCAATAATCGGAGCAGTAATTGCGTTGACTCCGGCAAGCAATGCTCCGCAGATTGCACAGAGCACGCCAAGGAGAACAACTTTGTAGAGGATACTGTCTTTCTTCATATCATTCTCCTTCTGCGGCTGCCTTAAGTGCCGCCTGAGCCATCGAGGCAAATGATCTTGTTGTGAATGTCGCACCGGTCACCAGATTGACTTCATCCTCGAGACCCTTGCCTTCAAACTGGGCAAGTGCTTCATCGGTTGTGGCCGCATCACCGACCCCGACGGTATCGCCGAATGTAATGACATGCATACCGGTTACCTTGCCTTCCGCCTTGTTTACCGTGACCATCGCTTCGTTCATCTGATAGTCGCCGTCGGCGTTGGTCACAAGACCAAAGCCTTTGGCCTTGCAGGCATAACGGATGACGTCGCCCTCTTCCCCGTCGATTTCGCAGGAAGCCTTGTTGGCGTTGAAGTTATAGGACATCGGCAGTGCATCTCCGAAGGATGTAGCTGCCGCAGGAGCTCCGCCGGTTTCCGCAGGTGTTTCACTTTCTGAAGCAGCCGCTTCCTTTTCGGCACTGGATTTGACCGATGTGCCGACCAGAAGCGTCAGTGCGATGAAGCATGCAGAACCGATCAGAACATTCCGTTTGAACTTGTCGGCATCCTTGATCTGGTTGCCGTCGAACAGCTTGTCAATTGCCGGCGTCAGCATGTTCATAAGCAGGATCGCAAACAGAACACCATCGGACAGGTTGGATTTGTCACGGATGATCAGTGTCAGGGATGCGCATCCGATTGCCCAGAGTATTCTGCCCGGAAGCGATACCGGTGTCGTAACCGGATCGGTTGCCATGAATACGCCGCCGAAGATTACGCCGCCGGCCAGTACGGAGAACAATGCATACTCGATCCCGGCACCATGCATGAGGCCGATGATCAGTGCTTCCACAAATACGGTTCCGATATAGAAGACCGGTGTCTGCCAGTCAATGTCACGGTTCCAGATCAGATATGCGCCGCACAGCAGGATCAAAAGCGCACAGGGGCTGCCGATCGTACTGGCGTACTGACCCAGGAACATCTTTCCAAGACCGCCAAAACTGGAGATAAAGGAACTGAATTCTCCGCTTGTGATCATCCAGCCAAAGGATTTGGCTGCCGTGGTCGGGGTTGCGCCCGTTACGAAGTCCGCGCTGTAGCTGCCGGCAAAGTTGCCCATGATGATTGCGGCACCGAACGCAGCCGGGTTGAAGATGTTCTGTCCGAATCCGCCGAATACGAGTTTTCCGAAGAAGACTGCGATGACGGTCGCAACAACGATCGCATAGTATGCGGTGCTGATGCGGGAGATCAGAACAATGATTACTGCAGTGATGATCGAGAAAGAAGACTTCACTTCCTTAATGACGTCTTTTTTCAGAATCTTGAAGTAGATCGCATCCGTCGCCAGGGCAGAAACACATGCCGCAAGCGTCATCAGAACGACCCGAAGTCCATATTGTGCGCCGTATGCAGCACAGTAGTAGATTACCGCGTAGAGATCCACCGCCAGCAGACACAGCAGCAGATCCTTCATAATGGATACGGTGCTCTGTTCGTTGCGATAGTTCGGCGAGGGATTAAATGTCAGTTTCATATGTTTTCTTCCCCTCCCTTATTTCACCAGCGTCATATAACGCTTCGCTCTGCGGATTCCTTCTGTGACATCCAGCTTGGACGGACAGATGTAAGTACACAGACCGCATTCGATGCAGTCCATGATGCTGAGTTTCTTCAATGCGTCGATGTCTTTTGCCTTTTCTGCCATGTTGATGCGAACCGGCATCAGACCGGACGGACAGGTTTCCGTACATTTGCCGCAGCGCAGGCACTTGACGGAAAATTCCTCCCGGTGCTGCAGAACGGTCAGTCCGTTGTTGGCAATACCGATCACGAACTGGTCATTCGGGATTGTACGTCCCATCATCGGTCCGCCGGCAATGAGCAGGCAGTCTTCACCGACATATCCGCCGCAGGCTTTGACAACTTCTGCGGCAGGTGTACCAATCGGCACAACAACATTCTGCGGATTCTGTACACCGTCTCCGGATACCGTCAGATACTTCTCTGTGATCGGCATGCCGTTCTTCAGGGCATTGCCGAGTGCGATACAGGTACTGACGTTGTTCAGGATACAGCCGGCTTCCGCAGGCAGACGGTCATACCGCTTGCCGGTAAGCATGTAGATCAGGGTGCGTTCCCATCCTGCCGGATAGATATCCTCTACTTCTGCTACTTCAATCGGCGTTCCGTCGAACTGCTTATGCAGAACTTCGATCAGGTCTTTCTTGTCTTCCTTGACCGCGATCTTTCCCTTCGGTGCTCCGGAGAGCTTCAGAAGCGCCAAAGCGCCGTCCCGCATCAGTTCCGGATTTGCCATGGAATTGGCATAGTCTGCCGTCAGATACGGTTCACACTCCACCGCATTGATGATAAAGAGGTCAATTCCATCGGGTTTTGTGTACTTATTGAACGTAGGGAATCCTGCACCGCCGAGTCCGGCCATGCCTGCGTTTTTTACAAACTCAAGCAGTTCCTCCCGGGGTGCTGTTTCATAATCCAGCTTTTTAAATGCCCGTACCGCACTGTATTTATGATCATTGCGGATGTGCAGGTGGTCACCCGGTTTCAGCATTGTGGTCATGCGTTTTTCAATGCCTACCACACTTCCTGATACCGGCGAGAAAATCGGCACAAACCAGAATCCATCTGAAGGTTCGCCGATTTTTTGTCCGACTTTGACTTCATCTCCCTCTTTTACCGTTGGAGTGCAGGCTGCACGCCCGTTCACCAGCGGAATATAGAGGTCGTCTGGTTCAGGCAGTTTAAGAACGGCTTTGTGAGCAGTCAGTTCTTTTTGCCCGTCGAGATGAAAGCGCATCGGTCCGGTTAAAATTGACATAATGTTCTTTCCCTTTCTTTATTAAAACAAAGCAATTATAACATTAATAGGAATGTATACGGTTTCATTCTTTATAAATAATAGGGCATGGTAAAATGCTGTTATGCTTTATCGTAAAACGATTCTTGCGGCAGCTCTTGCCCTCAGCGTACTGTGCGGGTGCGCAGAAACCGAAAAGCCGGACGAAAAATCCTGGCAGACCATGCAGAATGTCACCCTGGATTCCGGTTTTGATACGGTGATCACACTGATTGAACAGACGGATGATCCGGAAGCCTTTGACGCTCACTTCAAGGCTCTCTGTGAGCGGTTCAGCTACTATAACAGCCTCTTTGACATCTATAACAGCTATGAAGGCATGAACAACCTCAGGACGGTCAATGACCAGGCAGGGATTGCCCCGGTCAAAGTGGATCCCGAACTGATTGAACTTTTGAAAAAGGGGCAGGAATTCTATGAACTGTCCGATGGGGCGTTTGATATTACAATGGGTTCTCTGCTCAATGTCTGGCATGAATACCGGACCGAGGGGATTGCCCTTAACGAACAGGGAAAACGGGCGCCGCTGCCTTCGGAAGAGGAACTGAAACAGGCGGCACAGCACTGCGGTTTTGACGCAGTCGTGATTGATGAAGAAGCCGGAACGGTTTTCATTACCGATCCGGATGTCCGGATTGATGTCGGCGGCATCGCCAAGGGGTTTGCGACGGAAAAGACCGCAAAGATGCTGGAAGAGACCGGATCGGATCATACCGCAGTCAATGCCGGCGGAAACAACCGGACGATCGGTTCAAAACGGGATGGAACCCCGTGGAATGTCGGAATCCAGAACCCGGATGGAGAAGGTGCACTGTTCGTGGTCCGGATCGAAGGAACCAGCAGTTTTGTGACAAGCGGCGATTACGAACGCTTCTATGTCGGAGAAGACGGGAAACGCTATCAGCACATCATCGATCCCGCAACGCTGTATCCGGCATCCCGCTACCGTTCCGTGACAGTCATAACCCCGGACAGCGGGGATGCGGACTGTCTCAGCACTGCGCTTACCGTTCTTTCCATCGAAGACGGTCAGAAGCTTCTCGATGCCTACCGGACCCAGTCCGGGGCATCTGCCGAAGCGATCTGGATCCTGCCGGAAAGCGAAACAGTCTCGGATTCCCATGTTCACCGGATGCCCGGATACAACATCGTCTATACGGAGAACCTGGAAAACTGTCTGGTATGGAGCTGAGCTATAATTGACCTATGATACCCATCAGTAAAGAATTCAAACAGCGTGTTTACCAGACAATTGAAATCGGAAACAAAAACGATCTGATCAGCCGGATGTTTGATATTTTTCTGACGGTCGTAATCATTTTGAACATTCTTGTGACGTTCCTTCAGACCTTTGAATCTCTGAGTGCTTTCAAAAACCTGTTCAATGCGGTTGAAGAAGTAACACTTGCGGTATTTCTGGTTGAATACCTGCTGCGCCTCTGGACTTCCGACATCCGTTATCCGGACAAGACCCGTCTTGGAGCGATGATTGCCTTTATCACATCCTTTGACGGCATTATTGAACTGCTTACGATCCTGCCGTTCTTCTTCCTGTCCGGCTTCGTTGCCCTCCGGATGTTAAGAATTGTCCGGATCTTCCATTTATTCCGCATCAATAAAACCGTTGACAGCTTTCACGTCATTTCCAATGTCATCTATGAAAAACGGACCCAGCTTGCGAGTTCCTTCTTCATCATTTTTGTTCTGATGATCTCCAGTTCCCTCTGCATGTATTCCGCGGAGCACGCTGCCCAGCCCGAAGCGTTCCGCAATGCTCTGTCCGGCATCTGGTGGAGCATGTCTGCCGTTCTGACGGTCGGCTATGGAGACATCTATCCCATTACGACAGTCGGCAAGATCATCGGCATTATCATTTCCTTCCTGGGCGTGTGTGTTGTTGCGATTCCGACCGGTATTATTTCCGCCGGTTTTGTGGAACAGGCACATCGTGCGGAAATTGATCCTTCCGCCATGGAGTCGCATCTCAATACCGTTACGATCGATATCGATTCACTCTGGATCAATAAGACGGTAAGGGAAGTCGAACAGCTGACCGGTCTTAAGCTTCTGGTCATCAAGCGCGGGGATGCCATCATGAATCCTTCCCCTTCCGTTACGGTTCAGATGAAAGATCAGATCCTGACGCTGGAAGAGACAGATTTCATTCCGAATGAAGAAGAAAATACCGGCTGAGTGAACCGGTATTCTTTTTTTACTCAAACATTTCCGTTGCCTGCTTCAGGTGATCCGTTATCGGAAGATGCTGCGGGCAGGCATTTTCACACTGGCGGCATTCAATGCAGTCAGAGGCTTTCCCTCCTTCAGCAGTCGCTTTCTGATACGCTTCTTTCGCCTCAGCATACTGCCCGTTTCCAAGCTGCAGGTTCATGGCGCTGAAGATGTCCGGGATTGCAATCTGTTTCGGACAGCCCTCCGTGCAGTAATGACAGGAGGTGCACTGTACCGTCGAAGATCTTCCGAGGATCCGCTGTGCTTCCTGAATGATTTTCCGTTCTTCTTCATTGAGCGGTTTGAAATCCTTCATATAGGAGATGTTATCTTCCATCTGAGCGACGTTGGACATGCCGGAAAGCACCGTTATGATACCATCCAGAGAAGCCACGAACCGGATTGCCCAGGATGCGCAGGAAAGATCGGGATGACAGTTTTTGAACAGTGTCTGGATCTCTTTCGGCGGGTTGGCCAGTGTGCCTCCCTTTACCGGCTCCATGACAACGATCGGCTTTCCGTGTTTGCGTGCCATTTCATAATTCCCGCGGGAAGTGACCGAAGGATTTTCCCAGTCCGCATAGTTGATCTGAAGCTGAACAAAATCCACTTCCGGATGTTCGGTCAGAATCTGATCCAGCAGTTCAGGATCATCATGGAAGGAAAACCCGAAGTGCCGGATCGTTCCCGCTTCCTTCTGTTCCTTAACAAAATCCCAGAGATGAAATTTGTCATATTTGCGGTAATTGTTTTCCTTCAGGGAATGCAGCAGATAATAATCAAAGTATCCGGCTCCGGTACGCTCCAGACTGGTATAGAACTGATTCTTGGCGGCCTTTTCCGTCGGGGCCATCAGAAATGCGTTGACCTTCGTCGCCAGTGTATAGGAATCCCGCGGGTACCGGTCCACAAGCGCCTTGCGGATTGCCTTTTCGGAACCCGGATAAATATACGCGGTATCAAAATAGGTAAAGCCGGCATTCAGAAACAGATCCACCATTGCCTTGACCTGTTCCACATCGGTAACCAGTCCCTTTCTGGGAAGACGCATCAGACCAAAGCCAAGCTTCGGTGTTTCTTTTCCGAGATAATCTGACATATTCAGCACTCCTTTTTCTACCATCACTTTAGCGCACGAAAAACCTGCCGTCACCGACAGTTTCCGGAAAACGCAAAATCCCGGCCGCAGCCGGGATTCCGATATTACTTATGGGCACCTTCGAAACCGATGATCATTCCGCCCCGTTCCGCATAATAGGAACATAAGCCGGTCATCGGTTCAATACCGATATCAGCGCCGGAATACTTTTCCAGAATGGCATTCTTCAGGTTTTCTGCCGCTTCCGGATTCAGGCAGTGAGAGATCCATACTTTTCCGCCGGTATAACCCTGTGCAAGCATCTCCTCAACAATTTTGGAAATATTCTTCTTTGCGCCCCGCACATTATAGACCGGACGAATTGTTCCTTCCGGTGTCGGTTTGCCGATAAAGCGGATATTCAGGAAGTTCGCAATCTTTGCGACTGCCATCGGTACCCGCCCGTTTTTTGCCAGATTCTGTACAGATTCCAGAGAAAACAGAAGACGGGTGTGCTGATGATATTCATCGATCTTCTCATTGATTTCTTCAAAGGGAAGACCCTGTTCCATCAGATCTCTCAGCTTCTCGATCAGCAGATGCATTTCTCCGCCGGTGGAAAGAGAGTCAATGACTCGGATCTTGGCGTCCGGATGTTCTTCCCGGAACATTTCAGCACCCTGTTCGGCCGCATTGTAGCTGCCGGAAAGACCGCTGGTAATCGTAATGGCGAATACATTGTCCGCCCCTTCATAGGCAGCACGGTATTCTTCCGCATTCGGGCAGGAAGTACTGGTCTTCGAAGCAGCTTCAACCGCTTCCACCATCTTTTCCACATCCAGACCGATTTCATCTACAAATTCTTTTCCGTCCGCAAGGATCTTGAGCGGTACGGTCTTGTATTCAATACTGCCGGGCAGTGTCTGCAGATTGGATGTTGAATCGGACACGATTTTATACTTCATATAGTTCTGATCTCCCTTACAGTTCGATGTTACGAGCATGTCACTAACCTGTCAAGAGTTATTCAATAACCGTTAGCAGGAGCTGTGTTTTCTTATGCCCAGACGTTCTGTTCGTTTGGTTCCCGGATTCCGGCCAGCAGCGTCTGTTCCCAGAGGAACCACTCCCCGGTTGACGGCTTGTTCCGCAGCGTGATGGTTCTGGCACTGTCCGCTCCCGCAGATTTCAGATCCATGATGTGATAGCCTTCATCCGCAATCGGCGCATGACTGTCGTTCATGGTTACGGTATAGGGAACCGACGGTGTGTAGTTGTTTTCAACAGTACTGCCGCCGAAATAGGAACGGGGAATGTAGTTCTTCCCGTCCATGAAGCGGTCCCTCAGAAACTGTTTGTCCATTTCCGAAAGCGGACGCGGACCGCGGAGATAATCCAGCATCCGGATCGCTTCCTCTTTGTTGTTTGGGTAAACATTCAGTGCTGCGAGGGTCAGCGCTGCCGTATCCTGCGGATTCTGCAGTTTTGCCTCCGGAAGAGCTTTCATCTCTTCCAGCGTTTCCGGCAGCTTTTCAAATGTTACGGTGTAAGTCATGATTTCCTCCTGTTTCTGTTTTGGTTCCAGTTATCGTTCTGCAGGCTGTGCCTGCAGCTGCTTTACTGCATATTCTTTCAGCCGGTCCGCATCCGCGGAAGGATCAAGCCATTCCCGGATCCTGTTCTGCGGAAGGATCAGCGGCATCCTATCATGCAGGAAACGGACATCCTCTGAAGGCTCCCGGGTCAGGATCACATAATGCGGGATATTGTCTTCCATCCGGTATAATCCGCAGAGCCAGGTAATCTCTTCCTGCTTTGTTTTTACCGCGTACTTCTGCCCGGAAGTTCGCTTAGAAGCGCCTGCCTCATGGAGCCACTCAAAATAGCAGGACGAAGGAATCACACACCGGTGCGACCGCCAGGATTCCGCAAACATCGGTTTTTCTTTCGCCGTCTCACTTCGCGCATTGATGATCAGCGAACTGCCTGACCCGGACTGGAACCCCCATATCATCGGGAACGCCGTCACTTCCCCTTTCCGGCTTCGGGCCAGCACTGCAGAAAGATCTCCCGGACGGATTTCTCCTGCCGTCTTCAGCGGCCGCTTCAGATGGTTCTGAATCGGACCGGTCAGAGCGGACTGTTCTGCCTGATCTTTCAGGACCCGCAGGGTTCCGTCCAGCCAGATTACATAACGGCAGCACATGTTCAGCCTGCTGTTCTGCGTGCTTCCAGTTCTCCGCAGATGCGTTCATATTCCGCTTCATCCAGCTTATATTTGCGGCTGTAGATGAAGTACGACATTAACATCAGTACTGCCGACAGCAGAACCATGACCCATAACAGACCGGAAGTCTGCGAAGCCTTTACGGTTGAAAGCACCTGATCGATTGCGGTCAGCTTTTCTGCTTCGCTGATCGCTCCGCTGGTAGCGGAACTTTCAAGCGAAGAAATCTGGTTTGTATAATGCGTCACGCCAAAGATCATATAGGTGATCGTTGTAATCATGACGACCACCGCAGAGCTCATCTTGGTCAGAAACGGACGCAGGGAACCGATGATTGCCTCATCTCTGGTGCCGTTAAGATACTCGTTGTATTCAACGGTGTTGAGAATCGCGATCATCATGATCAGGTAATAGCCATACTGGCCAAAGCTGGCAATCATGAATCCGATCGTCAGTACCCAGAAGCCAGTCATTGAGCCTTCCAACAATAATGATCCAAGCATCATCACATATCCGGTCATCGCCACGACTGCCAGAATGTCCATCAGCTTTTTCCTTCCCAGTTTCTTACTGATGGTCGGATAAAAAATCATCAGGAACGCCGTCGCGGACATGCCGACCAGCGTAAACGTCGAATAGAGACCGCCGCGGTACCCATACGTAAAGTAAATATAGGTCGATCCAAGGCCTCCGGCGATGATACAGCTGCCGGTCTCATGGATCAGGAAGCATAATCCGATCCACCGCAGCTGATCGTTTCCGGTAAACGTCGACAGAATCTTTTTCAGAGACAGCGGGACCGGCTCGGTATTCATGTCATCCCGGTTTTCCCGGACTCCGAAGATGGTGAAGATCTGTGTGAAGAGTGCTGCCGCACAGACGATGACCGATACGATCCCGTATCCGCTCTTCGCATTTCCGCCCAGAGCCATCGCACCGGTCGTCAGCAGCGGAATTGCCACACTCGCCAGTGCATTTCCGATACCTGCGCAAAGCGTCGCTCTTGACGTGAACATGTCACGGGCAGTACTGTCGCGGGAAAGTGCAGGGATCATGCCCCAGTACGAGATGTCATTCATCGTATAGGTAATACTGTAGGCAAAATAGGAAATGCCGAAGGCGATAATGAATGGCCATCCGGTCAGCGAGGTGTTGAACAGAAACACAATGACAAAGGTTGTAGTCAGTGCGCCTGCGGTCAGCCACGGCTTGAACTTGCCCCATTTGGTTCGGGTGCGTTCAATGATATTGCCCATGATCGGATCATTCAGTGCGTCAAAGATTCTGGCCGCCACCATGATCGCCGTGATCGCCCCCAGCTGGGCGTGCGTCAGCTCCCGCGTGAACATGGTATAGGTAAGCAGAAAGTTTGCGATCAGCACATACACCATGTCCCGTCCGATCGTTCCGACCGGGAAGCACCACAGATTTCGTTTTGTAATTTTCTCTTCGTTCATACAGTTCCCCTTTTATATACCCGAAAAAAACGGGCAAATCATTTCCTGCGGATGTATATTAATGGATCACCAGTTCCATTCCGACTCCGACTTCTTCCACCGGAAGTTCTTTCATCATGTGATGTTTTGCCTTTAACGACACACAGTGGCACGGATACAGCTTCCCGGAAGTATGGTCTTTCAGGAACCGGACCGTCTGTTCCAGCTGCTCGTTTTCTTCCATCAGATGGAAACCTCCGATCACGCCGGTGGTTACTTCTGTTTTCGCCAGTTCACATGCATAAAGGATCATATTGCAGATGCCGCTGTGGGAACAGCCGGTAATGAGAAACAATCCCTGTTCTCCTTCATAGACCATGGCTGAGTCATCCTGCAGATCATCTTTGATCCAGCTGCCGTCCGATTCATATTCTCCCAGCGGGTTCTTCGCTTCGAACGATGTCACTCTCGGAATCCCGCCCAGAAACAGCAGCCGCTCACTGATTCGGACCGGTTTTGATCCATCAATGAGCTGCAGACCGTGCCTTTCGCATTCCGCTCTGGTAAACGGCGCACCGATCAGTTCTCCAAGATAGCGCTTCTTCACAAATGCCAGAGGGTGCGCAATCAGTTTCACACCGGTAAGATCATATTTATCCCAGAGATACGACAGACCGCGGGTATGATCGTTGTGGCCATGTGACAGTACGATCGCCGTCAGATTTGAAAGATCAATTCCCATCTTCTCCGCATTGAAGATCACGGAATCGGAATAGCCGGTGTCAAACAGGATCCGTTCATCCCCCTCCTCGATATAGAAGGAAAGTGCCGGCTCACCAAGAAAATACCGGTCGATATAGGTATAATTGTCACTCAGTACGGTCAGTTTCATTTGTCCACTCCAGTAACCGCATCCAGAATCTCCGCCAGCTTTGCGGCAAATCGTGCATGCCCGGCCGGCGAAAAATGCACGCCGTCAGACAGCACTTCAATCTCCCAGGCGGACGCATCCGCAAACGCTGTCTGTTCCTGTTCTGCGATTCCGCGATATACTTCCGCAAGATGCCCGGATTCCAGGATTGCCTTTGGATCGCTGACCCAGGTGCCGGGTTTCAGTACCGGTGGAGCAATCAGCAGAATCCGTTCAGAAGGCATATATTCGCTCAGTCCCCGGATCAGGTTCTGCATGCGTGCTCCGATCGCTTCTGCCCCATCCATCCGCAGCAGATCATTTGAGCCGAGCATTACCGTCACCGCATCCTTTGGAAGATTCGTTTCGGCAAGATCCAGTACCCAGTCCAGAGAAGCCCCTTCCGGTACACACATTCCATTCTGCCCGAAATTCTCCGCTTCATAGCCGTTCTGTTTCAAACGACCGGTCCAGCGTATATCCGACGGGTACTGGTCCCCGAACCAGGACCTTGAATCATATCCCCAGGTATTTGAATCTCCAAAACACAATATCCGTTTCATGAAACGCTTCTCCGCTTATGGTTTGTTTTCTGTTCTTTCGGTTTCCTTAATTGTAATACGGAAACTGTCAGAACCACGCAAATGACAGGTTTCTTTCCATTCCGCTTCTGTATTTCTCATGTAATAATGAGAAAAAGAAAGCAGGTAATGATCATTATGAAGAAAATTCTCACGCTGGTTGACGAAAGCTTTGAAGACCTCGAACTCTGGTACCCGATCTACCGTCTGCGGGAAGAAGGTTTTCAGGTCGATCTGGCCGCCAAAAAAGCCGGTCTGTATCACGGTAAATACGGTGTTCCCTGCCAGGTTGATCTGACGTTTGATGAAATCAACGCAGACGATTATGACGGACTGCTCGTCCCGGGCGGCTGGGCTCCGGACAAACTGCGCAGATATCCGGAAGTACTGGAGATTGTACGGAACATCAACAGCCGGAACAAGGTAATCGGGGAAATCTGCCATGCCGGATGGGTCCTGATCTCTGCCGGTATTCTGAACGGCAAAAATGTCACAAGTACGGTCGGCATCCGCGATGACATGACCAATGCCGGTGCAACATGGCATGATGTTAATTCCATTGTTGACGGCAATATCGTTTCCGCCCAGGTTCCGCCAAGCCTGCCGGACTACATGAAGGATTACATCCGTGTTCTGAACAATCAAAAATAAGCCTTTTTACAGGCTTATCAGAAGACTCTGATTCATTCTGTGATCAGAGTTTTTTTATGTAGTCGCCGGATTCATTCTGCTCAAATCCGACCTTTTCCACATACTCAATATGCGCAGCTTCCTTACCCTTGTAAACCAGCTCTTTGATTCCCATCTCTTTCAGCTGTGAATACAGATACTGTCCGACGGAACAGTCGCGATAAGTCGGTGTCGAATAGTCGAGGAACAATTCCACCGTCGTTTCATCAAGATGTTTTCCCATCGTTATGCCAACCGTCTCACTGTCCAGGCAGATCATGTAAGCCACATCTGCTTCATTACGGCGCTCTTTGAATTCCGGAAAATAGGTATTAATGTCCGATTCATAATAGGAAAGCAGAAACTCCAGATACCGGTCATTCGTATTGACCTCGACCATATGATAGTTGTTTGTGGTATTTTTCAGCCGCAGCAGCTGATAAATATTGATGCCGACCAGAAACAGATTCATTAGTGCGGTCGGATAGGAGCGAATGATCAGTGCATAGATCATGAAGATGATACTGCCGATCGTATTGATTACCCGCAGGCGTACGACCGATGTCATCAGCATCGATATCACGACCAGAGCAGAGCCAAGATAACCGAACAGTTCGATCATAAGCTTTGTGTCCATAAATGAAAAACCTCCAAATATTTCTCTTCTATCATTCTAAACTACCGACCAAAAAAGAAACGCATTTCTGCGTTTCTTCCATTTATTTTTTGAAGCCGTCCCTCAGAAGAACACTGCGGTTGAAGACCAGATGGTCTGCAGAGCTGTCTTTGTTGTCGAGACAGAAGAAGCCGACCCGCATGAACTGGAACGTCGGCGCATTGGTGCCGGTGCGGTTCTCACGCTGATCAAACTCTTTTGCGACATCGACCATGGAACGCTCCACCTTACAGCCATTCAGAACGATCAGGCTTTCCGGATTCATTGCCTCAAGGAAATCTTTTCCCGGTGCATCCGGATTCGGATCGTTGAAGAGGTTCTCATACAGACGAACCTCGGCATCCACGCATGTCTCCGCATCCACCCAGTGGATGGTAGCACCCTTGACCTTTCGGCCGTCTGCAGGGTTGCCGCCGCGTGACTGCGGATCATACTCACAGAGCACTTCGACCACTTTGCCGTTTTCATCCTTTACACATCCGGTACAGGTTACGAGATACGTTCCTTTCAGGCGTACTTCATTACCCGGATACATCCGCTTATACTTCGGAATCGGTTCTTCGAGGAAGTCGTCTTCTTCAATCCAGAGGTTTCGGCTGAAGGTGATCGTATGTGTTCCCTGTTCGGGATCCAGAGGATTGTTCTCAACTTCAAATGTTTCAGACTGTCCTTCCGGATAGTTTGTGACGGTCAGCTTAACCGGATGAAGTACCGCCATGGTACGCTCTGCGGTTGTGTTGAGGTCATCACGCAGGCAGCGTTCCAGCTCGGCAAACTCGATCGTATTTGCACTCTTGGCAACACCGATCGAATCACAGAAGTTCCGGATCGATTTTGCGGTATAGCCTCTGCGGCGAAGACCACACAGTGTCGGCATCCGCGGATCATCCCAGCCGGATACATAATTTTCTTCAACCAGCTGGCGGAGCTTGCGCTTTGACATGACGGTATGATCGATTCCGAGGCGGGCAAACTCAATCTGACGCGGCCTGTAGTACGGAATGGAAACATTCGAAACCACCCAGTTATACAGCGGCCGGTGATCTTCAAACTCCAGGGAGCACAGGGAATGCGTAATGCCCTCCAGTGCGTCCTGAATCGGATGCGCAAAGTCATACATCGGATAGATGCACCATTTGGTGCCCTGGCGGTGATGATTGATATGGCGGATGCGGTAAATCACCGGATCACGCATATTGAAGTTTCCGCTTGCGAGATCGATTTTCGCACGCAGCGTCATCTTCCCTTCCTCGATTTCGCCGTTTTTCATTTTCTCAAAGAGCGCGAGGTTTTCTTCAATCGGACGGTCACGGTAAGGGGAACGGGCAGGTGTCTGTGCATCACCGCGGTATTCCTTAAACTGCTCGGGGGTCAGCTCGCATACATATGCCAGACCCTTTCGGATCAGTTCTACCGCATATTCATAGTCCTTCTCAAAATAGTCCGAACCATAGTAGAAACGGTCACCCCAGTCAAATCCGAGCCAGTGGATATCCTGTTTGATCGCATCCACATATTCGGTATCTTCCTTTGCCGGATTCGTATCATCCATTCGCAGATTGCAGAGACCGTTAAACTTTTCAGCCATTCCAAAATCGATACAGATGGCCTTGCAGTGACCGATATGAAGATATCCGTTGGGTTCCGGCGGGAATCTTGTATGTACGGTCTTCCCTTCAAACTGTCCGCCCGGGGCAATATCTTCCTCAATAAAGTTATAAATAAAGTTCCGATTCAGATTCACTTCTTCGGTTTCTTTTTCCATTGATTTTTCTTCCATATACTTCCCCTTCAACCTGTTTCCATATCGCTGTTATCCCAGCTCAATCTTCCCTATTGTATTTGAACGGATGCACTTACGCAACCGCTCCCCTCCATGCGTCCGCCCTGTTTTTCGGGGATCCCGTTATTACAGCTTTGTGATTTTCAGCATTCCCGGTACGGACATCTCACATGGAATGCCTGTACGGGCAAACGATGCCCAGATCCTGCGCATCGGCCGTCCTTTCGCTTTGATTTCTTCCGCGCTGAGCCCCATTGCCGGATCTCTGCCAGCCACGGCACTGCCTCCAAAGAGCGGCAGAAGATCGATCGTATGGCCGGCTCCGACGTATGCCTTGTTTTCTCTCCAGAAAAATGTATACAGCCAGACTTCTCCGCCTGAAAGCGCGTAATCTCTCGCAAACCGTTCCGTCGGTTTGATAAAGATCGAATCGCTCAGTTTCTTCATGATTTTCTCAATCGGTTTTTCGGTCAACGGGTGATGGTCAAGCACCGTGATCGGGCGGATCCTGCCGCCGTACACCGATACCTCCCGCTCTGCGCTGCCAATGAGCATCGGATGATCTGCCGCGATTTCTTCAAGACGCTGTTCGATTTCTTCCCTTTTCGGAAGCGGTGCAATGCCGAAATGCGGCGCAAAGACCATGTATTTCGGGTTTCCCTTTTCTTTTACATGCGCTAGTACCGAGGCTTCTGCTGCACGGATCGCTACAGGGTCCGCATCATCCGGGAGTGTCCGCAGTTCCTCGAGGATCCGCTGTTCCATCGCTTCCCGGTGATCCATCGTACCGATCGGATCACTCTGCAGGATTGCCTTATGATACAGCTCCTCTGTTCCTTCGGACAGAAGGATGCACCGGACAAGATCCGCTCCTGCAGACTGACCGAAGATCGTGATGTTTTCAGGATCCCCGCCAAATGCCCGGATATTATTCCGGATCCATCTTAACCCTTCGATCGCATCATTCAGGCCATGATTGGAGAAACCGCCATCTCTGGTTCTGCCAAACCCGAGAATCCCGAGCCGATAGTTGACCCCGACAAGGATCACATTCTGTTCCGCGGCCAGAAGTTCATAGTCATAGATCTTACTGTCGCATCCGCCGTTCCGGTACCCGCCGCCGTGGTACCAAACCATGACCGGCATGCAGGTATCTTCCGTCTTTGGGATGGTGATGGAAAGATACTGACAGCTTTCTTCCTGAGGTAAGGATTCGTACTCGATTCCGGTCAGATAGTTTTCCAGTCCGGAATTCCGCTGCACACAGAACGGAGAAGGAGCGATGCATTCATGAACGCCTTCTTCATAGCAATACGGCACCGGTGCTTCAAACCGTTCCGAAACCGCATAGCGGATCCCGCGCAGGTGAAAACACGTCTCGGTTTCATAGCCGGAAAAGGAACCAGCTTCACATTTCCATATCGGTTTGTTTTCCATTCAGTCCTTTCGTATCTCCCGTTTTTCCGTATCGGATTCTCTGTTCGGATCTTCTGCGGATGTTTTCCGGATCCGTACCGTCACAGCAGTCCCCTTTTCGGGTTCACTGTCAATCGTTACGGTGCCGCCGGCATTCTGGATCCGGGAACGCACACTGACAAGACCAATATGCGTCCGATCTTCATCTACGATTTTGATTGTCTTCGGATCAAATCCATTTCCGTCATCACTGACACGGATCACATACGCGTCGTCTTCCTCATGCGTATGGATCGTAACCGTACCGCCTCCGGGTTTATGGCCGATGCCATGCTTGATCGCATTTTCCACCAGAAGCTGAATCGATAATGCAGGAACATTAAAGTCCGTACAGTTGATATCCATTTTCACATTCAGGTCTTCACTGTAGCGCAGGCATTCAAGATACAGGTAATGCCGGATGTGTTCCAGTTCTTTCTTAAACGGGATCATTTCATCTTCGGTCAGGGAATCAATATTGCCGCGCAGGTAATCCGAGAATTCGGAGATTGCCTTCTGTGCTTCCTTCGGGTCTTTTTCACAGAGGTAATAAATCGTATTCAGGGAGTTATAAATAAAATGCGGCTTGATCTGAGTGAGCATCATTCTTGTTTTATTCACTTCATTTTCTCGCTGTTCCTCCTGGAGCCGGATCGACTGTTCCATATTGATCGCGGAGTGGAGCAGCAGCAGTGACACGGTCATCCCGACATGCTGGAGGCCGACAATTCCGGTAATGTTGCGCAGGATCATTCCAATCATGGGAATGATCAGATAAACGAGATAGAGCGTCGTATTTCTTCTGCCCAGTTCCTTCCGGTGTAAAAGAATCAGAAGAATGATAAGTGTGGTAACGACCCAGCCGGGAATCTGTCCGGCCCAGAACAGTACCGGATCTTTGACGTCGAGAATATCTGTTGCCGGCAGGATCCATATGACCATCGAAACCAGAACAAAGATATGAATACAGACCCGGATGATCTGATCCCGTTTTGTGACATGCATGATGTTGTTCATCACCGTTTCCGTAAACAGCAGTTCCACCATGTAAAACGAGATCGCAAGAAAAACGATATTCAGATTGGTCAGGAATGTACTGAACGAAACCAGATCCGTATAATACAGCGCACTGGTGATCAGGCTCAGGATATTAAACAGGATCATCAATGAAAAAATATCCTGGTTCCGTTTATTCCCATAACGGATCCGCAGATTGGAGAACAGCATAATGAGTGCCACCAATACCGCCAGAAAACTGATTGCGATAATACCTGTATTGCTCATACTCTATAAAATACACCTTAATGATCCGGCTTCCCTCAAAACATCCGGTATGCCGGCAGAACATGCTGTGATGATATCCCGGAGAAACGTTTCTACACAGATCCGTTTCTGAAAGCTGTTCATTCTGCGTTCTGTTTTTCCCATTCTTCCTTCTCGATGCAGAAGACATAACCGTCTCTTGTCTCATGCATGAGCGGCACATCGACGCCTTCCGACTTCCACCGGAAACGCATGCCGCACTTTTCGATTACCCGGCGTGATTTGAGGTTCCCTTCATAATGTCCGCACCAGACCCGGGTCATCCCGCAGTCTTCAAATGCGTGCCGAAGCAGTTCCTTAGCCGCTTCCGGCATGATTCCCTGACCCCAGTAGGGCTTCCCGAGCCAGTAGCCGAGTTCACACTCATCCGCCGATGAAACCATATCCGAATCTCCCAGCAGTTTCAGCTGGATTGTGCCAACCGGTTTTCCATCCGGTTTCAGCCGGATCGCATACAGTTCCTCTTTCGTATTGAAAAGCCGGATAATCTGCAGGCTTTCTTCCGCCGACTGATGCGCAGGCCAGCCGGCTATCGGTCCGATTGCAGGATCCTTTGCATACTGAAACATCTCTTCTGCCTCCGATTCTTTCCAGGGGCTGAGAATCAGCCGTTTCGTTTCAAGTTCCATATCAGCGCTCCTTTTTCTTTCATGGTACTCCATCGGTATATTGGACGCAAAAAATGGCATTCCGTTTTGAAATGCCATTCTGGTATAACTTATATCCTTAAGATTACTTCGAAGCGTTTTCGCCCGCGATCCGGCCGAATACCACGAAATCCGCAACTGCATTTCCGCCGAGACGGTTGCCGCCGTGTACGCCGCCGGTAACTTCACCTGCCGCAAACAGGCCAGGGATAACGTTGCCTTTCGTGTCGATGACTTCCGCTTCCGTATTGATTTTGACGCCGCCCATCGTATGATGGATGCCCGGAGAGATCTTAACTGCATAATACGGAGGATTGGAGAGATCGGTCAGAAGCGCATCATAGCCTTCTCTTCCAAACTCTTCGTCGTTTTCCGCATCACACGCTGCTTTCCACTTATCCAGTGTCTCCTGCAGGGTTGCTTCGTCGACTTCCATCAGCTTTGCAAGATCCGCAACGGTATCACACTGGATCATGTAACCCTTGTTTACATACTTGTCGATAACGGTGGATTCGGTCTTCATTGCCTGATCGGCGACCAGCCATGCATAGCTGTCCGGCTGTTCGTTGATATGAGCCGAAACGACGTCACGTGTCAGAATTTCATTGCAGAAACGCTTGCCTTCCTTGTTGATCAGAATCGCACCGTCTCCGCGCAGAGATTCGGAAATGAGAGAGCCGTCGGTCTGAACAACCGTCGGATGGATCTGGATCTGTTCCAGATCAACAAAGTCTGCACCAATCGCTTCCAGGAACGCAATTGCGTCACCGGTGATCGTAGGAGCGTTTGTAGAAACATAGCCTTCCAGTTCCGGACGGTACTTGACGATCAGTTCCGGGTTGGAGCCAAAGCCGCCGGTTGCGATTACAACCGAATCCGCCTTGATCGTAATGTTGTTTCCGTCTGTTCCGGTCGCATGGAGGCCGACTGCCTTGCCGTCTTCCATGAGTACTTCATCAACCTTGGCGTTGTAGATGATTTCAACTCCAAGATCATTGCAGGTAGAAGTCAGATGTTCAACGAGATAGGCACCGACGGAAAGGATCTTGCCCTCATCGTTGACCGGACGATGCTGACGCATTGCAGAAGCGCCTCCTGCAAGTCCAATATTGCTCAGCGGAGCACCGATGGAATCCAGCCAGTCGATTGCCTCTGAGGAATTTTCTGCGAGTGTTCTGACCAGATCCGGGTTGTTCAGATCATGACCGCCCTTCATGGTGTCTTCGTAGTACAGCTCTGCAGAGTCTTCAATTCCCTGTTCTTCCTGATAATGTGTTTCAGCTGCGTTCATACCGCCGGTCGCATAGCTGGAGTTCCCTCCGGATACAGCGCCCTTTTCAAGGATGATAACGCTCTTGCCTGCCTGTGCTGCGGTAATCGCAGCAGTCATGCCTGCACCACCGGCACCGGCGATGACAACATCCGCCTGCTTTTCGATATCTTCCGCAGGCGTATCATCCGTTTTCGCAATCAGCGCAGCCGGATCTGCACCAGCCTGTGTGATGCAGTCATTCAGAGCCGTAAAGAAAGCGGTTGAAGTGATGGTTGCGCCACTGACCGTATCAATATTCGGGGACTGTGCCGCAAGTACCTTTTCGATAAGCTGCGGGATTGCCGCGCCGCCGACAGTCGGTGTTTCACCATCTGCTGTGTAATCGATCGCTTCGATCTCGTTATCGGTAAGTGTTACTTTCAGTTTGACAGGATTTCCTGCACCGCCAAAGCCCTCTGCTTCTGCCTCATACGTTCCGGCATTGAAAAGAGCTCCGCCTTCCGGCGCTGCTGGCGCTGCCTGCTTGGGTTTCAAGTTCGCAATTCCCAGAAGAATCGCTGCTGCAAAGATTGCAAGTATTGCCCAGTTCTTCTTTTTCATTTTCCCTCCGTTATAAAATAGTGATGGTAATATTCTAACATCCGCACTTTTACTTCCTGTCAGCAAAAATTGAAACCTTCCGATTCATCCCATAACTTAATTGTTTTGAAAACAATTTTTTATAAAGAATCGTTTGCCGGACATCAAAAAAGGGATCGTCTTTCACATAAAAGCTGATCCCTTTCCCTGTTGTAATGATTTATCTCAGACGCGGTGTCTTCGCAACTCTTGCACGCTGCTTTCTGGCTGTTTCCAGGACCCGGTCAGAAAGCTCCTTACGGATTTCTTCCATTTTCTCTTCCGGTATCTTGTCACGGACCGTTTCCTTCTGAACTTCTTTTTTCAGGATTTTCTTGCAGACCTTTACTTTTCGTCTGAGTTTTTTGAATTTCATTTTCATCTGTTCATTAGCCTCTCGTTTCAATCAGCGATTCGCTTCCTATTTTCCTCTGCCGAAGATCAGTCGGAAGAGTCCTCTCAGAATCAGGAAGATGATCCAGAGAATCAGTACAATGATCACAATGCCTACAATGATGATAAGGAAAATATGATTCTGGACGAAGCTGATGATTTTCCCAACACCCAATGTCCCTTCCGGTTTTTCGTGTTCGAAGAACGTATAGCTTGTCGGCCATTCCTTGCCTTTGGATTCCACATACCTTTTCAGATCATTTTCAACGGTGTCAAAGGAGCGAGGACCGTTCGTCAGAATCTGCAGGTGATACTCTTCCATATCGAAATCTTCTTCCAGTGCAGACTGTGTCCGTTCCCGCAGTTCCCAGAACTTTGCCATTCCATATCCATACGGAAGAATCTGTCCAGGCATGTCAATGACTGCCTGATAAACTTCTGCAACACTTTCTTCAGTGCCGTCACCGAACCCAATATCTTTCATCCATTTCGCAAACGCCGCCTTATCATAGCCAAGACCATTAACTGCAAGATCTGCCGCAGCCTGTACGGTATAACCAAGGAATGCATTCATCGCAATGGTTTCCTGCGCTCCGAGACTGATTCCAGGCGCTCTGTTCAGCATGATCTTTTCTACATACTGTGCCCAGCCTTCGGTATATCCGATCATATTCAGATCGTGCCGGATCGAATTGTAGTCCTGATTGTAATACCAGGTGAACTGATAGAGGTGTCCCGGGAAACCTTCGTGTGAAAGCGTGTAGTAAAGGGTATCCAGGTCATCCGTATTCGTAGAACTGCCGTTGACACGAATTACATTGTCAGTAATATCATCAATCGGAGTAGTCAGGTAGTATGCCATGACACTCGGATTGGCAACACTCGGATCCAGATAGGACGCTTTGAAGGTCAGTTCCGGTCCCTTCGGGAATCCTTCCAGATGATCCTTGAGATAGTAGAGAATCTCTTCCGGATCTTTGAAACCGGTAATATGCTCACCCTCCCCACTGGAAGTGCTGCTGAGAAGAACATCAAGATAATAGTTATAGGCATCTTTGATTGATTTGGTCAGGTAATCAAATTTTTCCTGAATTGTCCCGGAACTGCTGGTTTTCTTGGTTACAAGTGTATTGTAGTATTCCAATCCATCCGAATAGTTATACAGGGATCCGCTGACAGAACGGCTTCCGCGAAGCGTTGCCAGAGAATCTTTTATTTTCTGGTTGGATGGAAGAATCTGATTCAGTACGATATCTTTATTCTTTTCCTTATACGCGTTCCGTTCTTCTTCACTCAGTCCTTCAAATGCATCGACATTGTTATTAAAAATAATGATCAGCGGATTTTCTTCCCCTTTATCGACGAACTCCTGCATTTCTTTCAGCTGTTCATCCAGAGCTTCATCCGTCATGAAATAGCCCTTCGCAGCCTGTTCCTTTGTGAAGGCCATCATGTCATCCATATAGCGGTCATAGTCATCCGCCAGGATCAGATAATCATCAATATCTTCCTTTGTATAGAAGATGAACTCTGTAAATGTCGTTGTCAGATTGCTGCAAACCCCTGTATAGGGATTAAACATTTCCATATAGTATGGAAATGATTCACTGGCAATACTATCCATCAGATTTTGTTCATATACCTGATAATCAATTTTCTGAGAATCACTTAATGCGTTGTAATCAAACTGATGAAGTTTTTCGAGCGATTCATTATGTTCTTTCAGATCTTTTTCAACCTGCTTAAAACCGATCTCTCCAATTGTAACTTCCGGTTTCTGCAGTCCAAGTTTCTTATAATCCTTGACGGAATAATGCATGGTGACATAGTCTTTTTCCATCATTTGCCGCCATTCTTTATCCAGGAATTCGTTAAAATCCTCTCCTTCTGCTTTTACCGGCATCAGGCTTCCTGCAAGCATCAGAACAGAAACAAGCAGGATACCAAAACGGTTCCGTAATTTTTTCATTACAAAAACTCCTTTCCAAAAACTACATACTAATTATATTCATTTTCCTGTACTTCTTGCCATCGAACCCTTGGACCGGCTGCGCGTATTTTCCCGGACTGCCTTCAGGGAGGACAGAAGATAACCAACTGCTCGGGAGTTTGACAGCCTCCAAAAATAACAGTAATTCGATCGTGGCTTAACAGCCGCGTTTTTTTGTGAAAATTAATGTCAAATTTTATGTTTTTAGATATCGTAGGATATCGTCGGATGTGCTATAATACTTTTGGAGG
>JAFWEW010000036.1 GCA_017512725.1 Solobacterium sp.
AATCATCTGAATCGGATCCGGATCGGATTCGCTGTCAGATGGTTCTTCTGCACGAACCGGGAGAATCAGATTCGCGCATACAAACAGCACGGAAACCACTGCCGCCAACCCGAATTTCAGGCTGTTATATTTCATATTTTTACTTATATGAGAATATCATCTCTATCCTATATAAAAACCGAATTGTGCAATTCTGCCACACCATTTGCGGGCATGGATGGAACCTGTTATTTTGTATATATTCTACGTTTCATAAAGAATACAAAAGAAAGTTAACTATGAGCAGTAAAACAAAAAGTCTGTGGTTTAATCTGGTATGTTATGTAATAGCTTTCGCAATCGCTCTGATTCCATTCTGGAATACCGAGAACCTCTTTTTCGCGGCCGCATTATTCATGGCTGTCTCAACTCTGGTCATATTCGTAATCGGAAGCATTATCAAAGATACTTCTCTGTTTGATCCTTATTGGAGCGCTGCACCTCCTGTGCTTCTGCTTGCCGCAATGGTGAAACATCATTATTACAGTATGAACGCATGGGTTCTGTTCGGAGCGATTCTGATCTGGGCAATTCGTCTTACAGCCAACTGGGCAGTTGCGTATAAAGGTGTGGGACACGAAGACTGGCGTTATGCAGATCTGCGAAAGAAACTGCCTGCTCCTTTGTTTTTCTTTGTAAATCTGTTTGGTCTGATGGGATTTCCGGCACTTCTTATCTATTTAGGTTTGATTGGCGCTCTGTTTGTGATTCAGGTAGAAGGATTCAATCCTAAGATCCTGCCCGGTATATTTATGATTCTCGCCGGAACGTTACTGGAACATGTGGCAGATTCTGCAGTTCATAAATTTCTCAAAGAGACTGATAAACCTGGGACAACCTGCCGTGAATCGGTCTGGAAGTATTCCCGGCACCCGAATTATCTTGGTGAAATGATGGTATGGACAGGTATCTTTCTCTCGTTTGTAATGCTGCGCCCGGATGTCTGGTATTGCGGACTGGGTGTTATCGGAATCTGGATCTTGTTTCCGTTTATCTCGATTCCGATGATGGAAAAACATAATCTCTCCCGCCGAAGCGATTACCAGGATTACCAGAAAACAACTTCAAAGCTGTTTCTGATGCCGAAGAAAAAGCAGAAGTAATGAGAGGATAAAAAAAAGGTCACTGCAGGTGACCTTTTTTTAGATAAGCCTTGTTAAAGAAAAACGACAGGATCATTCCCCACATGATGCATACACTCATAAGAAAGGCGATTGTCGCAAACGCGCGGGCTGTCATGGCAGAGGCGCTGAGTGTTAAAAGTCCCACCTGCTCCGCAGCAGCCTGTGCCACCTGGGTTTCGTAATGCAGAGCGCCGATGACCGAAAGACGCAGCCATGGCCATGGCGTTCCGAGGCTTCCGGAGAGCGCGATTACGCCGAGCAGAATACCGATGCTCGGCAGAATGGAAAAGGTCATACTCGAAGTCAGGGCGCGGTTCAGTTTTGCGCGGTCCATGCCGATCATGAGGCCGGCGCGGTACGCCCGCGCCATAAACACCACGCAGACGGCAGCGACAAACGCAATGATGGCTCCGCAGATCAGATATATGAATGGACTGGTCAATTGTGAAATCATGTTAAATTCCCCCTTTTCAGCAGTAATGATTACAGAGTGAACTACCACACCCATGCGGTATGAGCCATGGCTCATATCCTATGGATGATGGCTTCTGGGTATTTCGGCAACTTGCGTCTTTCGATCCGTTATATACGGATTGCTTACTTCACTTCAGGGACGGACACACGCCCTCTATCCATTGCTGGATTACATTTTCTCCGAAACCGTTCGGTTATCCTCTGCAGGGATGCAGATCACGGAACCGTACGGTTTTTACTTTTTGAAGGAACCCATAATCTTCGATCCCTTCAAAGGCATTCGGTACTGCCTTGCGGATGATGTTTGCACTGCCGTTTACATCCGCTGAAAACACTGTACCGTCTTTTGATCGGTACAGCCCTCTCTTGATTCTTCTCCCGCTGAATGAATATTCTGTTTTGGCTCCAAATACAGGTATTTCATCATGATCCAGAAAGCTTGCCTGGCTGGTGTAGGATTCTTCCTGCTCGAACACTTCAATTCCTTCCCGTTCTGCTTTGTAACGGATCATCCAGATCAGGGTGCTGTGTGGGATCTGTACAAATGACTGGTTTGTCTTCCGGCCCATGGAAGATCCTGTCTTCCACTGTACATTCTTCCCGATCACAAGTGTCCCGATCCCTCTTCTGACACATTCCCGGATCAGATGTGCACTGATCCTGTGCATCTCATCACGCAGAAAAGCAGAACGTTTCCGTTCAATGTGTTCCAGTCTTCTGGTATGAACATGGACCTGCTTTGGATCATGTCCCTTCATCAGGATCCCGGTATACTTCGCTTTCTGTTTATTGCAGAACTGATTTCTGGATTTCAGAGCACCACCCTTGTACAGGATCGGTTCTTCACCGTCATTCCCTACGAAAGCTATGATGTTCTCTACTCCCAGATCAATCCCTCCAATAAACAGTCCTTTCCGGTTTCCAGTCTCTGGTTCCTTCTCATATACCAGAACGATCTCGTAATCCGAATAATACGGCTTCAGCTTCACCTCCTTCAGTACCGCACCTTCTGGAATACGTACATCCAGTATTTCCTTTGTTAACGGAAGCTTCAGATACTGGCTCCCGTCTTCCCGTTCATAAACAACACAATCCTGGTTCGTCAGTGTCAGGATCCTGTGGTCCCCTCTGGTATATCCGGGAATCTTCGGTCTGCCGGTAAATAAAGCTGGTTCTTTCCTGTATACGGCAAGTGCCTTCAGCCAGTTCTTAAACTCGTTAACAGTCTCTTTGGCAATGGCCTGTGCACTCTGCATCGGAAGCCCGCTGAAATAATCCGGGTTCTCGGTTATACGCATCAGTTTATCCATGAAGTAATAAGAGAGCACTTTCCCAGGCATTCTTCTGCCAGTCTTATCACAGGTCAGCACGACTTCTTTCCGGACTTCTTCCTGCATCGGCTGAAGGACTTCGTTATCACAGGAGGTGAACCACTGGCGCATGCGGAAAAGCACCGCATTTCTGAGATTCTTAGACTTCTCAGTCATAGCGGCACAGTAGTCAAATAAAGCAGGATACCTGTTCCTGCTGATGTGAAAACGAACTGATCCGTACATATGGGTGTAAACTCTTATACTTTCTTTATTCCTGCTTCTATTTTATCATTTTCTTATATACCTGTATATAAGAAAGAGGAGTACATTATGAGAAGAATGACGAAAGATGGTTACTGGCTGAACCGGCACAGCTGTTTCCTGTTACAGTACCATCTTGTACTGGTCACAAAGTACCGTAATCCGGTCCTTACCGGCCGTATCAAAGCCCATGTATACCATACGATACGCTCAACCATGGAAGAGAAAAACATCCACATCATTGAGATGAACGGAGAAGCGGATCATATTCATATTCTGTTTGAATGCGGACCGGAGATAGCTCCTCTGACGCTGGCAACGGTACTGAAGACCAGATCCGCAAGGTTTGTAAGGAGAGACCTGCCGGAAGAGATAAAGAAATACTACTGGTCCGAAAAACCGATGTTCTGGAGTAAGTCGTACTTTATATGCACGATCGGAGAAAACA
>JAFWEW010000037.1 GCA_017512725.1 Solobacterium sp.
GATACCAAGGAAGGTCTTAACCGCTGTATGAACAATGAAGATATTTATCTGCGGCTTGTAGACATGGGATTGAATGATACGAACTTTGAAAAGCTCTCTGCCGCAGTCAATGCCGGTGATAAAAAAGCGGCTTTTGAGGCATCCCATGCGCTCAAGGGCGTGATGGGAAATCTGTCTCTGACACCGCTTTTCACGATCACTTCCGAAATGACAGAACTGCTGCGGGCAAAAAAAGACGCCGATTATCCGGCATACCTGAAACAGCTCCTTGAGAAACGCGCAGAGCTTCGTGCTTTACAGGAAGGCTGACCTCAGATATTCAACCGCGATACTCAAACTGACCGGCTTCCAAACCTCTGAAGGAAGGACGGTGTTTTACGGATGATCTCATACAATGGGATCATTTTTTTCGCAAAACCATTCACAGATGAAACGGAGATCTCTTAATCGTTCTCCAATTGGATATCGGATTCTGAATTCACGGGAAATAATATATGTTAGATGTGTATTCTGTTTCCGATAATGATTATTCGAGATTGGACTTTCCGGAAGTCGTGATGAAACGGATCGAAGATTCATCAAAATCCTTAATTGTATCCGTCAGGATGATTGCTTCACTGAGCCGGGCAAACGGAACCGGACTCAGTTTGTTGAACTTGGAGGAATCTGCCAGGATATATGGATTGCGGCTGTGGCGGATCGCGAGTGCCTTCGTATCCGCTTCGAGTTCATTAGAGGTAGTGAAGCCGATCTGATCATGAATGCCGTTGGTTCCGACAAAGGAGATATCAAAGTAGAGATCTTCCATCTGTGTGACTGCGGTCTTTCCGGTGATCGCTTCCGTCGGCCAGTGCAGCTTTCCGCCTAGCACGATCGTGGAGATCGAGCGCTGTCCCAGTATTGTCAGATGTGGTACTCCGGTCGTGACGACGGTAATATTTCTGGCATTGATATACTGCAGCATCTCAAATGTCGTACTTCCGGCATCGATATAAACCATCTGATTGTCGCGGATCAGCCGTGCTGCCGCATAGCCGATCTGTCTTTTTTCATGCGCATTCAGTTCAGACTTAATCAGCATTGCCGGTTCATTGTAGGAAGATCCCGACAGCCGTGCACCGCCATGGAAGCGCTCCAGCATGCGCAGGTCTTCCATATCCTGAAGATCGCGGCGGATCGTGGCCGGGCTTGCCTTGAGCAGACGGCAGAGTTCATCCACCGTAACGGTTTCCTGCGTCCGGCAGAGATCAATAATGCTTGACCATCGGTTTTGTTTTGACATATCCGTTCTCCATTTTTGACTTCGCTCAATATTAATGAGCGAATGATAATTAGTTTTGATTATAATATCATGAAAAATGATGAACAATCATAAAACGATGAGTATTTGATTGAACGTGCGTAAAGCGTATTGAATTGTCGATCTGCCTATTGCACAATGCAAGTGCAGCAGCTGCAAAAGTGAGGAATTTGAGAATGATTTATACCGTAACATTTAATCCTTCATTGGATTACATCGTAACCGTAGATCACTTCAAAGCGGGGCAGATCAATCGTACTGCAGACGAACTGATCTATCCCGGTGGAAAGGGCATCAATGTATCGATCGTTCTGAAGAACCTCGGATTCGAAAACACGGCTCTGGGCTTTATGGCCGGATTCACCGGGAAAGAGATCCAGCGTCTTCTTGAGGAAATGGGGGTCAGTACGGATTTTATCCACGTCGCGAACGGCACCAGCCGGATTAACCTCAAGATGCGCTCGGACCAGGAAACCGAAATCAACGGCAGAGGTCCGGTCATCGGGGATGATGATATCCGTAAGCTGTATACACAGCTCGACGATCTGAAGGCAGGAGACATACTTGCCCTGTCCGGCAGTATTCCTTCCAGTATGCCTGAGACAATCTATATGGATATCATGCAGTATCTTGAAGGGAAAGGGATCGAGGTCGCAGTCGATGCGACAAGAGATCTTCTGGTCAAAGTGCTTCCGTATCATCCTTTTGTCATCAAACCGAACAATCACGAACTTGGCGAAATCTTTCAGACAGAAATCACATCGAAAGATGATGTGATCCGCTATGCACATAAGCTTCAGGAGATGGGCGCACGCAATGTGCTGGTCTCCATGGCAGGAGAAGGGGCGGTTCTGGTAACAGAGAACGGTGAAGAATACCGTGCCTCTGCGCCAAAAGGAATTCTGAAGAATTCCGTTGGAGCAGGGGATTCGATGGTCGCTGGCTTTCTGGCCGGCTACCTGAAGAATCATGACTACCGGGAAGCGTTCCGGATGGGCGTTTGCACGGGCAGTGCAAGTGCCTTCTCAGATGCGCTGGCAACGAAGGAAGAAGTTGAGACATTGATTATCCGCAGTACAGATTGCTTTGAAATGGGCGCATAACGTTGCGCAGAAGGGGTTTATTCATGAAAGAGAGAATACAGTCATTCGGGCGGTTCCTGAGTGCTATGGTCATGCCGAATATCGGCGCATTTATCGCATGGGGTCTTCTGACCGCATTATTCATCGACACAGGCTGGCTGCCGAATGCCCAGCTTTCCACAATCGTAGGCCCGATGCTTACGTATCTGCTTCCCATCCTGATCGCTTATCAGGGCGGTAAAATGGTCGGCGGTGACCGCGGTGCGATTGCCGGAACGATTGCAACCGTAGGTACCATCTGCGGAACGGAATACACCATGCTTATGGGCGCGATGGTGATGGGTCCGTTTGCCGGATGGGTCATGAAACAGTTTGACCGTGCAATCGAAGGCAAGGTAAAAGCCGGTTTTGAAATGCTCGTTAATAACTTCTCGCTTGGCATCATCGGCCTTCTGCTTGCGATTCTTGGCTTCTATGTCATGGGTCCGTTCATGGCTGGTGTTCTCGGTGTCCTCAGTGCAGGTGTTCAGGTTCTTGTTGATCACGGAATCCTGCCGCTCATTGCTATCTTCGTTGAACCGGCAAAGGTTCTCTTCCTGAACAATGCGATCAACCACGGTATCTTCACACCGCTCGGCGCAGAACAGGTGAAGGCGGTCGGCCACTCCATTTTCTACATGATCGAGACCAACCCGGGTCCTGGTACCGGCGTCCTGCTTGCCTACTGGTTCTTCTCCAAGGATGAGACCACAAAGAGCTCTGCACCTGGCGCTCTCATTGTTCATCTGCTCGGCGGTATCCACGAGATCTACTTCCCTTATGTTCTCATGAACCCGCTGCTTCTGCTCGCAACGATCGGCGGTTCTGTTGCGGCAATGTTCTACAACACGATCTTCAACCTCGGTCTTGCGTCTCCTGCTTCTCCGGGTTCCATCTTCGCCTATGTTGGTATGGCACCCCGCGGTTCCACTCTGGCAGTTCTGCTTTCCGTCGTAATCGGTGCAGTGGTATCCTTCCTGATTGCTTCCCCAATCGTCCGTCTTACAAATACAAAGGGCAGCCTCGATGAAGCAGAAACCAAAATGAAGGATATGAAGGCACAGTCTAAGGGTCTCAGTGCCTACGCGGTTGGTGAAACCGGCAGAAAGATCGACCTCCGTACACTGAAGAATATCGTCTTCGCATGTGATGCAGGTATGGGCAGTTCCGCCATGGGTGCTACCGTACTTCAGAAGAAGCTTGAAGCAGCCGGCTTTGATCAGATCAAGGTCACACACGCTTCCGTATCATCTGTACCGGCGGATGCCGAACTCGTTGTCTGCCATAAGGATCTTGCGGAGCGGGCAAAGAAGAGTGCACCGGATGCGAAAATTGTTACCATCACAAACTTCATGACGGCCCCGGAATATGATCAGATCGTCCAGGATCTGCTTGATGCACGTATCAATACGAATCCGGAAGTCGAAACCGGAACCGACTATCATGGCGGTATCCTGCTCAAGAAGAACATTCTCCTCAACCTTCCGAAGGAATCCAAGGAAGCAGTCATTAAGCGCATGGGCAAAGTCCTCAAGGACAGCGGCTATGTTACAGAGCGCTACACAGAAGCGATGTTTGAGAAGGAAAAAGTCTTCAACACTGCGATCGGTAATAACATTGCAATCCCGCATGGCATTGAATCCATGACCGGTGAGATCTTGAACTCCGGTATCGCGATCTTCAGCTACCCCAATGGCGTTGACTGGGGCGAAGGCAAGAACGTGAAGCTCGTCATTGGTGTTGCATCAGTCGGAGACGACCACATGCAGGCACTCGCAAAGATTGCCGATGCATGTGATACCGAAGAAGCGGTTGAAAAGATTCTGACACTCAGTGTTGATGAAGTCTATGATCTGTTCCGCTAAAATAACTGACAGGGAGTAAAAGCATGAAAACAAAAGCAGTAAGAATGTATGGAGAGATGGATCTTCGTCTGGAGGAGTTTGAACTCCCTGAAATCAAGGACGATGAGATTCTCGCAAAGATCTACAGTGACAGCATCTGCATGTCTACTTACAAGCTCGCGGCCCAGGGCAAAAACCACAAGCGGGCTCCGAAAAACATCGATACGAATCCGATCATCGTCGGACACGAATTCGCAGGCATTATCGTCAAGGTCGGTGAAAAGTGGAAGGATCAGTTCAAGCCGGGCATGCGGTTTGCCCAGCAGCCGGCGCTGAACTATAAAGGATCCATGGATTCCCCGGGTTACTCCTATGAGTACTTTGGCGGAGACTGCACCTACTGCATTTTCCCTCATGAGGCGATGGAAGTCGGGGCACTGATGCCGTTTGACGGTGACAGCTTTTACAAGGCAAGCCTTGGGGAACCACTGTCCTGCTCGATCGGTGCCATGCACGCCCAGTACCACACCAAACAGGGTGTCTACCAGCATGAAATGGGACTCAAGCGCGGCGGAAACCTCATCATCATGGGCGGATGCGGTCCAATGGGACTTGGCGCAGTTGCCTATGGGTGCGTCTGTGAGTATCATCCAAAGCGCATCGTAGTCACCGATGTCGATGACGCAAAGATCGCACGGGCGAAGGAAGTCGTTTCCATCGAATGGGCAAAGGAACATGGAGTAGAGCTTATCTACGCCAACACGGCCGCAATGGAGGATTCGTATCAGGGCCTGATGGACCTTACGGAAGGTCATGGCTATGATGACGTACTGATCTATGTACCGATTCCTGCGGTATGCGAACTCGGCAACCGGGTGCTTGCGTATGATGGCTGTATGTCCTTCTTCTCGGGACCGAGCGACAAGAACTTCAGTGCGACAGTCAATCTCTATGACTGTCACTACAACGCGACCCACATCATGGGTACAACCGGCGGAAACAATGATGACCTGATCGAGGCAAATGACCTCGCTGCCAGAGGAATCATCGATCCGGCCATCATGGTTACTCATGTCGGCGGCCTTGATTCCGTCGCTGAGACAACCTGCAATCTTCCGCATATTGCGGGAGGAAAGAAACTCGCCTATACGCAGTTCAACATGCCGATGACGGCAATCGAGGATTTCGGAAAACTCGGAGAGAGCGATCCGTTCTTCAAAGAACTCGATCGCTGCTGCAAGGCGCACAACGGCCTCTGGAACCCGGAAGCGGAGAAGATGATCTTCGAACATTTCGGGGTTACGGTGGATACATTCTGACTGCTGTATGACAGCTAGGAAACCGGCTACGGCCGGTTTTCAATTTGTCAGGAGGTTTAACGGATTTTTATACACAACGGACACTGAACCGGAAATGTCAGAATATCCGCACGGACATAATAAAAACTGCAGCTCCATTGCAGAGTCTGCAGTCTTACAGTTGTTTCAGTTACTGAATCGCATTGACCAGGGTTTTGACCGCATCCGAATCGATGCCATAGGTGTCATGGAGATCACCGGACCCGCGTACAGTGATGCTGTAACTGAAGTTATCCGAAAGCCAGGTAGCTTTCATCATTTTGCCTTCTTCATTGCCCCAGCAGTTGACGGTCCAGTCACCGGCTTCCTGAGTCCAGCTGTACTTATACTCGTTGTAGTCACCGGATTCATCATCGCTTTCCTGTTTGAGTCCCTTGCGGACGATGAGTTCAGCAGTACCGATTCCGCCTCTTGCCTCAGCAAGGTGCTCCATGTAACGGTATTCGTCCCAGTGTACCGGTCCGCCAGATGTCTCAGCTCCGTCTTCCGGAACTTCGAAGTATCCTACTTCCGCACCTTCGGCAGCTGCCTGTGCAGAATCCGCATCCGACCAGGGATTCGGCATTCCGGCAGTCTGTTCGGTTGTTTCGGCCGGAGTTTCCTCGGTCTTCTTGGCGCATGCGGCAAGACTTACAGCTATTAGTGCGGCAGCAGTCAGTGCAATGAACTTTTTCATGTGTCTTTCCTCCTATTAATCATTAGTTTAAACGATACAGATAGCAGATATCCACGGTCCGGACATGCTCATCGAAAACACTGTACAGAGAAGCAGGGAAAGAACATCGCTTCCTTTACCATTTCGTTCGGAACGGGAAGATTTGTACCTGCTTGTTTATCCCTTGTATTTGGTTCGCCTGAAAATATGCCGATTTGTCCTGAACAACAACTTTTCCTTGCCAGTTTTCCGGTTTGGAGTATGCTCTTAATTGTAGAGACTCTACAAAATAGAGTATTTGGAGGAAATCTGTTATGGATGAATTAAATCGTGATCCGAGAGAGGATATATCTCTGATCAAAGAGATGCTTGAGAAGGCGATGGATGATATGAAACCCATTGTTCCCTGGTTTACAGGGTTTGGCATCGTGTGGCTTATCTACGGTGGATTCTCTGCGCTGCAGAGAGTCCTGATACCCAATGTTCCGCTTTCCGTGGCGATGATTCTTTCCCGGGCCGGATCGATCGCGGGAGTTCTGTTCTGTCTGATCACAGCGGTCGGTTATGTTGCCTGCCGGAGAAGTTCTGCATGCAGGAATCTGGATTCGCTTGCAGGAAAGCTGCTTGATTTGTGGGGTGTATGCATTTTCCTGTATCTTCTCCTTACACTGCTCGTTAACCCGGTGATGCAGATCGCCGCGGCACATTCCGTTTCCCAGCAGGCGGCACAGGGACTGTATAAGGCGTGCGCGCTCTGCCGGAGTTTTCTCTTCTTCCTCTTTCCGGCAGCTCCGCTTCTGATTACCGCCAGGTTCCTCGGCAGCCGGAAGATGTTTCTTGCGGGAATTCTGCTCGCGGTGCTTGCGGCAATCGTTATCTGCAGCCATGGACTGTTATTGTTTGATGATACCGGTACGATGGGAGAGGGATTGCTGTATTTATGGTGCGCAGCCGCCTGTATCCTGGATCTTTCTCCCGGAATCATGTTGCTGAGGTTTGCGCATCAGCTGAAGGAAAGGTGAATCATGGAGCTTCATGAAATTCCTTCCGCATTTCAGTCCCGATTGAGGCTTGCGGTCGTAGCCGCGCTGATGACAGGTCCGAAGGACTTTACAACGCTTACCCGGCTGACGGAAGCGACACCGGGAAATCTGGGCAGGCAGCTCGAATTGCTGGAGGCAGAAAACATCCTTTCCTGCAGCAGGGAAATGACGGGAAAGCGGCAGCGGTCCACTTATCAGCTGACACAAGCAGGACGCGATATCTTTCTGGCCTATGTAGAGATGCTTGAGAAGATCGCGGGAGGTGAGGCATGAGACTGCGTATCCGGGAGCTCCGGGAAGCGAGAGGCCTAACGCAGCTTGCCGTAGCGGAAGAGCTGGTCTGTGACCAGTCGCTTTACTCAAAGTATGAGCGGGGAATCCGCTCGCTGCCGCTGGAAGCTGCCGTTCACCTTGCGGAATACTACGGTGTCAGTCTGGATTACCTTGCCGGCCGTACGGATGAGTCTGCCGAAATCCGTTAATACATGGAATCAGGGTCTTTATGACCCTCTTTCTTTGTGCGGAATATCAATAGATGCAGACTGCCGGGTTGCAATAAAAACCTGCACAATACAATTTATAAAAAGCCGCAGATCATCAGAAGCTACGGCTTTCGTCATATTGTGAGTTGTTTTCAAAGAAGGAATTATTCCAGGCCGTACAGGTTTTTGACCTCATCGACATGATCACCCCATTTTTCTGCAATCAGATCCAGGACCTGGTCTTTTGTTTCATCGGGGATATCCAGGTTATTGATTTTGTCACAGACATCGAAATACAGATCCTCAAAATCCTTGATCGCATTCTCATAAAGTTCTTTCCGCTGTTCATCATCGGAAGTCTGCTCGAATGCCTCCCGGTAATATGTCATCTTTTCTTCCATTGCCTGAAGCACGGTTTTTGAAATCTCTTCCGGATCTTCACTCGTGACAGTGGTATCCGTTTCGGGTTCTTCTGTCGTTTGTGGAGTGAAGGTCTCTTGCGGTTTTGAAGCAGGTGCTGCGTTTCCACATCCGGTCAGGAAGAGAAATGCTGCACACACAAACGATCTGTTTTCTGATTCTGCTGATTCTGATAATGATTAATTCTCCTTTTGTTGTACCGCGAATTACTGCGGTTGTTGTATATTCCTATCCTACACCTGAACGGACAGAGATGGCACAGGTAAGGGCTGGTTGGGTTCCTTGAAATGAAAACGGAACAGTAAGTTCGATTAAGATGTTCCAGGGCCAGCAGTTTTTTTGGAAGATAGCTTAGACCAAACGTCAAAAAAGGCCGATTTCCAAGCGGAATTCAACCTTTCATACAAAGATGTGAAAGAGCATACAAATGTACCTGAATTGAGGGAAGAATACACAAACGTAACGGCAAGCGGAAAATACAGTCTTAACGGAGAAGATACAGAGAAGCGAATTGCAGCTCTCCGAAACGCTGTCCTTAGTGTATATCAGTTTCTGCAATCTACCAGATGGGGTGTAGACAGAAACTCGAAATAATCTTCCATTGCGGCATTCACATGCTTCTATCCTCATAAACAATGGGTTTAACATTGTTGCTGTTTCAAGAAGATTAGGGCACAGTGATGTGAACATCACACTAAAGGTCTATACTCATTTACTCCAAAAAAGAGATGAAGAGATGATGGTTTTCTTGGATAAATCTTCTCAAAATCTTCTCACAGTCATGTGAAGATATAAAAAAACCGCATAACCATGCGGACAGATTGATATGCAGCGGAGAAGGGGGGATTCGAACCCCCGCACGCTTTCACGTCTGCTGGTTTTCGAAACCAGTCCCTTCAGCCTCTTGGGTACTTCTCCATAAGCGCTTTACCAGTATAACATACGAAAACCAGTCGGAATAACCATTCTGAAGATCTGTCAGATTTCGAGTTCCATCCAGGATCCGGATGGTTCAAACCCCTGTTTTTCATATACCGGTCTGCCGTAGCCTGAGGCACTGAGGAAAAGCCTTGAAACTCCTCTGCTTTTGGCTTCTTCGATCAGAAGTTTCAGGATTTCAGATGCGATTCCCTGACCCCGGTATAAAGGATCGGTATACATATTCGTGATATAGCCGCGGACACCTTTTGGATTCGTAAAGGTCGGCGGGAACGGAAAGAAGATAACTGCTCCGGAGGCGATCAGTTTTCCGTTTTCTTCTTTCACATACTCAACAAACAGATCCGTATTCAGCCATTCTTTAAAATAACGAACCAGTTCTTCCTTTATGGAATTGCTCTGGGGGATCCCTTCATCAATCAGCTGCTGGGTGCGGAACGAACACAGGGTAGGTATATCTTCTGCAGTGGCTTTGCGAATCGTCATAAGCGCCTCCTTTTCCGTAACCTAATCATAATCGTTTGCGGGAAGGAAATGGGATCTGTGCGGTAACAGATTCATTTTTCTTCACTGATACCGGTTACATTTCATCGCATGAACATTATTAAAGTCTAATTGCTGGCAGTTTTCCTGCGGCCGCGCTATAATCGTGAGCACTGAGTAAAAAGAGGGGGTATGAAATGAAAGCGAAGTTTTCAGAATATCTGAATGAAATCGCCCCGGCCATGAAAGAACTGATTGCGGTTCTGAAAGAGCGCTATGACTATGTCAGTGTTCTGTCGAGTGATTCGGTCGGTTTTACGGCTGCGATTTCACAATATGCCAAGAGCGTTTCCAACAGTACGATTACCACCGAACGGGGTAATGTCGTTCGTGTGTATAAAGATGGTCTTTACAGTGAATATGCGTTCAACCGCTTTGATGCCAGCAACATCAGCGGTCTGTGTGAAGAGATCATTCACGCGCTTGATTCCCAGCTGGATCTGCTGAAAGAAACTGGTGTAAAGGTGTATGAGACTCCTGTGCTTCCCGATGAACCGATTGTGGTTTTTGAAGAGATGGAAACAGGATCCATGCCGGAAAACACCAGTCTTGAAAAACTGGTGGAAGAGCTTACGGCTGTCAGTAATGAAGTGGTAAACAGCAGTGAAGCAATTGCGGAATGCATTGTCCGCGGATCTTCCACACATATCAATAAGATGTTTCTCACTGCGAACCGGGATATGAGACAGAGCTATGTCTATACCGAGGGCATGGCAGCTCCGATCGCCATGAGAGACGGACGCAATGAGCTGAGCTATACCAGCGTTTCCGGAAGAAAAGGACCTGAAATCCTTTCGGGTCTTCGCGATAAGGCACTGGAAGCGGCGAAAACAGCAGAGGAGCTTCTGGATGCCGAGGCGATCGAACCAGGGGAATATGAAATCATCACGACTCCGGAGGTATCTGGCCTGATTGCGCACGAGGCATTTGGCCATGGCGTAGAGATGGACATGTTTGTAAAAGACCGTGCACTTGGGAAAGAGTATATCAATAAGCGGGTCGGATCCGATCTGGTTACCATGCATGAAGGCGCACTCTGCACCGAGGAAGTCGCAAGTTATGCATTTGATGACGAAGGCACACTCGCCGGGGATACCATTGAGATTCAAAACGGTATTCTGAAGACCGGCGTATGTGATGCGCTGTCTGCGCTGCGTCTTGGCGGTAAGCCGACCGGGAACGGAAAACGGGAAAACTTTGAGCACAAAGTATATACCCGTATGACCAATACGGTATTTGACGCCGGGAACAATACCCTGGACGAGATGATCGCATCGGTGAAATCCGGCTATCTTCTGAAAGGAATGAAATCCGGAATGGAAGATCCGAAACACTGGGGAATTCAGTGCATCATTGAACGGGGCTATGAGATCAAAGACGGAAAACTGACCGGCAAGGTCGTCGCTCCGATCGTCATGACCGGATATGTGCCGGATCTGCTTGGCAGTATTACCATGGCCGGAACAGATAAGGAAGTATTCGGCTCCGGTGCCTGCGGTAAAGGACATAAGGAATGGGTAAAGGTTTCTGATGGAGGCCCTTGCCTGAAAGCGAAAGCGAGGTTGGGCTGATGCTTGATACGATTATAAAACTGCTGAAGGAAGCGAAAACGGACGGCTGGGAAGTAACGGATACCGTCACGGAAGGATGGGAATTCTATTTCATCCGCCATGAACTGGATCAGAACCGTGTCCGTAATGTAGAGCACATCAGTGTAAAGGTATATAAGAAATTCGGAGAATATCTGGGCAGCGCAAGCGGAGAGATTCCGGTAAGTGCCAGCGAAGAAGAAGCACAGAAGATGATCGAACGACTGCTGTTTGAAGCACAGCTGGTTGAAAATCCGGTGTATTCCCTGAATGTTCCGTCCGGAGAAACTGCGGCAGAAGGAGAACTGCCGGATGTACG
The DNA here is from genome assembly GCA_017512725.1 of Solobacterium sp. Lineage (GTDB taxonomy): Bacteria > Bacillota_I > Bacilli_A > Erysipelotrichales > Erysipelotrichaceae > Bulleidia. The sequence goes on from JAFWEW010000037.1 coordinate 11,614, forward strand.
TACAATCGCCAGGGATTTCATTGAAGTCATGAACGATCTTCCGGAAACCGAAACGGAAGACATCAACTCGTTTGAAATCTTTGCGACAGCGGAAAGGACGCGTTTTATCAATTCCAACGGAATCGATGTCACTTCGGTTTACCCGTCTTCCATGCTGGAAGTGGTATTCAATGCACGCAAGGACCGGCACGAGATTGAACTGTACCGTCTGTACCACAGCGGTACCTGCGACAAGGCTGCGATGAAGAAAGAACTCAGTGAAACGCTGAGCTATGGAAAGGACAAGCTGTCTGCCGTGAACACACCGAATCTTGGAAAGTGTGCGGTTCTCTTCTCAACCGACGCAAGCATTCAGATCTACAACTATTTTATCTATAAAATGAATGCGTCGATCAAATACCGGAAACTCTCGAACTGGGAGATCGGGACACCGATTGCAGAAGACGTGAAAGGAGACAGGGTTACGATCCGTGCCCTTAAGACCCTTGAGAATTCTTCCTGCAATCAGACCTATGACAGTGAAGGTGCTCCGGTAAGAGATCTTCTGATTCTGGACCAGAATGTACCGGCTCACTTTGTCGGCTCACGCCAGTTCTCACAGTATCTCGGCATTGAAGATTCCTTCATTCCCGGCAACTTTGCCGCAGAAGGCGGCACAAAGAGTGCTGCGGAACTGCGGAAGGGAACCTATCTTGAAATCGTTGAATTCTCGGATTTCCAGGTTGAGACCATGACCGGAGCGATCGCAGGTGAGATCCGTCTAGGATATCTCCACGAAGGTGATCAGGTTACGATCGTATCGGGCGGTTCCGTATCCGGAACGATGACGGATTATGTAAAGGATATGTATCTGTCAAAGGAACAGAAGCAGTATAACAATATGCTGGTGCCGGCAGTGACACGTCTTGAGAACGTATCGATTACCGGTGCTGAGTAATTCAGAGAATGCAGAGACAATCTGCATTTTTTGTACCGGTTTCACCGCTTTACGAACGCTGTTAATTTCGTTACAGTAACAATTGCGCATTATGGAACAGAAACAGGAAAACAGACGCTTTGAGACAAAAGCGCAGATGCTCGTATATTTCATGAAAGGAAGCGTACGTTTCTTTGTTTTTTCCGTTGTCTACACGCTGGTGGTAACACTGCTGGACATGGTCAATCCACGCATTATCTCCTTTACGGTTGACTCTGTGATTTCGAACAAGCCATCGAGTCTTCCTCCGTTCATCATGAACTGGCTGAATTCGTTTGGCGGAACTGAATACCTGAAGAGCCATATGGGCGTTATCGCATTGACGGTGATCACGGTTGCCCTGCTGCGGGCGCTGTTCCGTTATCTCTGGCGGTTATATAACGCCAAGGGGGCGGAAACGGTAGTGGAAACTGCCCGGAACGAAGTGTTCCATCATCTGCTGTACCTGCCTTCTTCCTGGCACAGCAGTCACCATACCGGAGATATTATCCAGAGATGTACCTCTGATGTTGAAACCATCAAGATGTTCCTTTCCGAACAGCTGGGAAGCCTGTTCCGGATCATTCCCACGCTGATCCTTGCGTTTGTATTCATGGGCCGGATCCATGTGAAACTGATGCTGGTGGCGCTGGTATTTCTTCCTCTGATTGTGGGTTACAGCCTGTTCTTCCATAAACGGATCGGCAGTGCATTCCGCAAAGCGGATGAGGAAGAAGGAAAACTGTCTGCGATTGCCCAGGAAAACCTGACCGGAGTACGAGTCGTACGTGCGTTCGGGAAAGAAATGTATGAACGGAACCGGTTTGAAGAAAAGAACCGGACTTATACCGCACTCTGGATCCATCTCATGAGACTGCTGGCTTCGTTCTGGTGCTCCATGGACCTGCTTTCGGGTGCGCAGATCCTGCTGATTACTTCCCTTGGTGCAGTCTATGCTGTACATGGGGAACTGACTGCGGGAGAGTTTATCGCGTTCCTTGCCTATAACACCATGATGATCTGGCCGGTACGCATGCTTGGCCGAATCATTGCCAATCTTTCAAAAGCCGGTGTTGCCATTGACCGTCTGCGGGAAATCATGAACGGGGAACCGGAACAGGACGCACCGGATGCGGTGGAACCGGATATGAGCGGCGATATTTCCTTTGAACATGTGAACTACGTTTTCGAAAACGGAACTGCAGAGGTTCTGCATGATGTCAGCTTTACCGTCAAAGCCGGTACGACCGTCGGGATCCTCGGCGGTACCGGATCTGGAAAATCCACACTGATGTATCTTCTGGACCGCATCTATCCGCTGAATGAAACCGATGGAACGATCACGATCGGCGGTGTTGATATCCAGAAGATCAAAGCATCCTATCTGCGAAGTCATATCGGTATGGTGCTGCAGGAACCGTATCTGTTTTCAAGGTCCCTCGAAGAAAATATCCGGATTGCAAGCCGGTCATCGGATCTCAGGGAAGTCCGGGAAGCAGCCGGCATCGCAGCACTGGATGAAACGATTGAACACTTTGAGGATGGTTACGACACGTTTGTCGGAGAACGCGGGGTTACGCTTTCCGGCGGACAGAAGCAGCGCACTGCCATTGCACAGATGCTGATACGGAAACCTCCGATCATGGTATTTGATGATTCGCTGTCTGCGGTTGACGCAGAAACAGATGCGAAGATCCGCGCGGCGCTGCAGGAGAATACCGGCGATGCGACCGTATTCCTGATCGCACACCGGATCACAACGCTCATGCATGCGGATCAGATTATCGTTATGGACCGCGGCGTGGTTGCGGAGCGGGGAAATCATCAGGAGCTGATGGAACTTGGCGGTATCTATCGGAAGATTTTTGATCTGCAGATGGCCGGAAGGGAGGTGGACTGATGAGTGAGAAGAATGAATCGGAATTCAAGACACTTCCGATGCTCGGTATTCCCGAACTCCTTCCGTATCTGAAACCATACCGGAAACTTCTGGCAGGCATGGCCGCGCTGGGGCTGGTTGCTTCGGTCATGGATTCTGTCATGCCGCTGTTCAACCGGTATGCGCTGAACCATTTCATCGGGGAACAGAAACTGGATACGCTCGGACTGTTCATTGTCACCTATATCGGCGTGACGTTTGTAAAAGTAACGGCAGATTTCATCAGTCTGCTGATGGCCGGGAAAGCGGAGATGTCCGTGAACCGGGATCTTCGCAATGCCAGCTTCAATCACCTGCAGACATTGTCTTTTTCCTACTTCAATCAGAATTCGGTCGGCTACATTCATGCAAGGGTCATGAGCGATACCGGAAAAATCGGAGAGCTTGTGGCCTGGAGGATGATGGATATTGTCTGGAATGTTTCCTACATTCTGGCGGTGATCATTGTGATGTTCAATCTGAATGTCCGGCTGGCACTGCTGTTTGTTCTGATCATTCCAATCGCGACGGCACTGATCACGTACTTCGGAAGAAAGTACATGGTCCTGAACCGGAAGATCCGGGAGATCAACTCCAGAATTACCGGAAACTTCAATGAAGGGATCACCGGCATCCGCTCGATCAAGACAATGGCAATTGAAGAGGTCATTGATACGGATTTCAAAGCGGAAACAGGAAATATGAAACGTACTTCGGTCCATGCAATGCATTACGGATCGATTCTCTCGACGTTTGTGACCGGCATCGGTTCGGTTGCTCTGGCGCTGGTGCTGTGGCAGGGAGGCCTGCTGACCAGTGAACTGGCAATCGAAATCGGAACGCTGTCGGTATTTATCTCCTATGCGGTTGGAATCATGGATCCGATCGAGATGTTAACGGAAACGATTGCCGGCATTATCGCAATTCAGGTAAATATCGAACGCTTTACAAAACTCATGAAAACCGAGAGTGATGTGGCGGACCGGCCGGAAGTGATTGAACGGTATGGTGACACGTTCCATCCAAAAAAAGAAAACTGGGAAGAACTGATCGGAGATATTGAATTCCGGGATGTCAGCTTCCAGTATCCGGATGGAAAGGAACTGGTGCTGGAACACTTCAATCTGAAGGTTCCGCATGGTACGAATGTGGCGATTGTCGGTGAGACCGGCGCAGGGAAATCAACCCTGGTGAATCTGGTGTGCCGTTTCTATGAACCGACCGAAGGACAGGTTCTGATTGACGGCAGAGACGCAAGGGACCGCTCGCAGCTGTGGCTCCATTCCAACATCGGATACGTGCTGCAGACACCGCATCTGTTTTCCGGAACGATCCGTGACAATCTGAAGTATGGCAATGAACAGGCCGATGATGCAGAGATCATGCATGCACTGAAGCTGGTGAATGCGGACGGCATTGTCGCAAAAATGGAAAACGGTCTGGACAGTGATGTCGGTGAAGGCGGAGATCAGCTTTCGGTCGGAGAGAAGCAGCTGCTGTCCTTTGCCCGGGCACTGCTGGCAGATCCGAAGATTCTGATCCTGGATGAAGCGACTTCCTCGGTCGATACCGTAACGGAAAAAGCAATCCAGACTGCGATCTCAACGGTCGTCAAAGGACGTACCAGTTTTGTGATCGCCCATCGTCTCAGTACGATCATTGATGCGGATGTCATTCTTGTCGTTCAGGACGGAAAGATCATTGAACAGGGAAAACACCGTGATCTGATGAAGCAGAAAGGGTATTATTACGGGCTGTATACGAGACAGTTTGAAGCCGCAGCCGTGGATTCCCTGCAGTCATAATGAAAAAAAGGCATCCGGGAGTGGGTGCCTTTTGAATGCGATCATAGGAGTTTCCGGTAGAGGGTCGCACTCCAGAATGTCATGTCCAGTTCTTCCAGGTAGAAGTGAAGAATTGCCTTCCAGTTTTTCGTGGCAGTGCTCAGGACGATATATTCTGCTTCGGAGCGGACTGCATTTTCCGCATAACGGAACAGTGAAGAACCGATTCCATCTGAGCGCCGGGAAGGAACTACATACAGCTCTGCTACCTCAAAAAACGGAGTGTTCTCCGCCATGATGGAAGTCTTTTTCTCAGAACGGGAAAGCTTGCCGAACAGATAGCCGATCACAGTGCCGTCTTCTTCAGCCAGAAAGATCCGATTGCCTTCGATATCGGAATTGTCATTTTCCCGGTACCCGGTGCAGCTGTTTTCAGCTGCCCAGTCTCTGGAAAGTTCGATCAGTGTATTGACAGTATTGGTGTCCGGTACTGCTTCGTGAATGATCATAATAAGTCCTCCTCTATTATTGCACCCGGTTTTACGAAATGACATAACATCAGAACAGCCGATTGAACCCTGCTGTTTTCATTTCCGGAAAACAGGAGTTCACGGTACTGGAATCGTTTTAGAAATCATAGATTCTTTTATAAATATGTGCTATGTTTAGAGAGTTCTAAAATATGGAGGGAAAGAAATGAAGAAGTATTTTACAACATTACTCTCTGCATTGATGGCTCTCGCTCTTGCGGCATGCGGCAACGGCACAACTCAGCCGACAACACCGACCGAAGGCGGCAATGAGGGCGGAAACACTGCTTCCGGCAGCGTAGCAGACATCAAGCTCGCAGACACAGAGAACCTCGTCGAAGTTACCTCTTATGAACTTCAGAGCATGGACTATGTTGTCTCTGCAAAGACAGAAGATCATGAGTACAACGCAAACTTCGTAGACGGTCTCCTCGAGAATGACACCTACGGAAACCTGAAGCCCTGCCTGGCTGAATCCTACGAAGCCAGCGAGGACGGCCTGACATGGACATTCCACCTGAGAAAGGGTGCAATGTGGGTCACAAGCGATGGCGAAGAATATGAAGAAGTCAAAGCAGAAGACTTCGTCACAGGTCTCCGTCACGGCGTTGAATTCAACTCTGAAACAGCATGGCTCCTCGAAGGCGTTATCAAGGGATACGCTGAGTACGAAGGAAGCGACTTCAGCGATGCGGAATGGGAAAAGGTCGGCGTCAAGGCAGTTGACGACTACACCCTCGAGTTTACACTCGAAGCACCGGCTCCTTACTTCCCGAGCATGACCTGCTATGCAGTTCTCTACCCGATCAACAAGACCTTCCTCGAAGGTAAGGGCGAAGGCTGCAAGCTCGGTTCCCCGAACATGGAAGCATGTGACTTCGGTGTTGTTCAGCCGGATTCCATTCTCTACAACGGCGGATTCCTCCTCGAATCCAACGACCTCAAGTCCAGCACAGTTCTGATCAAGAACGAAAAGTACTGGGATGCTGATGAGATCCACCTGAAGAGCGTTAAGCGCATCTACGATGATGGTTCCGATCCGTATTCCGTCATCCGTGGCTTCGAAGCAGGTACATACGCAGCTTCCGCAATCAGCCCGCTCTGGGAGGATTTCGATGCTTACATGTCCAAGTATGACGGCTATGTCAACGCTTCTCTGCCTGATCATTCCACATTCGGTGTTGTCTTCAACATGAACCGTCAGGTATTCGAGCAGTCCAACTACTGCGAGAACGATCCGGCAGCGAATGAGAACACACATAAGGCAATCCTGAACGAGAACTTCCGTAAGGCTCTCCGTGCTGCTTATGACGTTAAGGCATACAACATGGTTACCTCTCCGGAAAGCATCGCGCTCTCCATGATCCGTAACATCGACAACGACTCCAACATCGTTCGTACATCCGATGGTACTGCTTATGGCGAACTCGTTAACAAGGCTTACAACGATGCAACAGATACACCGGCTGACCTGTCCGACGGACAGTATGCATGGCTCGACAAGGAAAAGGCTCTTGCTTACATCGAAGCAGCCAAGGAAGACGGAATTGAGTTCCCGGTTCACCTTGACATGCTCGTAGACGAAACTTCCAAGGCACGTTCCGACCGCGGACGTTCCATGAAGGATTCCATCGAAGCCAACACAGATGGCCAGATCATTATCGAACTCGTTATGAGAGATTCTGACACAGTCACCAACATCGCTTACCGTAACAGCGATCCGGCAGCTATGGACTATGACATCTCCACCTTCACAGGATGGGGCCCTGACTATGCTGACCCGAAGACATTCGTTGATATCTACAGCCCGGTTTCTGGTTACTACATGAAGGCTATGGGTCTTGAGAACGGCCTTGACGGCGCAGCTGACAAGGACATCAAGATGGCAGTTGGTCTTGGTGAGTACGAAGAGCTCTACCGTGCAGCAGATGCAATCGTTGATGACATGGATGCTCGTTACGAAGCATTCGCAAAGGCAGATGCCTGCCTCGTTGAGAATGCATTCTACATTCCGACATCCACCAACACCAGAAGCGTAAGAGTTTCCCATGTAGTTCCGTTCACACGTTACTACTCTGTATGCGGTATGACCGAGTACAAGTACAAGGGACTCCAGCTCCAGGAAGACATCGTTACGTCTGCAGATTATGACGCAGCGTATGCGAAGTGGGAGAAGGGCGGCGAGTAATCGCTCTCTCAAAAGAGATACAGAAGTCACTCTTTGTTCATCAAAGAGTGGCTTTTTCTTTTCAGCGGGGAACGGCTGTATTACGCTTAAGACATGAACGAATGGAAAAATTATGGAGTTTCCGCGCTGGGGCTTGGCACCACGGGCTACTGGTCCGGTATTAATAAAGGGCTGGATCAGTGCATCGAAACAGCGTTTTACGAATACGGAATCAATGTCTTTGATACGGCAGAGATGTACGGAAACGGCCGCTGTGAAGAAGCCCTTGGCAAAGCGGTCCGTGCATTTCCGAGAGACCGTGTTTTCCTCATCAGCAAAATTCTACCGGACAATGTCAAAGAGGATACCTTTGAACAGTATCTGGACAACAGTCTGGCCCGCCTGAAGACCGATTATATTGATCTCTATCTGCTGCACTGGCGGGCGAACTGTGACCTTTCCCTTCTGGTGAAAAAAATGGAAGAAGCGGTCCAGAGCGGCAGGATCCGCCGCTGGGGCGTCTCCAATTTTGATACCGGTGATCTTCGGGACCTGCTCGCAATTGCGGGCGGAGAGAACTGTTTCTGCAATCAGGTTTTTTTCAATATCTATGAACGCGGGCCGGAAACGGAACTTCTGCCGTTTATGAAAACAAACGGCATCCTGCCGATGTCCTATTCCTCGCTTGGCTCAGGCTATCATCCTCATCCCGATATCCATGCCGTTGCGGAAATCGAAACCATGTGCCGGAAGAATGGTGTTTCTGCGGAAAGCGTCATGCTGAAATTCAATACACAGGCAGGGTTTCTCGCGCTGTTCAGCACCGCTTCGCTTTCTCATCTGCAGAAGGATCTTCAGGAAGTAACCGAAGAACAGTATGCGAAACTGTTTCCGATCTTTGACCAGGCATTTCCTGCTCCGGATCATAATTATCCGCTGGTAAAGATCTGAAGCGGATTTCGATGCGGATCGGCGGGGATGCGGGAAGGCATTTTGAAAAACACCGTTTAAAATGTAAATAGTTTTCATTCCGGTAACGGAGTATGAATGCTTTTATATATGATATAATTTACAAAATCTGAAAATGATTTCTTCTTTTTTATATGTTTTAAAAAAGACGTTATAGAGGGGGATGTTATGAGAAATTACATCTTGAAGCGAATATTGAAATCGTTTGTTTCAATTTTTGCGGTCGTATCGATCATCATTGTCATGATCTATACGATGATTCCGAGCGAAAAGGTATTCGATAATGATGCCGGCGCGAAGAAAATGAAAGGGGACCAGCTTACCACGTACAAGCTGAAAAAGCTGGAAGAGCTTGGCTATCACGATTATGTCAGTAAGATCGACATGTGCACGGCCACGTTCGGGGATGGAGCCCAGAGCTGCATTGACGGCGATGAGGCAAAGCTCAAAGAAGCTTCAGATGCGTATGCCGCAAGCGGCTATGAGATCCTGACCCTGAAATCGGGAGAACCGTATGCCCTTCATACATATAAATGGTATGAACTGATCGCACGCTTCTATAAGCGTCTGCTGGTCATTGACAATAAAAATGCGATCCAGGATCCGGAAGATCCGGATATGGAGCGCAAGTACTACTGGGGAAAGAATCCGGAGAACGGAAGCCCGGCACTGCTTTGTCAGGGATGTACCTATAAATATCAGATGTGGTTTGACGGCTCCTTTCCGTTCATCCATCAGAACAAGTTCAAACTGGACTTCGGTACGTCCTTCCCGACCAACTCCGGTATTCCTACCATGCAGGTCATTACCGACGGTCAGGGATCAACAAAGAAGATCAACCAGACGTTTGATACCGGCCTGAACGAAGAAAGTGCGCTGATCCAGACCAGCTGCCAGTACAAAGTACAAGTAGACCATCTGGACGCAAAGCGGTTCACAGACAAGTATGCAAACTGCCGTTCGTATCACGAGTCTCCGTCCATGGTTAATACATCGTATATCCTTGGTCTGATTGCACTGGTGATTGCCTATGTCATGGGACTGCCGCTCGGCATGGCCATGGCAGCACATAAAGACAAACTGCTGGATAAGATCGGAATTGCCTATATCAACCTTCTGATCGCTGTTCCTTCGCTGGCGTTTATCTTCTTCATGCGTTCGATCGGAACCCTGTTCAACCTGCCGGATAAATTCCCGCAGCTTGGCTTCAATGATATCCGTTCGTATATCATGCCGGTTCTGATTCTTGCGCTGCTGCAGACACCGAGTCTCATGATGTGGCTGCGCCGTTATATGATCGACCAGTCCAATGCGGACTATGTCAAGTTTGCACGTGCGAAGGGTCTTTCCCAGAATGAGATCTTCCGCAAGCATATTCTGAGAAATGCGATCATTCCGATCGTCAACGGTATTCCTGCTTCCATCATTCTGTGCATCAGCGGTGCCCTGATCACTGAGTCCGCATTTGCGGTACCTGGCATGGGTAAGATGCTGCCGGATGCGATCAAGCAGACAAACAACAATATGGTCATTACGCTTGTATTCATCTTCACGTCACTGTCGATCCTGTCAGTACTGATCGGTGACCTGCTGATGACGGTTGTCGATCCGAGAATTTCGTTAACCGCGAAGGGAGGTGAGTAAGCGATGAGTGAACTGAATAAAGACGATCTGTTTACGATTGATCTGTCCGATGATTCCGAATCGGAACACATCGCCGCACCTCAGTATTCCTACTGGCGCAGCGTATTCCGTAAATTCTTCTCCTCCAAGCTTGCAATCTTCATGATGATTCTCTCCGGAATTGTCATCCTGCTGGCAATCTTCCAGCCGATGATCTCCGGCTATGACCCGAATGTCACGCCGAACATTAACCGTCCGGAAATGAAATACATCCGTCCCAACGCTACTTACTGGTTTGGTACAGATGATGTTGGAAACTCCCTGTTTGATGCAGTCTGGAAAGGTACTGCAACCTCGCTGTTCGTATCCTTCATGGCAACCGCCATTACAACCGTGCTCGGTGTAGCAGTCGGCATGTGGTGGGGTTTCTCTAAGCGTGTGGATACCGTCATGATCGAGGTTTACAACATCGTATCCAATATCCCGGCAACCCTGATTGCCATGATCCTTGTATATGCGATCGGCGGCGGTGTATGGCAGATCATCTTTGCACTGTCTGTTACTTCCTGGGTCAGCACTGCTTACTTCATAAGAGTCCAGGTCATGATTATCCGTGACCGTGAATACAACCTGGCTTCAAGATGTCTGGGTACACCTACCTGGAAGATCATTACACACAACATCCTGCCGTATCTGATCTCGGTCATCATGACCAGTGTCAGCCGTGATGTTCCGTCATTCATCTCGTACGAAGTATTCCTGTCCTTTATCGGTGTCGGTCTTGGACAGCAGTACGCATCGCTTGGACGAATGATCCAGCAGTATTCTCCGTACATGACTTCTACACCGTATCTGTTCTGGATCCCGGTTGCGATCTCGGCACTGATCTCCGTATCGCTGTATATCGTAGGTCAGACACTGGCAGACGCGAGCGATCCGCGTACGCACATGATCTGAGGAGGGTAACATAATGAGCGAAACAAATAAAAACATTATTTTATCCGTCAAGGATCTGGAAGTGAAGTTTAAGGTGCGTGACCGTGTACTTACTGCGATCCGTCATATTTCGATGGATTTTGAAGAAGGCAAGGTTGTCGCAATCGTCGGAGAATCCGGTTCCGGAAAATCCGTATTTACCAAGACGTTCACCGGTATGCTCGAAGTCAACGGTGAAGTAACAAACGGTGAGATCTGGTTCGAAGGCCAGGATCTTGCAAAGATCAAAAAGGATTCCGACTGGGAGAAGATCCGCGGAAAGAAGATCGCTACGGTCTTCCAGGATCCGATGACCAGTCTGAACCCGGTAAAGAAGATCGGTGATCAGATTTCGGAAGTTATTATCAAGCATCAGGGAAAATCCAAAGCGGAAGCCAAGAAGATGGCAATTGAGATGATGGGAAAGGTCGGCATCAAAGACCCGGACCTCCGCTACGATGAATATCCGTTCATGTATTCCGGCGGTATGCGTCAGCGTATCGTTATTGCGATCGCGCTTGCCTGCCGTCCGAAGATCCTGATCTGTGATGAACCAACAACCGCACTGGATGTAACCATTCAGGCGCAGATCATCCGCCTGATCAAGGATCTGTCAGAGGAATATGGATTCACAACGATCTACATTACCCACGACCTTGGCGTCGTTGCCAATGTCGCGGATATCGTTGCGGTTATGTATGCCGGCCAGATCATTGAGTATGGCAAGGTTGATGAAATCTTCTATGACAGCAAACACCCGTATACCTGGGGACTGCTTTCCTCTCTGCCGCAGCTTGGTGAGAAGGGTGAAGATCTGTTTGCGATCCGCGGTACACCGCCGTCGCTGTTTGAAGAAGTCAAGGGTGATGCGTTTGCGCCTCGTTCCAACTATGCGATGAAGATTGACTATGTGGAAGAACCTCCATTCTTCAAAGTAACGGATACCCACTATGCAAAGACATGGCTCCTTGACCCGCGAGCTCCGAAAGTGGAACCGCCGGCAGCGGTAAAGGAACTCCATGAGCGGATGCTGGCTCTGACATCGAAGGGAGGGATTTACAGTGAGCGTTAACAATGAAAAAGAAGTCCTTCTCGATGTAAAGCATCTCGAAGTAACCTTCAGCAATTCCAAGAAACATGTCTTCAAGGCAGTCAAAGACGCAAACTTCCAGATTTATAAGGGAGAAACATTCGCCCTGGTCGGCGAATCCGGCTCCGGCAAGACGACGATTGCCCGTGCGATCATTCGTCTGAATGATACCTCCGACGGAGAGATTCTCTTCCGGGGAAAGAAGATCAACGGAAAGCTCTCCAAGGAAGACAAAAAATGGGTGCAGCGGAATATTCAGATGATCTTCCAGGATCCTGCCGCTTCCCTCAATGAACGTGCGACCATCGACTACTGTATCTCGGAAGGTCTGTACAACTTCCATCTGTATACCGATGAGGCAGACCGTCAGAAGAAGGTAGACCTGGCACTGGATTCGGTCGGTCTTCTGCCGGAACACAAGTCCAGATATCCGCATGAGTTCTCCGGCGGTCAGCGTCAGCGTGTCGGTATTGCCCGTGCGATGATCATGGAACCGGAATTCATTATTGCCGATGAACCGATCTCCGCACTTGATGTTTCGATCCGTGCACAGGTTCTGAACCTGATGAACAAGTTCAAGGAAGAACGGGGTCTGACCTATATGTTCATCGCCCACGACCTCTCTGTCGTACGTTACTTCGCAGACCGGATCGCGGTTATCCATAACGGCCGCATCGTAGAGGTAGCGCCTTCCAATGAACTGTTCCACTTCCCGATCCATCCGTATACAAGATCTCTGCTTCAGGCCGTTCCGATGCCTGACCCTGAGATTGAAAAGGCGAAGGAACTGAAGCCGTACGACCAGGAGAAGGAAAACAAGGCCGATGAGACCGGCTCTCTGCAGGAAATCAAACCGGGTCATTTCATCTTCATGGCTGAGAACGAACGCGAGGAATACGAAGCGATCGTCAAGGAAATGGAGAAAACGGCAAAGTAAAGGAACCGGAAGGAATTTCTTCCCGAAATGAAAAGATCTCGCTGTGAACTGTGAGATCTTTTTATATAGGGAATGCGATGAATGTAAGCGGGGTCCATCAGGGCTGCCGCTGTGAAACCGTATCTTACTTTTTCTCCTTTGAGCGCTTATCGTTGATGATCTTCATCTGCTCAACATCAATCCGTTTGACATGATTTTCCTCTGCCCATTTCACACAGCCTTTTAATACCGTGGGAAGGAATACGCGGGGAACTTTAACAAGCATGGCGAGTGCTTCATCGGTAAACGCAACATCCGTCTGGAGCCGGTCCGCTGCATAACGTACCGAAGAAACCGTTGTCTCCCGCTGCGGCAGATCATTAATCTTGGAAAGTATAATCTCGGGGAATTCATACGGGAAGAAGGCTTTCATACCGTAATCTGCACTCATGTCTTCGGGGGAATGATGCTGACGGCGGCGATAGCGCAGTTTAATCTGCAGATTCGCACGGCAATTGTAGAAACGGATTACTGGAATACCCCCGGCAGTATCAACAATGATCTGGATTGTCATTTTGTTCCATATGCCACTCTGGTTCATGAACTGGTCAATTATGGCATCGATGAAAAACGGATTGTGGTTTCCGGTATTCCCGTAAGGAATGAAGCGACTACAATGCAGGACAAAGCAAAGGCTAAGGCAGAGCTCGGAATTCCTGAGGGCCGTGCCCATGTTCTTGTAATGGGTGGCAGTATGGGCGGTGGCTCGATTCCTTCACTTGTCGAACAATTGTATGAAACGGTGAATGATATTTCGGATATCAGCATTATCTGCGGAACAAACGAAAAACTGGAAAAATCAATTCAGGCAAAATATGAAGGCTGTGACGATATTCATATTTATGGGTATGTAAAGGATATGGCCAGACTGTATTCCGGTGCAGATGTTTTTGTGACAAAACCAGGCGGCATCAGCACAACCGAGGCCGCAGTAAACGGTCTGCCCATGGTGCTTCTGAAAGGTGCGGCTTTCTGTGAAGAATTCAATCTGAATTTCTTTGTTGGACATGGAGCGGCATTGAGCGGGGAAACCGAGGAAGACCTTTCGAATGCATGCCGTACACTACTGGAACATGAAGAAATGCGGAATGTAATGGCAGAAATCCTCCGCCGGATCGGGAACCGGAATGCCTCAAAAATCATCTATGAAACAATTGAACAGACCGCATAGCCGCCGTCGCCCAGCGATTGTTTTCGGAATCGTCAGACTCTCTTTGGATGCACTTTTTGCCGCCTGCGATTGTTTCCGGTTCATCGAGATTCGGTTCTTGAACTTTTTTAGGACACAGATCCTTAGTGTTCCTTACTGTTTAATATTTCGCTTGCCTCTGAAAAAAACCAGCACCATGCCCCATGAAAGGCAGATGCTGGTTTTAAGAATACGAGGAATCTAGAGAATATCATGGAAATTCAGATGGTATACCTTACGGAATACACTTCCGTTAATCACAATGGTAAAGAGTCCTTCGATTAAGACTGCAATGATCCATGCATTCCAATACGTCGAGCGGACAAATGTACAGTCGATCGGTTCAATGATTGAAAGCAGGGACGGGGTCAGCACAATACCAAAGATCACACCCAGGATAAGACCGCAGACAGACGTAAGAATCGTTTCCTTGGTCAGATAATTGATAGTCTGCTTAATGGAGAACCCGTTGATGCGCATGACAATCAGTTCTTTTTTCTTGTGGTTCAGGAAGATGTTGGCAAGATTGGTAAGAATGATAAAGGACATGATTACTGCGATGCTGATGGAGATAATCACAATAATGTTGTACAGGATAAAGGTGCTGTGAAGATGATCCATGTAATAATCCGAGCGTTCAGCCACAAAGTCTCCATCGGATGAAGCAAGCAGGGATAAGAAGGTTTTTTCATCTGTTCCGTTGAGAAGTACGAAGTAACAGTTATCGACAGGATCTTCCTTGAAAATTTCACGATAACCAGCCTTCGTGCAGATTCCGTTTCGCCCGATATAGTTCAGATAAACGCCTTCTATATAGGCCTGATAGGTATTCAGAGAGGAGTCATAAAGCGTAAGCGTATCGCCGGGCTTCACACCAAACGATTCCATTAGCTTGTTCTGAACGAGAATGCCGGAGGATGGAATCGAAAGCGGCTTTTTCGAAGTGCTGCGAATCTGGAAATAGTCATTCAGTTCGTCGCTGTCACAACAGAGCAGCTCTAATGCCTGAAGCTGATCATTTTTCTCAAATAAATGTGCGGTATAGGAAATCGGTATATAACGGATACCGGAAGCTTCCAGGGATTTTTCAAGTTCCTGTTTTTGTTCCTCCGTGACCGTACTGCTGTCATAATCAATCCGATAATCATAGATCGTAACATCTGTAATCTGGCGCTTGGTCATTCCTTCAAATGCGAACTTCATGGAAAGTCCGACACCGACAATACAGCAGCCTCCGGCGATGATAACGATGGAAATCAGCACACGGGTTTTCTCGTTGATCATATTGCGTATGACAAGATGGGAGTAGAGAGAACCGTGACATCTGCCTGACAGCACCTTCTTCTGTTTTTTGCTGTCTGGTTTGGCAACGCCGTTCATCAGATAGTATGCCGGAGTTTTCAAAAGACCGGTGCAGGCAAATACCGTGACGGCAGCGCAGAGAACAATTGCGCCAATACATACCACCAGTGTTTCGATGGGATTAATGGAAATGTGGTTGATCTGGAAGAGGTACATTTTGTTTTCGCTCAGCATGTTCGTGACAAATGCGGTGATTCCGCATCCCATGGCGATGCCGAGCAGAGATCCAAGCGCCGCGGCACTGACCGCGAAGATCAGATATTTGGCAAGTATTTCACGGTTCTTGAATCCGAATGCTTTCGTTGTGCCAACCAGCTTACGCTCTTCTTCGATAATGATCGTAAGGGTAGAGAAACAGACAAGGGATGCAACGATGAGGAACAGACCGCCAAGCGCATATCCCATACTGCTGGCAGCGCTGACATTATTGAGAACATCGAAGTAACCGTAATTGACGCTCCGCTCCTGAATGATCCAGTTTGCTTCAAGACTGTCCGCTTTTTTGCGTGCTTCGGCAAGCTGTTCTTCTGCTTCTTTGATCTTTTCCTCCAGCTGCTTCTTGGCGTCTTCAATCTGAGCGCGGAATTCTGCTTCTTTTTCCCGCATCTCCCGTTCTTTTTCATTGACCAGTCTCAGATTTGCGTAATAGGCTGCCCATCCGCTGTTGAGCTGCGCACGTCCCTGGGCAACCATGGATTCTGCATTCAGAATCGTGTTGCGGGCCTGACGGACTCTGGCACATGCCGCATGGAGCCGGGCAAGTGCCGCTTCATCATAGGTATCGGTGTAAATCGCAGCGTCAACGGTATCCTGCAGGTTATAGCCGAAATACTGGTCGGCTAATGCAAGCCGGACCTGGACACCAGGGTCGGACAGGAACTGCGCCGCTTCTTCCTTTCGCTGCCGGCGGGTTTCTTCATCCGGAGCGGTTTCAATTGCGTTGAGCATACTGTCAAAACGCGCAACATCGGAAAGGATATCGGCAGGGCTGATATCATTCTCCGAAGCTTCCTTCAGCATGATCACACCGCGCATTTCATTCATGGTATTTCGCAGGGAAGGAAGATTTGCGGGATTCTTTGCCTGTTCTCTTACGTTAATTCCGTATACCGCCTGGATGACTTCTGCTTTCCGGCTGTTTTCGGGGGCGTTCAGGTGTTCCTGCAGGGCATACAGTGCTGTGTTTTTCTCTTCCGGGGTGGAGGCATACTCATAGGCATCGATATAGTAGATCGAAGTATTCAGATAATAGAGCATGTCACTGTTGTCCACACCGCTCAGAAGTGCATTTACTTCATGGACGGCTTTTAAGAGTGCTTCTGCATCCCTCAGTTTGGCTTCTCCGTTCAGCAGCTGCTGACGTGCACTTTCCAGCTGGGAGCGGGCATAGGCGAGCTGTGCTCTGGCACTGGCCAGCTGTGCTTCGAGTTCTGCCTCCGCAGACGCAATCTGTGTTCGGGCTTCTTCGATCTGTTCCTGTGCTTTTTCCCATTCCGCATCGATCTGTTCATTCGCCAGACGCCGCGCATCGATACTGGAATCTTCCTGCAGGGAAGGAAGAAGGGCACGGAGCCGATCGGTGATATCTTCCACGGAACTCGAATAGCTGGCCGTGAACATGTTTTCCTGATCTGCGTTTTCCGCACTGAGCATGGCTCTGGTATAGCGGTTTTCCATTCCTTCCAGGTTGAAGGCAGAAAGCGGAAGGATTACCGTAAGCGTACTGTTCGCACGCACATAGTCCGGGTGATCTACCAGTCCGGTGACAGTAAACGCTTCATTCAGAAGGGGATCGACATTATAAATGGAAGGTGTTTTGAGAAAGACACGGTCACCAATCCGGATTCCGTGATCGTTCGCAAAATCCGCCCCGATGGCGCATTCACTTTCCTGTACCGGCCGGCTTCCTTCAACGAGAACCGGGACACTGACGGATTCGGTCCAGGAAACGAGTGATACTTTGAACGACTGATCATCTTTATAGAGACTTCCGTCCAGAACGACTGCGCCTTCTGCAGAATGAATTCCTGAAACAGCACGAAGACGCTTCAGATCGTTTTCCGTAATACCGATCGAAGACGCCAGTTCGTAATCCTTGAAGTTCTGCTGACGAAGGAATTCTGCGGCGGAGTCAGCGATGCTTGAAGCAGAATAACGCGACATGAAAAAACCGCCGGTTCCCAGCATGATGATAAATACGATGGAAAGAAACGAAACGAATCGCTTCTTGATATTCCGCAGGGCGTCAATCAGCTGAATCTTTTCCATTCTATCTGCCTCTTACCAGGAAAGATCCTCCGCATGAAGCGGATGGGGATTAACGCGGATGCTTGATATCAATCCGTCTTTCAGACGAATGACGCGGTCTGCCATCTTTGCGATTTCGATATTATGAGTAACCATGATCACGGTTGTTCCATGTTCACGTACAATGCTTTCAATCAGTTTCAATACTTCCTGACCCGTATGAAAATCAAGCGCTGCAGTCGGCTCGTCCGCAAGAATGATCTTCGGGTCCTTTACGATTGCACGGGCGATACAGACGCGCTGCTGCTGTCCGCCGCTCATGGAGGAGGGCATGTTTTCGGATTTGTCTGCCAGACCGACCATGCTGAGCATCTCTTCAGACTCCAGCGGATGCTCACTGATTTCCGCGATGAATTCAATGTTTTCAAGTGCGGAAAGGTTCGGCATCAGGTTGTAGGACTGAAAGATAAATCCAATGTAATCCCGCCGGAAGCGTGTAAGCTCATCTTCGCTGGGATGGGAGAAGTCTTTGCCTTCAATCAGAAGCTGTCCGTCGGTTGCCTGATCCATTCCACCGATGATATTGAGCATCGTGCTCTTCCCGCATCCGCTTTCTCCAAGTACGACCAGCAGTTCTCCCTCATAAACATCAAGATCAATTCCTTTCAGGATTCTGCGGATCTCCTCGCCAGACAGAAACTCCTTGATGATTCCCCGCAGGGATACCAGGGGAACCCGGTCTTTTCCGGGCTTGAATTCAAGTTCTTTATCTTCAATGTCAAGCGCGATCAGGGAACAGCAGTTTTCGACCAGCTTGATATCGTCATCGGAAAAACCGCCGGCAGGATCGTTCAACTGCAGTACGCCATATGATCCAAACGGTGTGCGCATTGGAACAACCAGTGAAGTACTGCCGAGCAGAGGGGCATCATCACTGCCTTCTGCACGGGGGTCGGTCGAATATACCACTTCAGACGATTTTCCGTTATACACAGAACCGATTACGCCCTGACCGACGCGTACACTGACGCCGGACTGATCAACGGGTGCTTTTGTGGCCAATATATAAATCCGGTCATCATCCGTGCTCTTCATCCAGATATAGCCTGTTTCACATTCTGTGACATCACAGAAAATGTCGAGGTTGGCAGAAAGTGCCTCCTCCAGCTGCGTGGTCTGTTTCAGCTGATCCATGATGCGCCATACAGTTGTTATGAAACGGGTGTCATTTGTCATAGTTGGTTCGCTCCTACAGCTCTATATTATAAACATAATAATAAGTTTAACTTGAGAATATTCTTGGATCCTGCTCCATACGTGCAGCGGTGCCCGGACGGATCATTCCGCTTTCACCCGAAGCGTATAGGTTTCTGCTCGATCGTTCGAGTTATTCCGAATCCGGATGCGTGCAATACTGGCATGCATGGTCAATCTGGATAGACATGAACGAGAAAATCAACAAAATTACAGAGTCTGTAAAAGAAAAAAGGATCAGCGATGAAATGATGCGTAAAGTAGCCGGAGGGGACTTATTCACTAAGGAAGAAATGACGGGCATATGACGGACACTTTCATGAAAGCCGCACATGCGGCTTTTTTAAAGGCTTCATATACCTTATTCGGTCAGAGCCGGCAGTACGTATCACGTATTCTTCCTCATCCTTGAGCATACAAAAAAAGATCCTCAGCGGAGGATCATGTAGAAACCGGTAAGGATCAGAGATATCGCAAGCAGGATAAGACCTGCATACAGGGGATGGTTTTCCGTATTCTTTCGCTCTTCCCTCAGCTGTTCACGATAGGTGAGAAAAGACGCTTCATCCCGTTTCCTCCAGGTGAAGAAGGCAAAGAAACCTTCCTTCCACCAGTAATTCAGAACACCGGCCAGCAGGAAAAGTATGGCGGCGATGGACAGTCCATCGATGAACCGCAGCAGAAACTGCCCCGACAGAATGCCATATAACACCGATACCAACACGGCAAGACCGATCCGGATCAGTACATTACGATGCAGAAATTTCTCTTTCACAGGAATCATTGTATAAAAAAAACCGGTTTTTTGAACCGGTTACTTTTCTTCTGCAGAACCTTTCTCTTTCATGGACCGTTCGCGATGCCATACTTTGTTTTTCATTTCCCACTGTACTTCAAATGCCAGGGCAAATCGCAAAACGATGATTGCGCCAAGCGCAATGTAATCATTCATATTATTGGCGGTAACGGTTTTCAGAACTTCTCCGCACATCATGAATTCCAGTGCTTCAAGAATGCCTTCTTCGAGACGCGGCCCATCTTCTTCCCGCTTCAGCCAGCGCTTGAATCCGCGGAAGCCAGCATCGAGCATGACATAGATTCCGATCAGTTCCAGTGCGATTGCCCCGAACGTGACCACGTATTCCAGAATTTCTTCAATAAAATGAATTATCCCTTCCATATTGTCCTCATTTCTATAGCTTATTGTACCTCACGTTTGGCATGGATGACCACCAAAAATTATGAATGGAAGGAAGATAAAATCGCATGAATAAGCGCTTTCAGGCACGATACACGCATTGCTTAACAAAAACGGCGATGCTATAATGAACGCGATTGTAACGAACAGGAGGTACAACCTATGGGTCTCAAAGATAAGCTGATCAAATTCGTCGCTCCGGTAGAAGATGAAGACGAAGAAGAATATGAAGACGAAGAGGAAGAAGAAGTCGAATACAAGCAGGCTGAAACCAAGCCGGTAAGCAGCTACGAGCAGACCCGCAACTCCAAGGTACAGAAGGTCAGTCCGGACACCAAGATGGTGCTGTTCGAACCGAGAAGTCTTGAAGAAGCGGAAGAAATTGCCCGTCACCTGAAACAGCGCAAGGCAGCTGTCGTAAACCTGCATCGTCTGCAGAGAGAATATGCACAGCGCACGATCGACTTCCTGAACGGCGTAATCTTCGCACTGGACGGAACGATTCAGAAGATCGGACACAATGTTATTCTGTGTGCACCGAAATCAATCGGTGTAGACGGCGTCATCTCCCTGGACAGTGAAGATGAATGATCCGTATGATGTGATCTCGCGGCTAAAGGATCTGGAACGGCAGTCCCAGCGCAGATACATGCATACCGAATCAGGATTTCTGAATGAAGAAGAGCAGGCAACTGCCCTGCAGGTGTTCCCGGAATCCGCACTCATACGATATGACGGCGGATACCCGGATGCCAGGAAAAAGAAAGTCATCTTTCTCAGAGATGAGGAGGATGACTTTTCTGATATCGTATGCATCCGTACTGCGATCGACCAGCGTTTCCGTTCGATCGGCCATCGGGATGTGCTGGGCGCACTGATGCACCTGCAGATCGACCGGCACAGCTTCGGGGATTTCTGGATCGAGGACAACGGCATTTATATCTATACCTCGGATTCCATGGCCGGATTTCTGTGTGACAATCTGATCCGTATTTCCAGTCTTTCGGTATCGTTTGAACGCATTGAAGAACATCCCTGCCAGACGTTTTATACCAGAGAATTCAAGTCGGTGATCACCAGTGAACGGGCGGATTCAATCGTCGCTGCACTGGCAAAAGTGAGCCGCAGTGAAGCGCAGCGGATGATCCGCCAGGACAGGGTCCAGCTCAACCACAGACCGCTTGTCGAGCCTGATGAATTGTGCGATAATGATTGCACGATTTCGATACGGGGAGCCGGTCGTTTCCGGTATCTCGGCGTGGTCCGAAGGACACGAAAAGATCGGATCGTAGTGCGGTTTTCACAGGATATTCAGGGGAAGGAGCGGGACACATGACATCACCAAGGCCGACATTCAGAGTCATGAAAAACGGCTATGACCGGTTCGCGGTTGATGATGCGGTGGATCGCTACGCTTCCAGAGTTGATCAGCTCGAGAAGAAACTGACGGTTTACCAGCAGCAGCTGGAAGAGACCAACAAGCGGCTGATCAAGCTTCAGGCGGATTATCAGACACTTGAAAATTCCGTCGATGCGCAGCGGCAGGCTGCTGAGAATATCGCAAGGCTCTCCTTAAGGGAAGCCAATGAGATCATCGAGACCGCGCGGCAGAACGCGGATGCGATCATCCGGGAAAGTCTGATCACAGCCCGGCTGATCCTGACGGATCTCTCCAGGCTGTATGGAGATGCAAGCACCGTGAAGACTGCGACTCTGGCAAAACTCGAAGGGCTGATCAAAGAACTGGAGGAGTTCGAGCTCCCGAAGATGCCGGATCTCCGCTGGCTGAAAGAAGCGGAAGAAAAAATGATGCGCTGACTGAGGACGCGCTGACCTGTATCAGAAGTAAGAGAGAGCCCGGGTATGGTGAAAACGGGACGGACGGACAGGAACAGACATCACCTCATGAGTATCCGTTGTTCCCGCGTTAAGGGAAATAATCGAGGGCATGTGATGAACACATGAACTAAGGTGGTACCGCGTGATAAGCGTCCTTAGGCTGTAAGGACGTTTTTTATTTGAAGGGAGACACAGCATTATGGACTACAAAGACACACTGAACATGCCGAAAACGGACTTTGAGATGAGGGGAAATCTGGCAAAGAAAGAACCCGGCATTCTGGAACAATGGGAAAAGGCGGATCATTACAATCAGATTCTTGCGCATCACAAGGGACAGCAGGCATATGTTCTGCATGACGGTCCTCCGTATGCCAACGGGAACCTGCATGCCGGCACGGCGATGAACCGCTGCATCAAGGATTTCATTACCCGTTCTCATGCGATGAGCGGATACTATACACCGTTCTTCCCGGGCTGGGATACCCACGGCCTGCCGATCGAGAATGCGATCCAGAAACTGGGTGTGGACCGCAAGAAGCTTTCCCCGGCGGAATTCCGTTCCAAGTGTGAGGCCTATGCCCGCGAACAGCTGGCTGTTCAGATGGCGACAGAAAAGCGTCTTGGTCAGGTGGCGGATTATGAACATCCGTATATCACGCTGAACAAGGAGTTTGAGGCACGTCAGATCCGTGCATTCGAAAAGATGGCACTGGATGGTCTGATCTTCCAGGGACTGAAACCGATCTACTGGTCTCCGTTCAACGAAACCGCTGTCGCAGACTCGGAAATCGTCTACCGTGATGTCACCGATGCGACGATCTATCTGGCGTTCCAGGTCGCAGACGGCAAGGGAGTTCTGGACAGTGATGACTACTTTGTCATCTGGACCACAACCCCGTGGACCATTCCGAGCAACGAGGCAGTCTCCCTGCACCCGGATCTTACCTATGCAGAAGTACAGACTGAAAAGGGCAAGCTGATCTTCCTGGAATCCATGACCGACAGACTGCTCGGCGAATTCCAGCTGGAGAACAAGGGCGTGCTCCGTACTTTCAAGGGCCGTGAGCTTGAAAATATTACGTACCATCATGTTGTCCTTCCGAAGGAGTGCCCGGTAATTCTGGGTGATCACGTCACGGATGAAGACGGTACCGGATGCGTCCATACCGCCGGCGGTCATGGTCTGGATGACTATTATGTCTGCCAGAAGTACGGTATCGCACCGATCTGCTCGGTCGATGAGAAGGGCTATATGAATGAAGAAGCAGGACCGGAATGTCAGGGTCTCTTCTTCGAGGACTGCTCAAAGAAGATCATCACGATGATGAATGAAAAGGGATGCCTGCTGGCAATCAACAAGATCACCCACAGCTACCCGCATGATGACCGTCTTAAGAAGAAGGTTATCTTCCGTGCTGCCAAGCAGTGGTTCTGCTCCATCGAAAAGATTCGTACAGAACTGCTGGACCAGATTCAGAACCATGTTACATGGCATAACGAATGGGGCCAGATCCGCATGTACAACATGATCAAGGACCGCGGTGACTGGTGCATTTCCAGACAGCGTCTGTGGGGTGTTCCGATTCCCATCATCTACTGTGAAGACGGTTCGCCGATCATGGAAAAAGAAGTATTCGATAACATCGCCGATCTGTTTGAACAGTATGGATCCAATGTCTGGTTCGAGCGGGAAGCGAAGGATCTTCTGCCGGAAGGCTACACGAACCCGAAATCCCCGAACGGACAGTTCACAAAGGAATCCGATATCATGGACGTCTGGTTCGACAGCGGCTCTTCCTGGACCGAACTGGAAGCCCGCGGCGGAGAATTCCCGTGTGATATCTACTTTGAAGGAAGCGATCAGTACCGCGGCTGGTTCAACTCTTCTCTGATCGTCGCAACTGCAGTCAAGGGCAGGGCTCCGTACAAGGAAGTTCTCAGCCATGGCTATGTCTGTGACTCCAAGGGTGAAAAGATGTCCAAGTCGGTTGGTAATGTCATCAACCCGCTTGATATCATCAACAAGAACGGTGCGGATGTATTCCGTCTCTGGGTCATGGTATCCGATTTCCGCCAGGATCTCCGTCTTGGTGAATCCAACATCAAGCAGGTCAGTGAGATGTACCGCAAGATCCGGAACACATTCCGCTTCCTGCTTGGAAACATCAATCCGCAGGACTTCAATCCGGCTTCCGATATGGTTGCCTATGAGAACCTTGAGGCAGTTGACCGGTATATTCTGGTCCGCCTGAATGAGGTTGTAAAACAGGTGCGGGAAGATATCCTGAAATACGATTATGTATCCGTAAACAAGAACCTCATGAATTTCATGGTCAATGAGCTCAGCTCTTATTACTGTGATTTCACCAAAGATATCCTTTACTGCAATAAGGCAGACAGTGCCCGCAGACGTCAGGTGCAGACCGTTTACTGGCAGTGCACCGATGCGCTGGTGCGCATGTGGGCGCCGTTCCTGTGCTATACCGCAGAAGAGATCTGGAAGTTCTTCGGAAACAGGGAAGCGGAATCCGTTCATTATCTGGAACTTCCGACTGTGAAGGAATACGCTGACAGCGAAACTCTGAAGGCACAGTTTGAGACACTGCTTGAGGTGCGCTCTGTTGTGACAAAGGCATTGGAAGATGCACGTACGGCGGATCTGATCCACTCCGCACAGGAGGCTGCAGTTGAGATCACCTGCACGGAAGCGGATCAGAAGCTTCTGGAAGAAGGACTTGGAAAAGATCTGGCGCAGTGGCTGATCGTATCCCAGGCTTCTGTTAATACCGGTGAAGGCCGCAGTGCGGTTATCCACCGTGCTTCCGGCGTTAAGTGCCCGCGCTGCTGGAACTTCAGTGAAGAAGCAGATGAAAATGGTCTCTGCCCGCGCTGCCACGACGCAATGAATTAAGAATGGCTGAAAGCGGCTGGTAAGAACCCAAAGCGTCAACCTGAAAATCGGCTGGCGCTTATTTGTATCAAACTCGAACATTTATGGAAGTGGTTGCGATACCAGAATGCAATGATATGTTCAGGAAAAAGAACGCAATGCCGCAAAAAAAACACTGCGATCAGAGACTTCCGGATATTCGTCAAAATGTTATAAGCACCGTATCTCAGAAATTGCGTCATTTTCCTGTGAAATGACAGATGTAATCTGAGAAAATAGAACAGGAAAATGATGATTTTCCCGAAGTGAATCGTATATATAGTTAAAAGGAGTTTTTAAAATGAAGAAAATTGTACTGAGTGATGAGATTATGAATCAGATCAGCGGCGGTGTACTGCCGGAGGGATGGGAACAGATCGCTGATCAGATGGCACCTTCCATGAAGGAACAGTATCCGGACATGACTTACGAGGAGGCATGTGCCATGCTGAGTCAGTTCTTTACGGATCCGGCTGACATCGCAGCGGTCTCCGAATACATGAAGAAGTATTTCTGATTCATAAGAGAATTGCCTGTAAGTGAAAGCATCCGTTTCTGCGGATGTTTTTCATTTGCAACGAATAAAAAAACTGTCGGAAGCTATTCCGCTTCCGGCAGTTTAATGACCGTTAATACCGGGCAGTGATCACTTGGGTAGCGTCCCATGTACATCCCGGTGATGATCTCGGATTTGAGTACTTCAAGGTTTTTTGAGACCAGGATATGATCGATCGGACGGAAATGCGAGGTACCGGCCTGAATAAATGAACGGATCGTACTGACACCATCGGTAGGCACGGTATCTTTCAGGTCGAGTTCCGGACTGCTTACCAGTGTGTGAACCGCAAGGCTCAGATAGGAACTGTTGAAATCGCCGGTCAGTACCAGGAAGTCCCCGTCTTTTACTTCAATCAGTTTATCGCGCAGCACGGCAGCCTGCTTTGCCCGGGTGGCGGGCAGTAAATGATCCAGATGCGTATTGGCAAACGTGAAGGTTTGCTCAGTCAGCTTATCTTTGAGCAGGGCAAAAGTAGAAATCCGCGGAAACAGGGATTCCAGAAACCGGCTTCCTCTGACATCCGGGGTAGAAGAAAGCCAGAAGGTATCACCCCGAAGGAGTTCGAACCGGTCTTTCTTAAACAGCAGACAGGTCCGCTCGTTCGTGTTTCCGGCTGAACCGCGGGCTTTTCCGTAAAACGTATAGGTTTCCGTCAGCTCCGGCAGGTAATCGATCATCGGATCAATCAGTTCCTGTGTTCCGATGATATCCGGATCATGCCAGCGTACCAGTTCCTGAATCGAAACGGCACGCTTCGCAAAGGACGATGTAATCGACGCGTTCTTGACGTTCAGCGTCATAATCTTCAGTTCACTCATAGTTGTATCTCCACAGAAAAATTATAACGCTGTTCGAAATGCTTAAAATTCAATCTTTCGGAACTGTTCCCAGGGAAGATCTGCTTTTCCAAAGTGTCCGTAGTTGGTGGTTCTGCGGTAGATCGGTTTCTTCAGATCCAGCTCTTTGATGATGTTGGAGACGGAGAAATCAAAGTTACTTGTGATCACCTTCATCAGTTCTTCGTCACTGAGTCTGCCGGTACCAAATGTATTGATGTTGACGGAAGTGGGACGCGGTTTGCCGATCGCATAGGAAAGCTGCAGCTGAACCTTGTCCGCAAGACCGTTGGCAACAATGTTGCGGCAGACATAGCGGGCATAATAGGCAGCAGAGCGGTCAACCTTGGTCGGATCCTTGGAAGAGAAACAGCCTCCTCCGATCGGGGCATAACCCCCATAGGTATCGACGACGATTTTTCTTCCGGTAGTACCGGAATCGCCCCAGCTTCCGCCGACGATAAACGAACCGGATGGATTGATGAAGTACTTGGTTTCCTCATCAATCAGTTTCGGATCCACAACGGGGCGGATTACCTTGTCCATGATCAGTTCCCGCAGTTCCTCCTGCGTAATATCTTTTGTGTGCTGGGTGGAAACGACAATGGTGTCGACTCTCTTAAGGACACCGTCATCATATTCCACCGTTACCTGTGTCTTTCCGTCCGGGCCAAGACGATTGTCACCCCGGCGCACTTCTTCCAGACGTCTGGCAAGTCTGTGGGCACAGTCAATCGCAAAGGGCATATAGGATTCGGTTTCATTGCTCGCATAGCCGAACATGATACCCTGGTCTCCTGCGGCGACCTCCTCCTGAGAGACGGCCTGATTGATCTCGGGGCTCTGCCTGTTGACCTTTACGACGACATAGTATTCTTCGTTGAAGCCGATCTCCTTGAGAACGGATTTGGCGATCGCTTCGTAGTCCAGGACCGCTTTGGTTCCAGCCTCTCCATAGATCAGGATCAGATCATCCTTGATCGTTGCCTCTACTGCCATGTGAGAATCGGGGTCCTGACGGATCGCCTCATCGAGAATGGTATCTGCGATCAGATCGCAGATCTTGTCGGGATGTCCGCTTGTGACGGACTCTGAAGTGAAATACATTTTTGCCATATGAAAAAGCTCCTTCCTTTTGTCTTTTGAACAAGCTAGAAAGAGCTTGTGGATGAACTCTTTCTTTATCGATGTCAGCAGTACCACCTTACAGACTTTTTTTGAAAGCAGGCTGGTATGGGGCCAACGAGCTGACTCTCTTGCCCCATTCTTGATAAAAGACATACCTATTCTGACAGAAAAATGAATCTTGTCAATCGGCTGCCGGCAAAAAGCAGAGGAAAAACTGAGCTATAATATTATTACTATGAAAGCTCCCTGGACGACAGAAACACAAAACCATATCCGAGAATACACGATCAGCGGGATTATCATTGCGGCAGTCTGCTTTGCCTTTTTTCACTGGAGCGAAATTGCTTCGTTCCTGGCAGCGATCTGGAAGGCCATGTCCCCGTTTATCTGGGGTTTCTGTATTGCGTTTATCCTGTCGCCGCTCTGCAGGATGTGTGAAGACCGGTGGCTGGTCGGTCTGAAGATCTCTCCGAAACTGAAACGGGTCATTTCGGTCACCGTTTCCCTGATCGTATTCATACTGATCATCACGATGTTCTTCGTGATCCTGATCCCGCAGCTTACCAGCAGCTTTGAAATGTTAATGGATTCCATGGACGGATATATCGGAACCGTTCAGAATTTCCTGGACAAGTTCAGCCAGAATAAGGAACTGGATGAGATTCTGATTAAGCTGTATGAGAATTTAAGGGAAAACATGGTTGGCTGGCTGAGCAGCACCAGCAGTATCGTATCCAAGCTGCTTTCCTATTCCGTTACGTTTGTTAAGGGAATCATCAATTTCCTGGTGGGCATTATCATTGCCGTTTATCTTCTGATCGACAAGGAGCGCTGGAAGCGGCAGGTAAAGAAGATCGTTTATTCCCTGATGTCTGTAGAGCACGCCGAAAATGTATTTCATGTCATGCGTCTGACCTCGGATATGCTGGACAGTTTTATCTTCGGCAAGGCACTGGATTCCCTGATCATCGGTATTGCGGCGGCAGTCTGCTGCAGTCTGATGCAGATACCGTATACACCGCTGATCGCATTTATCGTCGGACTGACCAACATGATCCCGGTCTTCGGTCCGTTTATCGGGGCGGTGCCCTGTGCGTTTATCCTTCTGATCATCTCACCGGCAAAGGCGCTGGAGTTTATCGTATTTATCCTGATCCTGCAGCAGATTGACGGAAACATTCTCGGCCCGTATATTCTCGGGGATTCCATGGGACTGCCTCCGGTGTGGATCATGTTTGCTATTATTATCGGCGGTGCTCTCTGGGGTGTTATCGGCATGTTCCTCGGAGTTCCGGTTTTTTCGGTGATCTATGTGCTCGCAAAAGATCTGATCGAGCGACGGCTGAAGGAACGGCGGATCCGGGTAGAGTAGAAATTACGGCTCGTCTTAACGGACGGGTTTTTCTTTTTTTAAACGAACGGCATTACGTTATAATTTACCTATCAGGTTTCCAGAAAACCAAACATCATATGGAGGGATTATGAAAAAACTACTTGCATTTATTTCAGCGGTAGCTTTGGCTGCGTCTCTTGCGGCGTGCGGTACTTCAACGGCACAGCCGGCATCGGATGGTTCCGGAGTATCCGGTACCTTTACCGGAGAAGCAGCAGGGCAGGGCGGTGAAGGCAATCCTGTCAAAGTTACGCTCACACTTGAGAACTCCGTGATCACCGGGTGTACTGCAGAAGGTCCGGGCGAAACAGACGGCATCGGATCCAAGGCAATCGATTCCATGCCTGGTGCGATCGCGGAAAGCGGCTCGATTGCAGTTGATACGGTAAGCGGCGCAACCGTTACCAGCAACGCGATTCTTGCGGCAGCGGCATCGGCACTGGAAAGTGCCGGCCTGAATCCGGAAGACTACAAGAAAGAGGTTGCGGCAGCACAGGCATCGGCAGAAGATGTCACCAAGACAGCGGATGTTGTGATCGTCGGCGCAGGCGGTGCCGGCATGACAGCGGCAATCGTTGCCAGTGATGCGGGCAAAAAAGTCATTATTGTAGAAAGTCAGTCCATGGCTGGCGGAAACTCCGTTCGTTCGACCGGCGGTATGAATGCGGCCAAGACAAAATTCCAGGATGAAAATGAATTTGGAGAGAGCGCAGGCGTTGAAAAGACCCTGAAATCTGCAGATTCCTTCACCGGAACAAATGAAGAGACGATCAAGGATCTTGCAAAGACGGTCAGTGAACAGTGGACCGCCTATCAGGCTTCTCCGGAAGGCTATTACGATTCTGTTGAACTGTTCGAACTTGATACCATGATCGGCGGTAAGGGCCTCAATGATCCGGAACTGGTCAAGACCCTTGCGGAAAAGAGTGAGAGCGCAATTGACTGGCTCGATGAGATCGGCGCAGAACTCCATAATGTCGCAGCGTTCGGCGGTGCCAGCGTTAAGCGTATCCACCGTCCGGTCAACGCGGAAGGCAAGGTAGTCTCGGTTGGTGCGTATGTCATTCCGATTCTGGAAAAGAACCTGAATGACCGCGGCATCGAAGTGCTCTATGAGACAACCGCAAACAAGATCATTATGGACGGCGGCAAGGCAGTCGGTATTGAAGCGGTTACCTCTGCCGGAGGAAAAGTCACAATCAACGCCGGTGCGGTTATTCTTGCGGCAGGCGGATTCGGTGCCAACAACGATATGGTTGTTGCCCAGAACCATCCGGAGCTCAAAGGATACATCACGACAAATGCGGCCGGTATTCTCGGTCAGGGAATCGATATGGGCGTTGAGGTCGGCGCAGCTACCGTCGACATGGATCAGATCCAGCTTCACCCGACCGTACACGTGGCAGATGACGGCAGTGCAAATCTGATCACGGAAGGTCTGCGCGGAGACGGTGCAATTCTCGTCAACGCGGAAGGTCTGCGTTTCTATGATGAAGTCAGCACCCGTGACAAGGTATCCGATGCCGAAAACAATCAGACCGGCGGTTATGCATGGCTGATCGTTGACCAGAAAATGCTGGACGCAAGTGCAGTCATCCAGGGCTATGTTTCCAAAGGCTGGACCGTAACCGGAGAGACCGCGGAAGATCTGGCAAAGGAAATGGATATGGACGGCGCCGTTCTTGCGGAAACCATTGAAAAGTGGAACGCCTGTGTTGAAGCCAAGGAAGATGCAGAGTTCGGAAGAACCTCCTTCGCAGAAAAGCTGGAAGGTCCGTTCTATGCACTGACCGTACAGCCGGGTATTCACCACACCATGGGCGGATTAAAGATCAACAGCAATGCGGAAGTACTGAAGGAAGACGGTTCTGCAATTACCGGCCTGTTTGCGGCAGGCGAGATCACCGGCGGCGTACACGGTGCCAACCGTCTCGGCGGAAACGCAGTTGCGGACTTCATCGTCTACGGACGCATCGCAGGCGAAAGCGCAGCGAATTACCTCAAATAATACAGAACTCAAAACGAGTTAATACAGACTGCCGTTCTGCGGATATGCAAAGCGGCAGTTTTTACATGCATGCGAAAAAGAAAAACATCAGCCGGTTCCGAATCGGAACGGGCTGATGTTGATATGAATTACAGAGAGAACAGCATCTCTTCGTAGCTGGGCACCCGGTAGAATTCCTTCGAAGCGATTACTTCATAGCGGTCAATGCAGGCACGGAGCCGGTTCATCCGGTCGTTGATTTCGCCGTACATCCTGCGGCCGGCCTTTTCACTGGATTTTTCCGTGAGAACATCCTGGTATTCCTTCTCCAGATCAAGCATCTGGGTATATACCTGATCGATCAGCTTTGTGAGTTCGGAAGAGCGGTCCTTGAGGAATTTCGGCGGTTTGGCAGCTGCGCTCATGGCTTCTGCATAGAACTTCATTTCCGCACTCATCGCCGGCAGGACCAGTTTCCGTACCATGGACAGCATCGTTTTGACTTCAATTCCCATGATGGAAACATACTGATCAGCGTAGATCGCTTTACGTGCCGCAAGTTCCTTTTCGGTATAGATTCCAAGCCCCGTAAGCATCTCGATCGTCTTTTCATCATCCAGTACATCGATGCTTTCAATGAATGAGGTGATATTTGGAAGACCTCTGCGTTCGGCTTCCTTGACCCATTCCTGGGAATAGCCGTCTCCGGAGAACAGCACCCGCTTGTGGGAATCGATGATGCCGCGGCAGATTTCCAGTGCTTTGGCACGCACATCCTGCAGGTATTTCAGGCCTTCCAGCTGTTCGGAGATCTCGTTAAGCGAATCGGCCATGATGGCGTTGAGTACGGTGTTGACAACCGCTGCCGACATTGAGGATCCCAGCATGCGGAATTCGAACTTGTTTCCGGTGAAGGCGATCGGTGCGGTACGGTTGCGGTCGGAGTTGTCGTGGGGAATATAGGACAGACCGGAAATCGGACTGAACTCGGAACGGGAATCTTTCGGCATCTTTGCCTTGTCTCCCATATAGAGACCGTAAAGGATCTGTTCGATATAGCTGCCCATGTAAATGGAGATGATTGCCGGCGGCGCTTCACATCCGCCCAGACGATGATCATTTCCGGCACTGCTGGCACTCATGCGCAGAAGTTTTGCGTTTTCGTCGACTGCCTTGATAAAGGCACAGACAAACATCAGGAACCGGATATTTTCTGCCGGCTTTTCGCCCGGAGAAAACAGGTTCTGGCCGGTATCGGTCATGATCGACCAGTTGTTGTGCTTGCCGGAACCGTTGATACCTTCGAACGGTTTTTCATGAAGCAGACATGCAAGGTCATGCTTTTCCGCGGTGCGGGTAAGGATTTCCATGATGAGCTGGTTGTCATCGACTGCCATATTGCAGTTGGAATACACCGGTGCCAGTTCAAACTGACCGGGAGCGACTTCGTTGTGTTCCGTCTTGGCATAAATGCCCAGCTTCCACAGTTCATTGTCGACATCACTCATAAACTCCGAGACCCGTCTTGGAAGGGAGCCGAAGTAGTGATCCGAAAGCTCCTGTCCCTTGGATGCCTGTGCGCCGAACAGGGTGCGGCCAGTCAGCTTCAGGTCCGGACGGAGTTCAAAGTGCGTTTTATCGATCAGGAAGTATTCCTGTTCGAGGCCGACGACCGGTGTACAGGAACGGACATCCTTGTCGCCGAGCAGGTTGACCATGCGGGTGGATGCTTCAGAAAGGGCCTTGATGGATTTCAGAAGCGGGTCTTTCTTATCCAGAGATTCTCCGTTGTAGGAAACAAATACGGTCGGGATGCAGAGCACGTTGTCTTTGATAAATGCAGGGCTGGTCACATCCCAGTAGGTATAGCCTCTTGCCTCAAAGGTGGCACGAAGACCGCCGCTTGGAAAGCTGGACGCATCCGGTTCCCCCTTGATGAGATTCTTTCCCGAAAAGTGCGTCATCGGTTCGCCATTGCTGTCCGGATCGATAAATGCATCATGTTTTTCGGCAGTGGTTCCGGTCAGAGGCTGGAACCAGTGCGTATAATGGGTGGCGCCGTTATCCAGTGCCCAGCGCTTCATGGCATGAGCGATGGAGTCTGCCGTCGGACGATCCAGTGTTCCTTCATTCGCAACGGTTTTTTTCCAGGAAAGATAGACGGGCTTTGGGAGCCGTTCTTTCATCGTGGATTCTGAGAATACCAGTGAACCAAAGTCTTCAAAAGGCTTTTCCATAAACAAATTCCCCTTTATGGGTTCATTTTGAACTGAAAAATCAGAAAATCAACCAAAAACCCAAAAAATTCTTAAAAATTGCAGCAAAAAAACAAAATATGAGCTTAAATCTGATTTTTGAACAGGAAATCACTGCGATTTTTTCCGGGAAAAGAAAAATTCGCGTTTCCGCGAATTAATACCAGGAATATCCGCTGCCGTTGCCGACACCGTAGCCGTCATATCCAACCGGAGAATCCAGTTTCACTTCCCTGACCTCCGGTACCTCATCCAGCAGGATTGCCTGAATGCCGTCGGTCAGCGTTGCGTCAAGCGCCATACAGCCGGCACATGCCCCAAGCATGCGTACGGTGACAACACCGTCCTGGAAATCAACCAGTTCCACATCGCCGCCGTCCTGCTGAATATAGGGACGGATCTTATTGATCGTTTTTTCGATACGTTCCAGCACATCGCTGGAAACCGTGTTTTTTTCCTGTTCGCTCATTGTTCTCTGCCTCTTTTTGTAATTACAGACCAAAATGGAAAATCAGTGCAATCATAACGCCAAGCACCAGACCGCCGAAGATTTCCTTCCATTTGTGGCCCAGTACTTCTTTCAGCTTCGTCTGATAGATCGGATCATCAAACTCCGTGTGCAGATTTTCCTGAACGTCCTTTACCAGCTGCTGGGTAACCCGGATGTTCTGTCCGCTATAATAGCGCACATTTGCGGCATCGTAAATTACAATGACCGCCAGCGCAAGCGTTACCGCAAAGATCGTGGAACTGAACCGTTCCTGCAGTCCTACGGACATTGCCAGGGCACTGACCAGTGCTGTATGGGAACTTGGCATTCCGCCGCTGTCGATCAGAAGATGGAGCTTCCACTTCCGCTTTCGGATATAGTAGATAATCGGTTTCAGCAGCTGCGCAAGAACTGCGGACAGAATTGCTGACCAGAATGGATACATCGACTTAATCATTTCAAACCTCACATGGAAGTATATCACAACACCGACAGCGGGGAAGAAGGATCTGAGGATACGGATTGAAACACTTAAAGTGGTTTTCCGATACCCATATAAAATGGAAGTAGTGTAAAATTACGAATAGGAGTTAAAAATGCAGTATCGTATCGGACAGACAGCAGAAGGCAAAGTAACCGGCATTCAGCCATACGGGGCGTTTGTAATGCTGGACCGGCAGACCAGCGGACTGATTCATATTTCGGAGATCAGTGACGGGTATGTCAGGGATATCAGCCGGTATGTTAAAGTTGGAGATACGGTTACCGTCAAGATCATCGATTTTGACGCCGCTGCAGGTCAGGCGCGGCTTTCTCTGAAAGCGCTGCATCATTCGAATTCCAGAAGCCGCAGAAGACCAATGAATCGAAAGGCGGAACTGCCGCCGAATCATATCGGTTTTTCTTCCATCGCCGCAATGATGGAACAATGGATCTTGGAGTCAGAAGAAGGAGAAAACAAAAAATGATGAAATTAGATTCCACACAGGCTTTTCTGAGAGAAGACATTGAGTCTTATCAGAAAGAAGTCAGCCGCATCCACACAATGATTCATGAGAAGTCTGGCGAAGGGAATGACAGACTTGGCTGGGTCGACTGGGCTGAAACGTATGACAAGGAAGAATTTGACCGGATGATCCGGATTGCAGAAAAGCTGAAGGACAAGACAGACTGCGTTGTTGTCTGCGGTATCGGCGGATCCTACCTTGGAGCGCGTGCTGCGATTGAAATGATCCAGGGTCTTTACCCGGATAATGACAAAGAGGTTGTCTTTGTGGGGAATACCTTCTCTAGCACTTATATCAGCCAGGTTCTGAATCATATTAAAGATAAGAATGTCGTGCTCAATGTTATTTCGAAATCCGGAACAACGACTGAAACAGCACTTGCTTTCCGTCTTCTGAAGCAGTTCATGGAACGCAAATACGGCAAGGAAGAATGCCGTGAACGGATTCTTGCGACAACCGACAAGGCAAAGGGAACCTTAAAGGCACTTGCGGATAAAGAAGGTTATGAGACCTTCGTAATTCCGGATGACATCGGCGGCCGTTACTCTGTTATGACACCGGTAGGTCTTCTGCCGATGGCTCTGATGGGAATCGATATCAATGAGGTCATGAATGGGTTCAAGTCTGCCTACATTGATCTGAAGACGGATGATCTCAAGAAGAATGATGCGTATCGTTATGCGGTAGCCCGCCGTATTCTGCAGAACCAGGGCTATAACGTTGAGATGTTTGTGACCTATGAACCGCAGCTGCAGTGCCTGGGTGAGTGGTTCAAGCAGCTGATGGGTGAATCGGAAGGCAAGCACGGCAAAGGCATCCTGCCGGATTCCGCAACGTTCTCGACCGATCTGCATTCCCTTGGCCAGTTCATTCAGCAGGGAAATAAGGTCCTCTTTGAAACACTGCTGAAGGTTGAAAAGCCGACACTGGACGCAATCGTTCCGTCCGATCCGGAAAATACCGATACGATGAACTATCTGGCAGGCAAGAAGCTTGACTGGATCAATAAGATGGCAATGAAGGGAACGCTGGAAGCGCATGTTGAAACCGGCGGTGTACCGAACCTGGTAATCGAAATGCCGGATATGAGCGCATTCTCATTCGGCTATCAGTGCTACTGGTTCTTCAAGGCAACCGCAATGACCTGCTACATGCTGAATATCAACCCGTTTGACCAGCCGGGCGTTGAGGTCTACAAGAAAAATATGTTCCGTCTCCTTGGAAAACCGGGAGCGTAATCGGAACGATCCATTCGGATTCACGAACAGGGGTGTAACAGCTCCTGTTTTTTTTTACGCGAATGACAGATGATATCGGATAATGACAACTTGGCAAGAACCCTGTACAAACATTGCGGAATCCGGATATGATTACACTGTAGCAAAAGAGATACAGGTAAGTATTTTTAATATGAGCGACTTTGACAGGAACAGAAAAGATGACACTCTGATCCGCCAGCTGAAACAGCGGAATGCACAGTGGATCCATGATAAAATCCCCGATAAGAAATATCTCGGCGGATATAAATACTCAGCCACCTGTAAATGCAGTGTGTGCGGTTTTGTTGCAGGGCATGAAATGCCGGTATGCCCTGGCTGCAAGACGAGAATCATGCGCTGAAGAAGACAATGAGAGAATGCGGGAAATCCGCATTTTTTCTTTGGATTCTGCTGTGCAAACAGATATAGTGGAATTAACGAAAGAGGAAATCATAATATGGGAAGACTGAAGGATCTGAGGGCAGTCGTTGAAGAACGGCTGAAGGAAGTGGAAGATGCCGGAAAGCGGAATTCTGCACTTGTGCATCTTTATGGTGTTTCGCTTGCCGCAACCCTGATTGCCCGAAAGAGAGGACTGGATCCGGAACTGGCTTCCATGGCTGCCATGCTGCATGATCTTGCGGCGTATCTTTCCGGCAGCTATGAAGACCATGCCCACCGGGGTGCGGATCTCGCACGGCAGATTCTGAACGAAATGAAGATTACCAGTTCTGATGAAACCGAGACCATCTGCTCGATGATCTATCATCACGATGACAAGCATACCGTCGATTCGGAAATGGATGAGGTGCTGAAGGATGCGGATGTGATCCATCATTGTTTTCACGATCTCTCCAAACCGGTCAAGGAAAAAGAACAGAAGCGCTATGATGCGCTCGTAGAAGAGTTTGGTCTTAATGGAAAGGGGGAACTGTGATGGCAGTTTCAACAAATGCGAATCTGAAGAGACAGATGATCTATCAGATATTTACCAGAAATTATAAAGGCGGTACCTTCCGCGATGTGAAGGAGGATCTCGACCGGATCCAGGCACTTGGCACCGATATTATTTATCTTCTGCCGATCCAGCCATGCGGTGAAAAAAACCGAAAGGGATCGGTCGGTTCTCCGTATGCCATTCAGGATTACCGGTCCGTTGATCCGTCGCAGGGAACGATGGAAGATTTCGTTGAACTCTGCCGGGCGGTTCATGAGCGTTCCATGAAGATCATCATCGATGTGGTATACAACCACACATCTCCGGATTCCCGGCTGGCCAAAGAACACCCGGACTGGTTCTATCACAAACCGGACGGTTCTCTCGGCAACCGGATCGGGGAGTGGTGGGATGTCGTAGATCTCGATTATTCCAATGCCGATCTCTGGCGTTACCAGATTGATACGCTGAAGATGTGGGCAGGACTGGTGGATGGGTTCCGCTGTGATGTGGCACCGCTGATCCCGCTGGAATTCTGGCTGCAGGCACGGAAGGAAGTGGAGGAAGTGCGGCCAGGCTGTATCTGGCTGGCGGAATCGGTTGAACCGGAATTCATAGCAGCCAACCGGGCACTGGGCTTTGGATCCCTTTCGGACGGGGAACTGTATCAGGCGTTTGATATCTGCTATGACCATGATGTCTATTATCAGATGAAGAACGCGATTACCGGAGAGGGCTCTTTATCCGATTATCTTTCGCTTGTGAATCTTCAGGAGGCGATCTATCCGGCAAATGCCATTCGCCTGCGTTTTCTCGAGAATCATGACCGGCCAAGAGCGGCGGCTCTGATCCCGGATGAGAGAACGCTGCGGAACTGGACTGCCTGGAGTTTCTTTGCCAAGGGAACGGTTCTGTTATACTCCGGGCAGGAGTTTGAAAATACCCATCATCCGACGCTGTTTGACAAAGACACGATTTCATTCGATACCGGAAAGGATCTCTCTGCCTTTATCCGGAAGCTGAGCGAGATCCGCAGGGATCCGCTGTTTGAACATTCGGTGTTCCACGCAGAACGATGCGGAAAGAACAGGAGCGTAATTGTCGCAAGGCTTACCGGAATCAAGGGAACAGCTTCTGAAGGCAGAGAAGCAGTCGGGATTTTCCAGACATCCCCGCAGATTGAGAATGTAAAGATTGATCTTCCGAACGGTACCTACCGGAATGAAATCAGTGAAAGCGAACTGGATGTGTTTGAAGGTGTTGCGGTGTGGGATAATGAACCGGTAATACTGTTTCTCGACGAAAAGGGAGGTTAATTATGATTGTATTTGATGAGGATGTACTGACAATTCTCGTTCAGGGAAACAAGGTCAGTGAAGGGGTTGTGAACCTGCTTCAGACCAATGAAGCGGTGCTTCTGAGCGGACGTTCTGAAAAAAGACCAAATGACAATACGGTGTTTACCGACCGGAGGATTATCGTAACGGAAGGAAAAGATCTTCTCAATATGAAGCAGACCGTTACCGTAATCCCTTATCATTCGATCCAGGTATTTTCCTATGGACTTGGCTCAGGAATTGAACTGGTACCGGAGGCACAGATGGATATCCTGCTGACAAGCGGGAAGAAACTCAGCATTAAGATTAAAGGAACGAAGGATCTGGGCAGGGTAACCGAAGCAATCAACCGGGTGATTCTCTGATTTTCACGGTTTTTACACAAAAATTCAGATAAACTTCACACAGAAGCCAGAAAGGAATCACAGGGAACTGGCAGAATAACACTGTCAGCGGAGAGCTGAACATTTCCCTTCTTTAGAATCAAAATGAAAGTGAGCAGGATTGCAGCCCATTTTTCATTTTGGCGGGAACCGGTCCGAATGTGATAAGTTAAAGACAGGTAATATATCATGAAGATATCGGAAGAATGCGCTTCCTGCATGCTGAAGCGGCAGCAGTCCAGATGTTCTGATCCTGTTTTTTTACAGGACATTCAGCAGCTTCTGGACCAGTACCGAACGACAGAGTCCGCGCCGGAGATCGCTGCACGGTTCGAAGATCTGTATACAGGAACCTATGGACCGCCAAAGGACTGGAAAGCAGTCAAAAAACAATACAACGATCTTGTGCTCCGGCAGGAAGAAACGGCAGAACGGGAGATTGAACAGTCGGAAGACCCGCTTTTCACATCCATACTCTATGCGCGCACCGGAAACTATATTGATTTCGGAGCGCTGGAACAGGTCCATCCGGAAGCGTTTATCCGTCTGTTAAATCAGGTCAGCGCTTCAAAACAGGACCGGGAAACCTATGCATCATTTCTGAAGGCGTGTGAAAGCGGGAGCCATTTTCTGCTTGCGGCAGACAACTGCGGGGAGATCGTACTGGATAAGCTGATGATCCGCCAGCTGAAACGGCGCTTTCCCTCACTTACCGCAACAGTACTGGTCCGGGGAAGCGAAACCTATAACGATGCGACGGAAGAAGACGCATTCTATGTCGGCATGGATCGGGAAGCCGGCATCATCACCAACGGCACTGCTATCGCGGGTACCGCAGTTCATACCATGCCGGAAGAAAGCCGGAGAATCTTCGATCAGGCAGATGTGATTCTTGCCAAGGGACAGGGGAACTATGAATCACAGTCCGGAAACGGGAGACATATCTTCTATACGTTTCTCTGCAAGTGTGATCTGTTTGTCAGAAGATTTGGCGTTCCGCAGTTTACCGGCATGTTCATCGAAGAAGTTCCATCCGTATCATCACAGACTGAAAGGGATCGTTAAAGGAGGAACCGTTTTATGATGAGGATCATTCTGACAGCCGCATGCATCGCTCTTGCAGGTGCGTTTATCCTGCAGGAAAAGCAGGAGCACTATGTGCCTGCGGTCATTTTCAAGGGAGCGGCATCGCTCTGCTTTGTTCTGCTTGGGGTTCTGAATGCCCCGAAAGGCAGCCCGATGGCGGGCAAAATCGTAATCGGCCTGATTCTGGGAATGATTGCCGATGTGCTGCTGAATCTCCGCTTTGTGGTTAAAAACGGCAAGCCGGTGTTTCTGGTCGGGATCCTGGTCTTTCTGGCCGGACATATTCTGTATCTTCTGGCAGTCTTCCCGATGGTCCGGTCAAAATGGATCGTACTGATCGCAGCAGTGGTACTGACTGCACTGCTGATGAAATGGATCTTCTCAAAAATCACAGCTGAAAAGGCGTTCAAGATTTTCGGAATCGTATATATCGGTGCGATTGTGCTCTTGAACTGTACTGCAGTCTCCAATCTGATTACGGCTCCGGGTGCGTTTACCGCGGTATTCGCCGCAGGTGCGGTACTGTTCCTGATCAGTGATATCGTTCTGATTCTGAATACCTTTGGTCCGAAATCTGAATTCCGGCTGCGGGTTACAAACCTCAGCCTGTATTATGCAGGACAGATTCTGATTGCATTCAGCCTGATGCTGCTGTAAAAAGTTCCTTTTCCCAGCGGCATTCCTAAGGTATGATGTTGTAGAGAAAGACGGGGATAACATGCCAAATAACTATATCGATCCATGGGGTACAAGCATGAATAATGACAATGCCCAGAAGCCTGCGCCTCATGCATACTGGATTCACGAAAAGATCAAGGTAAAACAGTCTGTGACCGGATATTATTATCTTCCCGACTGTACCTGCAGCAACTGCGGCTACTATTCCCGAAGGGAACTTCCTGTCTGTCTTGGCTGCAATGCCCTGATGGACGCAAAACCACCGAAACGTTAAGAGCTGTGCAAGCGGCTCTTATTTTTCGTTATACATGAAAAAACGCCCGGTTATTCCGGGCGAAGTTCGTTCTGGTAACGGGCAAAGTATAAATGGAACAGAAGGTCGAAGAAATAGGACATTCCGTACCGGGTATAAACGTTGCGGAGCTTCAGCAGGGAGCGGTTGCTCGGCTGCAGGGTCTCGCTGAGATAGAAGATCGAATCATAGTTCTGTTCAAACAGCACCGTGCGGTTCAGCGTCACCAGACATTTGTATGCCTTTACCTGCGCGATCTCATCATCAATGATCAGCGCATAGTTTCCGGAAGCGGAACAGGTCATCATAAAATCGTCTTCACCCAGTGTGCTGAGAATCTCCGGGTTGGTCGATGCACTGCTTGTGACCAGGCGTACCAGTTTGTCCATTGATAACATCTGCTGCTGGAAATGACGGGCAGCGGAGCTGGAATCTTCCGCATTGACAATAAAGACGTTCCGGCTGTCATGGATCTTTTCGGCAAGAGAGGACAGCTTCTGCCGGCTGGCCATTTGGTTGATGTCCCGCATCATGCGGTCAACGGAATCCTGCAGATAATTGGCGAAATCGGTATGATCCGCATAGTTGTGAAAGGATTTCTGATGGTCCATGACCTGAGCGGCACTCTCTTTGAGGGCGGTGAATGTTTCATAGCCGATGGATTTGATAAAACGCTGAACGGAACTCCTGGACGTATAGCAGTCATCCGCTACCTGATAGATGCTGAGTTTTGAAAGATTGCGGAAATTCTCCAGGAAATAACGGGCAAGGGTGACGTTGGTATCACTTTCATCATTGGAATTCAGAACCGCAAGAAAAGAGGTCATCGGGTTGAATCGGACGGCACTGAACTGGTTTTCGCGCTCGGAATCGTTCATATATATAAAATATCATATCTATTACTATGCATTAATGGATTTGCGGAAGCTGAGCTGAAAATATGAAACCGGTATCAAAATCCGGTACCAATCCGAAGGAATGGTTCAATTGCTGAATCCTTCCGCTTTTTTGTATCCGTTATTCTGAAATTGCGAAAAGGAGCGGAACCAAATGAAGCACAATACAAATCCTGTATTTCCGAAAAACTTCTTCTGGGGAGCCTCCTCTGCCGCCTGGCAGGTGGAAGGCGCTACCGCAGAAGACGGACGCACTCCGGCAATCATCGATCTGAACTCTCAGACGAAGAAGCCGTTTGCGGACAACAGTATTGCCGCGGATCATTATCACCACTACAAGGAAGACGTAGCGCTGATGAAGGAATGCGGTTTTACATCCTACCGATTCGGCATCTCCTGGTCCAGAATCATTCCGGGGCCGGACCGCAAGGTCAATCCGAAGGGCATTGAGTTCTACAACAACCTGATCAACGAACTCAAGGCTGCCGGCATTGAACCGATCGTAACGATCTACCACTACGACATGCCTGTATGGGTCGATGAGAAATTCGGCGGATGGCACGACAGAGGAATCATCGATGAATTCGACTTCTACTGCCGCACCCTGTTTGAGAACTTCGGCGACCGGGTAAAATACTGGCTCTCGATCAACGAACAGAACATGCAGATTGTCTATGGCAAGTGGCTCGGTGTTGCCAAAGGCCTCACCGATGAAGAGTGGGAAGTTCAGAAGTGGCAGATCAACCACATCATGAACCTGTGCCACGCCAAGGCAGTCATCGCCTGCCACGAGATGGTAGAAGGCGGAAAGATCGGCCCGGTACCGGGTTATGTACCGATCTACCCGAAATCCTGCAAACCGGAAGATCAGATTGCCGCAATGAATGCGGAAGAGCTGACACAGAAGGTCTGGGATGATCTGTATGCCTTCCGTGAATACAGCACATTCATCAAAAACTACTGGGCAGAGCGCGGCATCGATCCGAAGATCCAGCCGGGCGACATGGAACTTATTTCCAAGGCAAAGATCGATTTCTTCGCCATCAACTGCTACCGCAGCGATGTCGGTATGTGGCCGGATCCTTCCTTCGTCCAGGAGATCGGTCTGAACAAATACGGCCGCAAGGGTGAATTTGTTTATACCAACTGGCCTGGCGAGTATGCGCTTGACCGCAACCCGTATGTCGAAACAACCGACTGGGACTGGCATATTGACGGCGTATCGATGCGCTACACCATGCGGTACATGTGGGACCACTACCACCTGCCGATGATGATTACAGAAGCGGGCTTCGGTGCTCACGAAGACCTGGATGAGAACGGTGAGATTCACGATGACTACCGGATCGACTACCTGCGTGACTATGCATACAACCTCGGTCTTGCGATCGCAGATGGCGTTGAGGTCTGGGGATTCAACCCTTGGAGCTTCACGGATCTGCTCTCAACCGGAAACGGCATGGCCAAGCGGTATGGTCTTGTATTCGTCAACACAACCGATGACGACGTCCGTGACCTGAAGCGTTACAAGAAGAAATCCTTCTACTGGTACAGCAAACTCATCAAATCCAATGGCCAGGAATGGGGCAAGGATATGAGTGCCTGGAGAGATTTCACAAAGACCAGCGAGATCGCAAGTGATCTCAAAGACAAAGTAAAGGAATAATCTTTGCGGATTATACGAAAGGGGTAAATTATGGCAAAGAAAGATTACAAGAAATTATCCGATGATATTATCGCTGCGGCTGGCGGAGTTGATAATATTCTGACAGCGTCCCACTGCATGACACGTCTTCGTCTGACACTGAAGGATCCTTCCGTGCTCAACATCGAAGAAGCGAAGAAGATTCCGGGTGTCATCAACATCGTTGTTCAGAACGGTGAACAGCAGTTCGTCATCGGCCAGGATGTTCCGTCCCTCTATGAAGAAATTATCAAGAACGACATCAAGGCTGCAGGTTCTGTTGACGATGCGGAAGCACTGAAGGCAGATACCCAGGCAAAGAAGAACAGCATTGTTGAAACCGTGCTCTCTTTTATCGGCGGTACCTTCTCTCCGATCATCCCGATCTTCATCGCCGGAGGACTTACCGGTGCGATTATCTCGCTTCTGACAACATTCGCCGGTCTTGACGCAACCAATGGAACCGTAGTGGTTCTGAGTGCGATCCAGCAGGCAATGCTCTACTTCCTGCCGATCTACATCGGCTTCTCCTCCGCTTCCCGTCTGAAGTCCAACCCTTACCTGGGTGCGTTCCTCGGTGCGGTTCTGGTTTACTCCACGATCAACGGTGCAGAAGGACTGACCTTCCTCGGTCTGCCGATCACAACGATCAGCTATAACGGCCAGATCTTCCCGGTCATTCTCGGAACCCTGTTCATGAGTGTTGTCTACAAGTTCCTGCAGAAGAACCTTCCGATCAATCTCCGTACGATCTTCGTACCGCTGCTCACAATGCTGATCACGGTTCCGGTTACACTGCTCGTTCTTGGTCCGATCGGCTACTGGGTTGGTACCGGTCTTGCAAATGCAGTACTTGCAATCTACCGCTTCGCTCCGGCAGTCGCAGTCGCGATTATCGGTGCTACAACCGTCTGGATGGTCTTCTTCGGCATGAACAACGCTACCTATCCGGTTCTCTTCCTCCTGATGGCAGAAGTTGGATCTGATCCGCTCATCTGCACCGGTATGGCTCCGGCAAACGTCGCAGTCGGCGGCGCGTGCCTCGCATATGCACTCCTGCAGAAGGATCCTGAAAACAAACAGATCGGTACCGGTTCTGCAATCACAGCACTCTGCGGCATCACAGAACCTGGTGTATACGGTGTTCTCTTCCCGAACCGTTACCCGCTCATCGGCGCTATGGTCGGCGGCGGAATCGGCGGCTTCATCGCTGGTCTGTTCGGCTTCACACAGTTTGTAATCGCAAACCCTGGCTTCCTTTCCTTCGCAGCTTACATGAA
The DNA here is from genome assembly GCA_017512725.1 of Solobacterium sp. Classification (GTDB taxonomy): domain Bacteria; phylum Bacillota_I; class Bacilli_A; order Erysipelotrichales; family Erysipelotrichaceae; genus Bulleidia. The sequence goes on from JAFWEW010000037.1 coordinate 56,109, forward strand.
CCCGGATGGCACATGGACAAACTTCTGGGGAATGATGGGTGTCATGGTACTGGCAGTTGTCGTAGGCTTCGCAGTCACCTACACGCTCGGCAAGCGTGCGCTCAAAAAGAAAGCAGCTTAATCAGCGAACATCACAAATACCTGAGAAAGAGCCAGACGGCTCTTTTTCTATGTTGATGGGCAGGTGAATATTGCGGAACGGATTTCGTTGACGATAATGCGAAAATGCCGTTTTTCTGGGACGTAAAATCAATTACCATTAAGTCAGGAGAACATCGATTATGAAATACAAATCATTCCAGAACATTACCCTTTCCAGGCTGGGTCTTGGAAACATGCGTCTTCCGCTTGTTGATCCGGACAAACCGAATTCAGAGATCAACTATGAAGAAGCCCATAAGATCATTGACCGGGCAAAGGAAAACGGGATCAATTATTTTGACACCGCCTATGTATACAACAGCGGCGATTCGGAAAAGTGCCTCGGTGCGTGCATGACCAAATATCCACGGGATTCCTTCTATCTGGCGGACAAGTTCAATCATCATGCCAATCCGGACTATGAAGCGGTATTTGAAGAACAGCTGAAGCGCCTGCAGACGGACCATATCGATTTTTATCTGCTGCACTGCATTCTGGACGGAAACGCAGATGATTACCTGAACTGCGGCTGTATCGAATACTTTGAAAAGCAGAAGGAACTCGGGCGGATCCGGTACCTGGGCTTTTCCAGTCATGCCGGCACTGAGACCCTGCGGCGGTTCGCAGAATTCCGGAAATGGGATTTTGCGCAGATCCAGCTGAATTACTTTGACTGGTACTATGGTACGGCCAAAGAGGAATACCAGATCCTGTTTGAAAACAACATTCCGATTATGGTTATGGAACCGGTCCGCGGCGGCAGGCTGTCAAAACTGTCGGAAGATGCGGAAGCGATTCTGAAGAAAGCACATCCGGACTGGAGTATTTCCTCCTGGGCCCTGCGGTTTGTCAAGAGTCTGCCGGGTGTGCAGGTCATTCTCAGCGGAATGAGTTCCCTCGAGCAGATGGATGACAATCTGGCGACCTTTGATGATGACGAACGGCTGAGCGAAGAAGATGTGAACACACTGAAGAAAGCACTGGATTTGTTCCGTGCTTCGATCGTTGTGCCCTGTACCGCCTGCCGCTACTGTACGGACGGCTGCCCGATGCAGATCAATATACCGGAATATCTCAAAGTGTATAACGCCTGGAAAACCGAAGGCAGCGAAGCGCTTGGCGGACTGAAGGATGTGGTATCCGAAGGAACCCCGGACATGTGCATCCAGTGCGGTGCCTGCCAGACCGTATGCCCGCAGTCGATCGCAATTCCGGATCTGCTGAAGGAACTTGCGGAAGCGAAATAAGAACAGGAAGGAATTCAGTATGGAATTTAAAAATGTTGTAAAGGACCGGTATTCCTGCAAGAAATTTGAAAGCCGGAACGTAGAGGAAGCTTCGCTGAAGGCAATACTTGAAGCCGGACGGCTCGCACCGACTGCCAAGAACCTGCAGGAACAGCACATCTACGTGATCCAGTCGGAAGAACTGCTCAGAAAGATCGATGCGGTCTGTCCGTGCCGCTATAATGCGCCAACGGTACTGGTTGTGGCATATGACAAAAACAATGTTTTTACCTATCCCGGCGGAAAGCGGGATTCCGGAATTGAAGATGCGACAATCGTTGCGACGCATATGATCCTGGCGGCAGCGGATGAAGGTGTCGACAGCTGCTGGATCAACTTCTTTGATCCGGATGCACTCGCAAAGGCAATCGATCTTCCATGGAACGAAGAGATTCTGATGATCATGGATCTGGGCTATGGGACACCGGATGCAGGCCCGCTGCCGAACCATACCGCACGCAAACCGCTGGAAGAAACGGTTACCTATCTCTGAGGTACAACATGCAGGAAGTCATGGAGCTGATTCAGAAACGTCACAGTGTACGGCAGTACTGCGATCGTCCGATTCCGGAAGAAATCCGAAAACAGCTGGACGCCTGCGCTGCGAAATGGAACGGGGAAGGCTCGTTAAACATCCAGATCATTTATGATGATCCGGAATGCTTCAATTCGCGGCTGGCGCACTATGGCAGTTTTAAAAACTGCAGGAACTATATTGCGATGATCGGAACGCCTGCGAAGGATCTGGAGGAACGGTGCGGCTGGTATGGAGAACTGCTGGTGCTGGAGGCACAGCGGCTTGGACTGAATACCTGCTGGGCAGCGCTGACGCACGGCAAAAGCAAAGCCGTTCCCGGTCCGGGTGAGAAGGAAGTGATCCTGATCGCGCTGGGCTATGGAGAAACACAGGGCAGCGCCCGAAAATCAAAGCGTCCGGAAGACGTCAGCGACCTGAATGCTGACAGCCCGGACTGGTACCGGAACGGAATCACTGCGGCGCTGCTGGCACCGACGGCAGTCAACCAGCAGAAGTTCCGGTTCACGCGAGACGGAAACCGTGTTTCGGCAAAACCGGGCCGTTTTGGAAGCTGTCTGAAGATCGATCTTGGCATTGTGAAGTGCCATTTCGAGCTTGGCGCCGGAAAAGAAAACTTTGAATGGGTATGAAAAAATCAGAAGAGTGCAGAACTCTTCTGATTTTTAAAGGACGTGATGCCTAGCAATATTGCTGACAGAGGATGTCTTCCACGTTGGAAGGCATTGTCTGGTACAGGATGACGGCAGTGCACATGTCGGTGCCGTCTCTCCGCACCAGGAACAGGACGTGTACCTTGTCCTCTCCCTCTGCGCAGGTATAGTCGAGCCCCGTCATGACGAGATCCCGGAAGACGTATTCCTGAATCTCGTTTTTTGAGATGATCTGTCCGGCACGGTCATGTTCAAAATGCGCCTGATAGACCTCTTCCAGATACTGCTGTGCTTCGATGGGTACGTCGTTTGTCCGGCTGAAGCGGATCATCGGAAGATCGTTTTCCGCTTCCGGATAAACGGTTTCTGTTTCACCGGAAGAGGTGATGTTCTCAATGTATTCCTGCAGGGTATCTCCGGAGAAGGTCGGGTGTTCCTGCAGGCCATAGGCGCGGATCACAAAGGTGGTCATCGTAATTGTCAGGACCGCTGCCAGCAGCGCGGTCAGAATATTCTTTTTCATCATTGTCTGCCTCCGTTCATTATAGAAACAGTCCGGAAACGGAATATGTTGCGGAAAACGAATATTTTATTGGGGGAATGCTATACTTTAACGGATGAAAGCAGTAATACAGAGAGTTCGTGAAGCTTCCGTCACGGTCGACGGGAACCTTCAGGGAGCCATCGGAACCGGATTTCTGGTTCTGGCGGGGTTCTCGGATGAAGATGATGAAACGATCGTCCGCGGAATGGCAGACAAGATCCGCAGGCTGCGGATCTTTGAGGATTCACAGGGGAAGATGAACCGTTCACTGGAAGAAGTCGGCGGGGAAGTGCTGTCGATTTCGCAGTTTACCCTTTACGCAGACTGTCATAAAGGGAACCGGCCGAGTTTTTCAGGCGCGGGCAGTCCGGCGCATGCGGAAGAAATGTACCAGCTGTTTAACAAATGTCTGCGGGAAAACGGTCTGAAGGTGGAAGAGGGCATCTTCGCGGCAGACATGAAAGTGCGTCTGCTGAACGACGGGCCGGTCACGATTATTCTGGATTCGAAGGAGGTGCTCCATGGGAACAGTCATTTACGGAAGTGAAGTTGCGGAAGATCTGCGCGGGCAGATGGCCGCGCGCATCAGGGAATACAAAGCACAGGGGAAACGGGTGCCGTGCCTGGGGGTCATCCTGGTTGGCGACAACCCGGCATCGCGTTCCTATGTGACCGGAAAGGCGAAAGCCTGCAGTTCGGTGGGTATGCTGACGAAGGAAGTGGACCTGCCGGAGTATACGTCCATGGAGGATCTGAAGAAAGAGATCCGGAAGATGAACGATGATCCGGAGATCGACGGCATTCTGCTGCAGCTGCCGCTGCCGAACGGTCTTTCGGAAAACGAGGCGATCCTGACGATCGCTCCGGAAAAGGATGTCGACGGGCTCCATCCCATCAGTATCGGCAATTTCTATCTGAATGAGCCGGGATTCGTACCGTGCACGCCGCTTGGCGTCATCGAACTGCTGAAGCGGATGGGCTGTCCGTTTGACGGCATGAATGCGGTGGTGGTCGGCCGTTCCAAACTGGTCGGAACTCCGGTTTCGCGCCTGCTTCAGAACCGCAATGCGACCGTTACGGTATGTCACTCCCACACAAAGGATCTTGCGAAAGTCTGTGCAGAAGCGGATATCCTGATCGCAGCGATCGGAAAACCGAAATTCATCACTGCGGATTATGTAAAGGAAGGCGCGTATGTCATCGATGTCGGCGTGAACCGTCTGGAAGACGGCCATCTGTGCGGAGATGTGGATTTTGATGCGGTAAAGGAGAAAGCAGGATTCATCACTCCGGTTCCCAAGGGAGTCGGGCCGATGACGATTACAATGCTGCTGCAGAATACGCTGAAAGCATACGAGGTGAAGGAATGATCGTACCGGATTATGACCTCAACGATATCGTAGAGATGAAGAAGGAACACCCGTGCCGGAAATCAAAGATCTGGAAGGTGATCCGCATGGGCGCAGACATCAAGATCAAATGTCAGGGCTGCGGTGCGGTGATCATGTTTCCGCGGCATGAGTTTGAGCGGAAGCTGAAGCGCGTCGTGGAAAAAGCGCCTGTTTCGGAATGATGATATACTGTTTGCTTGCCGGAGGAAGAAATTGATATGGCATTAACTGCAGGGATTGTCGGACTTCCCAATGTCGGAAAGTCGACGTTATTCAACGCGATAACCAACAGCCAGGTTCTGGCTGAAAACTATCCGTTCGCAACGATTGCGCCGAATGTCGGTGTGGTCGAAGTGCCGGATGAACGGATGGAAAATCTGAATGAACTGTTCCATCCGAAAAAAGTAATCTATACGACCTTTGAATTCACCGATATCGCGGGTCTTGTCAAAGGGGCATCGAAGGGCGAGGGTCTTGGCAACCAGTTCCTTGCCAACATCCGTGAGACCAACGCAATCATTCATGTCGTCCGCTGCTTTGAAGATCCGAATATCGAACATGTGGAAGGATCTGTTGATCCGATCCGTGATATTGAGGAAATCAATCTCGAACTGTGCATGGCAGATCTCGATACGGTGGAAAACCGGATCGCAAAGGTGCTGCGGAAAGCACAGACAAAGGAAAAGGGCGCCGTTGAGGAAAACAACGCCCTGCAGAAATTCAAGGAAGCCCTGCTGGCCGGAACACCGGTACGGCTGCTGGACCTGTCTGCTTCGGAAACAGAATACCTGAAAAACTATTCGCTTCTGACCTCGAAACCGGTGATCTATGTTGCCAACATGAGTGAGGATGAGGTGAGCAGTCCGGAAGACAGTGAATACTACCGGCGCGTAAAGGCATTTGCAGAGAAGGAAAACAGCGAATGCATCGCGATCTCTGCCCGGATGGAAGAAGAACTGTCGGGGATGGACAAAGAGGAAAAGGCCGCATTCCTGGAAGAGCTCGGCATTCAGACGGCCGGTCTTGATCAGATTATTCATGCGGCGTATCATCTGCTCGGCCTGCGGACATTCTTTACGGTCGGCGAACCGGAGAACCGGGCGTGGACCTTCCATGAGGGGATGAAGGCTCCGCAGTGTGCCGGCATCATTCATACGGATTTTGAAAAGGGATTTATCAAGGCGGAAGTCTACAGCTATGATGACATCATGGAATACAAGACGGAAGCTGCACTGAAAGAACACGGGAAGCTCCGCATCGAAGGCAAGGATTATGTCATGAAGGACGGAGATATCGTATTCTTCCGGTTCAATGTATGAGAAAAGGTGTGTGGATCACATCTTTTTTTTCTGGCGGAAGGCATTCTGAAAACGGAAATCCTTTATAATATCCGTAAGAGAAGTACTGTATGAAATGGATCATCAGGAAAAGGAGGTTTCAGGATATGAAGCGGATGCTGGCGTTGGTTTGTGCGGTAATCCTGCTGACTGGCTGCGGGAAAGCAGCTCCATCAGGGACTGCGGAAGGAACCGAACCTTCCGCACCGGTGAATACGGAAGCTGCCGGGCAGAAAGAAACGGAAGTATCGGCGGCACTGCAGGCATATATCGATGAAATGGAGCCCTATGAAATCATGCGGATCGCGTTTCTCGGGGGGACCGGGCCGGATCGGACCGTTGATGATATTCTGAAGCGGGCAGCAGGGCTGGAAGGACTTTCCATTGTTTCCGAAATTCCGGCGGAGCGGATCATCTATGGCGACCAGGGGCAGGAACAGAACAATGTGTATCTGATCATTCCGGCAAACAAAGCCGGGATCCGGGTCGGACGGTACAGCTTTTATGCCGGTGAGATCACTGAAGTGTGGCTGGATGAGAAAGAAGCGAAACCGTTTATCTATGTGGAAGACGGAGACTCGGTCGATCCCATCGGAATGATCTGTTATATGTACAACGGTGTGGATGACGGCAGCAGTATGTATACCGGACTTGCCGCAGTACCGGGAAGACTGCGTACGGATTACCGCATGGGCGTTGTGGATATCACACCGTATGATGCGTTTGATTCCACGGAGATCGGATTCTATGCACAGAGCTACTTTGACAAACTTTGTTCCTTTGAAGAAGTTCAGGCGCAGCTGAATGCCGGCGGCAAACTGGATCCGATGGAAGAGATGATAAGGGACGGACATGCCTACATGGTCTATAACATGGACGTCGACGGAGATTATACGCTGTATGGCGTGACTTCTCCCCGGTCCGGGGCACCGGAAGTGATCGTCAGCGAAAACAGCGGCGAGACATGGGAAACACTGGGCAGAGGGTAGTAATGATTGTAAAATACAGACAGGTAACAATGTAAAAAAGAGGAGGCGTTCCTATGAAACTGATTCTTGCAATTGTATCGAACGACGATGCTTCATCGGTCAGTGCAGCACTGACAAAAGAGAATTTTTCCGTCACAAGACTTGCGACAACCGGCGGATTTCTGAGAGCCGGAAACACAACCATGATCGTCGGTACGGAGGATGATCTTGTGGAGCACTGCATTGAGATCATCGGCAGTGAATCCAAGCGCCGCACCGAAATCGTGCCTTCAACCGCAAGCTATGATATTGGCCGTTATGCCTCCTTCCCGGTGGAAGTACAGGTAGGCGGAGCGACCATCTTCGTGCTTGATGTTGAACAGTTCCGCAAGCTGTAATAAAAACAGCCGGCACACATGCCGGACTGTTGAAATGCTCAGGAATGAAGCTCTTTCAGATACTGCAGGAGAGCTTCTTTTTCATTTGGAACCCGTTCTTCCATGACTGCCGTAAGACAGGAGTTCATTGCGGCAGAAATCTGCGGGCCTTTCAGGTCAAGACTTTTCAGATCGCGGCCGGTGACTTCCAGCTGCTTGAAGGTATAGCAGTCATTGTTCTGAATGATTTCTTTGTAAAGCGCGTCGAGCTGTGCCCGGTCAAGCCGGGTATCTCTTGCGCAGCGGAAATCGAAAAACTGTGCTGCCGGAACCTTGAGACGGTTGAGTGCCTTGCGCATCTCGATTTTTGTCGCAAGCGGAAGATTCTTGGTCTCAAGCAGATTGACCAGGGCGTACCGGTCATTGTTGGAATACCGCAGCCGGCGCAGGATCTCATCGCTGCGGGCGCTGTCATTCAGGCCGTCCAGCAGCAGCGCCATCCGTACACAGGAATCGCTCGGGCTGCGGGAAATATTCATGTATGTGCCGGACCATCTGGATTCGGGATATTCTTTCAGCTCCGGAATCAGCTGTAAAAACAGCGGCTGATACTCCTGAAGTATGGATTTAAAGTATGGTGCTCCGACGGTCTTGATCAGTTCTGCGGTAATGCGTTCCTGCGAAACATAGGAAAGCGAAGGCAGTTTCTCATGGATCGCCCGGCGGGTGTTTTCTTCGATGCTGAAGCCCAGCTGGGCCGCAAAGCGGATCGACCGCAGAATGCGCAGTGCATCTTCTTCGAACCGCTGGTTCGGATCACCGACCGCACGGATCAGAAAATTCTGCAGGTCCTGCACCCCGCCGAAAAAATCACGGATTCCTTCCTGCGGGTGATAGCACAGGGCATTGATCGTGAAATCCCTGCGGGCGCAGTCCTCTTCCAGGGACCGCGTAAACGATACGGAATCGGGATGACGGTGATCAGTATAGTGACTCTCCGTCCGGTAAGAGGTGATCTCGATCGGCGTTTTCTTTTCCAGAACCGTGACGGTCCCGTGCCGGATACCGGTATCGATGGTCTTGTGATCCGCAAATACCTGTTTGATCTCTTCCGGCGTCGCACTGGTCGTAATATCGTAATCATGGATCTCGGTTCCTAGCAGCCAGCAGCGTACGGCACCGCCGACGATATAGGCTTCATAACCCGCGTCGTTCAGGGTCCGGATCGTTGATTTGATCGGGGGCGGAAGATGCATTTTTTTCTTCATGGGACTATTTTACCCATTTTTTGGAAACGTTTCCAGCATTTTGATCACAGTTGTCTGCTTTGGCAGAAACAGCGGCAGGCAGTATGATGTTAGAGAAAACAGAAGGAGCTTGAACCATCATGAGAATCGGACAGTCAACAGATATTCATCGCCTTGCGGAAGGCAGAAAACTGATCCTGGGCGGAGTGGAAATCCCGTTTGAGAAAGGGCTGCTCGGCCACAGCGACGCAGACGCACTGAGCCATGCCATCGCAGAAGCGATCCTTGGGGCTCTGGCGCTTGGCGATCTTGGGCACTGGTTCCCGGATACAGACCCGAAATGGGAAGGGGCAGATTCGCTCAGGATCCTGGAAGAAGTGGCACGCATGATGGGAGAAAGGGGCTATCACATCGGCAATGTGGACAGCCTCATACTGATCGAGCGGCCGAAGATGGCGCCGCATATTCCTGCCATGCGTGAAAACTATGCCCGTGTGCTCCATACCGATCTTTCCCGGATCAGCGTAAAGGCGACCCGCGGGGAAGGTATGGGGTTTGTCGGCAGAGGTGAAGGCGTCCTGGCACAGGCTGTAGTGCTGCTGGAGGAAAACGAACAATGAATACGTTTCACAGAACGGATGAAGTGAAGGTGCTTCGGGATCCGGTCCACTCCCATATTCAGGTGGAATATGAAGTAATCTGGAAGCTCATCAATTCCGCATGGGTCCAGCGCATGCGCAGGATCCGCCAGCTGGGCGGGGCGTTCATGGTCTACCATACCGCAGATCATACGCGGTTTTCCCATTCCCTCGGCGTATATGAGATCGTCCGGAGAATGGTGACGGAAGTTCCGGATATCGCTTCCGCACTGACGGAAAAAGAAAAGATTACCGTGATGGCGGCAGCGCTGCTCCACGATGTCGGTCACGGACCGTATTCGCATGCCTTTGAGGAAGTTGTGGGGGAATCCCATGAAATCTTTACGTGCCGGATCATTGAAGAAGATCCCGAGATCCGCGGTATCCTGGAAGAAACCGCCCAGGGGCTTTCGACCGATGTGGCCGATGTGATCCGCCACAAGTCCAAAAACCCGCTTCTGCCGCAGCTGGTCAGCGGACAGCTCGATGCCGACCGGATGGATTATCTGCTGCGGGATGCTTATTTTACCGGTACTTCCTACGGACGCTTTGATCTGGAGCGGATTTTAAGAACAATGCGGGTCAGCGATGATATGATCGTCGTCAAGGAAAGCGGCGTTTATGCGATCGAGAACTATGTCATGGCCCGCTATCACAGTTACTGGCAGATCTATTACCATCCGGGTGCTCGCAGTTTTGAGTGCATGCTGAGAAGTCTGTTCAAGCGGCTGAGTGATCTTTGCCAGGAAGGAAAGCTGCCGCGTTCCATTCCGGAATTCAGGCCTCTGATCGAAGGGAAAAAACTGAGCCTTTCAGAATACTTCGTGCTGGATGAGTATGCCTGCAGCTATGCGTTTGAAGTGCTTTCCCGCTGTAAGGATCCGATTACGGCAGACCTTGCGAAGCGGCTTTTGAACCGCGGACTGTTTGACTATATGGAGGCCAGCGCTGCGAATATCCGCAGGGTGAGCCGGGTGCTGGAACAGCATGGATTCGATCCGGCCTATTACCTCACAAAGGATGATGTCGGTCAGCGGGTCTATATTCCATACCGGGTATCCGCCGGCAATGCGATCCGGGTACGTCTTCATGGCGGAAAGATCGAAGAACTGTCCGAGGCTTCCAATATTGTTGCCAGTCTGGTCAAAGGCAAGACGCTGCGGGATGACCGCATCTACTTCCCAAAAGAGATCCGGGAGTTCCTGAAATGAGTGCGGTTCACGTATATGCAGAACATATCGATTTTCTGGAACAGACTAGAAGCGTACTGAGCGACTGCTCCGGAACCTTTGACGGCAGGACGCTTTCCTGCGGGGAAACTGAGCCGTTTCACGGGCAGGATGAAGTGTCCCTGGAAGAGGGAAAAGTCATCCTTTCCCATGACGGGGAAACGCAGAGCCGGATCGAGCTGTTTAAAGACGGCACCGGCAGTGCAGAGATCCAGACGCCATATGGAGAAATCCGGTGTGCGGCAAGGCTTCTGGAATACCGCAGGGGACCGTATGAAGTGTATATCGAATACGAGATTCTGCAGGATTCGGACGTCGTAAGCCACATTGGACTCAGCTATCGATTTACACATCTGGACTGAACAAACCGGCCCTCCATGCGAGAATGGGCGAATTATATTGACAGCGCTATCAAAGTTGCGTATATATAGTTCGTGGAAATCGTGAATTTCCGTATTCGACGCAAATACCATGATTCAAGAAGGAGGGGTCGCGAAGAATGAGTACAAAGCTGACAATGACGGATGCCGCTTATAATTACATGCTGAAGCGGAAGAAGGAAGTGGAATTTCCGAAGCTGTGGGCCGAAGTTGCCAAAGCAATGAAAATTCCGGAGGAGAAACTGAGTCGGAAAAAACGTCAGTTCTACGCAGAACTGATGGAAGATCACCGCTTCGCTGCGCTGAAGGGTAATAAATGGGATCTCAGGAGCCGCCGGAGTTATCAGGAAGTCATTTCTGAAACCGAGGCAGACATTGATGATGATGACGTCAATGAAGAATATGAGGACGGCGACGCATTGGACCTTCCAAAAGGCGAAGACGTGTATTAAGCAGAAAGCAGAGTCTGAAGAGGCTCTGTTTTTACGGTTGTACTGCTTTTCAAGGATTTGAAAAAGGATTAGAATAAAAGAACCGAATAACACATAAGGAGGATAATTGCGTTATGGTAATGGTTTCTGCAACAGAAATGATTAAGAAGGCTCATGAGGGCCACTATGCAATCGGTGCGTTCAACACCAACAACCTGGAATGGACAAAGTGCATTCTGGCTGCTGCTGAAGAAGCGAAGGCTCCGGTTATGATTCAGGCATCCGAAGGTGCCGCAAAGTACATGGGCGGATATAAGATGGTCGTTGATATGGTTCGTGATCTCCATGATTCCATGGGCATCACAGTTCCGGTAGCGCTTCATCTTGACCATGGTACCTATGAAGGTGCGAAGGCATGCATCGAAGCCGGATTCACATCCGTTATGTTCGACGGCTCCCACTTCGATTTCGAAGAGAACATGGCAAAGTCCAAGGAAATCATTGAGCTTGCTCATTCCAAGGGCGTTTCCGTTGAGTGCGAAGTCGGCGGTATCGGCGGTACAGAAGACGGCGTTACTTCCAACGGCGAACTCGCAGATCCGAAAGAGTGCGCAGCAGTTGCTGGTCTGGGCGTAGATTTCCTCGCTGCCGGCATCGGCAACATCCACGGCAAGTATCCGGAAAACTGGGCTGGTCTCAACTTCGAGCGTCTCGATGAGATCAACAAGGCAGTAGACGGCAAACCGCTGGTTCTCCATGGCGGCTCCGGCATTCCGTTTGATCAGGTTTCCAAGGCTATCTCCATGGGTGTCTCCAAGATCAATGTCAACACCGAACTGCAGCTGGTATTCGCTGCCGCAACACGCAAGTACATTGAAGAAGGCAAGGATATCGATGGCAAGGGATATGATCCCCGCAAGCTCCTGAAACCGGGCGCTGACGCAATCATTGCCAAGACCATTGAACTGATCAAGGCATTCGGTTCCGACAACAAGGCTTAATCCTATCGGACCAGAGCTTCCTTCGGGAGGCTCTTTCTTTTTGTTGGCTTTGACTGCCAAATCAGATAGAATAACCCCGGGTAACCCGAGATGATAAAAGCGGTACTGTTTGACATGGATGGCATCCTTTATGACAGCGAACGTTTTTATATGGACATCACCGTACGTGTGATGCGTTCCCTCGGTTATACCGGTCCGGAAGAAACGCTGTATGCGGTCGTAGGAACGACTGCGGAAGGCACCTGGAAGATCCTCTATGATCTTCTGGATGGAGAGTATCCCGGACGGAAGATCGAACAGACATGGATCGAATACCTGCTTCAGAATCCGCTGAATTATGCGGAAGCGATGTTCCCGGATATTCCGGAAACACTGAAGCGGCTTCAGGACGCAGGCATCCGGATGGCATGCTGTTCCAGCAATACGCCTTCTGTGATTCGGAAAAGTCTGAAACAGATGCAGATCGAATCCTATTTTTCCTACGTGGTGTCTTCCGAAGAAATCGAACGGGCAAAACCGGATCCCATGATTTATCTGCTTGCGGCAGAAAAGCTTGGAGCAGAGCCGGCAGAATGCGCAGTCTATGAAGACAGTGCACCGGGCATCGAATCCGGCAAGCGTGCCGGCATGCTGGTGATTGCCCGCAAAGATGACCGGTTCCTTCAGAAACAGGATGGTGCCGATGTGATCGTGACAAGCGCTGCACAGATGGCGGATTACATACTCAAAGAGGTTAGACAATGAGAGATATCATCAAGATAGAGGGCGGTCACCGCCTGAACGGAGAGGTCAGGGTTTCCGGATCCAAAAACGCGACGGTCGCACTGATTCCTGCGGCAGTACTGGCAGGCGGACCGGTAACGATCAGCGGCGTGCCGGAAATTGCAGATGTCAATTCGCTGAGTGAAATACTCCGGATGCTGAACTGTGATGTGACGGAAAAAGCGGAACATCTGATCATCGATCCGACAAATATGAAGAATACCGATCTTGACGCAGAGGTCATTACCAAGCTGCGGGCTTCCTACTATTTCATGGGAGCGCTTCTTGGCAAGTACGGCTATGTGCGCATGAAGATGCCGGGCGGCTGCTATCTTGGTCCGCGTCCGATCGACCTGCATATCAAGGGCTTTGAAGCACTTGGCGCAAAGGTCGAATATGAAAAGGGCTGTTATACGATTCAGGCAGATCAGCTCAAGGGCGCAAAGATCTTCCTGGATATCTCTTCCGTCGGAGCCACGATCAACATCATGATGGCTGCGGTATATGCGAAGGGGCGTACGGTTATTGAGAATGCCGCAAAGGAACCGGAAATCATCGATGCGGCAACGCTGCTCAACAACATGGGAGCCAATATCAAAGGCGCCGGCACCAATGTGATTACGATCGAAGGCGTGGAGGAACTCCACGGCTGCTATCATGAAATCATTCCGGACCGGATCGAAGCAGGCACCTTTATCATCATGGCTGCGGCATGTGCAGATGAGATGAAGATCACCAACGTGATCCCCAAGCATATCGAAGCACTGACTTCCAAACTGCAGGAGATGGGGGCAGATCTTGAAATCGGCATCGACAGTATCCTTGTACGCAATGCCGGCAGACTTCACGGCACCGATGTTACGACAAAGCCGTATCCCGGATTTGCGACGGATCTGCAGCAGCCGCTGACGACGCTTCTGACGCAGGCAGACGGTATCAGTGAAGTGACGGATACGATCTATTCCGAACGCTTCAAGCACTGTCAGGAACTGCAGCGCATGGGTGCCAATATTGAACTGTCCAACGGAAAGAGCGTGATCAAAGGCCCGACACCGCTGTATGGAGACAAGGTTACGGCGACCGATCTCAGGTGCGGTGCGGCACTGGTAATTGCGGGACTGCTGGCAGACGGAGTAACCGAGATCAGTGATGTTTATCACATTGACCGCGGTTATGACAATATTGACGGAAAGCTGAAAGCGCTGGGCGGTGTGATCTGGCGTGAAAAAGCTGAGTAAACGTCCGGGAGAACCGAAATTTAAGAAATATCTTGCCGGAAAACCGCTGGCATGATATATTACAAAAGCACTTTCTTTGAGCACGCATGAGGCTCAAGGCAGAAGGGAGATCGAACGATGAAGAAGGACATCCATCCGAAGTACTATGAGTGCAAGGTCGTATGCACAAGCTGCGGCAGTGAATTCGTAACGGGTTCCACACTCAAGGAAATCAAGGTTGATACCTGCTCGAACTGCCATCCGTTCTATACCGGACGTCAGAGATTCGCACAGGCACAGGGTCGCGTTGAAAAGTTCAACAAGAAATACGGCCTCAAGTAAGAAACCAGAGAAGATCCTGCAGAAATGCAGGTTTTTCTTTTTCCCGGTTCTCCATGCTAAAATAGCGAGTATAAGTCCGAAAGGAAGTACCTTAATGGCGAATGTAAAACGTGCACAGAATAATGGAGAAACCGCGGAATCCCTGAAAGAGATACTGGCGCAGAAAAGTGCGGCAGGCGAACCGATTTCTCTTGAACTGCTGCAGGAAAAGGCACAGAAAGCAGGCCTCAGCGAAGAGGAACTCGAGGCTCTTTTTGAGTGGTGCAGCGATCACGATATTCTCATCGAGTCCGAGGATGAAGAACTTCTGGAAGAAGAGGAAGCGGAAGAAGCGCTTGAGGCGGAAACAGAAGACGAATACGCTGCCCCGGATCCATACATTGAAAAAGACAAGCATACATCCGTTACGGATACGACAAAGGTGTATCTGAAACAGATCGGTGCGATTCCGCTGCTCAAACCGGAAGAGGAATATGAAGCAGCGAAGCGGGCAAGTGAAGGGGATGAGGATGCGCGTCAGCTGCTGATCACATCCAATCTGAGACTGGTTGTTTCGGTCGCCAAGAAATACGCCAACCGCGGTCTGTCCATGCAGGATCTGATCCAGGAAGGCAATATGGGCCTGATGCGGGCAGTGGACAAGTTTGATTATTCCAAGGGCTTCCGTTTCAGCACGTATGCGACCTGGTGGATCCGTCAGTCCATGATCCGTGCGATTGCGGATCAGTCACGCGGGATCCGTCTGCCGGTTCATATGGGAGAAGAGATCAGCCGGGTGCGTCGCACCCAGAAAGAACTCCTGCAGGAGCTCGGCCGGGAACCGACCAGTAAAGAGATCGCGGAACATATGGATAAGATGACGCCGGAGCGGGTCGATGAAGTACTGAAGATCGCGATGGAACCGGTCAGCCTTGAGACGCCGGCCGGAGAAGAGGAAAGCTCGACCCTGAGTGATTTTATTGAAGATCAGAATACGCAGAAACCGGAGGAGTATGCCAACAGCACGTTCCTGCGGGAAGAGATCGAACATATTCTTCTGAGTCTCAATGAACGGGAACAGAAGATCCTCCGGATGCGGTTCGGGCTGGATGACGGGGTCGTTCATACGCTGGAGGATGTCGGAAAAGAATGCAACGTCACCCGGGAGAGGATCCGTCAGATCGAAAACAAAGCGCTGAAAAAACTGCGTCACAACTTCGGCACAAAGCCGGAACTGCGGGACTGGAAGGAATAACAGAGCGTAATACAAGGAGCGTACCACCTATGAATATCGAAGCGATGCACAGCCGGCTGGCTGACATTGAAAAAACGTATAACGAGATCAGTGAACAGCTGATGTCCGAAGAAGTGCTGGCCAACCCGCGGGAGGTCACAAAGATTTCCCGTGAACAGGCAAGACTGACCGCACTTGTAGAGGCAAGGCACCAGCTGCAGGAACTGGATTCGAGAATTGAGCAGGCCCACGATCTGGAAAAGGACGATGATCCGGACATGCGGGATATGGCTGCGGAAGAGCTGAAGGAATGCGAGCCGCAGCGGCAGGAACTGCTTGAGAAGATCCAGCATATGCTGATACCGCAGGACCCGGATGATGACCACAATGTGATCATGGAGATCCGCGGCGGTGCAGGGGGCGATGAGGGCAATATCTTTGCCGGAGATCTTTACCGCATGTATGTGCGCTATGCCGAAGGCAACGGCTGGAAAGTGGATGTGCTGGAGGCCTCGGAATCGGAAGCGGGCGGATTCTCCCAGATTATCTTTGAAGTCAAAGGACATGATGTATATAAAGCCCTGAAATACGAAAGCGGCGCACACCGTGTACAGCGGGTTCCGAAGACCGAATCGCAGGGACGCATTCAGACCAGCACGGCAACCGTGCTCTGTCAGCCGGAAGCGGAAGATGCGGATATTGAAATCGATCCGAAGGATCTTACGATCGAGACTCACCGTGCCAGCGGTGCCGGCGGCCAGCATATCAACAAGACCGACTCGGCGGTTCGGATCGTGCATATTCCGACCGGGATTACCGTCAACTGCCAGGAAGGCAGGAGCCAGATCGAGAACCGGGAAACGGCACTGCGCCTGATCAAGTCCCGTGTCTATGAAGAATACAAGCGGCAGAAGGAAGAGGCGGAAGGAAAGATCCGCCGGGAAAAGATCGGAACCGGTGACCGGGCAGAGAAGATCCGTACCTACAACTATCCGCAGAACCGTGTCACGGATCATCGGATCGGTTTTACGATTACGCAGCTGGACCGGGTCATGGAAGGCAAGCTGCAGGATGTCATCGCAGCTCTGCAGGCAGATGATGAGAAGAAGAAACTTGAGGCAGCAGAATGATCTTTCGAAAAGCAGTCAAAGAATATGAGAAGAAGTGTGCAGCCGCCGGTGTGCCGGAAGAGACCGTTATGGCCTATCTTGTGGAGATCGCCAATCAGGAGCGCTGCAACCTTTACATGCATTATGACGAAGATATGCCGGTGGAACTCGAGAAGCGCTTTCGTGCGGGCATGGAACGGATCCTGAACCAGGAGCCGATGGCGCATGTTCTGGGCTATTCCTGGTTCTACGGTTATAAGTTCGCAGTTGACGGAGATGTGCTGATTCCCCGGCCGGAGACGGAAGAACTGTGCGCACGGATCCTTGCGGGCATTGACCGCTTTTTTCCGGAAGGAGAAGTGCACTGTGTTGATATCGGCACCGGCAGCGGTGCGATCGCAGTGACCATTGCCTGTGAAGAACCGCGTGTCGTCATGGATGCGACCGATATTTCGGAAGAAGCGCTGGTAAAGGCAAAGGGCAATGCGGACACAAACGGCGCAGCGATCACCTTCTTTGCCGGAGATATGGTAAAGCCATTGATCGAAGCGGGACGGAAATACGATGTGCTCATCTGCAATCCCCCCTATATCCCGGCAGACGAGGAAATGGAACGGTCGGTTGTTGACTTTGAACCGCATGTGGCACTGTTCGGCGGTTCGGACGGACTGCGGTTTTACCGGGAGATCTTCCGGGACTGCAGGCAGGTACTGAACAGGAAGGCGTTTATGGCATTTGAAATGGGGTGGAACCAGCGGGAAGCGATGAGTGCGCTGGTACAGGAACTGCTTCCGGAAGCGCAGTTTGAGATCCGGAAGGATATGAACGGGAAAGACCGGATGCTGTTTGTGTACTTTGGAATTGAGGATGCGGTACAGTAGACAGCGGAATTGAGGATTTGCGGCATGGACGACAGATTTGAGAATCAGAAACTGCAGGAAACAACGGTGACAGAGATCCGTGATGAGAATGAGAATACAACCGGCACAAAACCAGCCGATGGTGCAGAGAAAACAGAAGAACCAAACCGTTCTTCCAGACAGCCCGGCAGCGGAAAAGCGAAGAAAAAGCGCCTTACAAAACTGGGACGCGGGATCCTTCGGATCGTGCTGGCTGTTTCGATCGCAGTGGCCGGCTGGTCCGGTTTCCAGCTTTATAAAGGAATCAAGGATTACCGGGATTCGGAACAGTCCTATCAGAACCTTGCCCGGGAAACGGAAGGCGAGACGGAAGAGGAACTCGTTACGGAACAGGGGGAACGCTACAGCTATGCCAGGGCTAACTTTGAGGCACTTGCAGAAATCAATCCGGATGTGGCAGGATGGCTGAGCCTGGAAGGAACGGTAATCAATTATCCCATCGTGCAGGGAACGGACAACGAGTATTACCTGCACCATCTGTTCACAAAGGAATACAACAATACCGGCTGTATCTTTATGGATATGGACAACGCAAAGGATTTCTCGGATCAGAACACGGTCCTCTATGCGCACCATATGCGCAACGGCTCGATGTTTGCGGAACTGGAAGGCTATCGGAACCAGGAATACTACGATGCCCACCGGCAGCTGGTGCTGCAGACACCTTCCGGCAATTATCTGGTAGAACCGTTTGCGGGCCTCTTGAGCGACGGATATACGGATTATATCCAGATCGACTTCCAGGACAGTGACAGCTTTCTGGCCTATGTCAGCCAGATGCGCAGTCAGAGTACGTTCCAGTCGGATGTGACAGTTACCGCAGAAGACCGGATCCTGACGATGTCGACCTGCCGGTATGACGTCGAAAACGGCCGATATGCGGTTTTCGCGAAACTGACCAGAATGGATTGAATATGTTCAGCGAACCTTCCCTGAAACGGAAGGTTCTTTTCTGTTTGGAAAAATGGTAGAATGACTCTCGTTATGAACGACAGAAAGAAATGGATGCGGAACTTTATGCTGATTATGGTAGGGATGCTTGTACTTGCCATGGTCCTGAGCATGTTCCGGTTTTAAAAGGTGATGAAACGGTTTCTTCCGGAAGATACGGATGCGATGGCGGCGGTCCTGAAGCGGGACGGCTGTATTTCGGTTCCGACCGATACGGTATACGGTGTCTGTGCGCGCATCACAGAAGCCGGACAGGAAAAGCTGTACGAAGTGAAAAACCGGCCGAGATCCAAGCAGTTCCCGGTCATGTGCAGTGATCTCAGTCAGGCAAAGACGATTGCCGAAATCAGCGGCTGTGCAGAAAAGCTCATGCGGGCATTCATGCCGGGGCCTCTGACAGTGATCCTGAAAAAGAAGGCGGGTGCGCCTGCGGCCATTCACGGGGATACGGTTGCCGTGCGGCTGGCGGTGAGTGAACCGCTTCGGGAACTGATCGAAAAGACCGGGATGCCGATCTTTCTGACAAGTGCGAATCAGTCCGGTCAGAAGGAATGCGCAAGTCTTGATGAAATTGAAGCGGCCTGTCCATTGCTGGACGGCATGATGGAAGGAACGGTTTCCTTCGGCATGGCCAGCACGATCGCCGACTGTACGGGGGATGCCGTGGTGATCGTAAGGAACGGACCGATAACAGAAGAAATGATTCAGAGTGTGATGGAGGGATAACATGATTGATCAGGCAATTCAGAATGCGGTAGAAGCGGAACGGATCCGGCAGAACGAAAACATCGAGCTGATCGCGTCGGAGAACTACTGTTCCAAAGAAGTCCGGGAACTGTCCGGTTCGATTCTGACCAATAAATATGCGGAAGGCTATCCGGGACACCGGTATTACGGCGGCTGCGTGAATGTCGACGTGATCGAAGAACTGGCCCGTACGTATGCGTGTGAACTGTTTGGCGCAGATCATGCCAATGTTCAGCCGCACAGCGGCTCTCAGGCCAACATGGGCGTCTATATGGCGGTACTGAAGCCGGGCGACAAGGTATTCGGAATGGACCTTGCGGCCGGGGGCCATCTGACCCATGGCGCATCGGTCAGCTTCTCCGGCAAACTGCTGGATTTCTATTCTTACGGTGTCAGCCGCGAAACGGAACGGATCGACTATGACGATCTGAAGAAGAAAGCGATGGAGCTTTCTCCGAAACTGATCGTAGCCGGCGCAAGCGCTTATCCGCGCGAACTGGATTTCAAGGCATTCCGTGAGATCGCAGATGCCTGCGGTGCCTACCTGATGGTCGACATGGCCCATATTGCCGGTCTTGTCGCAGGCGGTCAGCACATGAACCCGGTCCCGTATGCGGATTTTGTGACAACGACGACACATAAGACCCTTCGCGGTCCCCGCGGAGGCATGATCCTGTGCCGAAAGGACTATGCCAAGGCAGTCGACAAGGCAATCTTCCCGGGCATGCAGGGCGGTCCGCTCTGTCATATCGTTGCCGCAAAGGCACAGTGTCTCTATGAGGCAAAGCAGCCGGAATTCAGGGAATACGGTGCGGCAATCATCCGCAACTGTGCAGTGCTTGCGGAAACGATGGAACAGGAAGGTTTCCGGCTTGTGACCGGCGGTACGGATAATCATCTGATCCTGGTGGATGTAAAGAATTCCATCGGCATCACCGGAAAGATCGCAGAAGAGGAACTGGATGCGGTCAACATTACGGTAAACAAGAACTCCATCCCGTTTGATGAAGAAAAGGCAAGTACGACCAGCGGCATCCGGGTCGGAACGGCAGCGATGACGTCCAGAGGGTTTAATGAAGACGATTTCCGCAAAGTCGGAAAGCTGATCTCGGAAGTGCTGCACCATCCGGGAGATGAAGCAGTCCGTGCTTCCGTGAAAGAACAGGTCCGCGCACTCACGGCAGCACATCCGTACGAATAAGCAGATACAAACGAAAACAGAATTATGTCCGGCCGGATCAATTGCGACCCAGCCGGACTTTTTACGTTCCGCACATAATAAAAATCACAGCGTTATCATTCACTGTGATTTCCAGATATTCGAAGAACGTTTCAGGTATTGAGGAACCTGATAATGGCTGTGATATCTCCGGCAAGGAATGCCTCTTCCCGCAGCCGCTGTGCATTGGTCCGGAAGGCGTCATCTGAAACGATCGTCCGGTAGGTTTCATACAGCTGTTCCATCGAAAGGGAAGGCTCCTCCAGCGTAAGGCCTGCACCGCTGCGGCGCAGACAGGCGGCATTCCAGGAACGCTGCCAGCTGTCGTCATGCAGGATCAGCTGCGGAATGCCCAGGGCAGTGCAGTACTGCGTAACCGCATCCGTTCCGTCATGAATGCAGATGCGGCTTCCCGCAAGCGGGGCATAACGGGAAGGATTCTGATAATGCAGGTTTTCCTTCTTTCCCTGTTTCATTCCCTTTGCCAGCACATAGATTTCATAGGGAGCCCCGAGAAAGGAATCCTCGATGATCTGTCTTCTTTTGCGGGAGGAAACAGAGGCTTCCGAAAAGACGATACTCAGCTTTTCTTCCGGTTCATACGCCATCGGCGCAATACAGGACATGCCGTAGCGGAGCACCTTGAATGCCGGCGGGAACGAAAGAAACTCCTTTGGCCCGAAGGAAATACAGACCGTGCTCTGATAAAGATCCTGATAACGCAGTACCTGTACCTGATCGATGCGGCTGAGAAATTCGTTGAGACCGTTGAGTTTTTCCGGAGGGAAGTCGCGGTTGCGGAAGGTCCCCGGGCTTACCACACTGAATACCGGGAGCCGGCATGTCCGTCCGGCTGTAATTGCAGAGGGCCGTTCGATTTCAAACAGAACATCCGGCCTGAAATCGCTGATCGCATCCAGAACATACTGATAATCTTTTTTCAGCCAGCTGCTGCTGAACGCACCGTGGCTGTCCATGTATTCCTCTATCGTAGCACCGGAACGGGAACGGATCCGCCGCAGGGAAGAAGGAGCGGGAGTGATGTAAAACGAAGTATCGGCGAACCGGGATTTCTGGTCCGCACAGACGGCGGTTTCATACCCTTCCATATGAAAAAGTGCAGCGAGGTTCCGCGCAATCATGATGGCAGAACCGCTTTCCGACACACATAACGATGGAAGGATCATGATTTTCATATCATGTGAATTATATCATTCCCGCATTTTCCTGTCGGTCATGTTGAATTCGGAAAGGGATTTGACTATCATGTACGATAGAAAAAACAGGGAGGCATTTCTATGCTCGAAGTATTAAATCATCCGTTAATCACCCATAAACTGACCCAGATGCGGAACAAGAATACCTGCACGAAGGATTTCCGCGAGAATCTGGATGAGATCGCAGAACTGATGGCTTATGAAGTATGCCGTGATCTTCCGACGCAGCCGGTGGATATCGAAACTCCGATCGGACCGTGCACCGGATATGAACTGGCAAAGGAAGTTGTCATTGTTCCGATCCTGCGGGCAGGCATCGGTCTGCTCGACGGCATCCGGCGTCTCGTACCTACGGCCAAGGTCGGCTTCATCGGTCTGTATCGTGATGAAGAAACACTGGAACCGCATGAATATTTTGCGAAGTTCCCGAAGAATCTCGATCAGTCCATCGTCATGATCGTTGATCCGATGCTTGCGACCGGCGGAAGTGCCCTGGCCGCAATCGATATGATGAAAAAGCGCGGCGCAAAACAGATCAAACTGGTCTGCCTCGTCGGTGTTCCGGAAGGTGTTACGGCAGTTCAGAAAGCCCATCCGGATGTCGATATCTATCTGGCCGCGATGGATGATCATCTCAACGAAGTCGGCTATATCGTACCGGGTCTCGGCGATGCGGGAGACCGTATCTTCGGCACCAAGTAATTCATGGCTGCCGCACATTTCTATGTAAAAGCCGGTATCTATGCCGTCATGTTCCTGCTCAGCTTCACAGGCCTGTCCGCACTGGACTACAGCCGGTTCCTGAAACAGGGATATACGGTGCAGGCACAGATTCTGTATGCGCTGCTGGTTATGGCGCTGGCATGGATGTCCGGTTCGTTTATCCTTTCATTTATTTATATGTAATATCCAGTGGCAGCGGAAATCGCTGCCACTGATGCTATAATAGGAAAATCGAAACGGGAAAGGAGAGAAGGTTCATGAATCTGATTACAGGTGCGTTTCCGTATTTCATCCTGCCGTTTGTGATCTCTCTTCTTCTGGTACCGGTATGCAAGTACATCGGGCTGCGTCTTGGCATTTATGCCGTGGAGAATGCCCGTACGGTCCATCACGGAAGGATCGTACGGATCGGCGGTGTTGCGATCTACGCGGCGTTCATGCTGTCGCTCGTCATTCTCTGGCGGGCAGATGTCAAGCTGAACGGGATCCTGATCGGCGGGTTTCTGATCTTTATTGGCGGCCTGCTGGATGATATCTATGATCTTTCTCCGAAGCTGAAACTTCTGTTTCAGGTTTCCGGTGCCTGTGCAGCACTGTTTGTCGGCAACCTGTCACTTGCGAACCTGCATATTCTCTCCTGGGAGATTTCCAATCCGGTCATCGTAAAACTGTTTTCGTTTTTCTGGCTGATCGGCATTACGAATGCGATCAATCTGATCGATGGCCTGGACGGTCTTTCGTCCGGTATCTGTACGATCGTAACCGGAACGATTGGTCTGCTCGGCTTCTTTATGGGCCGCAGGGACGTCTGCGTGATTGCGCTGACGCTCTCCGGTGCGATACTCGGGTTCCTGCCGTATAACTTCCATCCTGCCTCTGTCTTTGTCGGAGACTGCGGAGCGCAGTTCATGGGTTTCACGATTGCGGCACTGTCGCTGCTTGGCTTCAAGTCCACTGCGGTCATTACCCTGGGTCTTCCGATCCTGGTCCTGTTTATCCCGATCTCGGATACGCTGATTGCGATCATCCGACGAAAGCTGAAAGGGCAGAAGATCATGGAGGCGGACCGGGGCCATCTGCACCATGTGCTCATGTTCAAGCTGAAGCTTGGTCATCGCAGAACGGTACTGATTCTCTATTTCGTGACCCTGATGTTTGCGCTGGCTTCGATCCTGACCTACTTCAATCCGGTTAAGGGCCTGGCGGTGATCATCATCATGATTCTGGCGGCAGATGTCTTCATCGAATATACTGGCATGATTAATCCGCGCTGGCACCCGATTCTTTCTCTGGTGAACCGGATCACCGGCTGGCCTGCGATGGAAGACGGTGAAGATCCGGTCGATACCATGCGGAAAGAAGCGGAAGAAACCGCGGAACCCGAACAAAAAGTAGAACCAAAGGAAGAGTCAAAGGAAGAAACCGGCGAAACGGTTAACGAAAAACAGAATGTGTAAAGAGAGATTCTCCGTTCATTCGGGGAATCTTTTTTTGAGGGATTTTCCGTTTTCCTCACTAAGAGAACAGTGAGGAGGGAAAACAAGATGAGCTTTCTGGAAGAATCGCGGGCATTGCTAAGTGGCTCTGCGAATGCGGCGGTCCCGCCGGAATGGGGCAATTATATGCGCTCCCGACAGGCGTTCTATAACCGGGTGCTGCCGGGTTATGTCGAACAGAATATGCGTTCGGAGGCGATGTGGGTGCTGCGGGGTAAGTGCCGGAGCGGTACCGACATCGGAATCTCGGTGGAAGCGGGGGATATCTGCTGGATGGACTATGGACAGACTTTTTTAAATGAGATGGGGTATCAGCATTTTGGTCTCATCATGTCTCTCTTTCACAAAAAGGCAATGGTTATTCCGCTTACCAGTAATCCGCAGGCATACGAAAAGGCAGGAGAACCCGGTTCCACAGGCAGTCATCTGTTCCGGATCGGACAGCCGGAAGGGCTGAACAAACCGTCCACCCTGTTTCTCAACGACATGCGCTTTATCAATACCGCCCGGATCCTGACAGTACGGGCGCACATCAATCCGGACTCCGACCTGTTCCGGTCGATCCAGGCACGGATGATCGAAATCCTGAAGGGAGTATGATACGATGCTTGCGTGAATCTGAAAACAGGAAAATGGCTGGTGGCAGTATCCGGAGGTGCCGATTCCATGGCGCTTCTTTCCATGTGTCTGGAAGAAGGAAGAGACATCGCCTGTGCACATGTAAACTATCATCACCGCCCGCAGGCAGAGGAAGAAGAGGCATATATCCGTTCTTTCTGCAGCGAACATGGGATCGTCTGCCATGTGGACCGGGAACCATTTGTCTGGGAGGGCAATTTTGAGGCGGCCGCACGGGAAAAGCGGTATGCTTTTTTTGCGCGCCTTGTAAAGGAATATGGATATTCGGGCGTACTGACCGGGCACCAGAAAGATGATCTGATCGAGACCTTTCTGATGCAGGAAGAAAAAGGACTGGTTCCGGACTGGTACGGCCTGAAGGAAGAACGCATGATCCACGGGGTAATGGTTTGCCGCCCATTGCTGGGTTATACCAAGCAGGAGCTGGAAGACTACTGCCGCACAAGAGGGATCAGGACGTTCTACGATGAAACCAATGGAGACCCCGGTCTGACGCGCAACCGGATCCGCATGGAAACGGTCGAAGGGATGAGTCCGTTTGAAAAGGATATGGTCCTGCGGGAAATCCGGCAGAAAAACGCAGTTCTGCAGGAGAGAAGGTGCCGGGTAAAGGCAGGCATCCGGGAAGGGAAGGTATCCCTTGCGGAATACCGGAAATGGAAGGAAGAAGACCGGCTGACGCTGCTGTATGAAATGCTTTCGGGTACCGTAAACTATTCCAGAAAAGGGCTTCTGGAAATCGACCGGATCCTTTGCAAAAAAGCGGATTTCCGGATCCCGGCCGGGTCCAGAGAACTGGTGCAGAAAGACGGACGGTTTTTTCTGGCAGAACCCGCAGAACCCTATGTGTTTACCGTGGAAACTCCGGAACAGCTGGCAGCGCTTTCCAGCCCGTATTTCCGGATCGAAACCGGTGTTCCCGGGGTCCATGCGGTAACCGTGACGGAAGCGGATTTCCCGCTGACGATCCGCAGTGTTCAAAGTGGAGATAAGATCCGGATGCGCTTTGGCACCAAGCCGGTGCACCGCTTCTTCATCGACCGTCATATTCCGCTGTTTGAACGCACTTCCTGGCCGGTTGTGACAAATGCCGAAAATACGGTAATTCTGGTTCCGGGACTGGGCTGTGATTGCGGCCATTATTCGAAAAGCCCTACCTTTTCTGTGATACAATTATCGTCGTATGAATAAATGGAGGCGGTTATGTCAGTAAAAGATGAGGTAAAGAAGGTTTTGATTACGGAAGACCAGATCCGTGAACGCTGCCAGGAACTTGGCAGACAGATTACCAAAGAGTATTCTGAACGGAATGAAAAACCGCTTCTGGTTGCACTGCTGCGTGGCTCGGTACCGTTTCTTGCGGAACTGATGAAATATATTGATCTCGATATTCAGTATGACTTCATGGATGTCACCAGCTATGCCGGTACGAAAAGCACCGGAGATATCCGGATCCTCAAGGATCTTGAGACATCCGCCGAGGGCAAGGATATCCTGATCGTGGAAGATATCGTCGATACCGGCCGTACCATCAGCGCTGTAATAGGCATGTTCCGAAACAAAGGCGCAAAGAGCGTCAAAGTTGTCACTCTGCTCGATAAGCCGAGCCGCCGTGTACTGGATGTCGATGCGGATTATGTCGGTTTCGAGATCGATGATTATTTTGTGGTCGGATTCGGACTGGATTACAACCAGCGGTTCCGGGCACTGCCGTTCATCGGTATTCCCAAGGAAGAGGTATACCGCTGAGATTTGTTTGGAGTAAAAAAGAATGCAGAATAAAAACAATAAAAAAATCTGGAACTATCTGCCGTATCTGATCGTACTGGTTGCGATCTTCAGCCTGTTTTCCCTGAATCAGCCGGCAGCTTCTCAGACCCTGAGTTATGACCAGCTGATGGATGTTCTGGAAAACAAGAAGGTCGAAGAATCGGTTCTTTCGATTGGTTCGAATGTCATAACGGTCAAGGGCAGTTATAAAGACGGAGAAAAAACAGTCGGTTTCAACGCAGTGGTCCCAGCAACGGATTCCTCGGTGGAACGGCTCCTGAATTCTCTGGATCATTCGGAACTTTCGATCATGGATGCCGAGGCCAGCAATGCCTTCCGGGATCTGATGTTCTCCCTGATACCGCTTGTGGTTGTGATTATCATGGGTGTCTGGATGATGAACCGGATGAACGGTGCCGGAAGTGCCAATGCCAAGGCATTTGAGTTCGGAAAATCCAAAGCACGTCTGGAGAATAAGACCAAGGTCAGATTTGATGATGTCGCCGGCTGTGATGAAGAAAAGCAGGAAATGGCAGAGATCATCGATTATCTGAAATATCCGGCGAAGTTCAAGAAGATGGGTGCGCGGATCCCGAAGGGAATCCTGCTGTGCGGTCATCCCGGTACCGGTAAGACCCTGCTTGCCAAGGCAGTTGCCGGGGAAGCCAATGTGCCGTTCTATTCCATCTCCGGTTCCGATTTTGTCGAAATGTTTGTCGGTGTCGGTGCGAGCCGTGTCCGTGACATGTTCCACCACGCAAAGCAGACTGCACCATGCATTATATTTATCGATGAAATCGATGCGGTTGGCCGTCAGAGAGGCGCCGGTTTCGGCGGCGGTCATGATGAACGCGAGCAGACGCTGAACCAGCTCCTTGTTGAGATGGACGGCATGCAGGACAACAGCGGCATTGTTGTCATCGCTGCGACCAACCGTCCGGACGTTCTTGACCCTGCGCTCCTGCGTGCTGGCCGGTTTGACCGGCAGATCACGGTTGCGCTTCCCGACCGGAAGGGAAGAGAAGCGATCCTCCGGGTCCATGCCCGGAACAAAAAGATCGCCAAGGATGTCGATCTTGGTGCGCTGGCCAAGCGGACGCCCGGCTTCTCCGGTGCGGACCTTGAAAATGTGCTGAATGAAGCCGCGATCCTTGCGGTAAGAGACCGGGTGGAAGAAATCGGTATGGTACAGATTGATGAAGCAATCGACCGCGTCATGATGGGACCGGCGAAAAAGAGCCGTACCTATGATGAGAAGACGAAAAAGCTTGTGGCTTATCACGAGGCAGGACATGCGATCATCGGCCTGTTTCTGGAAAATGCCCAGGTTGTTCAGAAAGTTACGATCATCCCGCGCGGTCAGGCAGGCGGCTATAACCTGATGACCCCGAAGGAAGAAAAGATGCTGAATACGAAGAGCGATCTGCTTGCGACGATCACATCCTATATGGGCGGACGTACGGCGGAAGAAATGTTCTTCGACGATGTGACGACCGGCGCATCCAACGATATCGAACGGGCGACCAATCTTGCCAAGGATATGGTTACACTCTACGGTATGTCGGATCTTGGCCCGATCAAATACAACAGCGGTTCCGAGAATGTATTCCTCGGTCGTGACTACAACAGCCCGAACAATGTCAGCGGTCAGGTCGCGTTTGAAATCGACGAAGAAGTCCGCAAGATCGTAAACGGCTGCCATGACAAGGCACGGGAAATCATCGAGGCGCATAAGGAAGAGCTCATCCGCATCGCGGAAGCGCTTGTTGAGTATGAGACCCTTACTTCCGAGCAGATCGGAAAAGTGATCCGCGGGGAATCCATTGAAGAAGACTTTGCCCCGAAGGCAGCCGCTCCAACTCCGGAACCGGAGAAGAAAGCGGAAGCTGGAACGGAAGAAAAGCCGGCAGAAGGTTCGGAAACCAAACCGGCGGAGGGATCGGAAGCGAAGCCGGCTGAGCCCGCAGAGAACGGACCGGATCCAAAAACAGAAGCCTGAGAAGAGGGGTAATACCCAATGCAGGTGAGTTAAGCCGATTGACAATTGGAATTGCCAAAACACAAACCGATTGAGGTTCTTAGAAATAAGAACTGATCGGTTTTTTCGTTCTGAGCGAGTCAAACGAGCGTATTAACAATCCTTTGGTGACATCGAATAAGATGGAAACCTCTGAGGCATTGGATATATACCGGGACAAAGATGCGATCGAGAAGATGTTCCGGCATGAAAGAGTGGGATGGACTTTGGTCACGCTGGAATATAGAGCGGGGGAGCCGCCTGAATCGAACGTATTCCTGACATTTATTGCAGGAATCATACGGAACGAAATATTTCAGAATACGAAAACACTGAGGCTGGAAGAGTGGAATGGCTAAAACTATCCACTTTTTCTGGCGAGTTATAAAATTAGCGAAGCTGTGTATGAAAAGCATTTCAGCAGTCTGATTGCCTATAAGGTGTAATATTGTATTAACGTGATTTCTTTCCCTTGTTTTTTCCCATATCAGCATTCGTAAAGTGCCATGAGATGATATAACCCAAGGGAAAAACATAAGGAAACTAAAGCATCTGCAGATTTCGTATTTATAAGGGTCTGCGGATGATGAAAGAACAAAATGTATCGAGTTACAAAATCCTTGGGAATGGTTCATTCCCAATTCATATTTGTGAGGAGTTAAAGAAATGAAATATGCATTTACAAATGGAATCATTCTTGACGGAACAAAAGAAATGGAGCCTGTTTACGGCAAAACAGTGCTGACAGACGGAGATCGGATCGTGGATATCGTAACCGATGAAGCACCCTTTGCGGACTGCGAAATCATTGACCTGCATGGCGCTTATCTGCTTCCGGGACTGATCGATCTCCATGTTCATCTTGCACTGTCCGGGAAACCTCCGAAACCGAAGAAAAACAGCAAGCCGGTGAACTATGAAAAACTATATAAGCTGCTTACAGGGAATGCCCTGATCAGAATGGCCGTAAAACGGCTGGTTGCCTCTTATGCCAGAACCGAAGTGATGAGCGGAGTAACCACAATCAGAACCGTTGGCGGTGTGATGGATTTTGATGCACAGGTTCGTGATCTGATCATGGAAGGCAAACTGATTGGACCGCGTATCATCGCATCCAACACGGGCATCTCAGTTCCAGGCGGACATTTTGCCGGTTCGATTGCGACTGCCGTAAGTTCCCCGGAGGAAGCGGCGGCGCTTGTCCGAAAGATATCCGGAACAAAACCCGATCTGATCAAGCTGATGATCACTGGAGGTGTAATGGATTCTGATGAGGAAGGAATGCCGGGAGCGCTGAAGATGTCACCGGAGATTGTGAAAGCAGCCTGTGATGAAGCTCACAGACTCGGATATGTCGTAGCTGCACATGTTGAGAGTTCGGAAGGAGTAAAAGTGGCTCTGGAAAACGGAGTCGATACGATCGAACACGGTGCGAAGCTCTCAGATGAAATAATTCAGCTGTTTAAGGAAAGAAAGGCCGTCGATATTTGTACTTTATCTCCAGCGATTCCTTACGCTGAATTCACACTTGAAGAAAGCCACGCTTCCCTGGCCGCAAAAAAGAACGGCCGTGTCGTTCTGGACGGAATCATCGACTGTGCAAAAGCATGCATAGAAAACAATATTCCAGTTGGATTAGGGAGTGACGTGAGCTGTCCGTTTGTTGTTCATTACAATTTCTGGAGGGAGCTGTGCTATTTCAACCGATATATCGGCCGGTCCACACAGGAAACACTTTACAGGGCTACGCTGGGAAACGCTGCGATTGCAGGAATCGATAAAGAGACCGGCAGTATTGAAGTTGGAAAATGTGCGGATATGATCGTTGTGAACGAGAATCCTCTCGATGATCTTTCTTCGCTCAGAAACATAACGATGGTGATTGCAAGAGGAAATCTGATCCGTAAGCCCAAGCACAGGAATATTAACGGGATTGACGAGATACTGGATCGCTATATGCATTAAGAGAACAATTTGATTTCTGCGATCTAAAAAGTTTTCTTTCAATTTGCTTATAACCGCGAAAGAATCTCCTCATATTATTTGAAAAAGCTGAATTACAATTTGGAACATAGACAAGAGACACATACAACGGTGAATTCATCCCCGACTTACAGAAGTTCGGGGACTTCTCGGAGCGTTTGTTAAAATAAGATAAGCAGGCCTTTGATGAAGGGAACCTTTATGAATGGGATTAGCAACGAAAAGGACAACCATATAATTGAAGAACAGGCGGAAACGATTCGCCTTTTTACCGATCTGACGAACGCTGGAAGCTGGGTTATTAGTTTTGCGTCAGATGGGCTTTTAAAAAACTAGTAGGTTAATCACAAACAGGAGAGTATGAAGAAATGAAAACATTGTTTAAAAACGGAATGATCTATGACGGATCGGATGCGAAGCCGTATGGCGGGGATGTACTGATCGAAGATGATGTAATCGTCAAGGCTGGGGGAACAATCGATGATTCCGCAGATGAAATCATCGATCTGAAGGGCGCGGCCATCTGTCCGGGACTGATTGACGCGCATTCTCATAATGATTTTTTCTATGATTACGATGACGCGGAGAAGTATTATAAGCCGTTTATTGAACAGGGTATCACGACACAGATAACAGGGAACTGCAGCTTTTCTCCGTTTGGATCGGATGAGAATACACCCTATCGCGAGAAGATTGGAGGAGGGCTCTTTGACGCAAAGAAGCCATGCAGTTTTGCGGAATTCAAGAAGCGGGCTGAAAACAGACTTTATGTAAACATGGTTCCGCTGATTGGCCAGGGTTCCGTGCGTGCAGGCATTGCCGGATATGATCCGGCTCCGTTTACACCGGAACAGATTGAACAGGAACTGTCGCATGTACGCGAAGCGATGGAAGGCGGTGCGTTCGGAGGATCCTTTGGGTTCATGTATGAACCGGACCGTTATGCAAGAGAAGATGAGATTGTTGCGTTCGCAAAGGAAATCGCGAAGTATGACGGTATCGTAACGATTCATCCGCGCGCATGTTCTATCGTCAGCGCAGACTATCCGCTCTTCACAAAGAAATCCCATCTTGAACTTGGTCTTGATGAAGCAGTCGACATCATGAACAAGTCCGGCTGCCGTCTGGAATACAGTCACCTCATCTTTACCGGGCAGAGAAGCTGGAAGCTGCTCGACAACATGCTTGCGACATTCCGTCGGGAGAAGAACAACGGAAAGGATATCGCATTTGACAACTATGCGTTCCATTACGGTGCATCAGTCATTACGGTTGTATTCCCGGAATGGTATGCTCAGCTGACAAAAGAGGAAGCCGCAAAACCGTTCAACCGGTTCAAGCTTCAGCTGACGATTCTAATGTACCGCAAGGTTCTTGGAATTGACTGGGATGATATGGTTGTGGCTTATATTTCAGATGAACATCCGGAGTATGAAGGCAAGACGATTCCGCAGTGCGCAGCCGAGGAGGGTCTCTCAAATCTCGATATGTATCTCAAACTTGTGGATCTGTCCAACCGCGCCGGCAGTATCTACCTTGGAAAATACTACAACGATGAAATCGTTCACCGCCTGATGGAAGATGACCTCTCTGTCTTTATGACGGACGCATGGGTGGTTGAAAAGGGACTTCAGAATATCGCTGCGTTCCAGACATTCCCACAGTTCTTTGTTCTGGCAAAGCGCTATGGAATTCCATATCAGAACATTGTTCATAAAATGACCGGAAAGACGGCAGACCGCTACCGCATTCCGGAGCGCGGGTATCTGAAACCCGGATACAAGGCAGACATCACGGTGCTGGATTTCGACCGTATCACCGTGAATGAATCCAAACCGGATACGAAACCGGAGGGAATTGTCCATGTTTATATAAATGGAAAAGCAATTCTGAAGAACGGCGAATACCAGGGTGGCTGTGCCGGAAAGGTTGTATTGAAGAACCGGTCCTGAGCTGCCGCATCAAACCTGTAAATCCGGATCACGGTCCGGTTTTTTTGTTCGTTAATCACAGTTGTCAGGCAGCTTTATTTACTTGCGTTGGGGTAAAACCTTCTTCTTTTTTTGGGCACTCGTGTACAATAAGAACGGTAACTATGAAAGAAACAACCGACAGTCTGAAAACAATCTCAGCGATCCTGATGGGAGCGGCCGGCAGCGTACTGATGGCGGCGGTGACGATCGCCGTACTGA
Organism: Solobacterium sp.; assembly: GCA_017512725.1. Taxonomy (GTDB): domain Bacteria; phylum Bacillota_I; class Bacilli_A; order Erysipelotrichales; family Erysipelotrichaceae; genus Bulleidia. The sequence continues at coordinate 88,784 of JAFWEW010000037.1, forward strand.
GTCAGGAAGGCACATTGGGAGATACTCTGCCGCTGATCCTTCTGATCATCATCAGTGCAGGGATACCATGGTGTTTTGACTCCATTGCGAAACGGGGAATGAATCCGATCCTGGCGGAAGGAATCATGATTGTTCTTTCCTTCGGCATTTGTGTGCTGTTTGCCGGCATTGTTTCTAAAACAGATCATACCCGCGGGGTATTGATCACCCGGATCCTTGTGATCCATGGCATCTCCCTTGCGGTTACGGCAGTGCGCTGGGGGATCCATTACCATCAAAAAGGAAAGGAAGAGTCATGACGCTGTTCAGCCCCTGGGCAAAATCCGTTGATCTGAAAAACCCGCTTCCGGAGTATCCGAGAATGCAGCTGAGAAGGGGAAGTTTTCATTCGCTCAACGGGATCTGGGAGTATCAGATCACCCATGGCGGAGAACCGGACCCGAATAAGGGGTGGAGCCGGATCATTGTTCCGTTTGCGCTGGGAAGTAAGCTTTCCGGTACGGATGTCAATCTTCTGCCGCGGGAAGTACTGTGGATGCGGAAGCAGTTTTCCTATCAGAAGGACAATGAGCGGACGTTCCTGAACTTTGAAGCGGTTGATCAGTGCTGTACCGTCTATCTCAACGGGATAGAAGTCGGCAGTCATGCCGGCGGCTATACGCCTTTTTCCCTGAATGTGACCGAAGCGATCAAACCGGAGAATGAACTCTTGCTGCGGATCACGGATGACAGTGATCAGGGGCTGTATGCCTATGGCAAGCAGAAGATCGAAAACGGCGGGATGTGGTACACACCGTCTGCGGGCATCTGGCAGACCGTATGGCTGGAAGACCTTCCGGTTCATGCCGTAGAAGATATTAAGATCACACCGGATTGTGACCGTTCTGCAGTCTATCTGCGGACCGCAGGCGACTTTTCCCAGATCGTCATCACGGTATTTGCAGGCGAGGAACTGGTGCACCGGGGCATTACAAACAAGAAGGATTATACGATTCCGATCAAGGACATTCATTACTGGTCCCCGGAGGATCCGTTCCTTTATACGATGTACCTGCAGACGGAAGAAGAAACGGTCAAAAGCTATTTCGCAATGCGGAAGTTCAGTTCGATGCGGGACGCGTCCGGCATACTCCGGTTTGCACTGAACGGCGAGCCGCTCTTCCTGAGCGGGCTGCTTGATCAGGGCTATAACTGCGACGGACTGCTGACCTATCCGAGTGAAGAATCGATGATCGCAGATCTGAAGATCACCCGGGAAATGGGTTTCAACATGATCCGCAAGCATAACAAAGTCGAATGCCGCAGATGGTATTATCTCTGCGACCGGTACGGGATACTGGTCATGCAGGATATTCCCGGAGGCGGCGGGCCGTATGACTTCATGCGCACTGCGGTGCTTCCGACCATCGGGTTCCGAAAACTCAGTGACAAGGAATATGAGAAAAACGGCAGAGGCTCGGAAGAGAGCCGGAGTGCCTATTATACCGAGCTGTATCAGATCCTGGACATGCTTTACAACGCCGCATGTATTTTTGCATGGGTCCCGTTTAATGAGGGATGGGGCCAGTTTGACAGCGTCGCGGTGACCGATGCGGTCCGGGAATACGATACGACGCGGCTGATCGACAGTGCCAGCGGATGGCATGATATGGGAGCCGGCGACTTCAACAGCCGTCACTGTTATTTCCGTGCCTTCCATGTGCCGCGGGCCGACAGCCGGATCCTGCTTTTGAGTGAATTCGGCGGCTACACCTATGCGGAAAAGGGACATCATGAGGCGGCTAATCTTTACGGTTATAAGAAGTTTACCGATAAAGCAAACTGGAATGCCGCGGTGCTGAAACTCTTCGAGCATGATGTGCTGCATAATATTCCGAAAGGACTTTCCGGTTCGATCTATACGCAGCTGGCCGATGTAGAAGACGAATGCAACGGGCTGCTGAGCGCGGACCGGAGAATCGTCAAGATCGATGTGCGGCGCATGCGGCGTCTGAATGAACGCTGTTACAGGAGCTTGAAAAAATGAAGGATGAAATCGTAATTGCGGAAGCGCTGAACCATGAAATCCGCATTCATGCGGCAGTATCGACCCGGATGGCCGAGGATGCCAGAAAAGCACAGGACAGTGCGGCAACCTGTACGGCAGCGCTGGGCAGGACCCTGACGGTGACGGCACTGATCGCAAGTGATCTTAAGAAACCGGAAGAACATGTCCGGGTGCGCATCAACGGCGGCGGTCCGATCGGTACGATCCTGACGGAAGGAGACGGAGCCGGCAATGTGAGGGGCTGCGGTGAAAACATGCAGTATTATGCCGTGAAGGAAAACGGCCACCTGGATGTCGGCAGAGTCGTCGGCAACAACGGCACCCTGCAGGTTTCCCGTGATATGGGACTCAAGGAACCGTTTACCGGAACCGTTCTGTTAAGAAGCGGCGAGATCGGAGAGGATTTTGCGGCTTATTTCATGGAGAGTGAACAGATCGGCAGTGTGGTATCGGTCGGTGTACTGGTCGATACGGATTCCAGCGTAAAGGCGGCAGGCGGAATGATCATTCAGCTTCTGCCGAACGCATCGGAAGAAACGATCGTTCAGGTGGAACAGACCGCTGCCCGTCTCAGACCGATGAGTGAAACGGTAGATGAGGGAATCGAACCGGAAACGTTGATCCATCAGCTGTTTCCGGATGCACAGATCCTTGCCCACAAGCCGCTGCGGTGGCACTGTGACTGTTCGAAGGAACATTTCCGGGAAGCGCTTGGGGCACTGCGGGAGAAGGATCTTACCGAAATGATCGAAGAAGATCATGGGGCAGAGGTCGTCTGTCATTACTGCCGGACACGCTATCAATTCAATGAAGCAGAACTGAAGGAAATACTGGAGCAGAAACGAATCGATGAAAATCGGAACCGTTGAGCTGAAAAATCCGATCATCGCTGCACCGCTGGCAGGCATCTCCGGACCGGTCTACCGGAAGGAATGCCATGACGCGGGCTGTGCGCTTACGGTATCGGAAATGATCAGCGATAAAGCACTGCATTATAAAAATGCGCGGACATATGATATGTGCCGCATTTTTGACGATGAACACCCGGTCAGCCTTCAGCTGTTCGGCGGAGATCCGGAAACGATGGCAGAGGCCGCAGAGTTTCTCACTGCGCATACTGCCTGCGATATCATCGATATCAACATGGGGTGCCCGGTGACCAAGGTGCTGAAGGCACATGCGGGCTCCTATCTTCTGTCCGAACCGGAACTTGCGGCGGCAATCGTAAAGGCGGTCGTTTCGCATACCGACCGTCCGGTTACCGTAAAGATGCGGGCCGGCAGCGACCGGGAACATATCAATGCGCCGGAACTGGCAAAGCGGTTTGAAGAAGCGGGGGTTTCAGCCATCGCTGTTCACGGCCGGACGAAATCACAGCTGTACCGCGGGCATTCAAACAACGAATATATCCGCATGGTAAAGGAAGCGGTAAGTATCCCGGTGATCGGGAACGGAGATATCCGTACCGTGGAAGATGCCATGCGCATGTTCAAAGAGACCGGGGCAGACGGCGTGATGATCGGAAGAGGACTGATCGGCCGCCCGTATTTTATCCGGGAACTGAATGCGGCACTGAACGGGGAACCGTATACGCCGCCGACGTATGAAGAACGGATCCGGCTCTGTGCGGATTATGCAAGAAAACTCTGTGATTATTATGACGAGCATACCGGGATCCGCATGATGCGGGGACTGGCATCGTATTATCTGGATGGAATGCCGTATTCCGCAAAGACCCGGGCAGCCTGTTCCATGGCGGAAACTCTGCCGCAGTTCCAGGGCATCCTCGATGCCTATCTTGAAAAACTGACGAATGAAACATAAAAAGAGGTATCGCCGTGGATACCTCTTTGAATGAGCAGATAACGGGATTACTTCATGAACTTGCTGTAGGCCCAGGTAAATACACAGGCACCGAGTACAGAAAGCAGAATCGATCCGATAAAGCCGTTCGCCTGAAGACCGATCAGAGAGCCGATCAATCCTCCGACAAAGGAACCGATGATTCCCAGAACCAGAAGCGCACCAACGCTCTGGTTGGTCAGGTTCATCAGCTTGGAAGCGAAGTAACCTGCAATCAGACCAATAATCAGCCGGATAATCAAACCTAAGATCATAATTAGATACCTCCTGTCCGCTTATGACCGGACAGGAATATCCTAGCACCTTTGCCTGTGAAAATGAAGAATGCGCTCCCGGTTTCAGTCACTCAGATCATAATCCAGTGTGATCTGGAAATGATACTGCGGGAAGGCTGCCTGAACTTCCTCCACGATCTTCTGATAGACTTCTTTTGGATTGTGCTCATAGGCGATGACCACATCAAACAGAACGGTTTTTGTTTCAGGATTCAGATAGAATCCGTGGATCTGCAGTGCGCCTTCATGCGCTTTCACAAGGTCCGCAACGGCATCCTGCAGTCTGCGGCTTTCATTCTCATCTGTATTATGCGCATATACGGATACTGCAGTCAGAAATACACCGAACTTCTCGAAGATACGCATTGAGATGCGCCGTTCCAGTGCATCAATCTGGTCTGCGGTCATGGTATCCGGTACCTCAACGTGCACGCTGCCGACCGTTTTGTCCGGCCCGTAGCTGTTCAGTACCAGATCATAGGCGCCGTATACTTCCGGCTCTTCCGCAGCGGCGGCTTTGATTGCTTTTGAAAGCTCGCTGTCCGGACGCTTCCCAAGGATTTCATCCAGTGTATCCCGGATCAGATCAAAACCGGCTTTGATGATCATGACCGCAATGATGACGCCGACATACGCTTCCAGGCGGATCCCGGTTACCAGATAGAGAACAGCTGAAAGAATTACGGAAGAAGAGAGAATGGCATCATTCAGTGCGTCCGAACCGCTTGCGATCAGAGAGCCGGAATGAACTGCTTCTCCGGTCTTTTTGAAAAAGACTCCGAGCAGTATCTTTGCGGCAACTGCGATGACAAGCAGGATCAGTGATACGGTACTGTATTCCGGAACCACGGGATTCAGGATCTTTTTGATGGATTCGAGAAGCGAAGTGATTCCTGCATAAAGCACGATGGAAGAGATGATCAGTGCACTGAGATATTCAATGCGTCCATAACCCATCGGATGTTCTTTGTCCGGTGCTTTGCCGGCAAGCTTTGTGCCGATGATCGTAATCAGCGATGACAGTGCATCGGAAAGGTTATTCACTGCGTCCAGTGTTACGGCAATGGAGTTTGTCACAATGCCGATCACTGCCTTCATTGCGGCCAGAAGAACATTGACCGCGATACCGGCAATACTGGTACGTACAATCGTTTTTTCACGTTCGGATCGATTCATTTGGCTGCCTCCGAAGCCATTGCTTTATAAAGCAGTTCATAAAGCTGACGGGCTTCTGTTTCTGAGAGATTGATGCATGCGCTGACGCACTTTGGAATCTGCAGGGCTTTTTCTTCCAGAGCTCTGCCTTTTTCCGTAAGGGAGATCAGCACGGACCGCTCATCTTCTTTTGAGCGGGTGCGGGTGATGTAGCCTTCCTGTTCCATCTTTTTCAGCAGGGGAGTCAGTGTGCCGCTGTCGAGATACAGTGCCTCGGAAAGTTCTTTGACCGGCACGTGGTCTTTTTCCCAGAGAACGAGAAAGACAAGATACTGGGTATACGTGATTCCAAGCGGTTTGAAGTAGGGACTGTAAAGGCCTGTGATTTTTCGGGCACAGGCATAGAGGGGAAAGCAGAGCTGGTTTTTCAATCGCAGCTGTTCATGCATTACAGAAGACTCTCAACACACGCTCTGACTTCCTTCATATCGGCATTCGGTTCAAAGCGTGCAACGACATTGCCATCGCGGTCAACGATGAACTTTGTGAAGTTCCACTTGATATCCGGATTGGTTTTGTAATTCTTATCGATCTTCGACAGCATCGCACTCATGGCAAGTGCCTTGACGCCTTTTCCAAATCCTTCAAAGCCCTTCTGGGACTTCAGCCAGGTATAGAGCGGCAGTTCATTTTCTCCGTTTACATCGGATTTTTTATACTGCGGGAACTGTGTGTTGAATTTCAGCTGGCAGAACTGATGGATTTCTTCATCGCTTTCCGGCGCCTGACCGGCAAACTGGTTGCACGGCACATCGATAATCTCAAGACCCCGGTCATGGAACGCTTCATACATTTCTTCCAGATCGGTGTACTGCGGTGTAAAGCCACAGCCGGTGGCAGTGTTGACGATCATAAGTACTTTGCCTTCAAAATCCTTCAGGCTGACCTCTTCTCCCTGCGGAGTCGGAAGGGTGTAATCATAAATTGCAGTCATGGTAGTAATCCTCCTTTTTGATTGTTTACAAATGTATTGTATACAATCTTAACGAAAAAACAAACAACAGATTGTCCTTCCTGTCAGTTTTCAAAGAAATGTACTGCAAAACCCGAATCATTTATAATAGGGACATGAGAAATTTCAAAAAGATCAGGCTGATGGTCCTCAGCCTGTTGTGTATATCCGCTTTGTTTACCGCTTCCTGTAAAAAGAAAAACACCGGAGAACCGGTGACGGGGAAAAAGAGCGACATGAGCGGCTACTCGAATTTCGCCGATCAGGAAACGCATATTTACTACGACATGACAGTTAAAAGCATGGCTGAAGCCATGGATGAGAAACGTACCTTCGCAGTCTATTTCGGCTACGATACCTGTGAATGGTGCCTGGATGCGGTACCGGTGATCAATGATGCCGCAAAAGAAAGCGGACAGACGGTTGGCTATGTCAACACACGGGCAAAATCTTCGTGGAAAAAGAATACCGATATCGATGATTATGATCTTCTGATCAAAAAGGTCGGGGAGTTTCTCGAATATGATGAAAACGGGATCCGGCACCTGTACGTTCCGACCCTGTTCTTTATTAAAGATGGGACGGTTGTCGCATTCCATGAAGGAACCCTGGAAGGGCATAATGCAAGGCTGCGGGCAATGACGGCGGAAGAGAGGGAAGAGCTGAAACAGATCCTGCTCATCAAGTTTGCGGCGATGTCCGATGGAGAAAAAACGGAATCATAACAAAAACAGGAGACCCGGTGCGGTGTGATTTATCACCTGCCGGAAACTCCTGTTTTTATGTATCAGTTGTAATAGCTGGAAGAAATATAATCGAGACCGGTGCTGTCTCTTGTGCTGTAGATCTCCGGTGCAAATTCGAAAGAGAGATTGAACTCATTGAGATTCGGATAGGAAGACAGGTGCCGGAACGGGTGATCGTAATAGGAATCCCGCAGGCGTTCATATTCCGCTTCCGTGTAATAAATCGTTACCCCGTCCGTTCTTGCCCGGAAATTGACGTCGATGTGCATCTTGTCCGGATCCACGATTCCGGTTTTGACATACTGTTCATCGAAATCTTTTATCAGAATCGGATCATAGATGTGAACGGAATCCGGGTCATAGATCGTATAGCCGTCTTCTCCGACCGGGCTGGTATAGATCGTATCAGCATAGAAATCACCATACTCCTGAACAAACTTCTCCCAGGAATCTCCTGGTTTCAGTCCGCGGGAAGTCATGAGATAGTTTGAACGGCCTTCGTAGATGTATTTATTGTCAAACTTCAGGGTCCGGACATTCTGTATATATTCCCCGGTATCCTCATCCACCAAGACATATTCTTCCACCGGAAGATAGTGCTCTACGGTACGCTTCTCCATAAACAGGGTGGAGTTGCGGATATAGTGTCCCGCACCAAGACAGATTACGCAGGCGGTGATCACGCCGATGACCCCTCCGACCGAAAGGCGGAACGGCTTCTTTTCCTTTTTCGGTTTCTGCGCCTGAGGTGCATGCTGTTTCTGATAATCTGCGGCTTCTTCTTCCGCAAAGGACATTGGTCTGTTCTGTTCCTGATATTGTACTGGCATGCCTTAATTGTAATGCATTGTTTAAAAAAACTGTAATTTCAGTTATCGTAAGAATATGCTTGATATCAATAACAACGGAAAACTGGATCCGGAAGAAGAAGCGCTGGAAGACGTGATCACGGAAGGACTGGCGGGAGAAAGCCGGAAAACAAGATCACTTTCTTTTATCATGATTCTTGTGGCACTGATCATCATCCTGCTGATCAGCGCAATCATTTTCCTGTCAAAGTAACCGGAACAGATGAAAAAACGGATCACACGGATCTGTTTTTTTCAGTTTAAACACGTTGTGATGAAGTCCGTACAGTAAGAGAACGCTTCATCCGTCTGCGGGCCAAAGAAGCCGTGTTCTGCATCCCGGATCAGAATCAGGGAAGCATTTGGAAACAATTGAGATGCCTGTTGGGAATACTCCACAGGGACAACCGGATCACTGCTTCCATGCAGGATCAGTACGGGCAGTTTAATCCGTTTCATATCTTCGGGAATGTTTTCGGCAAGGGCATCTTCAAAATAGATATGGCTGACCGTCTGATCGAAGATGACGCCGGTATCTGGAATGCCGCCTGCCTTGGATACGATTTCATTGGAAAGATCATTGATATTGAAAGCCGGATACATGAGAATGAGCCCCGCAAGATCCGAATCCGGTTCGCTGGCACACATCGTGCAGACATATCCGCCCTGACTCTGTCCCAGCAGGAAGAGGGATACCGGAGAAACGAAATCCTGTTCCTTCACAAAACGGATGACTTCCTTCAGATCATCGGCTTCTGTCCGGACCGACATCGCCAGCATGTCACCGCTGCTCTGGTTCTCTCCGCCGCCGCAGAAGTCAAAGGCATATGCGGCAATGCCGTGTTCTGCAAACCGCATGGAGAACGCTTCGGTCTGTGACAGGCTGCCGCCCATCCCATGGGCCAGGATCACCGTCGGATGCGTATTGTTTCCATCCTGCGGCAGATAGGCTTTCCCGTAGATATACCGGTCTTCCAGCGTGACCGGCATCTCCTGAATCGTATAGGGAACGGTTTCTTCCGGCAGAACAAACGGCTCAGGCCGCAGCACTTCTGCTTTCTGCCGGGCGCACCCGAAGAAAAGTGTGAGCAGTACAAGACTCACAGCCGATAGCAGCCGTTCTTTTTTTCGGTAGTACAGATTCATGTTTCATCCTCAGACAGCTTCAGTATATCGGAGGAACCAGTGCGTGTATACGCATAGAAAAAGACAGAACGCAACGCTCTGTCTTTTGCGGTGTTTCAAATGTGTTTGATCAGATGCAGGATATTCATTCCGTCCCGGTATTCATAATACATATCATCCATGGTTTTCTTGACCAGGAAGATTCCGAGACCACCGATGGCCCGTTCGCTTGCGGAAAGCGTGACATCCGGATCATCCTTGGCAAGCGGATCATAGCGGACCCCTTTGTCTTTGAATACGATGTGGACGTTATGTGCTTTCTCGTCATAGTCCACATCAATCACGGCATCTCCGGTGTCCGGCGCGTAGGCATAGGAGGCAATATTGCAGAAGATCTCATCCACTGCAAGCTCTATTTTCATCCGGATGTTCATTGGACAGTTAAAAGAATCCAGAAAATCCGTTACGAACTGGATTGCGTTCGAAATGTTTTCGGTAGTAGCTGAAAGCGTAATGGTTCTCAAAGAGCAGCCCTCCTCCCCCTGGAACAGTTAAATCAGTATGTTACGTGAGCAGAAAGCTCGTCGGTCTGCGGCAGCAGTTCCAGCAGCTTCGCACGTGCGTATTCGGTACGATCTGGAATCTGTTCCGGTGCCATATGCTTGCCGACGGCGCAGTAGTACAGGATACGGCAGTAGGCAAGGATCCTTGCCCGGACCAGAACCTGATCAAAGGGCAGTTCCTGATCTTTGAAGTAAGCCTCGGTTGTTTCATAGAACAGCCGGTGGGATACCTCGATCGAAATGCCGAAGAACTTTACCGGATCCTCCGGATCGATCTCGCCGAATCCGATATACGGCAGGTACATGCCGGCAAATTCAAAGATCGGATCGCCGGTGCAGAGTGTATCCATATCGATCAGCAGGCACTCTCCGTCCTGGATCATGACATTTTTGACGTGGAAGTCTCCATGCATCATATGTCCGTTTTCCGGGATGGCATCGACCATGGCAGAAAGCTTCTCAAATGCATCTTCCGGCAGAAGCGGCCTGATGATCTGAAGGCGCTTTTTCGCAATGTCCAGACGGGATGGCAGCACGCCGGGTTTCGGCAGTCTGGAATGAACCGTCTTCAGAAGGTCAACACTCATCGCAACGACTTCTTCAACACTCTTTTCGCCGGTGATCAGCAGGTGCTGGAAGGTATCTGCGTTGAGCAGTTCAAATACCGAACCGTAAAGGTTTCCCTCTACTTTTACGATATCGTAGGAAATTGCGGTCGGAACGCCAAGCACAAATGCCGTTCTGGCAAGTTCCCGCTCCCGCTTGATCTCATCGAGGGCATTCGGATTGCGGAATACCTTGACGATCGTATCTTCGTCATACCGGTAGACGATGCCGTTGGCACCGGAACCGATCACTTCGCATCCTTCAACCGAAAGCGTCCGGAACGCTTTCTGGACATCGATCATTTCCGAGAATCCGGTGACTTCAAATACTTCGTATACTTCATTCGAAACATTCACCGCACTGACGTTGTCATATGCTTTTTTAATTCGCAGTATGATTCTGAGTCCCGCACTGGAAATGTATTCCAGTTTCTCACAATCCAGCTGTACCGCATTGATATCATGAAGTTCTTCTTGAATGGCAGCTTCTGCTTTTGCGGCATTGACGGATTCGATCCGTCCGGCCGGATGAATGATCAGTGTATCTCCGTCCCGCTTGAAGGTCAGTGTCACTTTTTCGAGTTCAATTGTTTTTTCATCCATAATACGGAAAATCCTCCACAGAAATTATATATAACAAACGATGGTTTTTGAAAGAGACATTATCCAAATGCCCGGTCAGAGGACCATGCATGTACCGGCATCGGAACCGGGAAAACTGACCGGAGTCATTTTTCTGACTTTACCGGCTTCATCGGTTCTGCTCTGAGAATATCCCGGTTCAACAGATCCAGCGTATCCGCTTCGGTAACCAGTTCCATCTGCAGCATTGCCTGGTTCATCGGGATGACGATGAAGCCGATCAGAATATCGGCGACCATTGCCATGGTGAGGGCAGAAGAAGGAATGTGCAGCTGTGCAAACAGTACCGTATAGGTGAGAATGCCGATACCGGATACCGGCGGGGTTGCGGCCGTCAGGGCGACGGTCAGAGCGATCGCAATAAACAGCCAGACGATGGAGACGCTGACTTTATAGACAGATGCTGCATAGAGCAGCAGCACCATGGTTGAAATGCCTTCTGCAGGCATAAAGGAAATCAGTCCGAGCGGAATGCCGAAGCTGGTGAGTTTCTTACTGATGCCGAGCTTGTTCTCGCAGCAGTTCATATTCTCCGTGATCGAGGCATCGACCGACGAGTTGCGGAAGGCGATCAGGAAGGAAGGCTTCATTTTCTCAATCAGGACCCGAACCGGTACCTGCTTGCTGGTGCTGATCCGCAGGACACTGATCGACATAGCAATCAGCGAAAGGATCGTGATCGACAGCAGGGGGAGCCAGAGTCCAAGCAGAATATTTACCGAACCGTTCCAGATGCCAAGGATCAGAAGCACGGTGACAAAGAACGGGGTCAGACGGCTTACCCAGTCGGCGATGATGAGGCCGACGGTGTCTGCCTGTTCGATGATCGTCTGCAGTCTCGAAGCTTTCGGACCGGCGGCGAGCAGGGCGTTGCCGAGTACCAGAGCGATCAGGATCATCTGCGGCGAGTTGCCGGTGATGATCGGCGTAAAGGCATCGTTCGGGATTGCCTGCAGCAGAAGATCCAGCACACTTGAGAACTGGGATTCGTCAAACAGGGTCTGCGCAAGATGGATCGACAGCGGCTTCAGCATCACAACAGCCGAAATCAGCGTGGCGATCAGCGTGATCGTGATAAACCGGAGAGTCATGCGTCGGCCGCTCTTTCCGATGGCAGTCATGGAGCCGACCGCACAGGTTGTGGTGATGACGGAAAGGAAGATGACCGGACCGGATGTGACATTCAGCATTCTCAGAAACACGCCCTGGATCGGATCGAGGATCGTATAGACGATCCGGCTCATGATCTCATTGGGAATGATCATTTTTCCAAGAATGCCGATACTGCCGCCGATCATGACCGCCATCAGCAGCTTGAGAGCCGGGTTGTGCTCCGGCATGCTCATCTTGAGCTGCAGGATATTGACGCCTCTGCGGTAGGCGTACGTCGGAGAAAGACTGATGCCGGTAAACAGCGACTCGGCCCATTCTCCCAGATCGTTTTCACTGGAGACCAGCGGATTGAACTGTTCGCCGCTCAGGGTCAGGGTAATCGTCGGCCGGTTCAGGATCACACCGATCTCAAGATGGACGGGAACCCCGTTGCCGAAATGATCCATCCACCGCAGCATCGCTTCTTCCATGGAAAGACGGACACGCAGGCGGGAGGAGTTTTCCATCCGCATCTGAAGCAGGAAATCGGCAATGATCTCTGATATATGGTCCAGTGAGGCACCGGTCAGTTCAATATCTTCATTGATATTGATACGGTTCATAAAAAATTTAATCATATGTAATATTTTACCTGTACATTCCGGGGAATCATCACAAAATTGTGAAGAATCCATACACGGGGCAGCGATGTACGGAAAACGGAACCCGGAAACAAAACGGACTAGGATTCACATTTTTCTATACATTTCCTTTAATCTATGACAGAATCTAGGGGATGCTCCGTCGGGTTTTTCTGACGGAACGGAACAGGAGGAGAGATGAAGACTGCAGTTGTGACAGATTCCAACAGCGGAATATTTCAGAAGGAAGCGGAAACCTTAGGTGTTTCTGTTATTCCGATGCCGGTGATCATCGACGGGGAAACCTTCTATGAAAACCGGAATATCACGGCGGAAGAATTCTTTTCTGCACTGGCAGAAGGGAAAGAGATCTCGTCTTCGCAGCCTTCTCCCGGGGAAGTGCTGGAATGCTGGAAGGGATTGCTGAAGGAATGGGATGAAGTGATCTACATTCCCATGTCTTCCGGTCTTTCGGGTTCCGCGCAGGCAGCCATGATGCTGGCAGCCGGCTTTGACGGAAAGGTTGAAGTCGCAGACAATCACCGGATCTCGGTTACCATGCGTCAGGCGGTTATGAAGGCGGCAAAGCTTTCCAAAGAAGGCCTGGACGCAAAAACGATCCGTGAGAAGCTGGAAGAAGAAGGACCGCTGTCCAGTGTGTACCTGACCGTCGAGAGTCTGAACTACCTGAAGAAGACCGGACGGGTCACACCGACCACTGCGGCGATCGCAGATATCCTGAACATCAAGCCGGTACTTATGACAAAGGGCGAAAAGTTTGAAACCTGCGCAAAAGTACATGGACTGATCAAGGCGAAGAACACGATGATCCGGGCCGTACAGACCGATCGGATCACGATCTTCCGGGATTATGACAATGAGGACCTCTGGATCGGCGCCGCAAGCAGCTGTACCGATCAGGAAGAGGCAGAGAAATGGATGAAGACGGTTGAGCAGGCATTCCCGAACTGCCATACGTATTATGATCCGCTCTCTCTGAGTGTTGCCTGCCATACCGGGCCAAATGCGCTGGGAATCGGAATCTCACTGAATCCGGAAAGAAAGGACTGAACTGCATTCAGTTCTTTTTTTGGTGTGCCCGGCATGGGTAACGACTAGGCGGTGAGAGACCGCTACGCACCAGCAGTAGGAAGCGTTAGTTGAAGGCAAGGGTGTCCATCGCGAGGTGGAATCTGAAAGAAGCCGGATGCTGGGGAAAAGACTAACCCAGTGA